>CAMAUZ010000039.1 GCA_945861535.1 Akkermansia muciniphila | reverse complement strand
TGTTTAGCGCCAAAGGCGCGGACTCATACCAGCCTGGGGCAACGCCCCAGGACGCGAGCCATTTACCATTTGAGCGCTGAAAGCGCGGTCCATCGCGGGGAAATATCATCCTTCATAAGAACGATAGAACGGGCTTTCAGCCCTGAATTCATTGGCTGGCATCTGACCTGGGGCGTTGCCCCAGGCTGGTATGAGCCGCGCCTTTGGCGCTAAATACATACAGCACTTCAGTGCTGGGGTAGCGATGGGGAAGAATCAAATCCCGAACGGGACGGCAGACCCGGCTTATCGCTTACTCGGTCGTCCCTGCGGGACTTAAGGGTTAAATCGCCGCATACCCAGCACTCAAGTGCTGGGCTATTGTCGATCGTCCCTACGGGACTGCGTCAACACGCACTGATCGTTACAATAAACTGAGATACGCAGGGTGGAGCACCCCGCTCCCCGGCCCGCTCCCCGTTCGCGCCTCACAGGGCGAGGGGGACGGAAACCCAGTTTGGTCGGGCGCGGTGTCCTCACCGCGCTGCTGGGGCGTTCACACGGTCCGGCGGCGCGCTGGGGACTACCGTCTCGCTCTCTTTCGTTTGTGCCGCACCGGGCGAGGGGGAAAGAGGGCTATCTGTTTCACGGGTTCCGGCACTGATTTTTACGGCGATTGATCTGACGTGTGAGGGGATATGGGACTGGGGCAGGGATGCCCCGTCACTGGCAGGCAGAGATGCCTGCCCCACATAAGCACGAGGCGGGCTGGATTGCTCCCGGAGCGCGGCTGTGTCGCAGGCCAGCCGCAGCAGCCAAAAGGGTTAGTAGTTGTGGAATAAGCCGGTGCCTTGGGGTTTGCGAACGTGCTGCGGCTGGTGCTTCGCACACAGCCGCGCTCCGGTAGAGGGCAAAGATCTGGGTATCCGGGGCAAGGATGCCCCGTAACTGGCAGGCAGGGATGCCTGCCCCACGGGTAAGGCGGGACGTTAATTGTTTCGGATAGGGCGAGGGGTAGAATCGGAGTTTAGGGGGCGGCAAAAATTGCTGGGGGGAACGGATCGGACGGGCAATTTTTCCCCACGGGCAGGGGGTGTCAGGGAGGTGGGTGCGGTGGCACGGGTCAAGGCGGAGGCCGGGTGGGACGGGGTCGGGTGGCCGCGGGTTGGGGGAGTGGGCGCTAGGATGGGAACAGGGGGTTTTGGCATCGGACCATTGGGTTTCTGGCGTTTCGGTGGGGGGTTTCCATTGGCGGCAGGGCTTTCCGGCTAAATCGGAGGGCCTTCCCAAGATTGGAAACTGGTTTTGCAATATTGCGAAACGGTTTTGCAGTATTGGGAAGGCCTTTGGCACGGTTGGCAACGGGTTTCCCAATCTTGGGGAAGGACTTCGTGATATTGGGAAGCGGTTTCGCAATAGTGGGGAATGGTTGGGTGATTTTGAGTAACGGTTTCGCAATATTTGGAAATGGTTGGGTGATATTGGGAAACGGTGGCGCAATATTGGGAAGTGGTTTGGTAATATTGGGCAACAGTTTCCCAATATTGGGAAATAGAATGGTGAGATTAGGAAACAGGGGCGCAATATTTGGAAATGCTGCCGGAGGAAGGGAGTGGAACGGCAGGACAATGGGGGCAAGGAGCCTTATTCGGGGATCAGGGAGGAGCGGAAATGGGCCGGTGGCACGGGTGCTGCTACGCATTGAGGGGTTAGTTCCAACCATCAACAATAAACCACCAACTGCTAGAATGTATGGCTACGATAGTAAAACCAGCAATCTCGTTCCTCAACACTGACAGTGATGCGCAACTCATCACCAGTACCACCACCATCGTGACGGCGATGACGGGTAACGCCAGTTATGCGACTCCCGCCCCGGCTCTGGCGGCAATCACCACGGCCAAGACCGCCTTTGCCACAGCCGTGGCCAACGCGGCGGAGGGCGGTCTGTCGTTGACGGCAATCAAAAATGACAAGCGGGCGGTGCTCGTGGCGTTGATGCGGCAACTGGCCAGTTATGTGCAGGTGACCTGCGACGGGGACTACGCGGTGCTGTTGTCGAGCGGGTTTCCCACGCAAAAGCCGACGCGTACGCCGGTGGGGGTTTTGCCCGCGCCCGGCAATGTGAGCGTGACTTTGGGACCGCGCAGCGGCGAGTTGCATGCCGTGGCAAATCCGGTGCCGGGAGCGGCGATCTATAACTGGCGGGTAACTTCCGCGACTCCTAATACGCCGGTAGTGACGCTGCAAACGACGGGTGGGAATACCATCTTTGCCGATCTCACTCCCGGGGTGGTCTATAACGTCGAGGCGAACGTGGTCGGCTCCGCTGGTCCGAGTGACTGGAGCAATCCCGTGGCGCAGATGGTGGTGTGAGGCCGGATTCGGTCACGGCAGTGACTTGACATGACCACCCGGGTGGCAAAGCACCCGGGTGGTTGTTTGTCGTTTTGGTTAACCGGGAGATTCTGAGAACGGTGGGTGCGTGAGTCGGTATTGGCCGCTTCGGAGTTACTGATGCCACTCACTGGCGAAGGGTTGGTAGAAGGATTGCCATTCGCGTTGGTACCAGACGGGGGCGGAGGGGAAACCTTCCTGGCCGAGGGCGTCCACGGCGACGAGGTGGAAGCGGCGGGTGGGTTTGCCGGCGGCGGGGTCGGTGTAGGTGGTTTCGCGGAGGGGTTCCGGGGTGAGGCGGGGGATGGCGTCTTTGTCGTAGCGGCCATCCATGCGATAGATGCGGTAGCCGCGGAGGGCGCGCTCGGGATTGGCGGTCCACTTGAGCTGGCAGGTGGTGCCGGATTCGCGCGCGAAGAGGGATTGGGGCGCGGAGGGGATGGTGAGTTCGGCCGCGGAGGGGCCGCTGAGTTCGCCGCGGGTGTTCACGGCGCGGACGCGGTAGGCGAAGACGGCGAAGCGATAGGTCCGGCCGGCGGGATCGAATTGTTCGGCGTTGAACTTGCGTTCGTAGAGCGGGGTTTCGGTGAAGGGTTGGGGTTGGGTCAGATCGATGGTCGTGTCGGTGAAGGTCGCGTCCGGCAGCAGCGTGGTGGTGAGGCGGGTGAAGGGGCCGATGCGGGTGACGGCGCCGACGGATGGCTCGCCGAGGGGCGGGGTTTGTTTCTTCAGGCGCTTGAGTTGGTCCTCGGTGGCGACTTCGACGCGGGCGCGCTCGACGTGGTAGCCGGCGAGGTCGGGGGCCGGGGATTTTTTCCAGGTGAGTGCGATTTGTTTCGGCGTGAGGACGGAGACGACGATGTCCTCGATGAGGCGGGGTTGCGGGCGCGGGGGTGGGAGCGGTGAAGTGGCGGCGGGCGTGGGTTTTCGCTCGCTGAGGCGGTAGGCCCAGACTTGTTGCTCGGCGGGGCCGCTGGGCGGGTGGGTGCGGTTTTCGAGGAGGAAGGCGTTGAGTTCGGGCGCGAAGACGAGGTTGCGCGCGCGGCTGCCAGAGGTCGTGGGTTCCGGCGTGGGATTCATCTTGGTCCAGGTGTTTTTGCCGGTGTCGAGCGCCCAGGTTTCGAGGTGGGATTTGGCGTTTTCTTCTTTGCCCGCGCTGACGCGCACGAGGGCGAGGGTCTGGCCGGCGAAGGGATCGAAGGCGAGGACGGCGTCGTTTTTGTCGGTCGGTGGCAGGGTGGGCGGCTGGAGGTCGAACCAGGCGTTGCTGCGGAGGCTGTAGGCCCAGGTGTGCGGGTCGTTGATGAATTGCGCGCCGAAGAGGAGGTGCAGGCGGCGGAGGGAATCGTAGGCGAGGTTGCCGCCGCTGCGGAACTCGGGCTGGCGGGCGGGTTTTTTGCGGGTCCAGGAGTTTTCCCAGGGGTCATAGACGAGGGTGCCTTCGCTGCTGGTTTCGCCACCAAAGAGGACGACGACGCCGTGGTCGGAATCCCACGCGGCGCAGCGCAGGGGACGGGGCTGGGCGGTGGGGACGGGGCGGAGGTTGCGCCATTTGTTTTCGGCGAGGTCGTAGCTCCAGACGGAGGAGTCGTTGAGGTAAATTTCGCGCCACCATTGCCAGCCGTGGCTGCCGCTGAAGGAGGGGAAGCGCAGGTAACGGCTTTGCACGGGGTCGAAGACGTTTTGCTGTCCGCAGCAGATGCCGGGCGGGAGGGTGTTGGGTTCCTTGAGATTCCAGCGGGCGGTGCGGGGATCGAAGGTCCAGGTCTCGGAGTGTTGTTCGCCGCCGCCGCCTTGGTTGTGGCCGCCGTAGCGGAGGAGGACCTGACGGGTGGAATCCCACGCGCACGCGCCTTCGTAGCCGAGGCGCGGGGATGGGGGCGAGTTGGTGAGGGGGCTGAGTTTGACCCAGGTGTTGAGGGGGAGGTCGAGTTCAGCGGTGAGGGCAGGCGTGGGGCCGAAGACGAGTGCGAGCGCGAGGAGCAGGGCGGAGGGGAGCGCGGGCGCGGGGCGGGATGGGTTGGTAGTCATTGGGAGATGTTCTTTGGTTCGGGCGGTGGGGGATTCGGTAAACGGTCGGGGGAAGCAGGTAAAGGGCAAAGGGGGATGGCGAGGCGAGGAGGGCGCATCTTAGCCTCTTGCACGCGGCTTGGCGTCCGCGGCAGCCGGGTGGGGCAGGCATCCTTGCCTGCCAGTTGGCGGGGCATCCCTGCCCCGTGTTCCCAGTTCCGTGGGGGTGCTCGGGCATGGAAACGGGCGGCAGGGATGCCGCCCGAACTGGCAGGCAAGGATGCCTGCCCCACCACGCCCCCGCGCCTGGCGCCGCAGGTTTTTTTGAGCGCGGCACCCGTGCCTGCCGAAGGTTGCAGGGAAGTGAGATGCGCCCAGGGGAGGGGTGCAGGCCGAGATGGTTGGAAAGACCAGCTCTGGCTCCGGTCTGGAGTGCTGCGCGCCACGGCTTGCGAGGGGAATGCGCCGTCTCCGGGCGCAGCAAGGAAGAGCGCAGAGAGGCGCGAACTTATTCGGGTAACGCGGCGCGCGCGGATGTCGCTGCGGCCGGGGACGGCCGCACTCCGGGGCGGCGCACGTTCGCCGTGGGAACGGGCGGCACGGATGCCGCCCGAACTGTCAGGCTGGAAGCCTGACCCACGGGGCCGGACGCGGGTGCGTTGACGCGGGTTCTCGGCCGTCGCATGGTCGGAGCATGATCCACGTCGTCGATTCTCCGCGGAGGCTGCACGTTGGTTTGGGGATTTGCCGGAGTCAGGCAACTCCAGGAAGCAGGCGAGCTTCGGCGTCGGGAGGTAGTCGCACGAGCTGCGTGGATCTGCCACTCTCCTAACCATGAACCTCGCGAAACTTAAATCACTCATCCGCTCCGGCGCCATCGACACCGTGCTCGTCGCCTTCCCCGACCCGTTTGGGCGGCTGGTGGGCAAACGGTTTTGCGCGGACTTCTTTCTCGATTCGGTGGTGAAGCAGGGCACGCACGGGTGCAATTATCTGCTCACGGTGAATCTGCCGATGGACCCGCTCGATGGCTTCAAGGTCGCGAGCTGGGACACGGGCTTCGGCGATTTCGGGTTTCGGCCGGACCTGGAGACGCTGCGGGTGCTGCCGTGGCAACCGGGCGCGGCGCTGGTGTTGTGCGACGTGGTGCGCGATGGCGGCGGGTTGGTGGCGGAGGCGCCGCGGTCGGTGTTGCGGCGGCAACTGGACGCGCTCGCGGAGCAGGGGCTGACGTGTTTGTGCGCGAGCGAGTTGGAGTTTTATCTCTTCAATCAGAGCTATCACGCGGCGCACATGGTTGGGCATCGCGACCTCCAGCCGTCGAGTGATTATCGGATTGATTATCACCTGATGCAGCCGACGCGCGACGAGCCGTTGATGCGCGCGATCCGCAATGGCATGTGCGCCGCGCGGGTGCCGGTGGAGAGCAGCAAGGGCGAATGGGGGCGCGGTCAGCATGAGATCAATTTCACCTGCGGCGCGCCGCTGCCGATGGCGGACATGCACGTGCTCTTCAAGCAGGGCGTGCGCGAAATCGCCGAGCAGCATGGCAAGTCGGTGACGTTCATGGCGAAGCCGGCGGCGGGTGAGGCGGGGAGCTCGTGTCACGTTCATATCAGTCTGTGGCAGGGCGGGAGGAACCTGTTCGCAAAGGAAAATGGGGAACGTTCAACGTCCAACGCTCAACGTTCAAAGAAGGAAGGAACTGGGGACATCGGCTCCAAACTGTTCCGGCAGTTTCTGGGTGGGTTGATGAAATACTCGCCGGAACTGTGTTTGTGTTTCGGGCCGACGATCAACAGTTACAAGCGGTATCAGGCGGGGAGCTGGGCGCCGACGCGCATGGCGTGGGCGGTGGACAATCGGACGACGGGGTTTCGCGTGGTGGGCGAGGGCGGGGCGTTTCGCATCGAGAACCGGATGCCGGGCGCGGATGCGAATCCGTATCTGGCGTTCGCGGCGATGCTGGCGGCGGGTCTGGCGGGCGTGCGCGAGGGGCTGGATTGCGGGGCCGAATATCAGGGCAACGCGTATGTGGATCCGCAGCTCACGCGGCTGCCGAGTTCGCTGCGGGAGGCGACGGATTTGTTTGAGAAATCGAAGCTGGCGCGGGCGGCGTTCGGCGAGGGCGTGGTGGATTTCTACACGCACCACGCGCGGCTGGAGGAGCGGGCGTTCGGCGATGCGGTGACGGACTGGGAGAAGCAGCGGTATTTCGAGCAGATTTGACCCCAGCACCGAAGCGGGAATTGGGAAACCAAAGATGAACACGGATGAACACGGATGGCGGCGGGGGCGAGCGGCGCTTCGCACTGGTGAAACCGGTTGCCGTGGCGGGGCACCCCTCTCCCCGTTCGTGCCTCACGGGGAGAGGGAGAAGGAGGTGCTATTCGTTACCCCGGTTCCGGCGCGAACGTCCGCAAAAATTGAAATCTATCTGGGGATCCTTTTTTTGGCTTGGCGTGGGTCGCGTCCGTTGTTTGCGCCGTGAAACCCGCCCCGAGACCGAAGCAATCACGACTGGCGCTTGGCCCGGAGGCCGAACCGCAGTTTGCGGGCGGCAACTTCCTCAAGGGCATCCGGCTGAGGCGGGAGGCGGTTCCGTCGTTTGAAAATTATCCATTCAACATCCCCGCGGTCCGCACGCTCGACCGGCTCGCGTTGCATCCGGCGGTCACGTTTTTCATCGGCGAGAACGGCTCGGGGAAATCCACGTTGCTCGAAGCCATCGCGGTCCAGCTTGGTTTCAATGCCGAGGGCGGGAGCCGCGATCATCAGGTCAGCACGCATCCCACGCATTCGATTCTGCATGAGTTCATCCAGGTCGAGCGGACGATGGGAAATCGCGCGACGGATGGCTGGTTTTTGCGCGCCGAGAGTTTTTACAATCTCGCGACGGAGGTGGACCTGGCGGAGGAGGAGTCGCGCAGCGGGCCGCCGTTTCGCGCTTACGGAGGGCGTTCACTGCACGGGCAATCGCACGGCGAATCCTTTCTCGCCCTGCTCACCAACCGGCTGCAAGGCGGCGGCATCTATCTCTTCGATGAGCCGGAGGCGGCGCTCTCGCCGCAGCGGCAGTTGAGCGTGCTGCCGTTGCTGCACCGGCTGGTGTATCATCGGAGCCAGTTGGTCATCGCGACGCATTCGCCAATCCTGCTGGCGTATCCGCACGCGCGCATTCTTGAGTTCGGCGAGCAGGGCATTCGCGAAATCGCCTACGCCGACACCGAGCATTTCCGCATCACGAAGGATTTTCTGAACCGCCCGGAGCGGATGCTGGAACTGCTGCTCGGCGACGAGGAGGCGGACTTGAAGGCCAAGGCGCGGTGACGGGCCAAGGCGGAGCGCCGAACTCCCGTGCGGCGCGGTTCATGCCTCCAAGCGGCCACGGGAATGGCCCCGGCGAAACGGTTGTGTTCGCCCCCGCGCGATGCCAGCTTCGGGCCGTCACACGAATGCAGTTGGAAGAGTCTTCACCGGCTTTTCACGTTGGTTGCACACGTTATGAAGCTTGGCAAAAAAACGGATTTCCGGGCCGCGCTCGCGGGGTTCACGCTCATTGAACTGCTCGTCGTGATTGCCATCATTGGCATTCTGGCGGGCATGCTCCTGCCCGCGCTGGGCAGCGCGAAGCAGAAGGCGTTCGGCGCGAAATGCCTGAACAACAACAAGCAGATCGCCCTGGCCAACCGGCTGTATCTCGACGACCACGACGGCGTTTTTCTCAACCTCCACCGCCCCCGGATTGCCAGCGATCCGCCCGTGGCCCAGTGCCTGGTGCCAGCTCCCAACGACCTGTGGTGGAACGACGCGATTTATCAGATCCACAAGCAAATCACCGACCCGAAGATCTTCGATTGCCCGGCGCTTAAGACGGTCTCGACCGTCGTCGGGAGCTCGACGCTGCCCGGGGCCAGCCCGCAGCCGCTGGGCATCGGCATGAGTTTTCGCGGGGCCAATGGCATCGCCTACACCGGTCTCACCCGCGCGCATGAATCGGAGATCGCCCAGCCCAGCGCCACGGTGATCTTTGCCGATGTCAGGACGGTGACGGTCCCGCTGGAGCCGGACCCGGACAAATGGAAGGAAGCCCCCAACACCTCGGCCGTGTATTTCCGCGTGCCGGGCGACGGCGCCTATAACTCCCTGCCCGTGCGCATCGTGCCCCGCCACAATGTGCGGACGGTCGCCGGCTTTGTGGACGGCCACACCGAGAACATGCGCGTAAGCGCGATCGGACTCCAATATCCGGTCGGCGACTCGCGGTCGCTGTGGGACCGGCAGTAAGGGAGAGCCGCGGCGGCGGCGGGTGAACCGGGAAAAAGGTGTTTAACCACGGATGGACACGGATGGACACGGATGGACACGGATGGACACGGATGGACACGGATGGACACGGATAGGAACGGGCGTCTTTTGTTGCGGTGTTCGCCCGGCGACGAAGGTTGCGAAAGCCGGTTTTCATCCGTGTTTATCGGGGTTTATCCGGGTTCCTCAGCTCCAACATCCGCTTCCAAGTTGACCGGCTTTTGCTGCGGATTCCAAACCGCCCAAGCCGCGCTCCGCTGGTGACTGAGCGCAAATCCAGCGGACCGGGCGAATCGCGTCACCCGCGACGCGTCACCCGCGACGCGTCACCCGTCACTCGTCACTCGTCACTCATACGAGTGGAACGACCGGAGGTTCCACTCGTCGAGGAGGTCTTTGGGGATTTCGCCGAGGAAGCGGGAGGGTTGTTGCATGGCGTCGCCGCCGTAGCTGCCGGGCGTCATGCGGATGAGGGGGAAGCTGAGGTAGAGTTCGTTGCGGGCGCGAGTGACGGCGACGTAGAAGAGGCGGCGTTCTTCTTCCTGGCCGTCGATGGTTTCGAGGGAGCGGGCAGAGGGAAAGAGGCCGTCGCAGAGCATGATGATGAAGACGACGTCGAACTCGAGGCCCTTGGCCTGGTGGATGCTCGAGAGGCGGACTTGTTCCTGGTCGTTGCGTTTCGCCGCTTCGTCGTCGGCCTCGATGTTGGTGAGGAGGGCGAGCTGCGCGAGGAAATCTTCGGGGCCGGTGAACTGGAGGGCGAAGGCGGCGAGTTGTTCGAGGTCTTCGAGGCGATTGCGGAAGTTGGGGAAGGTCTCTTGCAGGTAGTCTTCGTAGCCGGCTTCGAGGACGAGCTGGATCATCGCGGCGGGTTGGTGACGGACGGGGTCGGCTTCGAGCTGGGCGATGGTGGGGGTGAATTGCGCCCAGGCGGTGGCGGCTTTTTTCGGAACCTTCGCAGCGCATTTTTGGAGGGCGGTGGCGATGGGGGCGGGCGTGGGAATTTGAGATTTGAGGATTTGAGATTTCAGGTCGGGGGCGGCGGGCGCGGTCGCTGCGTCGGACGAGGCGGAGCGCCGAGCATCGCTCGGCTGGAGCGGCGGCGGCGGTGGATTCGTGCCGAGCGATGCTCGGCGCTCCGGCTCGAGAGCGGGCGCGAGTGTCGGGCGGTGCGCGGAGAAGAGGTCCCACAGTTTCGCCGCCGCGCCGCCGCCGATGCCGGGCATGAGCTGGACGATGCGCTTGAAGGCGAGTTCGTCGGTGGGGTTGCAGACGAGGCGAAGGTAGGCGGTGAGGTCTTTGATGTGGGCCTGCTCGAAGAAGCGGATGCCGCTGGTGATACTGAAGGGGATGTTGCGGCGGGTGAGTTCGAGCTGGAGATCGAAGGCGTGAAAGTGCGAGCGGTAGAGGACGGCCTGTTGGTTGAGGTTCACGCCTTCCTCGCGGAGTTCGAGGATGCGTTGGGCGACAAAGGCGGCCTGTTCGCGCGAGTCGCCGCAGGGCACGAGGACGGGCTTCATGCCGGATTTGCGGGCGGGGGCGAGCTGCTTGGCGAATTGCTCGATGTTGGCGGCGATGGCGGCGTTGGCGACGGCGAGAATCTCGGGTGTGCTGCGGTAGTTGACCTCGATCTTGTAAGTCTGCGCGCCGGGATAACGCTGGGGAAACTGGAGGATGTTTTTGAAATGCGCGCCGCGCCACGCGTAGATGCTCTGCGAATCGTCGCCGACGACCATCACGTTTTTGTGGCGCGCGGCGAGGAGGTCGATGAGGTCGCTCTGGAGTTTGTTGGTGTCCTGGTATTCGTCCACGAGGATGAACTGAAACTTGCGCTGGTAGAGTTCGCAGACGTCGGCGTGTTCGCGCAGGAGCTTCAGCCAGAGCGCGAGGAGGTCGTCGAAATCCATGACGTTGGCGGTGCGTTTGCGGGCGGTGTAGCGGCGGCCCACGTCTTCGATCTGCGGGGTCAACTGGACAAAATACGGATAGGCGTCGGCGACGACTTCGGCGACGGAGCGGTTGGTGTTCAGGGCGAGCGAGCAGATGTCACCGACGACGTCGGCCTTCGGGAAGCGCGTGGCTTTGATGTCGATCTCGGCTTCGGCCAGGCAGGTCTTGAGGAGCGCGGTGGCGTCCTCGCGGTCGAGGATGGTGAAGTCGGGACGGAAGCCGAGCACGTCGGCGTGGCGGCGGAGGACGCGCGCGCCAATCGAGTGGAAGGTGCCGCCCCACAAGGCCTGCAATTCCGCGCCGAGCAGATCGGCGACGCGGCGCATCATTTCTTTTGCGGCCTTGTTGGTGAAGGTGAGCAGGAGGATGCGGTCGGGCGGAATGCCCTGCTCGATGAGGTAGGCGACGCGGTAGGTGAGCGTGCGGGTTTTGCCGGAGCCGGCACCCGCGATGACGAGCGCGGGGCCGGGCACGGCGGTGACGGCGGCGTGCTGCTGCGGGTTGAGTTCGCCCGCGTAGTCGATGTGCAACTCGACCTGGGAACGGAAGGGCTTCAACTCGTAGTCGCGTGACATGGGCGCGGATTGAACTCCCGGACGGCGGGGAAACAAGAAGGAAGTGGGGAGCGGAACGCGGAAGAGGCGCAGCTCAGTTTCTGGCAACGATCAGTGCGCGTTGGCGCCGTCCCGCAAGGACGACCAGGAGTGCGGAAGCCCCGGCTCTGTGGGGCAGGCTTCCAGCCTGCCGGTTCGGGCGGCATCCTGCCGCCCGTTCCTAACTTCCGGTGGCGGGCAGGTCACCGCGTGGGAACACGGGGCAGGGATGCCCCGTGAACCGGCAGGCAAGGATGCCTGCCCCACACATGCGGTGCGGGAGCCAGACCGCGGGCAAGAAACAGAACTGCGCCCAGCGCCCTTTCGGTTGAATACTCCTCCTTGCTGGCGCGCGGCGCGCGGCAGATAGTCGGTCGATCCTAGATGCTCACCAGCCTATGAAAACGATCCTCATTCGCAGACTTTGCCAGTCGCTCCCGTCCTCGCTGCTGACGTGGCTGCTGGTGCTCGGCACTCTACCGGCGGCCGCCCAGCAAGACTTTTTCCCGCCGCCGTTGCCGGTGGTCCTCGTGGTGGCCGCGACGCCCAATGCGGCGGAAACCGGCCCCATTTCCGGGGCGTTCACCGTCGGGCGGATTGGCGACACCAATCGCAGCCTGAGGGTTTTTTACCGCCTGCACGGCACCGCGCAAAACGGCGTGGATTACGCGGCCTTGCCGGAAATGGTCGTCATCGAGGCCGGCCACACCCGCGCCACGATTCCCGTCACGCCGTTGCCGGATGCGGTGCTGGAACCGACCGAGCACGTCGAACTGGAACTGATCCTGCCGCCCCCGCTCGACGCCAATGGCAGCGTGACGACTTCGCCGTATTGGCTCGGTTTCCCGGCGCGGGCCGTGGTCGCGATTGCGGACGCGGGCGGCCCGCCGGCGACGAATCATCCGCCGCAGGTCGCGCTGCTCGCGCCCGGCGAGGGCGCGCGGTTCAGTGCGTCGGCGACGATTACGCTGGCCGCGCAGGCGCGGGACGAGGATGGCTCGGTGGCGAAAGTCGAATTTTTTGCGGGCACGCGCTTGCTCGGCGCGGCTTTGCCGGGCGTGGGTCTGCCCGGCGGCGGAACGATCACTCCGATTCCGAATGCGGGCGCTGATTTCGTGTCGGCGTTTTCTTTCGTCTGGGCCAATGTTCCAGCGGGCGAATATTCCGTCACCGCCGTGGCGACGGATAATGAGGGCGCGAGCCGGCAATCGCCGCCGGTTCGCATCGTGGTGACCGCGGAAATCTTCACGCCCGTCGTGTCGGTCGCGGCCACCGATCCGGAGGCGTTGGAACCGCGCTTCGATCCGTTGCCGCTGGCTGGACTTGTCGGCCCGCCCGTCTTCATGGATTCGGGCACGTTCACGATCCGCCGCTCCACCGCCACGAATGAATCGCTCACAGTTTATTACCGGCTGGGCGGCACCGCGGAGAATGGCGCGGACTACGCCGCGCTGCCCGGGGAGATCACGATCCCGGCGGGCGCGTGGAGCGCCGAGGTGGTGGTGCTGCCCCTTGCCGATGGGATCGTGGAAGGGCCGGAGACGGTCGAGTTGCAGCTCACGCCGCCGCCGTTCCCGACCTTTCGCGCGCCGTATTTCATCGGCGAACCGGCGCGGGCGCGTGTGACCATCGCGGACCACGACGTGGCGCCGCCGACCAATCATCCGCCCGCCGTCGTGCTCCACAGCCCGTCGGCCGACGCGGTGTTTGTCGCGCCCGCCAACATTCTCCTGCTGGCGGCGGCCTGGGACGTGGATGGCACGGTGGCGACCGTCGAGTTCTTTGCGGGAACCAACTCGCTGGGTCTGGCCACCAACAACCTGCTGGTCATGACACCCAACGCCGCGCCGGGTTCCACCCTGCCGCTGAGTCCGTTTTCATTGGTCTGGACGAATGTTCCGCGCGGCGAATACGTGCTCACGGCGCGGGCCACGGACAATGAAGGCGCGGTCCGCGTTTCTGTGCCGATGCGGATTCGCGTCGCGGGGGAAAATATCCAGCCCATGGTCATGGTGACGGCGACGCGGCAAGAAACCGCCGAGGGAACGCGGGCGGGGACGCCGGGAGATCCAACGGGCGGTTCAGCCACCGGACAACGGGGAACTATCCCCGGTCCGGATGGAGTTTTGCCCCCGATTGAACCGCCGCATCCGGCGGCCTTCACCTTCCGGCGCACAGGCGGAACGAATCTGCCGCTCACGGTTTTTTACTCGCTCAGCGGCACCGCCAGCAACGGCGTGGACTACGCGGCACTGCCCGGCGCGGTCACGATTCCCGCCGGTCAATGGACTGCCACGGTGCCGGTGGTGCCGCTCGACGACAACCTCGTGGAGCCGACCGAATCCGTCGTGCTGACCTTGGAGCCGCCGGTCTGCATCCAGGTGTTCCCGCCGCCGGAAGGCTGCTACTACCTCATCGGGCGCAATGCCCGCGCGGTCGTTTACCTTTACGACAATGATTTCGTCGTCACCAACCATCCGCCGAGCGTCCGCCTGATTAATCCGACCGAGGGTTCCGTGCTCGCCGCGGGCGCGGTCATCAGGCTGGTCGCGGAGGCTCACGACCAGGATGGCGTGGTCAACACGGTGGAATTCTTCGCGGGCACGAACAGCCTCGGCGTGGTGACGAATCAGCCGCTCGTCCTCGCGCCCGTGCATCCCTTCAGTCTGGTGTGGAGCAATCTCGCGCCGGGCACCTACGCGCTAGCCGTCCGCGCCACGGACGACCGCGGTGCGGTCGGCGAGTCGCGACCCGCGCGGGTCACGGTGCTGGCCGCCAATTCAGCACCCATCGTTCACCTCGCCGCCAGCGACCGCTACGCCGAGGAAAAGACCACCAACTACGGGATGTTCCGCGCGTTCCGCCGGGGCGACACGAATGCCGATCTCGTCGTGCGCTACGCCATCAGCGGCAGCGCCAGCAACGGCGTGGACTACGTGGCGCTGCCCGGCGTGGTGACGATCCCCGCGGGTGCCAACACCGCCGACATCGAAATCATTCCGCTCGACGATGACCTCACTGAAGGCATCGAGACCGTGACGCTTTCATTGTTGCCGCCGGACGACGTCGCCGGAGTGGTTCGCGAGAACGCGCGCTACCAGGGCGGGCCGCATCTGTGTGCCACCGTGTTCATCTTCGATCGTCTGCCGGAGCCGCAGCGACCGCCCCCGGTTCCCGGTGGGACCGTGCGCGGCGACGTGACCCAGCCGGGTTGGCGGCTGAAGCATCCGCAGGCCGACCGAGCCAACAGTTCGCTCACGGTGAATGGTGAAAACGATCAGATGATCGTCATCGAGGTCGCCAACGATCTGCACGAATGGAGCTACCTCACCCACGGCTTCGTGATCGATGGCAAACTGACCTTCACCGATCCCGATCGCGCCGCGGTGGGCACAAGGTTTTATCGCGTGGTCACGCCGTGAGCGAACGGGGGCGGGAAGCTCCAAGCCTAAAGCTCAAAGCTCAAGGGAAGCGCCAAATGCCAAGTGCCAAGCGGCGCGAGGCGGACCGGGCGGTTTGGTGATCGGGCTTGGAAACGGTGGTTGAGTTGAACCACGAAAGGCGTGAAAGGCACCCGTGTTCGCTTCTCTCGGGGATCCTTGCGTTCTTTGCGGTCATTCCGTTTCGGTGTCGGGTCAAAAACAGCCATTGGCGCTTGGGCGCATCCCGCACGGTGATTTGTTTTTCGTCCCGGAGGGACGCCCCCGGAGATTAGCCGGGGGCAAGACCGCGCCAGCGGACGCAGCCCCCGGTTGGCGGGGCAAATGGGAGCATGCCCCAGCGGGGCATCGGAGAAATCTCCCCCGCACCTCCGGGGCGGACGGATCATTCCATGAGCACCGAAACCCGGCGCGACGCTCGGATGGTTGGCTCGCGGCTCCAATCAATTCTTGAGGTTCAGGGCCGAGTTCTTCGATGCCCCGCTGGGGCAAAAATATTTTCCACCCCGACCGGGGGCCGCGTCCGCTGGCGCGTTCTTGCCCCCGGCTAATTTCCTGCGGCATCCCTCCGGGATGAGTGAAGGCACCTCACTCGACAGATCGAGAGAAGAAACGGCGTGAGCAATCGTTGCCCGGTTTCGTGGGAGTTTTGCTCCTGCCGACCTCGCTTCTGAGAGCGAAAAACCGAAGCCCACCGCCGCACCTCATCGCTTCGCCTCCTCCTCCAGCACCGGTCGTAACACCTTCCACACCGTCTCCGCCACGAGCTTGTGACCGGCGGGCGTGGGATGGATGCGGTCGGGGAGATTCAGCTTGGGATCGCCGCCCACGCCGGCGAGCAACTGCGGGATCAAGGCCGCGCCGTTGGCCTTGGCCACGTCGGGGAAGATGCGCTCGAATTTGCGGATGTAATCCTCGCCGAGGTTCGGCGGCAGTTGCATCCCGGCGATGATGAAGCGCGCGCCGGGCCGCTGGGCGCGGGTTTTGTCGATGATCTGCTGGAGGTTCGTGCGCGTCGCCTCGGGCGCGAGACCGCGCAGGCCGTCGTTGCCGCCCAGCTCGATCAGGAGTACGTCCACGGGACGCTTCAGCACCCAGTCCAGCCGCCGCAAGCCGCCCGCCGTCGTGTCCCCGCTCACGCCCGCGCTCACGACCTTGAACGGCAATCCCGCCGCCACGACCTTCTGCTGCAACAGCGCCGGAAACGCCTCGGAGGAATCGACGCCATATCCCGCCGCCAGACTGTCGCCGAGGATCACGACGGTGCGGGGCGCGGGCGGCGATGACGACGACATCTGTCCCAACGCCACGCCCGGCGCGCCGTGCGCGAGCAAACAGACGATGACCGCGAGCCGGCTGCGCCACCACTGAGTCACCTTCCAAACGCTCATTGATTTCATCGGTCGATAATATGGCTGAAAACGTCGGCGAGTCAGGCCAGTTTCTACCTTGAGAGTTCAGGGTGCGTTGCGCCGCCGCAACCAAAGCGGAGCGCGGTTGTGTCCGCCGAGGACCGGCCGCAGCGGCCCTGAAACCGCGGAGGCACCCGTTGGAATCAGCGGCGTTCCCTGCGGCCAACCTGCTGCGGCGGGTGCTCTGTGCATACAGCCGCGCTCCGGGAAAAATCCTCGCGGCGCGCGCGAGGGTTTTGCAGAGTTGTGGTACAGAGCGGCGAGGCCGCAACTAAACCGGAGCGCGACCGTCCGGGTCGCAGCGTGCGGGGCGGCACGGGAGCGGCGGAAGTTTCTGACGACCGCCGCACTGCGCCCGCGCCGCTCGCGGCAACGCCCGGTCCCCGTCCCGGAGGGACGCCGGAGGAGATTAGCCGGGGGCAAGTCCGCCCGGGCGGACGCAGCCCCCGGAAACCGTGCCACATGGCTCGGTGCCCCAACGGGGCATCGAAGAAAATGGCCCGAGGCGACGAGGGGTGGCGGGAATGCTGCGGGGAGGCCGCCACCAAAAACTTCTTCGATGCCCCGCTGGGGCATGGCCCGTTCGGCGGCGCAACCGGGGGCCGCGCCCGCTGCGCGGACTTACCCCCGGCTAATTTCCTGCGGCGTCCCTCCGGGACGAAGAGCGAAGCGTTGGCGACCATTCTTCGGCCGGCGGCCGACGGTCAGGGCAACGGCAAAATCCTCGCGGCGCACGTGGATTTTACGGAGTTGTGGTCCAGAGAAGACAAAGACTCGCCGTCACGAATAGGTTCACTGATTGGTAATGTCCCGAAGCTGCGTGAATATCGAGGTGAGTTCCATTAGCCGGCTCGTTGATTTCCATTGAGAAAAGCGCGCTCCGCCAGCATCCCCAGCGCAATGCCAACCACGTAGGCCAGCAGATCCGGACTGTTGAACGTCGTGCCAAGGATCAGCCGGCCCGGGAGCGTCGCCCGGATTCCATCAATCCAGTCGGCATGATAAAGCTGCGAAAACTCGATGGCCCACGCGAAGCTAACTGCAATTACCCCAAGTCGCGTCGTAGTTATGCGGGGATAAACGAAGCCAAAGCCGAGAAATACGACCAGCGCCCAAAGCGAGTCTCCGCCGTATTTGGCTATGAAGTTAGGGAGCGGAAGCAGCCCCGAGCGCCACAACAGGCCAGTCCCAATCACGCAGGTCGTCGCCAGCGCGTATGCCGGGCGGTTTCGTTCAAGTGGAAACCTGTTTGCGCGCACAAGTGCCTTTGTAAAAGACTCAACTGCCGGGGTTAAGAGTCGGAGTAGCGCCTCGCTTCGCCGGGTAGCATCAAGTCTGTTCACTCGGTAGTGGAGGCAGCTTCGGTCTCGCGCAACGATGCGCTGTGCGTGGTGTGCGAGAGTGTTTCACCGCTGATGTCACTTAGTCGGCGCGACAGGCTGCTCGCTGGCGAGAACTGCCCGGACAAACTGCGTGACCCCATCGCACAGTAAGCTGGTCCAAGGAGAGAACTTCCGGTTTTGCCGGTCGTACACCTGAAACTCGATGGCGTCATCGGGGTAGCACTGCACGAAAATCTGTTTGTTTTTTGTCGTGTCCGAGAACTCGAAATGCGCCAGCGACCTACCTATGGTCACGTCGTGACTCACTCTCACCCGCGACAGAATCGCCGCGAACGCCGCCTGCTCCTCTTCTGTAAGTGGGTATATCTTAAAGACCGCAGTCGGAGCTACTGGCGGTAGTAACTGTGCTCGATTCGTATCGGTTACTGACTTTCGATACCCCACAATGCTGCGAATCTGGGTGAGACCGGAACCGGTGGACGCGTAAACTTGGAGACTCTGTGCGGCCCCAGCATCGCCACGGACATGCTCGCCGACGGGTTCAACGCCTGAAACTGGCAAGGCCAGCAGCCCGAGTATCAAGGCGGAGCACGCCAGAAACGGCGGGGGAAATCTCAGTGGGGCCATAGGTATTTCAGGTAGGTCGAACAACTGATTCAACTGATCTCACTCTTCAACTCCGGCCCCGCCCCTCACCATCTCGGGGCGCGTGGACCGCTCCGGTTCTAACTCCGAATCATCCATGTGCTGAACCCCGCCACCAAGAGCAGGAAGAAAAAGCCAATCCATTCTGAGAGGATCGACTCTGCCCCTGAACCCCAATCGAGGTTCACTCGACCCAATGTGACAGCCTTAACCACGACGTGTCCGATCCATCCACAAACACTGAAGAACAAACACTCAACGATGAATCGTAGGATGAACATGTGAGCAAACCGAACCACGGCTTAGAGCGTGTTTTTGAAGGGGTATTGCGGGCGACCCGCCCGCCCCGGTCGGCGGCTCGCCGACCGGAAAGGCGGAGCGCAACTCGACGAAAAGGCCGTCGCTATTGGCTCGAAGCGTTTCTCCCGTTCCGTCGGGCGGGTCGCCCGACGGCACAGGCGGGTCGCCTATGCTACCCGGAGACGACTTTCCAAACGCGCTCTTAAACCCTTCAACTCTTTAACTCTTCAACTTCGGCCCTATCTCACTTCCCCGGCACCTTATGAATGGTATTGAACAACTCCTGGTTGATCGCCGTGCCGTCCGCGGCCTTGAGGCTGAACTTGATCTTCATCTGGTTCACCGGCTTGAGGCCGGGGATTTCGAGCAGCACGGTCTTCTGATCGGGCATGACCTTCACGCCGGTGAGCGTTACTTTGTCGTGGGAGCGTTTGGTGGGATCGTCGGTCGAAACTTCCGGGGAGCCGTAGCCGCCGGAGTAGATCAGGTTCCACTGCTCGATGCTCCAGTTGCCCGCGTCGGCTGCGGTCGCGGTGTCGAGCGGCGTGGTGAAGGTGATCTCGATGCCGTTCTTGCGGACGTGGAATTCGCTCGGGCCGTGGACCGTCTTGCCGGTGTAGCGCACGCGATAGAAGCCGCCGTCCTTGGTCGCACTGGTCTGCC
The DNA here is from genome assembly GCA_945861535.1 of Akkermansia muciniphila. Classification (GTDB taxonomy): domain Bacteria; phylum Verrucomicrobiota; class Verrucomicrobiia; order Limisphaerales; family BJHT01; genus BJHT01. Next base: position 49,530 of record CAMAUZ010000039.1, on the reverse strand, counting down.
AGCCTTTGAGACCGCATTGATAGAGCTGGCCGTCCTTGGGATTGAAGCGCGCGCGCATCAGGCCGCTGTTGAACTTGAGCGGGAACTGCACCAAGCCCGCCTGCATCACGCCCTCGACCTCCTCGGTCATCACATGGAAGAGCGTGCATTTGCCGTAGGACTGGAAGAGCGCGTGCCCTTTGAACGGCCCCCACTTGTCGCTGGTGACATAGACCTGACCGCCGCTGGAGTTGTCCACTCCGTGCGGCACCCAGGTGATCGGCTGGTCATAGCTGGTCGGGATCGGCGCGTCCTTGTCCCAACCGACGAGCTTCACCGCGGCGCGCGCCTCGGAGTCGCTGGGGTTGATGACAATGTTGGTGCCTTTGCGGGTGAGGGTCAGTTCGCGTTGCGCGGCGGGCGTCATGCCGTAGAAACCGCCCTGTTTCACAAAGTTCAATTTGGCGGAGGGAATCCAGTGGCCCTGGTTGTCGCCGGTGAGGATTTCGTCGTTGGGGCCGACGGTCATGCCGTTGGGCGCGCGGAAGCCGGTGGCGACGACGTCCAGCTTGGAGCCGTCCTTGGACACGCGCAGCAACGTGCCTTGATGCGGCGACTCGACGGCGGGCGTCCACGGCGAGCCTTTGAGGAAGAGAAAGTTGCCCTTGGAATCGGTGTGCAGGTCGAGACAGAACTCGTGGTAGTTGGGCGTGACGATCGTGTCGTTGTTGAAGTTTTCATAAAAGTCCGCCGCGCCGTCGCCGTTCACATCGTGCAGGCGCGTGATCTGGTCGCGGCCGAGGACGTAGATTTTGTCATCCACAATCTTCAAGCCGAGCGGCTGGAACATCCCGGTGGCGAAGCGCCGCCAGGTGAGCTTGGCGAGCTGGTCATCCAAGCCGCTCACCACCCACACGTCGCCGTGGAAGGTGCAGATGGCTGCGCGTCCGTCGGCGAAAAAGTCGAAGCCACCGAAGAAAGTCTTGGCGTTCCATTTGTTCGGCAAGCCCTCGGCGACGATGTCCACGGCGTAGGGGCCGTCGTTCGTGCCGACCGTGCCCTGGGTGACGACCTCGTCGGGGAAGAGCGCCGGGCCGCCCTTGGTGAGCGCGGCGAGATCGGGCGCGGCGCCGAGCTGTTTCACGGCGGCCTTGAATTTGTCCGCATCCGCGGCGGGACCGCGCCAGATGGCAATTTGGAAATTGCCGGGCGTCTGCGCGTCGAGCTTGGCGACCACGCGGCCATCGGCCCTTTCGAGCGTGGCACCGTAGCCAGCGCCGAGTAACGCGATGCCGAGGGTTGGGTCGTTGGGGCCGGCACCGGAGATGATCAGCACGGCGCTGGGGCCGCTGGCCTTGTTGCTGCCGGCGGGGGCGTTGCAGATCACGAGCGATTGCGCGCCGAGATTTTTGGTTTGGAAGCTGCGGGTGAAAACACCGATGCCGTCGAGGTTTTTGAAGCCGGGCATTTCCATTACTTCCGCCGCACCGACGGTGTAGCTGAGCACGACGTTGTCGCCATTCACATACAGGCCGCGGTAATGCGCCTGCGTCTTGGGCAGCGGGCCTTGCTGCTTTTTCCGCGAGTCAGTGAAGTTGCCATCCGCCGCCCAGCCCGGACCGACGGGGGTCTCGAACGTGACCGCGCCCTTGGCGACCGGCGGCGGCGGCCAGGCGATTTGCGTCTGCGTGTTGCCGAACTCGAGGTAGTCGCCCGTCCACGCCAGCGCCGCGCGCAGCGTGTCGGCGTCGTAGCACACGTAGGCGCGCTTGTCCGCACCGACGGTGACGACGAGGCCTTTGTTGGCCGCGACCGTCTTGCGGCCGCTGCCCATGATGGTGCCGGAGAAGAACGGCCCGCGGACGATGCCATCGGCGGCATTGCCCGGCCCGGTGGCGGCGAGCGGCGGCGGCGGGGCCGGGGCGGCGGGGGAATGGGGAGCGAGCGCGAGCAACGCGACAAGAGAGAGGAAGGAAGAACGCATAATTGATTTTTTGGTGCGGCGATTTGTCGGTGGTTTCGCGCGGCTTGGCAAATCAAACTTCAATTTCCGCTGTTCCAGCGGCGCCGCCATCGGGAGCGCGGTCGGCTCGTCCGCGAGCGGCCCTTGTAGGAGTCGAAGTAACGAGACTCTGACCTTTTCGGCGCGGGAAGCGGACTGAGTCTTGTGGGCTGACTTGGAGGAGGCGTGTGGGACCGGAAACTTGGTTTCATGACGCGGCGTGGGGTGTTTTTGGGCGGGTCACTCGCAGAAGGAGGTTCGAGTCTCGTTACCGCGACTCCGACAAGAACTGGCCGCAGCAAGTTTCCCGCCCGGGGTTCCCGTTTGACCGCCCGCTCAATTCCGTGCGACAGAGGGGCGCGATGATTTCAACGCCCATCCTGACCGCGAACCAGTTGACGAAGACCTACCCGAGCGGCGGGCAGCCGCTGACGGTGTTGCGCGCGGTGTCGTTCACCCTCGTCCGCGGCGAGACCTGCGCGATTCTCGGGCCGTCGGGCAGCGGCAAGACCACGCTGCTCGCGCTCTCCGCGGGGCTGGACAGCCCGTCGTCCGGCTCGGTCACGCTCAACGGCCACCGCCTCGAACAGCTCGACGAGGACGCCCGGGCGCGCGTGCGCAACGAGTCGGTGGGCTTTGTGTTCCAGAATTTCCAACTCATCCCGACGCTCACGGCGTTGGAGAATGTGATGGTCCCGCTCGAACTGCGCGGCGAGCGCAACATTCGCGGCTTCGCGGTGGAATTGCTCGGGCGGGTCGGTCTCGCCGAGCGCCTCGGGCATTATCCCGCGCAACTCTCCGGCGGCGAACAGCAGCGCGTGGCCCTCGCCCGCGCCTTCATCAATCGCCCGCAAATCCTCTTCGCCGACGAGCCGACCGGCAACCTCGACGCCGAGACGAGCGGTCGGATCGTGGAACTGCTCTTCGATTTGAACACCTCGCTCGGCACCACGCTGGTGCTGGTGACGCACGACCTCGAACTGGCGCAGCGCACCCGGCGCGTCATCCGCCTCCGTGGCGGCGCAGTGGTGTCCGACGAAGTGCAGAAAAAAAAGGACCAAGCCTAAAGCTCAAAGCTCAAGGGAAGGTCCAAGCCTCCAAGCCAAAAGGGGCGCATCTCAGTCTATTGTGGATGGCCTGGTTCCCCGCGCCAGCCCAGCGGCCGAAAGAGAATAGCCCAGCACTTCAGTGCTGGGTCCGCGGCGGTAGCGAACCAAGTCCCGTCAGGGACGAAAGAATCCGTGCGCCGTCGAGCCTCTTCCGTCCCTGACGGGACTTTCCGGTTCCCCGGCCACCAACCCAGCACTGAAGTGCTGGGCTATTTTCGGTCGTCCCTGCGGGACTGAGCCAATGCGCACTGATCGTTGCAAGAAACTGAGATGCGCCAGGCCACAAGCGGCGCGCCCGCTGTACCTTGGAGACTTGGCCCTTCCCTTGAGCTTTGAGCTTTATGCTTGGAGCTTCGCGCTCTTTCCGCAGTTTTGTGCTCATACTCCACGCCATTTCCGCCGACGTACCCAGCAGATTCCGGTCGTGTCGCACAATTCCTGAAACTCATGGCGCTCTGGCAAATCCGAATTCCGTTTTTGTTTCTCTGCGCGCTCGGCGGGTACGCCGTCAGCCAGGTGCGCCCCGAGATGATTCAGGACGGCGGGCTGGGATTGGCGGCCGGGCTCCTCTTCGGCGGTGTGCTCATCGCGCTGGACGAACTGGTGAAGGGCTTTTCCCTCCGCACTTTTTCCGCCGTCACCTTCGCCATGGTGCTGGGCACGCTCATCGCGATGATGGTCGATCGCTCGGGCTTGTTTGACACCACGGACGAGGCCACGCGCTGGCTGATCCGGCTCTGCCTGTTCCTCGGCTTCGGCTACATCGGCGTCATCCTCGCCCTGCGTAGCAACAAGGAGGATTTCTCGCTCATCATTCCGTACGTGCGCTTCGCCCCGCAAAATCGGCCCGAAAATCTGCTCGTCCTCGACACCAGCGTGATCATCGACGGGCGCATCGCGGACCTGATCGAGGCGGGCTTTGTCGAGGGCATCGTCGTCGTGCCGCGCTTTGTGCTGCGGGAATTGCAGGCGATTGCCGACTCCAACGATCCCATCCGCCAGGCGCGCGGACGGCGTGGTTTGGAAATGCTCAGTCGCCTCCAGCGCAGCCCGAAGCTCGACGTGAAGATTCACGAGGCCGATTTCGCCGACGAACAGGCAGTCGATGCCAAGCTCGTGCGCCTGGCCAAAATGCTCGGCGCGAAATTGTTCACCAACGATTACAACCTCGGGAAAATCGCCGAGCTGCAGTCCGTCCCCTACGTCAGCATCACGGAACTCGCGCGCTGGCTCAAACCGCTGGTGCATCCCGGGGAGACCCTCGAGGTCCACATCGTCCGCGAAGGCCGCGAGAAAGGGCAAGGGGTCGCCTATCTCAGCGACGGCACCATGGTGGTTGTAAACCAATCCCAGCGCCTGGTCGGTCAGCAGGCCGCAGTGCAGGTCCTGAGCCTGTTGCAAACGGGCACGGGCACCATTGTTTTTGCCGACCTCAAGTCGGCGATGGCGGCGTGAGGTGGGAAGGGAGAGCAGGCCGCAGAGTTACGATGAACACAGGGCGGCGGAGCCGCACCTGAAGGAGCGCGGCTGTGTCCGCCGAGGACCAGCCGCAGCGGCCCCAAATCCACGGAGGCACCCAGTGGAATCAGAGACGTCACATGCGGTCACCCTGCTGCGGCTGGTGCTCCGCGCACACAGCCGCGCTCCCCGTTTAAGTTGAAATCCCCCCGGCCCGCGCGCATCGTTCGCCCACGATGGTTACCGTTCGCTGCTGTTTTAATTCCGCCGACGCCCAGCTTGTCCGCTCGCTGCTCGAAGCGTCCGGCCTGCATCCTGACGTGCTCCACGAGCTCTCCTCGCTGAGTCTCGATGGCTATGCGCTGGCCGCCGGCGGCATCCTCGTGCAAGTCCCCGACGACGAGGCCGAGTTCGCTGATACCATCCTCGCCGATCCCGTGCCCGCTCCCGCCGCAGCATGAAATCTCCCGCTTGGCATCGCCTCCTCCCGCGCCTGCAAGCGCAACTGGCTCCCGACGAACTCACCCGCGACGAACCGACCCGTCAGGCCCACGCCGGCGACAAATGGTTCGCCTCCGCCCTCCCCGATGTCGTCGCGCTCCCGCGCACGCCGGCGGCCGTCGCGACGATCCTGCGTTTCGCCCACGCCCACCGCATTCCCGTGACCCCGCGTGGCGCGGGCTACGGCTATGTCGGCGGGTGCGTGCCGGTTCACGGCGGCATCGCGCTCTCGGTGGCGCGGATGAATCGCATCCTCGAAATCAACGCGCGCGATTTCGTCGCCGTCGTCGAGCCGGGCGTCATCACCGGCCAGTTCCAGACCGCCGTCGAAAAACTCGGTCTCTTCTATCCGCCCGACCCCGCGAGCCGCGCGGATTGCAGCCTCGGTGGCAACATCGCCACCAACGCCGGCGGCCCCCGCTGCCTCAAATACGGCGTCACCCGCGACTACGTCCTCGGCCTCGATGTCGTGCTCGCGGACGGCACGCCCGTGCGCCTCGGCACGCGCACGCACAAAAACAAAACCGGCTTCGATCTTCACCGCCTCTTCGTCGGCTCCGAGGGCATGCTGGGGGTCGTCACCGGCGCCACGTTGAAACTCCTCCCGCTCCCGCCCTCGCGCGCCTGCCTCGTCGTCGGCTGCGCCACGATGAAGTCCGCCATCCGCGCCCTGCAATCCATCTTCGCCGCCGGCTTCCTCCCGTGCGCCCTCGAACTCGCCGACGCCTTCACGCTCGCCGCCGCCCGCAAACGCACCGGCAGCAAACTGCTCGCCGGCTGCGAGGCCCTGTTCATCGTGGAAATCGACGGCCAGAAAACCAGCGTCGCCCGCGAAATTCTCGACCTCGAAAAACTCGTCGCCAAAGCGAAACCGCGCTTCATCCAGCGCGCCATCGGCCCCAAACCGTGCGAAAAAATCTGGCAGCTCCGCCGCGAATTCTCCTACGCCCTGCGCGACACCGGTCTCACCAAGTTGAACGAAGACATCGTCGTGCCACGCGGCCGGCTCGAGGAACTCTTCACCTTCGCCGCCGAACTCTCCCGCCAGCACGACCTCCCCGTCGCCTGCTTCGGCCACGCCGGCGACGGCAACATCCATGTGAACCTGATGATCGACGAATCTGCGCCGGGCATCGCCGCGCGCCAGGCAGCCGCGCTGGATGATTTGTTCCGCAAGATTCTCGAACTCGGCGGCGCCATCACCGGCGAACACGGCATCGGCCTCGCCAAGAAACCGTGGTGGGAACAGGCCGCCTCGCCCGCCGTTCGCGACCTCCATCAACGCGTCAAACACGCCCTCGATCCGCAGGGGATTTTGAATCCGGGGAAGTTTCTCTGACCAAAGACGGCCGCACTCCGGGTCGCGGCAGCGGAGCGCGCCCGTCCCCGGGCGCAGCAGCGTGGAGCGGCGTAAGGCGCTGGTAAGTTCTCCCGGCCCCGTGCCGGCGGACATCGCAGCGGCCGGGACGGCCGCACTCCGGGCTGGGCGGCGATCCTCAGAATTTCCCCAGCTTCCACAAAAAGATGAACGCCTCGGCGAAATCTTTCGGCCGGTTCGTGATCCAGCGCGTGATGTCGTCGGCGCGGAACCAGTTGCCGTGCTCGACCTCGGTGGGATCGAGCTTGAACGGGCCTTCGGAGGCACAGCGGTACACCCACACGAATTCCTGACCGGTTTCCTTGCACGCCGGGATTTTGAACAGCCGCGTGGGCACGGCCTCCAGCTTCAGCCCGATCTCCTCGAAGGTCTCGCGCACCGCCGCATCATCGTAGGTCTCGCCCGGCGCGAGATGCCCCGAGGCGGAGGAATCCCAGGTGCCCGGGAACTGATCTTTTTTCTGCGAACGCTTCTGCAGGAAGACATGGCCCTTGGCGTTGAACACGAGCACATGCACGGCGCGATGCTTGAGGCCCTTGCGATGCACCTCGCGGCGCAATTCCTGGCCGATGACTTCGTCGCGGTCATTCACCACGTCGAAGTATTCTTCTTTGATCGGATCACCGGCGGACCGTTTGTTCGAGCGAGCGGGAGTGTACATGATGTGTGTTTTCCAAATGGCGGGCGAGGCTGGCGAACTGTTCCAAGCTGACCTGCTCGGCCCGGATTTCAGGGGCCAATTTGGCCACCGCAAAAGCCGCGGTCAACGCCGCTTCCGTCCAGTCTTCCTTGAGCAGCTTGAAAAGTTTTTTGCGGCGTTGCGAAAAGCCCCGGCGGATCAGGCGCTCGAAAATCGTGATCTCGGCGTCGGTGAGCAGCGGCGTTTCGCGGCGCACCAGCGTGACGCACGCCGAGTCGATCTCCGGCGCGGGAAAGAAGCAGCTCGCAGGAATGCGGAAGCAACCCCGCGGCTCGTAGCGGATTTGGATGAGCAGCGACAACAGGCCATAATCATCGGTGTCGGCCGCGGCCATGAGGCGTTGCGCGACCTCGAGCTGCAACGTGGCGACCACGCGCTGCGGACCGCGTGACCGCAGGCACAGCTCGACGAGCATGGGCGAGGCGACGGAGTAAGGGAGGTTTGCGACCAGTTTCCACGCGCTCCAGTCGAGCGTGTTTTCCTGCAAGTACGCGAGCGCATCGGCGTGCAGCAGACGCAGGCGCGGCTCGGCGGCAAAGCGCTCGGCGAGCACCTCGACGAGCCGCTGGTCCTTCTCGATGGCGAGCACCTCGGCACAAGCCGGGAGCAGCGCCTCGGTGAGCGGCCCAAGGCCGGGACCGATCTCAAGAACGCGATCGGCGGGCGTGAGTTCCGCGGCAGCGATGATGCGGCGGATCTGATTGCCGTCGTGGAGAAAGTTCTGCCCGAGCGACTTGGTGAGCCGGATGTCGCGCGTGGCCAGGATGTGCCGCATGTCGGTGAGTTTCATCGCGAATACCGAAGGTCGTCTTGCGCATGAGCGCGGAGCGCGCCGCGCCGGGGAGCGCACGCGGCCCGCGTGCCGGTTTGGGCGGCCCGCCCAAACCATCGTTCCCCGGTCTGCCTGCTGCTCCCGAAAAGCAAGCTCAGGGAACGAAGTTTTCGGCGGGCCGCCGAAAACGGCCCGCCAGCGGCGGGCGCTCCCCGGGGCGTCGGGCTGCGCCCGATTTGGATCTCGGCCTCCGGTTTCATGGCAATGCGACGCGGCGGAGTTCGGTTTGGAGCGCGCGGAGGGCGGTGGCGAATTCGCGCCAGGTAATCGTGAGCGGCGGGGTGAAACTGATGACATTCGCGTGCTCGCCTTCGGGCAGGAGAATGAAGCCACGGTGCAGCAGCGCCTTGATGATCGCGAGCGACGCGGCGGTGGCCGGCGCGCCGTCGGCGAGGCGGAGTTCGAGGCCGAGCAGCAGGCCGACGCCACGTGCTTCGGCGCGCAGGCCGGCGGGGATTTCGAGCTGGCGCAAGGCATCGAGCGCGCGGGCGCCGAGGGCGGCGGCGCGGGCGGGAAGATTGCGCCGCGTGAGCTCGCGGATTTGCGCCAGCGCCATCGCGCAGCCGACCGGGTGGCCGAGGAAGGTGCTGGTGTGAATCGCCTCGCCGGTGGAAGCGGGCCACGCCGCGTCCATCACGTCCGCGCGGCCGACGCAGGCGGACAGCGGGAAGCCGCCGGTGAGCGCTTTGCCGAGGCAGATCAGGTCCGGCACGGTGGCCGCGTGTTCGCTCGCAAACCAGCGCCCGGTGCGGCCGAAGCCGGTGTAAATTTCATCCACGATCAGCAGCGCGCCGTGACGGTCGCACCAACGGCGCAGCAGCGGCAGGAGGCCGGCGGGCGGGATGTTGATGCCGCCGCGCGCCTGCATCGGTTCGAGCAACACCGCGCCGATCTTGGCTTTGCCCGCGGCGGCGTTGAGCGCTCGCTCGGTCGCGCGGAGTTCGGCGGCGGTGACAGGGAACGCGATGAAGTTGCCGAATTCGCGAAGCTGTTGCCGAAACGGATCGCGAAAAAAACCGCGGTGCGTCGCATTGAGCGCCCCATAGCCGAGACCGTGATAAGCGCCTCGGAACGCAATGATGCCAGGGCTTCCGGTGGCCAGGTGCGCGGTCTTGAGCGCGGCTTCGACGGCCTCGAAGCCGGAGTTGCAGAAGATGGTTTTGCCGTGGAGGGGCGCGGCGGGCGCAGCGTGCTGGATGGCCGGGGCGGGCGGATCGGACCGATCGGACGGACTGGTCCACCGCTCGAACGTGAGGCGGCTGAGTTCGCGCGCGAGTTCGGCCTTGAGCGCGTGCGGGTGAACATCGCCCATGGCGTGCAGCAGCTTCGCCATCTGCTCGCTGCCCGCGCGCACGACCGCATCGTTTGCGTGTCCGGCGGACGCCACGCCGAAGGCCGCGGTGAGGTCGAGATAGCGGCGGCCCTCGGCATCCCAAACGTGCGTGCCCTGCGCGCGTTCCCACACGATCGGCCAGGTGCCGTCGGGATCGAGGAACGTGACATTGCGCGACTCGTAGCGGGCGAGCTGCGCGAGGAGGGCGGCGGTGCGGGTTGGCGCGGAGGAATGGGGAGCGGTGCGGGACATGAGAGATGCGCTGGTTGCCGGCGCCTAACCGCAGCCATTCAGCCGGGCCGCTCCCGATGAACCACAGGGACACGATGAACACAGAGCGGCGAAGCCACAAGCGACCGAGTCGGGAACGCGATTCTCGCGCCGGTGGTTTCCCGTGGGCAGTGCGTGGCCGCCCGGTTCCCGTCCCGGAGGGACGCCGGAGGAGATTAGCCGGGGGCAAGTCCGCGCCAGCGGACGCCGCCCCCGGAAACGGTGCCGGGTGGCTCCGTGCCCCAGCGGGGCATCGAAGAAATGGCCCTGGATGCGGGGTGATGGCCGGCGCCCCGATCTGCCCGAGGCGACGTGCGCTGGCTGCGAGGTTGCGGGGCGGACTACGGCAAAAACTTCTCCGATGCCCCGCTGGGGCATGCTCCGTTCGGCGTGGCAACCGGGGGCCGCGCCCGCTGGCGCGGGCTTGCCCCCGGCTAATCTCCTGCGGTGTCCCTCCGGGACCAAAAGGCAGGTGTCGGCGACCACTCTCCGGTGATCGGATGCTTGCCAGCGCCACGGCAAAATCCTCGCGGCGCGCGAGGGTTTTGCCCGGAGCGCGGCTGCGTGCGCGGAGCACCAGCCGCAGCGGGTTGGCTGCAAGGGACGCCGCTGATTCCAACGGGTGCTTGCGAGGTTTCGGGGCCGCTGCGGCTGGTCCTCGGCGGACACAGCCGCGCTCCTTGGGCTGCGGCTCTGCGGCTCTGTGTTCATCGCGTCTCTGTGGTTCATCAAAATTGCTTCGCTTGAAAAGTTCCGGCTCAGACGCCGCGTTGATCCGGCGGCCAGATGAACTTGTGCATCTGGAGCTGGAAGCGCACGGGCAGCGCGTCGGCGAGGAGGCGCTCGACGAGTTCCTGGCGGGTGAGGGGTGTCTGGCCGGCGGGCACTTTTTCCAGCGACGCATCCTGCTGTCCGTCGGTGAGCGGCGAGACCCACGAGAAGAGCAACGGGCAGACGCGCTGGAGTTGGTGCGTGCTGATCTGCGTGCGCGCCCAGTCGTAGTCCTCGCGCGTGCCGATGACGAATTTGATTTCGTCGGTGGCGCGGAGCAGCGCCAGGTTTTCCAATCGGTTGCGCGCGACCTCGCCGCTGCTCGGGCATTTGAGGTCCATGATGCGCCGCACGCGCGGGTCCACGGGCGCGAGATCAAGCGCGCCGCTGGTCTCGACGAGCACGGTGAAGCCGTCGTCGCAGAACGAGCGCATGAGGGGCAGCGAGTTGGGTTGGAGCAGCGGCTCGCCGCCGGTGAGTTCGATGAGCGGGAGACGCTGGGCGGCGGCGGGGATCGCGAAGGGAGCGGCGAGTTCGCGAACGCGCGCGCGGATGGCGTCGAGGGTCATCCGCGTGCCGGTGGTGAAGGCGTAGGCCGTGTCGCAATACGAGCAGCGCAGGTTGCACGCCGTGAGCCGGATGAAGATGCACGGCCACCCCGCGAACGTGCTCTCGCCCTGCACGCTCAGGAAGATTTCATTGACGACGAGAGATTCAGACATGGCTGGGCTGGTAGGTGACGACGTAAGGAGACTCTAACTTTTTCCGGACGCTCGAAGACGCCGCAGCCTGTATGGAGTGCGGTGGCAAGCGGAGCGCGACACCGCTTTCGCATCTCGGCGAGTGTCCGCACGTTCGTGCGTTCGAAAGCGCCGTCGTCGCTGCGCTTTGCCGGCGCACTCCATAGGGCACGCCGGTGTGCGGCGATGTGCTCTCGTATTTCAAAGATATTTCCCCAACAGCGGCCCCAGCTCGCGGATCGTTTTCTTCGGCCACAGTTTGCGGTCGGTCATGATCGCGTTCTTGAGGGCGCGATGGCATTTCCAATCGGGCGTCGTGGGGATGGTGGGGATGACGTGGGCGATGATGCGTTTGGCCTGGTCGGCGTTGCGATGGAGGTTGGCGATGACCATTTCCACGGTGACGTGGGCTTCATCGACCTTCCAGCAATCGTAGTCGGTAGACATGGCGAGCGTGGCGTAGGCGATCTCGGCTTCGCGCGCGCACTTGGCTTCGCCGAGGTTGGTCATGCCGATGACGTCGTAGCCGGCTTGGTGATTGCTAATGGATTCGGCGCGGGTGCTGAAGGCGGAGCCTTCCATGTTCACATACGTGCCGCCGTCGTGGACGCGGGCCTTGAGGGCGCGGGCGGATTGGAGCAGAAGCTGGCGCAGTTCCTCGCAAATCGGATCGGCGAAGGAGACGTGCGCGACAATGCCGCGGCCGAAAAACGTGTGCGCGGTGGATTGCTTGGTGCGGTCGATGAACTGGTCGATCAGCACGATGTCGCACGGCCGGTATTTCTTCTGGAGCGCGCCAACGGCGCTGACGCTGATGATCCAGTGGACGCCGAGTTGTTTCATCGCCCAGATGTTGGCGCGGTGGTTCAACTCGGTCGGGAGGAGGCGATGACCGCGGCCGTGGCGCGGGAGAAAGACGACATCGCGCCCCGCGAGACGGCCGGTGAGGAGGTCGTCGGAGGTCGCGCCGAAGGGCGTCCTGACCTTCACCCATTTCTGCTCGGTGAAGCCCTCGATGTGATAGAGGCCGCTGCCGCCGATGATGCCGATGCGTTGGTCTGCCATAAGAGTTCGTGTGCCGCCGGTCGCGCGCGGGCGCGGGGCGGGCCGACGTATGAGGCAATGAATCGGGGCGGGGGGAAAGGTTAAAAGGGTTGCAGGGTAATAGAGTCGCACCGCCGCCGTGGGAACGGGCGGCAAGGATACCGCCCGAATTGTCAGGCTGGAAATCTGCGATACCGGAGATTTGGCGGTGTGCGCTACCGGGGCCGTGCACGGGGTACGCTCCGAGGCGGCGCGGCGAGTTCAAGCTGCTTGCTCCCGGCGCGGGCGGGCGGGTAGCGTCGCGGCGAATTTACCATGCCGCGCATCCTTATCGCCGAGTGCAAACAGGAAGTGTCCACGTTCAACCCCGTATTGAGCGGGTACGAGGATTTCACGATCCGCCGGGGCGCGGAGATTCTCCAGTATCATCGCACCGTGCGGAGCGAGGTGGGCGGGGCGTTGAGCGTGTTCGATGCGGCGGCGGGCGTGGAACTGGTGCCGACGTATAGCGCGCATTTCATCACGTCGGGCGGGACGCTGGCGGATGGGGCGTTCGCACGGATTGCGCGGGAGTTGCTGGTGAGTGTGAGAGAGGCGCCGGCGGTGGATGGAGTTTATTTTTCACTGCACGGGGCGATGGCGACGGAGAGCGAGGGTGATCCCGAGGGGTTTTTGCTGGCGGAGTTGCGGAAGATTCTCGGAGAGCGGGTGCCGATTGTGATTTCGCTCGATCTGCACGGCATCCTGACGGACCGGATGCTGGAGCACAGCGATGCGGCGGTGGCGTTTCATACGTATCCGCATGTGGATTTTTTCGGGACCGGCGCGCGGGCGGCGCGGCTGCTGTTGCGCATCGTGGCGGGCGAAGTGAAACCGGTGACGGCGAAGGTGACGGTGCCGGCGCTGGTGCGTGGGGATGAACTCATCACGGAGACGGGGTCGATCCGGCACGCGGTGAATGCGGCGAAGGCCATCGAGGCGAGCGCGGGCGGGTTGTCGGCGGCGATGATGTGGGGGAATCCGTTCACAGATGTGCCGGCGCTGGCCTCGAACAGTTTCGTGGTGACGGACAACGATCCGGCGCGGGCTGAGCGCGAGGCCGTGCGGATCGCGAATTTGTTCTGGGAGCATCACGAGAAAATGCAGGTGCCGTTGACGGGTCTCGCCGACGCGGCGCGCATCACGAAGGAGAACACGTCCGGCACGGTGGTGCTGGTGGATGCGGCGGATGCGACGAGTTCGGGGGCTTCTGGGGACAGCAATGCGATTTTGCGCGCTCTACTCGACGCGGGGTTTGCGGGGACGGCGCTGATTCCCATTGTCGATCCGGGCGCGGTGGCGGCGGCGTTTGCGGCGGGCGTGGGGAACGCGGTGAAGACCACGGTCGGCGGCGCGCTGGATCGCGGGCGGTTCACGCCGCTGATGATCGAGGGGCGCGTGCGGATGCTGTCGGACGGCTGGTTTCACAGCGAGACGACGCACGAGCTGTGGCAGGCGGGGCGGACGGCGGTGGTGCAGAGCGGTGGATTCACGCTCGTGCTTACGAGCCGGGCGGTGAGCTTGTATGATCGGGCGCTCTTCCTCGCGCACGGTTGCGACCCGCGGCACTTCGGCGCGGTCGTGGTGAAGTCACCGCACTGCGAACCGCAGATGTTCAAGGCGTGGGCGGCGCGGTACGTGGATGTGGATGCGCCGGGTTCAACGAGCGCGAATCTACGGAGCTTGGGTCACACGAAATGCGCGCGGCCGATTTTCCCGCTGGATGCGGGCGCGGAATTCCCACCGCAGGTCAAATTGTTTACGCGCGGAGCACAGCACCCTAGGCTTCTCGGAAGATAACCCCGACCCACGCAAGAGCATCAAGCACTGAAATTGGAGGACAACTATGACCCCGAGAATGTGGAGAAGGACACTGATAGGATGCGCACTGGCACTCTGTTTTTTGGTGGTGATTTCTCGACCTCGGCAGAGCCCTTCAAAAGGGTTGCCGCAGGCACTTCGCAGCCTTCAGCACTACCGGGCGACCAATGCGCCCACGGCAAATCTCCGGGCTACCGTGGTACCTTTTGATGCCGTCACCAACCAGACCATCAAGGAACTCATTGCCGCCACCGGTCGATTACAAGCTGCGAGCAATCCGCAGGCGTCTCCTCCCGGCCGGAAGCTTTACACCGCCGACCAGCCTCTGCCGCGACAGGTCGGATCATTGCAGCGCCTGCAAGCGGCATCCGGCAACACCCTGCAAGCATATCTCCGGCCGGAATCCCATGTACCAGTACAACTCAAGGGCTATCCGCTTGCCGAGCCGGACCCGGCACTCGTGGGCCAGCCCAACGGCGACGAACTCATGGCAAAACGCTTTCTTCAGACGAACCGCGACGTATTGCTCCTGACCCAGCCGGATGACGAGTTACGGCTGAACCATCGGGAGACGGACAAGCTCGGCCGCACCGTGCTGCGCTTCTCGCAGTTCTACCGTGGGTTGGAAGTCTGGCCCGGCGAAATAGGCGTCCACTCGGACGCGGCGGGAGCAATTAACTTGGTGCACACCACCACGGTTCCCACGCCGGAGGGCATGGACACCACTCCACGGTTCACGGCCGAGCAGGCCACGCAACGGGCGCGTGCCAGCGTGCCCGGCGGACTGAGCGGCACGAACACGGAGCCGAAACTCCTCATTTACGCGCCGCTCGACCAACCCGCCAAATTGGCTTGGAAACTCGAGCTCTCCTTCGGGCTGGCCCAGCACTGGCAGGTGGTTGTAGACGCGCAGACCGGCAGCAACCTCAAGGCGGTCAACATGTGCATGTGTGCCAACGTGGCGGGCTCCGGAGTGGATTTGCGGGGTGTCAATCGCCCACTGAACGTTGACCAGCAGGGAAGCTTCTACTACATGCGAAGTCTTTCTAAGCCGATGTTCAATCCCGCGACCGGCAATGGTATCATTGAGGTCGTTGATGCTGCAAATGGGACAGCACCACTTTACCATGTGCTTTCAAGCTCACCGAATTCGTGGGCAAACGAGGACGCGGTGAGCGCCGCCTTCAGTCTTTCCGCTGTTTACGACTACTACCTCGAGCGACATGGGCGAGACTCATTTAATGGGCTTGGGAGCAATCTTTTTGCGGTGGTCCGTTATGGTATGAACTTCGCGAATGCGTTTTGGAATCCCGTCCAGAAACTGATGGTTTTTGGGGATGCTGACCGCTATCCGGCTTCATTAGATGTCACGGGACATGAGGTCACTCATGGTGTTATTTCGAGCATTGGCAGCAAACCCATTCTGGACTACGTAAACCAATCGGGAGCGCTCAATGAGTCTTTTTCTGACATCTTCGGGGAGATGACTGAAGCTCGGCACAATGGAGGGATGCCCGATTGGATTATTGGCTCTGTGTTGAATCAAAACATTAGGAATATGACCAACCCACCTGCAATTCCAAGTGGGGCTGAATTTCCTTACCCGAAGCGAATGAGCGAGTTGATAGCCCCGACAGACTCACGGCTGAACTGGTTTCCAGACCGCGACGCTGGCGGTGTTCACATCAATAGCAGCATCGTGAATCGCGCTTATTACTTGATCGCATCCGGACTAAGCGGGCACCTCGGCATCCCTGACTCGGAAGCAATTTTCTATTGCTGCCTCACGACGAAGTTCCTGCCACAGTCCCAGTTCATTGACGCGCGCCTTGGTTGCATTGCCTCGGCAGAGGAGTTGTTTGGGGTTGGCTCGCGCCAAGCCTTGAAAGTCGCAGAAGGGTTCGATGCTATTGAGTTGTTCGCCTCACCAGTCAATGTTCCGCAATCTTCTACCAACCTCCCTTCAGTTTCAGCGCCCGATTCGACAATGTGGGTTTATCCCGACCCCAGCATCTCTGGCTATTCCCTCGCACGCTACGAGGCGGCACTGGGCGATCCCGGTAAGGGAATCAGGATTGCGACCAGCGCCAGGATCACCCGCCCATCCGTTTCAGGTGGCGGAGCTCTTGTGGCGTTTGTTACTACTGATAACTCGCTCGCACTGCTCGAAACCACTGGTGGAGTACCCACTCTGTTCGGCACCGGTCGGGTCTCCACAATGACCTTTTCTCCGTTAGCTGACCGCGCAGCGTTTGTGGTATTGGGCAACGGTCAGCCAACCAATCAGATTATAATCTTGGATACCGTGAATCGCACCAGCACCACGGTTGATCTTGTTACTCCGGTCCTCGATGGACCCCCGGTCAAGAACATCACTTCAGCGGGCGCGATGTCGTTTTCGGCGGACGGCAAATCTCTGGCCTACACCGCGCAATCAAGGACCGTTGATCCTGACGGGAACAGCATCTCGGCTTGGACCATTTACTTGCTCGACCTTGCCTCTTCGTCAATCAAGCCCCTTATCCCGCCAAACTCCCATTTCGAAAGCCTCCAACCTTTCTTCAGTCGCACAAGCAGCCGCTTCCTGCTTTTCGAGGTTCTGTATCAATCGGACTCTCACGTGCACGTTGCCGACTTGGAGACTGGCACGATCGGTTACATCGCAAACACTCTCGGCAAGTTTGCTCGCGCGTGTTTCACCGGTGACGACACAGCGATAGTTTACGCTGCATCCGACGTAACCGCATCGAGCGGGGCTTCTCTCTACCGCCTTGCCTTGAGCCCTGACAAACTCAGTGCGTCAGGCAACCGAGCATTGTGGCGTTTTGACTCGCCCGTCGGCGTCACCTACCGGCGTGGCACCTACATTGCCACAAACGGTCCTCCGAATATTGCATTCACTGGCCCCGCGGACGGAAGCGTTTTCACCTCCCCAGCCAATTTCACCATGACCTACAACGCTACCGATCCCGATGGGAGCATCGCCAAGGTCGAGTTGTATGAAGGGAGTCGGCTTCTGTTTACCCGCACGAATGCGCCCTTCACTTCCATCTCCGCAAGCAACTTTCGCGCAGGGTTCCACCGCTATCACCTTCGTGCCTACGACGACCGCGGAGCAGCCTCGACTTCCAGTCCGCTCCGCATCGGTATTCGTCCGCCTCAGCCGACCGGATCCCTCGTCGAAACGCCGAGCAAGCGATTTGAGATGGCCTTGGGCACAACCAACAGTGGCAGCTATCGCGTCGAGTTTTCCACCAACTTGGTCGATTGGAACTCTCTGGGAAGCTTGGAAAGCCTCTCAAATGCCGTGTTCTTCTCGGATACGACTCTCACCAATCAAAACCGAAGATTTTATCGGGCGGTTAAACTGCCCTAGCTTGGCGGAAGCGAGAGAAACGCGACATGCGCATTGCACGACCAGCAACCCAAGGCGGCCGAGGGGCCGAAGGAGTTTCGCAGTCGTTTTTTGATTGTTTGGCCACCATTCACATTTGAGATCACCCAAAGTTCTTTGCTTACCAAATTATGAAAATACGCGAAATTCGCTGCGCGGGACTGCGCGGCGCGACACCCGAAGGCGGCTGGAGCAATGAGCTGCGGCCGGAGGATTGTGTTCACACGCTGGTCGCTGTGCATACGGACGAGGGCGCGGTGGGGCTGGGGAGTGTGTTCACCAATGACGCGCTGGTGCGGGCGTCGCTGGCGGTCTTGGAGCCGCTGTATCGCGGCGAGAACGCGCTGGAGCCGGAGCGCGTGAGCGAGAAGCTGCATCAAAACATGTTCTGGCTTGGGCGCGGCGGGTCGATCACGCACGCGATCAGCGGGATCGACATCGCGCTGTGGGATTTGCTCGGACAGGCGACGGGGCAGCCGGTGGGGCGGTTGCTGGGCGGGCGTTATCGCGAGCGGGTGCAGCCGTATGCGTCGCTGTTGATGGATGAGCCGGCGAAGCTGCGGGATCATTTGTTGCGCGTGAAGGCGCAGGGGTTTCGCGCGTTCAAGATTGGCTGGGGGCCGTTCGGGCGGCGCAGCGCGGCGGTGGACCGGGCGATTGTGGCGGCGGCACGCGAGGCGGTGGGGCCGGAGAACAAGCTGATGGTGGACGCGGGCGGGAGCGACGCGCATTGGTGCAATGGCTACAAGTGGGCGCTGAACACGGCGAAGATGCTCGCGGAATACGACGTGCATTGGTTCGAGGAGGCGCTGGTGCCGGATGCGCTCGAGGATTTCGTGAAGCTGCGCGAGCATTCGCCGGTGCCGATTGCGGGCGGCGAGGTGTTGACGCGGCGGCAGGGGTTTCAGCCGTGGCTGGAGGCGCGGGCGTTCGACATCATCCAGCCGGACGTGACGAAGTGCGGGGGCATCAGCGAGGAGCGGCGCATCGCGTGGATGGCGCAGGAGCACGGGGTGCGGTTCATTCCGCATGGCTGGAATACGGCGGTCGGGCTGGCGGCGGATTTGCAACTGGCGTCAGCGTTTCCGGGGACGGAACTGGTCGAGTATCTGACGGGTTCGCCGTTCATTGATGAAATCACGGCGGGCGGCTGGAAGCTGGATGCGGACGGGATGCTGGCGATTCCGACAAAGCCGGGGCTGGGGCTGACGTTGGATCGCGAGGCGGTGAAGAAATACACTGGCGGCGAGCGGTTGCTGGATTGAGCGATGATGCACGGGCGCAGGCTTTGATGGGAACAAACCATGCCGATTCTCGATCAATTCAAACTCACGGGACGGCGCGCGTTGATCACGGGCGGGAGCCGGGGGCTGGGCCTGGAAATGGCGCGGGCGTTGGGCGAGGCGGGGGCGGAGGTGTTGATCGCGGGGAGTGATCCGGGTCATCTGGCGGCGGCGGTGGCGGAGTTGCGCGCGGGCGGCGTGCGGGTAGAGGGCGTGCAGGCGGATTTGGGAACGCCGGAGGCGGCGGAGGAATTTTGCCGGCGGGTGCTCGCGGCGTATCCGGTGATCGATATTTTGATCAACAACGTCGGCGGGCGGCGGATCAACATTCCAACGGAAGACCTGGCGCTGGCGGACTGGCAGCGGATCGTGGATTTGAACCTCACGCAGGCGTTTGTCTGCACGAAGCTCATTGGTGGGGCGATGCTGCCGCGGAAGTGGGGGCGGGTGATCAACATCGCGTCGATCAACGCGTTCTGGGCGGGGAAGACGATGCGCGGGCGTTCGTATGAAACGGCGAAGGCGGCGCTGGTGATGTTCACGAAGGCGGTGGCGGCGGATTGGGCGGCGCAGGGGGTCACGGTGAATTGCATCGCGCCGGGGCCGTTCCTGACGGATGCGAACCGGCGATGGATCCGCGAGCGGCCGGAGTTCGAGGGCGAGGTGCGGGCGGCGATTCCGGTGGGACGCTGGGGCGAACCGCGCGAGATCGGTGCGCTGGCACTGTATCTGGCGAGCGAGGCGAGCAGTTTCATGACGGGCAGCATGGTGGTGCTGGATGGCGGGAAGACGCTGTGGTGAGCCGCGCGCGGAGCCACTCACTCTGCGGCCCGGCGGCCGGGGGGTTCGATCAACCTGGAACGTGAGCGCGCCGGACGCTCAAGCACCGTGAACCGGTTCTGGCGGCGAAACGCCGCCCGAACTCGCAGGCGGGGACGCCTGCGGTACGCAACGTCCGGTCGTCCGCACGGAGTTAAGAATCCGTGACTCCCGCCCATGAGGTGCGATGATTCAGTCAATGAATCCCCAACGGCAACCGCGCCGGACCGTGCTGATAAAGGGCACCGGCGGTGCGGCGATCGTCCGGGACGAAACGCAAAATTGCTTCCCTAGCTATGAAGACATTCACGCCCCCCGGGGCACGCGCGGCTTTCACCCTCATCGAACTGCTGGTGGTCATCGCGATCATCGGCATTCTGGCCGGCATGTTGCTGCCAGCGCTGGCCAAGGCGAAGGAGAAATCGAAGAAGGCCCAGTGCTTGAGCAATGCGCGACAGATCGGGCTGTCGTTCAAGGTTTACGTGAGTGACTACGACGACGCCTATCCGATCCACGCCTCGTGGAATGACTGGGGCGGCCAGACGGGCACCAACAACGCCGGCTCAGGCCTGACCCCGGGGACCAGCCGACTGCTCAATCCCTACGTCGGCGGCACCAATGTGTTCCGCTGCCCGTCCGACGGGGGTGACGATGTGTGGAATGTGGCCAGTTGTTTCTTCGGCTATGGCAACAGCTACTCGGTGCAGTGGAACCTCGACCGGTTCCAAGTCCGGCATGTCACGGGCACGACCATTGCCAACACCAGCCGGGAGTCCGATTGCAGCGGCGCGCCGGATAAGAAATTTATCTTCGGCGATTACATCTGGCACAAGGACCGCAACGTCCTGGCCCAAAAGACCTGGTGGCACAACTATGTCGGTGAACGACGGGTGGTCAGCTTTTTTGCCGACGGACATGTGGAATTCTACAAGTTCCCCAACGGGTACGACACCTGGCCCGCGACGCAGACTTACGACCCGGCCAACGGGGTGTGGTGAAATTGGGGGAAACAGGGACGGCAAAGCTAACTTTGGATTCGGCAGTTGCGGGACTACGAACCAGTTAAAACCACTAACCGGCACTAACCGGCACTAATAAGGAGAATGGTCCGACTTCACTTTTTCGCTACGCCTTGGATTGCTTCCCATTAGTGCAGGTTAGTGCTGGTTAGTGGTTTTTGGTCTGGTGCCCCGAGTAGTTGCCCAGCCCAAGTTTACCGTGGTCACTCCGGCCCTTGCTACAGGGGAAGATCAGTCAGAATACGACCGGCAAACAAATCGCCCCTTGGCGTCGCGGTTGCGACGGCCAAGGGGCGTTGTTTTTTCCGGTGCGGCGTTGGCTCGCGGAACTGCCCGACTTACAGCTTCTTGATCCGGATGTTACGGAACTGGACGGCGTCGCCGTGCCCGGCGAATCCGAAGTAGCCGGTGGTGCGGGTTACCCCGGGATGTTTGGATTTCCCCATGTAGGTCGCAGGATCAACTTTGCTGAGATCGGTATCGAGGATGACGGTGCCGTTGAGCACAACCTTGATAGTCGAGCCTTTGACTGTGACTTCCTGCTCGTTCCATTCGCCGACGGGTTTTTGGTGGCCGCGTTTGGCGGCGGCCATGCCGTAGGCCGAGCCATGGTATTGGCTGGGATTCAGCTTGGCGTACTTGGGGCTGGAATCGTCGAGCACCTGGAGTTCGCACATGCCGACGTAGGCAGTGTCGCCTTTGCCGGGATAACGAATGGCCAGTCCGTTGTTGCCGCCGGGCGGCAGCTTGATCTCAAGGCGGACGATGAAGTCGGCGTATTCGTCCTTGGTGTGCAGGGTGCCGCCTTTGCCGGGCTTGCAGGCGATCGCGCCATCTTTGACTTCATATTGGTCCACGGGACCGGCCCAGCCGGTGAGATCCTTGCCGTTGAAGAGGGAAACGAAGCCGTCTTCGTCCGCGGCCGCGGCGGAGAAGGCGGTGAGGGTGAGGGCCGCGGCGAGGGCGGCGAGGCGTTGAAGGGGGCGGAGGTTCATGGGGATTTCAATTTATTTGCTGCCGATGAGAGGCGAGGTTGGTGCTCAGTTTCCCGCGGTGAGTTCCTTGATGAAAATGTTGCGCCAGCGGATTTCGCCGCCATGGGTCTGGAGCTGGATGGGGCCTTTTTCCGGCACGCTGAGCTTGCGATCGTAGTAGTTTTCGAGCTTGGCGTTGTCCACGACGAGCTTGCCGTTGAGGTGGATGGTGACCTTGTCGCCGACCATTTTGATGCGGAAGGCGTTCCATTCGCCGAAGGGCTTGTCAGCAAGCACAAGCGGGTCTTTGCCAGGTGCGCCGGCGCTGTTGTTCCAAAGGCCGCCGGAACCTTTGTCGGCGCCGAGCTTGAACTTGGCCTTCTCGGTGTAATCCCAGATCTGGACCTGCGGCACGCCGCGCAAATAGATGCCGCTGTCGGCGAGCGGGACAGTCTTGTACTCGACGAGCAATTCGAAGTCGCCGTAGTCCTTTTCGGTGGTCGCGTACATGCCGTAGCCGTCGTTCACCAACTCGTCGCCCTCGATGTACCAGTGGGCTTTGCCGGTCTTGGCGCTGACTTCCAGCATCGAGCCTTTCTGGTCGGGGGCGGTCCACTTTTTGATCTGCTCGGCGCGTTTGTCGTCGGGCATCGCGAGCAGTTTGCGATGGTCAAAGGTGGTGCCGCCGCGCCAGCCGGACAGGTCTTTGCCGTTGAACAGGGCCTTGAAACCCGGCGGCGGTTGGACTTCCGCCAGGGCACTGCCGACGAGCAGCAGCGCGGCGGCGGTGGCGACGAGACCACCGCAAGGAATGCAGGACAGGAGAGGTTTTTTCATGAGTATCATAGGTTAGCGGGCAGATTGGTAACGGGCATGAACGACCGGATCAAGCACTGCGACGGGGGGGCGAGGCAAGTTCTTTAATCTTTGTTTGGCCGAGCCGATCAGGACGGCCCACGGCAGACCGGCCGGGACCGGAAAAGGCAAAAAAAGGGTCAACTCTGGGCGATTTGTGCGAGGTCCGATCCCGTGGATTTGCATCTGGCTACCCGAGCTTGGGCTGCTCGAGTTGAGCGGCGGCCAGGTCAGATAACAGCGCAAAATTCAACCTCCAGATTCCCCATAATGAAAAAATCACTCGTTATTCTATTAGCTGCCGCCGGATTGATCGTCGGCGCGACGCCCTTGCCCGCCGAGTCCGCCGGCAAGGAGATCCCCCTCAAGGGTCGCGGTGCCTGCATGAAGTGCGTCCTAAAGGAATCGGATAGCTGCCAGAACGTCTTGGTCACTGAAAAGAACGGCAAGGAAACGAAGTTCTATCTGGTGCAAAACGACGTCAGCAAAAAGTTCCACTCCGAAATCTGCACCGAGCGGAAGAAAATCACCGTCGTCGGCGTGTGCAAAAAGGTAGGTGACACATTCGAAGTCACGCCCGCCAAAATCACCGCCGACTAAACCGTGGTGGGAACACTTTGGCTGAGACCCACGACCGCCCGCTGGGGCACCCTTCAGGAACCCGGCGGGCGCTTCTTGTTTGGTAATCACCGCCGGTTCGTGCGATGTTCGGCCGTCGGCGGCGATGGAGTTCGGTTCAAAGTTGGCAGACGAACAACTGCCGGCCGCCCGCCCGGAGATTTCCGGGACGCGGTGAATCAGGCCGGGGGCAGCCCCTCCCACCGCGCGACATACGGAATCAGCGAAGCAGCAAATGCAGATGAAAAAAAATCTTGTCACATGGGTAATCCTCACCGGCCTGGCCATGGGCAGCGGCGTTCGGGCGGCGGTTGTCGATGTCGATGCCGGCTCGAAAGTGATCACCCTCAAGGGGCGCGCGACCTGCCTGAAGAACGGCCTGAAGGAAGACGACTACTGCAAGACCGTGCTCATCGCCGACAAGGGTGGCGTGCCGACGAAGTATTATATCGTCCACAACGAGGTCGCCAAACGCTTCCACCCGGAAGTCTGTGCGGATACCAAGCCGGCCAAAGTCACGGGCCTCGTGCGCAAAGTCCTGGATCGGTACGAGCTGACGCCGACGCGGATGACGCTCGAATAACCCCGCGGCCCCCACCGGTTCGCCCACGCGTCCGTCCCCGACCCGCCGCCAGATCTTCCGGCGCCGCCGCCGCCCGGGCCCGACTGACACCATCGCGCCAACGAACTGGCCGGCCCGCAACTTCACGGGACTGCAGGCTTGCTTTGCTTCCGACGTCCGGCGGAAGATTCTCGCCAGCGATTGGTCAGTTCGCCGTGCCACCCCCGTGAACCGTCCGGGGACGGCTGGCCCTGCCAGCCTAAGTTACCAACTGACTCAGACTACCTAACTCAGACTACCGATTTTATGGAACCTACTCGCACAGCCTATGGAATCTGGAGCGGCGGCCGCTTCATGCACTTCGGCGAACCGCTGCCCGACGACCGCTTTCTCGCCGTCATCCGCCACGCCTATGAGCAAGGCATCCGCACCTTTATGACCGCCGATGTCTATGGCGTCGGCGTCGCCGACATCATGCTCGGCCGCGCCTTGGCGGCCTATCCGCGTGACAGTTACTGCCTGGTCGGCGCGGTGGGCCATGATTTCTATGAAGGCAAACGGGATGGCTCGAAGGGGTTTCCCCGGTTCACCGACCCGGCCCTGCGCGGGCCCGAGAAGTATTTCGACTACCTGAAACTCGCGACGGAGAAATCGCTGGAACGTTGCGGGGTGAAACAGTTCGACCTGCTCCTGTTGCACAATCCCGACGCCACCGGCTACTCCAGTCCCGCCGTCTGGGACGCCCTTGACCGCGTTAAACGGAGCGGCCTGACCCAGCGCCTCGGCATCGCGCCGGGACCGGCCAACGGCTTCACGCTCGATCTCATCCAGAGTTTCGAGAAATTCTCGGAACTCATCGACTGGGCGATGATCATCCTCAATCCGCTCGAACCCTGGCCCGGCAGTCTCTGCCTGCCCGCCGCCGCGAAATTCGACATCAACCTGCTCACTCGCGTCGTGGACTACGGCGGTCTCTTCCACGACGACGTGAAGCCGGGGCATAAGTTCGGACAGCAAGATCACCGTGCCTTCCGCCCCGCCGGCTGGGTCGAGGCGGGTAATGCCAAGCTCGAACGGATGCGCTCCTTTGCCGAGGCCCACAGCCTTACCCTGCTCCAGCTCGCTTGTCTCTGGAACCTATCCCAGCCCGCGGTGAAAAGCGTCATCCCCACCCTCATTCAGGAAGCCAGTCCCAACTGCAAACCCATCGAGAAGAAAGTCGAAGAACTGGCCGCCCTGCCCGAACTCCGCTTTACCGCGGAGGAATGCCAGCAACTCCTCGCGATCGGCAACAATCACGGCTGCATGGCCCTCAAAGGCGGCAACCCCGACCACGAGGGCGGCCCGCAACCCGACCGCTGGACGCTGACACCCGAACTCGAAGCCGTCGGCGCGCGCTGGGGCATTGACCCGCGCCAGGACCTCGTCTGTCTGCACTGACATCGCGGCCACGGGCGGCTCACGGCCGCGGGCGGCGATCGCTTGCCACAAAGCCTCCCTTGTAGGAGACGACGCAAGGAGACTCTAACCTCCTTTTACCCAACCACGCGCCTGCCGTGGAAAGAGTTAGAGTCTCCTTACGTCGTCTCCTACAACGGCCCGCGCCCAATCGCGGCCCATCACGACTTAGTCCCTCCTCCTTTCATCACTCAGTCTCATCCCATTTTCTCCTGCTTCGCCTCCCTACCCCGGAAAACATCGCCGCACAAACCCGGTTAAGTCTTTCGGTTGCCTTCCGATGTCATGGGTGTCGCTAAGACAACGGCGGCTGGCAGCCGGAAAGAGCCAGCGAGGACCAAGGCGGAAACCTCTGAAAAAACTCCGTCCGTGGCAAGGAAGCCGCGGTGTTCCAATACCCCGCGAGGGGTGACTCATGGAAGGAGTCTCTTATGGTAATCAATACTAACGTCCAAGCCCTGACAAGCAGCCGTCTCCTCAACGAATCCTCTGGCATGTTGGCGAAATCACTCGCCCGCCTGTCCTCAGGCTCCAAACTCGCGTCCGTCGGCGACGATGTCGGCGGCTCGGCCGTCTCCACCCGTTTGGATGCGCAGACCAACCGGAATACGGCCGCCAAAAACAACGTCGGCAACGCCATCTCGTTCAGCCAGACACAGGATGGTTTCCTCCAGAAGGTCGGCAAGGCCTTCGACCGCATGAGCGAACTCTCGGTCATGTCCGCGGACATCACCAAGAACGACGCGGACCGTGCGCTCTACAACAAGGAATTCACCAACCTCGCCGCCTTTGTCACCAACTCGGCGACCAAGGATTTCAACGGGGTGAGTCTGTTTGTCAGCGCCGCCCGCGATGTCAGCATCGATTCGGAAGGCGCTTCCTTCAGCATGACCGGCGTGGACCTCGGCGCGGCGAGCTACACCACCGCCACCAGCTCGACCATCTCGACGACCACCACCGCCGCCACGGCGCTGACCAACGTCAAGAACGCCATCACCCAGCTTGCCACCGACCGCGCCACGGTCGGGGCCAATGTCTCCCGCCTCAACAGCACCTACGACCAACTCGGCGTGCTGGGCGACAACCTCGCCGCGGCCAACAGTCGCATCAAGGATGTCGATGTCGCGGAGGAGAGCACTCGATTTGCCAAGTATAACATCCTGGTACAGGCAGGCACCGCGATGTTGGCCCAGGCAAACGCCAGCCCGCAGGCGGCGCTCCGGCTCATCAGTTAGAGCCTGGTGTCACTCGGATGGTACGCAGCCGGACGGCGCAGGAGCACCGTCCGGCCTTTGCATTTCTGTGACCTCCCGCGCCGGCTGCCTCCCGACTATTCAGTCAATCGTTCCCGGGCGCATCTCAGTTTCCTGCACTTCTGCTTAGCACCCGGCTTCGTATCTGTTTAGCGCCAAAGGCGCGGATTTATTCCAGCCTGGGGCAACGCCCCAGGAAGCGAGCCATTTACTATTTGAGCGCTGAAAGCGCGGTCCATCGCGGGAACGGATCATCCTTCAGCAGGAAGATGGAACGGGCTTTCAGCCCTGAATTCATTGGCTGGCATCTGACCTGGGGCGTTGCCCCAGGCTGGTATGAGCCGCGCCTTTGGCGCTAAACACATACCCGGCTTCAGCCGGGGGTTGCCGGGCGGAAGAATTGGGCAGCCGTTTTGACGGCTTTGGCGGAGATGCCGGACACATCCACCCGACAAAGAAACCGCTAAAGCGGTTGTGTCGATTCGCCGTCCCAGACACCCGGCTACAGCCGGGTGCTAATGAGATGGGAATCGGCGGCACAAGACTGAGATGCGCCCATCGTTCCCCCATTTCTTCGGAATAGGATGGAGTATATCTCTATCTCCCGGAAGCGGCCGGCTTTCTACCTCCGGCTCCGTGGGCGGGAGATCACTACCTACCATTTCCGGGCGGTGTCCGTTCAACTCAACGGGGTGGTCCATGTCAATCGCAGGCATTGTCCGTCCGTTGATGAGTGGAATGTCACGCTGGGGACAGCGTGTTCCGGCTCCGATTGAATCACGCTCTACGAACGAGCGTTGTTACTCTGTTGCAATATTCTACTCAAGTAGTTCCCTTCCTCGCCGATCTTAGCCATTGGTCGCAAGACCGGGGCGGGGTGGCCCCTGATCACCCCAGGAGGCAATGATAGGATCCTCCGATTAAATCCTGTCGGCGGCAGGGATGCCGTTTCACAAGGCCCCACCACGGGGCGACTCAAGGAAGGAGTTAGTTATGGTGATAAATACCAACGTCTCTGCACTGAGCAGCAGCAGGCTGCTCGCAGAGTCTTCAAGGATGCTGGCGAAATCGCTGGCCCGTTTATCTTCCGGTTCGAAGATAGTCTCACCGGAGGATGACGCAGCAGGACTGGCGGTTTCCAGCCGCCTGGACGCGCAAATCAACCGGACCACGGCCGCGGGCAACAACCTCGGCAACGCCCAGTCCTTCAGCCAGACGCAGGATGGTTTCCTGCAGCAGGTCGGCAAGGCGCTGGACCGCATGAGCGAGCTGTCCGTGATGTCGCAGGACATCACCAAGTCCGACTCGGACCGTGCGTTGTACAACAAGGAGTTCACCAATCTGGCGGCGTTCGTCACGAACGCGGGCACGAAGGACTTCAATGGCGTCAGCCTCTTCGGGAGTGTCGGCCAGGCCGTCACCCAGGACTCGGAGGGGAGCACGTTCACGCTCGGGGCCGCGGACCTCAGCACGGCCAGCTACACGGGGGCGACCAGCGCCACCATCGGCACCACCACCGCTGCCGCGAGCGCCCTGACCGCGGTGAAGACCGCGATCAACCAGCTCGCCACGGACCGCGCCACGGTCGGTGCCAACGTGTCACGGCTCACCGCCACGAGCGAGCAACTCAGCGTGCTCAATCAAAACCTCCAGGCCGCCAACAGTCGCATCAAGGATGTGGATGTGGCCGAGGAGAGTACGCGGTTCGCCAAGTACAACATCCTTGTCCAGGCCGGCACCGCGATGCTCGCCCAAGCGAACACCGCACCGCAGACGGCCCTCCGCCTGTTGGGTTAAGCGCCTCCCTTCCCCGGAGGGCGGCAGCCTGCCGCCGCCCCCTGGCGCACCGGAGTCACTTCGCCCGTTCCAACTTATTGCTCAAGCGGCCACCCGAATCCGCCGATAGCCACCCATGGCAGACCTCTCCATCTCCGGCTTGGCCACAGGCTTCGACTGGAAATCTGTGGTCGATCAACTGACCCAGATTTCGCGCGCGCCCCAGCAACGGCTGCGCAGCGAGCAGAACAAGATTCTCCAGCGGAACAATTCCTACAGCAGCATCCAGACCCAGTTGTCCGTCCTTTCCAACCGCGTCAAGACGCTCAAGGAAGCCTCCCTCTTTGGCACCCGCCAGACCACGGCTGGCGACGCCACCGTCGCCTCCGCCACCGCCACCACCGACACGGCGCTGGGCACCTACGATTTTAATTTCACCCAACTGGCCACCGCCGCCGTGCAGCGCGGCTCGGCCAATGCCGGTGCGAACCTGAACGCCACCAACGACGTCTCCGGCCTGACCCTCAGCACCGCCGCCTTCGCCAGTCCCATCACCGCCGGAAAATTCACGGTCAACAACCAACAGATCACCATCGAGACTTCGGACACTCTCCAGGGTGTGTTCGATAAGATCAGCACCGCCACCGGCGGCGCAGTCACTGGTGCTTACGACAGCGCCACTGACAAAGTTACTTTGTCCGGCAGCAGCCCCGTCGTCCTCGGCAGCGCGACTGACACCAGCAATTTCCTTACTTCCGCCCAACTCTTCAATAACGGCACCGCCACCGTCGCCAGCCGCAACACTCTCGGGGTGGTGAAACAATCCGGCGTCCTGAGCAGCGCCAACTTGGCGACTACGATTTCCGACGGCGGCGCGGGCGCGGGCGCGTTCAAGATCAACGGGGTTTCCCTCAGCTTCAACGCCGGCACCGACAGTGTGTCCGACGTCCTCAAGCGCATCAATGACTCGACCGCCGGAGTCACAGCCGCCTATGACAGCGTCAACGACCGCTTCTCCCTGACCAATAAGATCACGGGTGACGTCGGCGTTGCCCTCGAGGATGTCACCGGCAATTTTCTCGCCGCCACCGGTCTCTCCGGCGGCACGCTCGAGCGCGGCAAGGACCTGCTCTACACCATCAACGGCGGCGGACAGTTGGTCAGTCACTCCAACACAGTCACGGCAGACAGCTCAGGCATCACCGGACTCACTGTCACCGCCCTGAAGGAAGCGACGACCAAAGTCACCATCGGCACCGACACGACGACGATCAAAAGCGCGATCAACAGCTTCATCTCCGAATACAACCGCGCGCAAAGCCTGATCGATTCCCAGACCGCCAGCACCACCGACGCCAAGGGCACCGTCACCGCCGGCACCCTCGCGGGCGAGAGCGACGCCTTCTCCCTCGCCTCCAGCCTGCGCAGCCAGGTCAATGCCCAGAGCGATTCGTCCGGCGTCATAAAGTTTCTCGACGACCTCGGCATCGCCAGCAACGGCACGAACAACACGCTCGCGCTCACCGATTCGACCAAGCTCGACAACGCCTTGGCGAACAATCTCACCGCGGTAAAGGATTTCTTCACCAACTCGACCACCGGCCTCGCCGCCAAGCTCGACACCTACATCGACAAGGTCAGCGGCGACGATGGCTTCCTAAAAACCAAGCAGGCCAATCTCACCAAGCAATCCGCCGCCATCGACACCCAGGTGAGTGACATGGAGCGCCTGGTCCTCTCGAGCAAAGATCGTCTCACTGCCAGCTTCGTCGCCATGGAGACCGCGCAGTCCCGGATCAACCAGCAGCTCCAGTTCCTGCAAAAGCGGTTTGCGTAACGCCGCGCCCGGTGTCGGATGGGCGGAAGCGACGAGCGGGGATGGCCGGAGGTCGCGGCACAGAGAGCGCCGGTGGCGCGTTCCGACACTCCACAGCCCGCCACGGACAGACACGCCCCCCCCGACTCGCTGGCCTCGCAGCGCTCCCGCACGCAAAGTTTGGCCGAGTGTTCCGCCGCTCCCTTGGCATTCGATGCGCTGCCCCACGACCGGTCGCGCTCCGGCGTCGGGTGCAGAGGCGCACCTGCGGGCGGAGTGCCGAGCTCGGATTCGGCACGTTCCCAGCGGCGCGGAGGGGCGTGGCAAAATGGAATTCGGCGCTCCGCCTGGACGGCGGAGTGTTTGGCCGTTTTGAACTGCGTCGAAAAGGCAGGATCAGTCACCGCACTAGGCACAAAAAAGCGAAAGAGGCGCCGCAGCGCCTCTTTGCCCGTTCTGGATTCCGCGGTCGTCGCCTACTTCAGCAACTGCTCCGCCGCCTCGATCAGCTTCACGGTCGTGAGGCCGTGCTGCACATACAGCTCCTCGGCCAGATAGGCGGACTGTCCGAACTCGCCGTCAATGCCCAGCGTTTTCATCCGGTGCGCGATGCCCGCCTGCGACAGCGCGTGCGAAACCTGCGCGCCCATGCCGCCGATGATCTGGTGATCCTCGATCGTCACCACGCGCCCGCCGCACGCCGTCACCGCCGCGCCGATGGTCTCGAGGTCCACCTGATTGATGAACGGGTTGTTGATGACGGTCGCCTTGATGCCCTTCTCGGCCAGCTTTTTGCCGGCCTCGATGGCTTTGCTCAACAGCGGCCCGCAGCCGATCAGCACCACGTCGCCGCCGGTTTGCAGCACCTGCGCCTTGCCCCACGGGAACGTCGCGCCGGCGATCCAGGTCAGCGGATAATTCTCGCGACCGACAAAGAAGATGTAGCTCTCGCCATCGCCGCCTTTGCCGCGCACGTCCGCGTAGCGCCGGATCGCCTCATACATCAGCGCCTCGGCTTCATCCGAGCAGGACGGCGCGATCACCACCGTGTGCGGCAACGCCGAGGTCGCCGCGAAATAAGTCGTGGCCTGATGCGACGCGCCATCCGCGGCATCCTGAAACCCAACGTGCGAAAACATCGCGATCACCGGCGCCTGCGACAGCGCCGCCATCGTGAGCGGCAGATTGCCCTTGGTGACACCGAACTGGCCGAACGTATCGACGATCGGGATGAAACCCACTTTGGCAAAGCCCGCGCCGACGCTGATCATGTTGGCCTCGGCGATGCCGACCTCGATGTAGCGGTCGGGAAAGCTCTTCTGAAACGAGCTGATGCCGGTCGATCCCTGCACGTCGGCGGAGACTGAGTACACCGGGAAACCCTCGGTCGCCGCGCGAATCGCCGCCTTGGCCAGGCCGCTCTGGACCTTGTCCTTCTTGACCGCAGGCGTCGCCGACGCCGGAGCCGCCGCGGCCTTGGCCTTCTTCGCGGCTTCCGCGTTCTCCCAGTCCGTGCGCAAGGCTTTCGCCCAAATCGCAAACTCCTCCGGTGCCTGCCCGCCGAAGATTTCGTTCACGAACTCGACGATCTTCTCGCCATTCGCCAGCGGAAAACCGTGCCCGCCAGAATCACTCGTCTCAGTCGATTTGACGCCGTAGCCCTTGATCGTCCGCACCCACAGGCAGACGGGCACGTTGGGATTGCGCCGCGCCTGCTCGATGCCTTTCTCGACCGAGAGATACACCGCCTGCAAATCGTGGCCGTTCGGCACCGAGATGACATTCCACCCGAGCGCGCCCATGGCTTGGAGCGAACGCTGCATCGAGAAGGAATCCTTGGTGATGCGGCCGGAGAGCTTCGTGTCGTTGTCGGAGAGAATGAGCACGAAGGGATTGATGCGATCCTTCGCCGCGAGGCCGGGAATGGCCGAGAACGCTTCCTTCGCCTCGCCTTCCATCGCCGCACCGTCGGAAACGGTGCAGATGGTGACGCGATCCGATTTGGTCACCTTGTCGGCAATCGCCAGCCCCTGCGCCTGCGGCAGGCTCGAGCCGAGCGGGCCGTTGCTGACGAGCACGCCCTCGGGATTCAGATGCGCCTCGCCGTGCCCGGTGAGCTTGCTCTTTATGCTGCGAAAGCCCTTGAGGGACTCGAAGGTCAGGCCATCGAAACCGTAGTTGGCCCGCAGCGCGTAAACGCCGTTTTCCGTGTGGCCGGCGTCGTTGATGAAATTGTACGCCTCGTGCCACGCGCGGCCCGCCGTCGCGAACATGAGGCCATGCACCGCCGACATGATTTCCGCAAACGCCGCCGGGCCGCCCCAGTGACAGGCCGCGCCGCCGTTGACCGCGTGAACGTTCATCAAAGCCACCAAACCGCGGGTCACCCGCGGGCAGCCGAGGAGGACTTCCTGGCCGGCGGCGTTTTTGACTTTCGCGGGGTATTTCGGCGCGCCGGGCGTGCCGGCGAGGCGGGATTTGAGTTGGAGCGGGGAAAGCGGCGGGGCTTCCACGGGTTTCACAACGGAGGTATCAGCGGCCATAAAGATTATTCGAGTTCAGTTCCAAATTCGGCGGCGGACTGTAGAAACGACCCGCCAAAAAGGAAGAACCATTTCCGCATTGAATCGCGGATGACAGATCGGAACGTCACCTCTGCGGGGGGGATTCGCCCGCGCGGCGGGACCGCCTTGACCCCGGTGGGAAATCCCACCAAACTTCGCCCATGCCGACACCCACCATCAGCCGCAAAAAAGACACCGGCGGGGTCACCGTCATCGACCGCTACGATGTGTCCGCCGACGCAAAAAAACGCATCAGCCTGCGAAACGCCAAGACCAAGCACTTTCACGTCCAAGCCCTGTCCGACGGCCGCTATCTGCTGGAGCCGCGCGTGCTGGTGCCGCCGCAAGCCGTCTCGGCCCGCACGCGCCGGCTGCTCGAACAATCGGTGGCCAACTTGAAACAGGGCCTGGCCTCGCCACCCATTGACCTGACGGCGTTCGGCCAGGAGTGAGGAGGTGACATGGCGTTCCGCATTCGCATGGGTCTGCCGGAAATGGCGGCGTTTTGGAACGATCTCTCGGCGCGGAAACTTCGCGGCCAACTGGACCGGGACGAGGAGAAGTTTTTCAAGAAACTGGTCAAGACACTGGGTTTTCTCGGACAGAATCCGCGCCATCCGGGGCTGGCGTCTCACGAGATTGACGAACTGACGCGCCACCACGGGATCAAGATTTTCCAATCCTATCTCGAGAACCACACACCTGCCGCAGGGCGCTTGTTCTGGGCGTATGGCCCGGATCAGGGAGACATCACCATTCTCGCGATCGAGCCGCATCCTGAAGATCAGAAGCGCGGTGCCTACCAGCGCATCAAGTTGTCCAACGTGCCATCCCGGCAGCCCAAGGCGACGGAGCGGCAGGGAGGGAAACGGTCCGGAGGAATCAGTCTTTGAGCACCGACAACGCATGGCCGCATGACCGGGCAATGGATTCGAGGCAATGGACTGAAAACTCAGACTTTCATTCCCATCTGCGGATACCGCCCCTCGCCCCCATCCTTTGGCTCCACTCCCCTGCCCCTTTCCCCAGCCCTGCCGTGGCGAAAATGTCGTCCGTGTCCGGCGGCCCCGGCAGCACAAAATTGACACTCCCCACCGCCACGACGACGCTGGCGCGGCTCTGCCAACCAACCCACGCAAAAACATGAAACTCCCCGCCCTCCTCCTCGCCCTCGCCCTGCCGGTCGCCGCCACCCCCACGCTCAACGCCGCAGATTTCCTCGGCGGCGTGCGCACGCTCCTCGGCACGAACGCCCCGACGCTCGGCCTGCCCGCCGGCGTGCTGAATACCGACGAGATCACGCGCGGCCTGAAAGAGGCGCTGCAAAAAGGCGCGCAAAAGGCCACCGCCAGCCTTGGCAAGGAAGACGGCTTCCTCAAAAACCTCGACGTGAAAATCCCGCTGCCCGACAGCTTGAAGACCGCCGAGAGCGCCGCCCGCCTCGCCGGACAGGGGCAGCTCGCCGACAACTTCATCCTCGCCATGAACCGCGCCGCCGAAAAAGCCGTTCCCGAGGGCCTCACCATTCTCGCCGACAGCATCACCAAGATGAGCCTCGCCGACGCGCAGGCGATCCTCAAAGGCCCGGAGGACGCCGCGACGCAGTTCTTCCGCCGCACCACTGAACAGAGCCTCGAGACCCGCTTCCTCCCGATTGTGAAAGCCGCCACCGACCGCGTCGGCGTCACGCAACATTACAAAGCCCTCACCGGCACCGCTGCCGCCGCGAAGCCCTTCCTCGGCCTCTTCGGCCGCAAAGTCGCCGCCGCTCCCGAGGCGTTGGACGTGGACAATTACGTGACCAAAAAGACCCTGGACGGCCTGTTCAAAATGGTCGCCGCCGAGGAGAAAAACATCCGCACCAACCCGGCCGCGCGCACCACCGACCTGCTGCAAAAAATCTTCACCCCGACGGGCAAGGCCAAATGAACTTCCGCGCGGGCGTGAGCGGCGGCGGCGTAACCATGCTGCGCGCGGTCCTCACCGGCTGAATGAAAACCGCCGGTTTGCCGTAGCCGACGACGGGAGGAGAACCCGAGCACCGAAACGGCGTAGCAGGGGCCATCGCACTTGAATGGCGAAGGGGCGTCGGCCCCGAACGGCAGGGTGCCGATGGGGCGGCGGAATGGAGGCAGCGGAGTTATTGGCAAAGGATGGGAGGCAAAGGAAGGGCGATGGAAAAACTTCTTGTCCCCATTCCTTTGCCGCCATTCCTTTGCCATATCCGGTTCGGCGAGCGGTGTGCCGATTCCGGTTGGCCGCGACGCGTTCGACAGACCGCCGCCGGCGCCGACGTGCCGAAAACTCGAACGTCGCGACGGTGCGGCATCTGGACCACCGTGCTCGGCGAGCGGAGTGAGGTACGTTGGCAGGCCGGTGAATTGCCCCCGGAGCGCCCCCGTCGTTAAACGCGTGTTTCCAAGCCTCGCAACGCCAGCGAGTTTTGGAGATTTTCCGAAACTAATTTTGACGACCGTACCGCCAACTTTCGCCGCTCTGCGCCGACACCTCGAGGGTGCCGGAAATTCCCGCGCGATCCGCCGGCGAGCACTGCTCTTGGCGGCGGCTTTCTTCTTCCTCCCGTTCATCGCCCCAGCCGCTCCGACCGCTGCGGCAGCGCCCGCCGCCATCGGTAGCGCTAGGCCCGCCGAGGTCATCGCCGAGATTTTCATCGACCCGCCCAAGATCGCGGTGGACAGCCCGGGCGGGCAGTTCCGCGTGCTCGTGAGCGGCAAGACGGCGGCGGGGCGGCTGATCGACCTGACGCACGCGGCGGAGTTTCGCTCGCAGGACGCGGCAGTGTTTCAAGTGAGCGCGCGCGGCGAATTGCAGGCATCGCGTGACGGACGCGGCACGCTCGAGGTGCGCGCCGCCGGGCAGACGGCGCGGGCGACGGTCGAGGTGCGTCCGCCGGAGAGCGTGCGGCGCTACAGTTTTGAGCACGAC
The DNA here is from genome assembly GCA_945861535.1 of Akkermansia muciniphila. GTDB lineage: Bacteria > Verrucomicrobiota > Verrucomicrobiia > Limisphaerales > BJHT01 > BJHT01. The sequence continues at coordinate 14,216 of CAMAUZ010000039.1, read as the reverse complement.
ATCACACCGTTGCTCAACCGGCTCGGGTGCAATGGGTCGTCGTGTCATGCGAAGGCCGAGGGGCAGGCGGGTTTCAAACTGTCCGTGTTCGGCTTCGATCCGGTGGCCGATTACCGGGCCATCGTGAAGGAAGGCAAGGGCCGCCGTGTGACCCCCGCCGCGCCGGACCTGAGCTTGGTTTTGCGCAAACCCAGCGGTGACATCTCGCATCGCGGCGGCGTTCGTCTGCACGCGGACACGCCCGAGCTGGCGACCTTCCGTGCGTGGATCGCCGCGGGCACGCCCTTCGGCACGACCAACGACGCACGCGTCACCGGCATCGAACTCGCGCCCACCGAGCGCATCCTGAGCGCGGGCGGCACGCAGCAATTACGGGTGCTCGCGACCTACAGCGACGGGCGCAAGGTCGATGTCACGCGGCTCGCGCAATTCCAGTCGAATCAGGAGTTGTTCGCGCGCGTGTCGGATGACGGCGTCGTCACCGCCGGCACGCTGCCGGGGCAGGCGGCGGTGATGGCGCGGTTCATGGGCGAGGTGGCGGTGTTCCTCGCGCTGATCCCGCGCGAGGGGAAAATCGCGGTGCACTCCCCTGCCCCGCGGTTGAATTTCATCGACGGCCTGGTGGATGCGAAATTGCGGAAGCTGAATCTGCGGCCGTCCGAGCTTTGCACCGACACCGAGTTTCTCCGGCGCGCCTCGCTTGATCTCATCGGCACGCTGCCGACGCCCGACGAGGCTCGCAAATTCCTCAACGACCCGCGTCCCGACAAGCGCGCGCGCCTCGTGGACACGCTGCTCGAACGCCCCGAATACGCCGACCTGTGGGCGCTGAAATGGTCCGACCTCCTCCGCGTGGACCGCCAGAAACTGAGCCATAAGGAGGCGTATCTCTACTATCGCTGGATTCGCGGACTCCTTGCGGCGAACCGGCCGTTCGACCAGTTGGCGCGCGAGTTGTTGACCAGCGAGGGGCCGGTGGATGAATCCGGCGCCAGCTACTTTTACAAGGTCGCGAGCAAGCCCGGCGAGATGGCCAGCATGTTCTCGCAGGTGTTCCTCGGCGTCCGCATCGCGTGCGCCGAGTGCCATCATCATCCGCACGACCGCTGGAGCCAGAACGACTACTACGGCATGACCGCGTTCTTTCAGCAGGTCAGCTTCCGCAAAGGCGCGGCCGGCGAAGTCCTGCTCGCCGAGGGCAATCCCGCCACGCGCAATCCCCGCACCGGCGAACTCGTCCCGCCGCAGCCGCTCGGCGCCGACGCGCTCGACGCCAAGCTCGAGGGCGACCGCCGCCCCGCGCTCGCGAGCTGGCTCACCGCGCCGGGCAATCCGTGGTTCGCCCGCACGCTGGTCAACCGCCTGGTCGCGCATTTTTACGGCCGCGGCCTGATCGAGCCGGTGGATGACGCGCGCCTGACCAACCCGGCGAGCAATCCCGAACTGCTCGACGCGCTGGCGAAGTACGCGGTCGATCACAAATTCGATCTCAAGCAGATCATCCGCACGCTCACGGCCTCGCGCACCTACCAGCTTTCCGCCACGCCGAACGAGACGAACGAATTCGATGAGCAGAATTATTCCCGCGCGCTGTTCCGCCGCCTGCCCGCCGAGGTGCTTTTCGATGCCGTCTGCCAGATCACCGGCGTGCCGGAGAAGTTCGATGGCGTGCCCGCCGGCTATCGCGCCACGCAGGTCTGGGACAGCGACGTGAAGCATTACTTCCTGAAAATTTTCGGCCGTCCGCTGCGCACCTCGCCGTGCGAATGCGAGCGCCAGTCCGATGCCAGCGTCGCGCAGGTGCTGCATCTGCTGAACTCGCCGGAAATCCACGGCAAACTCACGCACGACGCCGGCGCGGTCGCGCGACTCGTGGCGGCCTCGCGCGATGATGAAAAGCTGGCCGATGAACTTTATCTCACCTGCTTCAGCCGCCTCCCGACCGCTGTGGAACGCAAGGCGGCGCTCGCACACTTGCAAACCAGCGCCGGCCAGCGCCGCGAGTCCGCCGAAGATTTGGCTTGGAGCCTGATGAATTCCCTCGAGTTTATTTTCAACCACTAGCCCCGCCTGATTATGAAAAACGCCTCTCTCTTCTGCGATGGTTCGAGCCGCCGCGATTTCCTCCGCGTCGGCGCGGCGAGCCTGCTCGGGCTGCCGCTCGGCCTGCCGAACCTGCTGCAACTCCAGGCCCACGGCGCGACCAGCGGCCCCGGCAAGGCGATCACCTCCGACCTCAACGTCATCTATGTTTTTCTCAAGGGCGGCCTTAGCACGATCGACACGTTTGACCTGAAGCCCGACGCCCCCTCCGACATCCGCGGCGACTTCGGCTCCATCCCGACCAACCTGCCCGGTGTGCGCGTGTGCGAGCACCTGCCGCGCGTGGCGAAGATCATGGACAAATTTTCGCAGGTGCGCTCCTTCACGCATCGCAACGCGGACCACGGCGGCGCGGATCATTACATGCTCACGGGCCACAATCCGACCGCCGGCTTCAACGGCGGACTCAAGCCCAACAATCAGCATCCCGCCTTCGGCTCCTACATTTCGCACAAGCTCGGGCCGCGCGGCAGCGTGCCGCCTTACGTCTGCCTGCCCAACATGCACCCGAGCGGCGGCTCGGCTTACCTCGGCCCGAGCGCGGTGCCGTTCGTGATCGAGGCCGACCCGAGCGCGGCCAATTTCCACGTCCCGGACATGGCCCCGCCGCTGTTGATCGACAGCACCCGCCTGAACGCGCGCCGCGACCTGCTCGGGCAGGTGGACCGCTTCCAGCACTCCGCCGAAGTCGCCGCGAACTCCGGCGCGAAGAGCTACAGCGTCTTCAGCCAGCGCGCCTTTGACCTGATGACCTCGCCCGCCGCCAAGCGCGCGTTCGATCTCTCCGCCGAATCGGAAAAACTCCGCGACGCCTACGGCCGCAACACGCTCGGCCAGTCGTGCATCATGGCCCGCCGCATGGTCGAGGCTGGCGTACGCTGCGTCACCATCGACCACTCGAACTGGGACACGCACGACGCGAACTTCAAGGTGCTGCGCGACGAACTGCTCCCGAAACTCGACATGGCGATGTCCTCGCTGTTCCGTGATTTGCAAGAACGTGGGCTGTACGAAAAAACGCTCGTGCTCGTCACCGGCGAATTCGGTCGCACACCCAAGATCAACAAGAACGCGGGCCGCGACCACTGGAGTCGGTGCTTCACGGTCATGCTCGGCGGCGGAGGCATCCAGGGCGGACGCGTCATCGGCAAGAGCGACAAGTGGGCCGAGGATCCGGCGGAGAATCCCTTCGGCCCCGAGGATCTCGCGGCCACGATGTTCACGCTGCTGGGCATTGATCCGAAATCCGAAGTCCACACGCCCGACGGCCGCCCCATCGCCATCGTCAACGGCGGCCGCGTGATCAAGGAACTGATCTGACGGGCGGAGCGCGGGCGTCCCGCCCGCGAGTGCCATGTTAGCTCTAATGGTCGTGCGCTACGCCAAATCGTATGTTGACCAGCTTTACGACGCGAAGGACATGTCCGCGCTGGAGGGTGTGATTGACGTGGTAAGCAGAGACCGCCAGTTGCCGGAGCAGTTCTGGCTTTCCAAGCGCCTGTTTGCGTGGTGCGGGTGGAGTCGATCTGGCATCTGGCAGTATTACGAGGCGATTTCAAGGGATGATTTCGAGGCCGTCGCATCCGCGTTGGAGCGATTTGGTTTCCCTGAGTTGGCTGCGCGGTATCGCTCCGGAATGGAGAGTTGGAAGCAGCCGGATGGTTGTAACGAGTTGGACCGCTGGATTGATACACATCAAGCCGAGCTTGAGAGCACGGCTTTCCAGTTGATAGCGAATGACAGACAATACTTTTACGATGAGGGCTAAACGACGCGCCGTGTCCGTCTTTCGGCGGCCCAGCAGGCCGCCCGCAAAATGCGGCATCTCCGCCGTGAGCGACGAATTGCCCGCATCTCCCACGGTAGGGCGCGTCTGTCCCCAGCGCGCCGCTGCGGCGTTCGCACAGTCTCGCGGCGCACTGGGGACAGACGCGCCCTACCTCACGCACCGAAGCTCCCTCTCCTCGTTATGATCCCGCGACTCCTACTTCTCCTCCTCGTCCTCGCCCCCGCCGCTCCGCGCGCCGAGGAACCCTTCGTCTCCTACATCTTCCCCGCCGGCGGCCAGCGCGGGACGACCGTGAAATTCCATGTCGGCGGCTGTTTTCTCCACGGCAATGCGGGCTTCGAGATGCTCGGCCCCGGCGTCACCGCCTCCACGCGCATCATCGAAACCAACACGCAGTGGTTTGAAGGTCCGGTGATTCCACAACCGCCGTCGCAGGCCAAGGAGGACTACCCGCGCGACTACGCCGGCGAAGTGAAGATCGCCGCCGGCGCCGCGACCGGCCCGCGTCCGTGGCGCACCTGGACTTCGCAGGGTGCGACGCCCGCGATGAAATTCATCGTCGGCACCCTGCCCGAAATCATCGAACACGAGATCGACGGCGAACCCATACCGGTCGAAGTGAAACCGCCGCTCACGATCAACGGCCGCATCTTCCCGCGCGAAAACATCGACGTGTGGACCTTCGCCGCAAAGGCCGGACAGGAGTTCACCTGCCGCGTGGAGGCGCAGAGCTTCGGCTCACCGCTGCTGGCGCGGCTCATCCTCGTCGATCCGCGCGGCCAGGAAATCGCCGAGGCCACCGCCACGCAACGCCGCGATCCGCAGATCGCCTTCCGCGCCGGAGTGGACGGCCAGTTCCGCCTCCGCCTCCACGACCTGAATTTCGGCGGCCTCCAGCACTACGTCTATCGCCTCACGATCACCGGCGAGCCGTGGATCAACTCCGTGTATCCGCTCGGCGGACAGCGCGCCAAACCGCTCACGCTTGCGCTCGCCGGTCAGGCGCTGCCACAGAAAACCCTCACCTTGCCACTCCCCGCCGATGCGCCCGACGCCTTCGCCGTCGCCGCCAAATTCGGCAATCTCAGCGCCAACCCCGTGCTCCTTGATGTTTCCGACTTCCCCGAAGTCCTGGAAAAAGAACCCAACAATTCGCCGACGGACCGTGCGCCGTTCACGCCGCCCGCGGTGCTCAACGGCCGCATCGACCAACCCGGCGATGCCGATTACTGGCCGTTGCAATTGCAGAAAGGTGAAGCCGTGGAACTCACCGCCATCACGGGACGCCTCGGCAGCCCGATGACGCCGGTGCTCACCGTTCACGGCGCGACCAATCAGATTCTCCAACGCGCCGAGGCTGCCGCGGGCGAACTCGCCGACGCGCAGCTCACCTTCAAGCCGCTGGCCGACGGCATCTATCACGTTCGCATCACCGAACGCTTCGCCTCCCGCGGCGGACCGGATTTCGCCTACCGCCTCCGAGTTCGCCCCGTGCCCGTACCCGCGCCCGATTTTCAACTCACCCTCACCGCCGAAGTCCTGCGCGTGCTGCGCGAAAGCGCCGATGGCCCGGTCACCGAAACCAAGAAACGCACCAAACAAAAGCCCGGCCAGGCCAAGGTGACCGCCCTCCGCACCGCCGGCTTCACCGGCGAGATCGAACTCACCGTCGAAGGCCTCCCCGCCGGCGTCACCGCCGCCGCCACGAAAATCGCCGTGAACAAACCCTTCGCCGATGTGAGCTTCACCGCCGAACCCGAGGCCAAGATCGCCGCCCATCGCCTCACGATCACCGGCAAGGCGGTCATCGATGGCAAGCCCGTCACACGCACCGCGTTCCTGCCCGGCCAACCGCCAATCGACACGCTGCTGCTCGCGGTGGCGCTGCCCACGCCCTTCAAGAGCGCGAGTGATTTCCTCCTCTCCTACATCCCGCGCGGCTCGGTCTCGCGCCGGCCCTACCGCATCGAACGCGGCGGCTTCACGGGACCGCTCTACGTGCGACTCACGGACCGGCAGGGGCGCCATCTCCAGGGCGTCACGGGGCCGACGCTCACGGTGCCGCCCGACGCGGACAGCTTTGATTATCCGGTGACCAGCCCGACGTGGCTCGAGATCGGCCGCACCAGCCGCACCGCGATCATGGTGTGGGGCGTCGTCCGCGATCACGACGGCACCGAGCACGTCGTCAGCTACAGCTCCAACGAGCAGAACGACCAGATCATCATCCTGCCCGAACCCGGCCTGCTCACCCTCGACCTCGACCGCCCTGCCGCGCTGGGCCGCCCGAACGAAACCGCCGAAGTGCGGATCAAACTCCACCGCGACCGCGCGCTTGCGGGCGTGCCCGTGCATCTCGAATTGCTCTGCCCCTCGCACCTCCGCGACGTGCAAGCCGACGCGGTCACGGTGCCCGGAGAAAAATCCGAAGGAATTTTGAAGCTGCGATTCGGCGTGCGCCCCGGACCGTTCAACCTGCCCGTCACCATTCGCGGTACCGCCCTGCTCAACGGCGCAACCCACATCGGCGAGACCAAGCTCGAACTCGTCCCCGACACCACCGCCAGCACTCGCTGAGAACGCGCTCGGGTCCCGAAGAAAAAAATCCCGCAGGATTCAAAGCACCCACAGATTCAAATTCCCATCTGTGGTCGCCCTGAATCTGCGGGATTTCCCCGTCAGTTCGCGGCCCCGGCGCGGACAAAGAATCCGCCGTCGTTCACGACTGGCCCGTCGTATCCGGCGCGGCAGACTCCGTGGTCGCCGAAGCGCCGCCTGAGGACGCGCCCGCGTCCCGAAGAAAAAAAATCCCGCAGATTCAAAGCACCCACAGATTCAAATTCCCATCTGTGGTCGCCCTGAATCTGCGGGATTTCCCCGTCAGTTCGCGGCCCCGGCGCGGACGAAGAATCCGCCGTCGTTCACGACTGGCCCGTCGTATCCGGCGCGGCAGACTCCGTGGTCGCCGAAGCGCCCGTCCCGGCGTCCGGCCCACTCCCAGCCGCCTCCGTCTCGGCCCCCTCTTCGTCCGACGCCGGTTCCTCGTTCCCCTGCTCTTCTTCCTCTGTTTCCTCTTCAGTATCTTTGAGATGCTTGGAACCCTCGTCCTTCAAGCTGCCATCTTCGTTCATGTTCGGATTCTTGGCGCGCTTGTTGCGGGGGAGCGGCGACAGAATCACCGTGATGCTCTTGCCGATGAGCTTCGGCGCCGCATCCGGCACCGCGAAAGGCGCGGTGTCCGTGATAAATTTGGCGACCACCTTGTGGCCGAACTCCTGATGCGCCATCTCGCGACCGCGAAACCGCAGGCTCAGTTTGACCTTCATGTCATCGCACAGGAAGTCGATGGCATGGGTCAGCTTCACACCGAAGTCATGCGGATCAATGTTGGCGCTGAGCTGGATTTCCTTGAGCTTGGTCGCGTGCTGCTTCTTGCGGGACTCCTTTTCCTTCTTGGACTGCTCGTAGCGGAACTTCCCGTAATCCACGAGGCGGCAGACGGGCGGCGTCGCGTTGGGCGCCACCTCGACCAAGTCCACGCCCTGGATGCGCGCCATGTTAAGGGCATCGCCGAGGGAAACCACTCCGACCTGTTGGCCCTCCGGCCCGATGAGCCGGACTTCGCGTGCGCGAATTTTGCCGTTGACCCTGACGAAAGAAGACGGACCGCGGGAGGAAAAGTTAGGGCGGTTCAAGACACCCTCTCCTGTTGATATGTGACCATGCAGTTGAGCTTAATTTTGAGCATTTGTGAAATGCCCGAATAGCGACGCATTAGGGACGGATTTGTTCGCATTGCAAGCAGATTGTCGGAATCGCGCGATTGCCGGGCCACCGCGGAGGACACCGGGTTTCCGCTTCGCCTCGCGCTCGAACGGGGGCCGCTGACCACGGGCCGTCGCCGGATGCGCCGGGCCCGCTCCCATTCCCGCACCGGCGCGCCCGCAGCGAAAAAACTTCCCAAGAAAAATGTTGCCGCTCCGCCGCAGGTGCCGATGCTCGCAGTGAAATGAAGCCGACGACCAACCAATCCTGCCGGAACCACGCCGCTTCGCCCGACCCCACCTTCGCGTTCGCACCCGCTGCGCTTCACCACCGTCAACGCTGATCCCGCCCGCTCCGGCAACTCACCACGCGCCGCCACCATGCACGCCACCGCCACCGCCCCGCACACGCTCGCCCCGGACGTCGAGTCCTTCTACCACCTGCCGCACGGCGACCACCTAGGCAAAGCCTGCCAGGGCACCGCGTGCTTCGCCGCGCGTCACTTCAATCCCGGTCGCTGGGCCGAGGCGTCGGCGCAAAACCCCCGCATCTATTGCCTCGGTGAATGCTTCGCCGCGCCGGCCAAGGGCCAGACTCATCCGCGTCCGCCCGTGAAAGTTTTCTCCCGCGAAGGCATCGTGCTCGGCCGCGTCGCCGCTGGTGGCGCGCGCACGCTCCCCGCCTACGCGAAGCACGGTGGCTACGCCGCGCTTGCCCAGGCACTCGATCATCCGCCCGAGAAGATCCTCGCCGCCGTCGAAGCCTCCGGCCTGCGCGGGCGCGGCGGCGCGGGCTTCCCCACTGGCCGCAAATGGCGCGCCGTCGCCTCCCAGCCGCCCGGTCAAAAATACGTCGTCGCCAACGCCGACGAAGGCGACGCCGGCGCTTACATCGACCGCTACCTCATGGAGGATGATCCCCACGCGCTGATCGAGGGCATGATCCTCGCGGGCTACGCCGTTGGCGCGAGCAAGGGCTACATTTACGTGCGCCTCGAATACCCGCTCGCCGCCACCGTGCTGAATGCCGCACTCGCCGAGGCCCGCGCCGCCGGCTGGCTCGGCCCGCGCGTCGGTGGGAAAAATTTCACCTTCGACCTCGAAGTGTACGTCGGCCACGGCAGCTACGTTTGCGGCGAGGAGACTTCGCTACTCCGTTCGCTCGAAGGCAAACGCCCCGAAGTCATGGCCCGCCCCCCCTACCCCACCGAACGCGGACTCTTCGACAAACCCACGCTGCTCAACAACGTCGAGACCCTCGTCAACGTCCCGTGGATCGTCACCCACGGCGCCGACGCCTACGCCGCGCTCGGCTTCTCGAAAAGCCGCGGCACCAAGGCGCTCTCGCTCAATTCCCTCTTCAACCGCCCCGGCCTTTACGAAGTCGAGTTCGGCGTCACCGTGCGCCACATCGTCGAGGAAATCGGCGGCGGCTTGCGCGGCGGCGGCACGTTGAAAGGCGTCATCATCGGCGGCCCGATCATCGGCATGATTCCGCCGCACCTCATCGACACACAGCTCGGCTTCGAGGAACTCGCCGCCATCGGCGCGGGCGTCGGTCACGGCGGCGTCGTTGCCTTCGACCAGAACACGTCCATCCCCGCGCTCGTCGAGCACGTCTTCTCGTTCGGAGCGTACGAATCCTGCGGCAAATGCACTCCCTGCCGCAGCGGCGCCGGACGCATCGAGGAACTTTTCACCAACGTCCTCGCCGGCGACGCCACCAAGGCCGACTTGCAGGAATGCCGCGACCTCGTCGTCGCGCTCAAGCTCGCCAGCCTCTGCGGTCACGGCACCGGCCTCGCGCGATTCGCCGAATCCATCCTGCGCTATTACCCCACGGAGATTGAGCCATGCTTCAAGTAACCATCAACGGCCAGCCCCGCCAGTTCGCTGAGGGCCTCACCATCAATCAGGCGCTCAAGCAGCTCGCCATCGAGGTCCCGACGCTCTGCCACGACGACCGCATCCAGCCCTACGGCTCGTGCCGCCTCTGCACCGTCGAGGTCAAGGGCTTCGGCGGCCTCGTGACCGCGTGCAACACGCAGCTCCGCGACGGCATGGAAATTCTCACGCACTCCGAAACCGTGACCGGCGTGCGCAAAACGCTGCTCGGCCTGCTCGCGAAGGATTATCCCGCCGAAGCCGTCGCGCAGTTTCCTGAAAAACAATTCCACCGCTACCTCGGCGAATACGGTGTGAAAGCCCGCGGCTCGCGCAACGCACCGCAGCCCGCCGTGCCCTTCATGAAGGACACCACGCATCCCTACATCAACGTGGACATGACGCAGTGCGTGACGTGCTACCGCTGCGTGCGCATCTGCGAGGAGGTGCAGGGGCAGTTCGTGTGGAAGGCGTGGAATCGCGGCGACCAGACGCGCATCGGACCGGTGCGCGGGGAGACGTTGCAGGATGGCGGTTGCGTGAGCTGCGGCGCGTGCGTGGACACCTGCCCGTCCGGCGCGCTCGAAGACATCAGCATCCTCATGCGCGGCGTGCCGACGAACTGGGCGAAAACCATCTGCTCCTACTGCGGCACCGGCTGCGAGGTGAACGTCGGCACGCGCAACGGCCAAATCACCACCATCCGCGCCTCGATGGAAGGCCCGAGCAATCACGGCCACACCTGCGTGAAGGGCCGCTACGCGTTCGACTACATCACCGCCAAGGACCGCCCGCTCTCGCCGATGATTCGGCGCAACGGCGAGTGGCAGAAGGTGAGTTGGGACGAGGTGAACAAGTTCATCGCCGACAAACTGCGCGAGGCGGCGGCGAAGCACGGGCCGGACAGCATCGGCGTTCTCAGTTCCGCGCGCGGGACGAATGAGGAGAATTACGTTGCACAGAAGTTCGCCCGCGTCGTGCTTGGCACGAACAACATTGATTGCTGCGCGCGCGTCTGCCATTCCCCCACTGCCGCCGCGATGAAGATGACCCTCGGCACCGGCGCGGCGACCAATTCGCTCGACGACATCGCGCTCGCGCGGACGATCATGGTCTGCGGCGTCAATCCGACGGAGGGCCATCCCGTCACCGGCGCGCGCATCAAGCAGGCCGCGCGACACGGCGCGAAGCTCATCGTCATCGATCCGCGTGAGATCGAGTTGTGCGAGTTCGCCACACTGCACCTCCAGTTGCGCGCCGGCACGAACGTCGTGCTCTTTAACTCGATGGGCGCGGTGATCGTCGAGGAGGGTCTCGTGGACGAGGAGTTCATCCGCACGCGGCTGACGGAGTTCAACGAGTATCGCGAGTTCGTGAAAGAGTTCGCGCCGGAGAAGGTGGAGCACATCACCGGGGTGACGGCTGCCAAGATTCGCGAGGCTGCGCGCCTTTACGCCACGAACAAGCCGTCGCTCTCCGTCCACGGCCTCGGCATGACCGAGCACATCCAGGGCACCGAGGGCATCATGGCGCTCGTGAACCTCGCGCTGCTCACCGGCAACATCGGCAAGCCCGGCTGCGGCATCAATCCGTTGCGCGGCCAGAACAACGTGCAGGGCGCGCCGCACATGGGCTCCGAGCCGAAGCTGCTCGCCGGCTACGTGCCGCTCACTGAACATCGCGGGCGCTTCGAGGCCGCGTGGCAAGTTCCGCTTCCGACGAATCCCGGCATCAACATGATTGAGATGATGGACGCCGCCGACGCCGGGAAGCTGAAGGTGCTGTGGTCGATCGGCTACGACATCGTGATGACGAACCCGAACATGCACTTCACGCGCCGGGCGATGGAGAAGCTCGACCTCGTCATCGTGCAGGACATTTTCATCAACGAGACCGCGAAGGAATTCGGCGACGTGTTTTTGCCCGCGGCGTCGTCGTTCGAGAAGGACGGCACCTTCATGAACGGCGAGCGCCGCATCCAGCGCGTGCGCCAGGCCGTGCCGCCGCAGGGCGAGGCGCGCTCGGATTGGGAGATCGTCTGCGACATCGCCAAGCTCATGGGCAAGGGCGAGCACTTCGCCTGGAAGTCCGCCGAGGAAATCTGGGATGAAGTCCGTTCGCTCTGGCCCGAAGCCGCCGGCATCAGCTACGCCCGCATGGACCAACTCGGTGGCCTCCAGTGGCCGTGCCTCGACGAGAACGACCCCGGCACCCCCACGCTGCACGCGGACCACTTCACGCACGGCAAGACCACCGCGCTGCGCCGCATCGAATACGTCGCGCCGCCGAAGCTGACGACGCCGGAGTTCCCCTTCCTCCTCACGACCGGCCGGAACCTCTACCAATACAACGCCGCCACGCAGACCGCGCGCACGCCTAACGACGGCATCCACCCCACCGACTACCTGCAACTCTCGCCGAGCGATGCCGCGAGTCTCGGCCTCACCGACGGCGAGTCCGTCCGTCTGCGCAGCGAACAAGGCTCGGCGGACTTGCCCGTGAAGATCAGCGACCGCGTGAAGGACGGCGAGGTTTACACCACGTTCCACTCCACGCGCGTCTTCCTGAACCAGATCACCACCTCGCAGCGCGATCGCTACACAAAGACGCCGGAATACAAGATCACCGCCGTGCGCATCGAGAAGCTCGCGGCCGTGGGAGCGAAGTGAAACGCAGGGCGGTTGCGGAACCTTGGAGCCCGACTCTACCTCGACGGAGGGTTGGAATGGAAACGCCTCCTGCCGACGGGCGGTAGGAGGCGCGTGAAATCTGAGGCGGCTACTTCTTCCCCTTCTTGGGTCCGCGACCGGGGAAGGTGAGTTCGGCGATGCCGGACTTGTCGAGTTCGCCGAGGCCGAGCTTGGTCAACTTCGTGTATTGCCGCCAAGTCGCATCAGCCAGCGGGAGGTTCAGCTTCTGTTCCTTCGCTACGCGTAATGCAATGCCGCTGTCCTTCGCGGCGTGGGACGCGCTGAAGAAACAGGAGTGGTCGCGGTTGACCATGTCTTCGCCGTCCGTGGCGAGCACGCGGGAGTTCGCGCCGGTCTGGCTGAACACTTCCATGACCGTTTTGAGGTCGAGGCCGAGGGAGCTGGCGAGGCCGAGGCCTTCCGCGAGGCCGGCGGTGTTGATGTTCATCACCATGTTGACTAGCGCTTTGAGCTGCGCGGCCTTGCCGGCGGTGCCGATGTAACGCAGCAGCTTGCCCTCGTCGGAGAGCTTCACGAGCAGAGGCTTGACCTGATTGTAGGTCGTCTCGTCGCCGCCGCACATCAGGTAGAGCGTGCCTGCGCGCGCCTGATTGATGCTGGAAGCCATGCAGGCTTCGAGCGTCGCGGCCTTGGCCTTCTTCGCGAGCTTGGAGACCTCGACGTGGACCTTCGGCGAGACGGTCGCGCAGTTGATGAAGACCTTGCCAGCGGCGACGCCTTTGCCCTTGAGCAGGTTGTCGCGCTTGTTCGTGAAGATGTTCCGCATCGCTTGGTCATCGGTGACCACGGTGATGATGACATCCGCAAGTGCAGTCACGCGGGCGAGCGTGGAACACGCCTCGCAGCCGAGTTCCTGCGCGAGCGTCTGCGCGGCGGCGGCGCGCATATCATAGACGGCGGTGACGGGATAACCGACTTCCTTGAGCCGACGCGCCATGTTCGCGCCCATCCGGCCGACTCCGACGATGCCAATTTTCTCTGCCATAAGTGAGTTGAGTTAAGGTTCGTCGCCGCGTGTGCGACGGGTGTGTTTGCTGACGGGCCATGACTGTAGAGGAAGCGCTTTTGCCTCCAAGCCCAAAGTTCGACCGGGCACCGCTTCGACGCGGCTCGCCACTCACTTCACCGTCAGCCGGCGGGTGATGAACTGGCGCACTTGCGGGATCTGACATTTGGCGAGCAGCAACGCAGCCTTGGTCTGATCGGCAGCGACGGCTGGCTCGATGCCATACCAGATGAGCAGCGGGAGGTCTTTGTCCGTGGCGTCCTCGGCGTGGGACAGCAATGCCTCAGCGATGGGCCAGCGGTCGGCGAGCGGCATCCGCTGCAACGCGGAGGCCAGTCCGAGCCGCACGAAACTGGACGAGTCGCTCTTCGCCATTCGCGCGAAGGTGGACCGCTCCCAATCGTTCAGCTTGCCGTCCTCAGTCAGCAGTCGGATGGCCCACCAACGACTGTGCTCGTCAGTGCTCGCGAGACCCTTGCCGAACTCTTCCCGGTGCAAAGCGCCCGTCACCCAGCAGGCCCAAAGTGCGCGCAAGTGGTCGCGGCGGGTCTTGGCCGAGTTCAGTGCGTTCAGCAGGGACGGTCCCGTGCCCGCCGCCAGCTTGCCCGCCGCACTGCGCTCTTGCAGCAGCCGCTGCGCATGGCGGCGCTGCCACTCGTTCGCGTGGCCGAGCAACTTGACCAGCTCCGTGTCACTGAGCTTCGCGAGGTTCAAGTCCACCACTGGCTTCGGCGTGCCATGCGTGACCTTGTAGATGCGCCCGCTGCTGCGATACGAACCATCGTTGTCGTGGCACTCGCCGAGGTCGCTCCAGTCGGCGATGAACACGCCGCCGTCGGGACCGGTGATTTGCACCGTGGAGCGGAACCACGGGTCGTTGGCCATCAGGAACGCCCCGCCGTGCATGGCCGTGTAGCCAGAGCCCTTGCGCGCGGGCACGTCGTAGAGCACGCGGTTGC
>CAMAUZ010000038.1 GCA_945861535.1 Akkermansia muciniphila | reverse complement strand
AAGCGGAGTTTGGTGATCTGGATGGCGATGGGCTGGATGTCCACGCCGTAGAGGCAGTTTTCGATGAGGTAGAGCTTGCGGCCGTAGTCGTCGTTGTTGTCGGCGAAGGCGCGTTCGAGTTCCTCGCGCATGGGGGCGGAGTCGAGCTTGGCGAGCTGGGTGTGCTTCCAGCGGTCGTTGTCGGGGTCGAGCTTGCCGAGGATATAGACGAGCTTGTGGAGGACGCCCATGGGGAAGGCGCCGGAGCCGCAGGCGGGGTCGAGGATTTTCAGGGCGTCGATGGCGGCGATGAGGGTGGCGACTTCGGCGGGGGTGAAGGCGTGCTCTTTCTCGGTGTAGGCGAAGAGGAGGTCGAGGCCGGCGCGGGCGTCCGTTTCCTTCATGCGGGCCTTTTCGACGAGGGCGCGGGTGAGGTGGGCTTTGAGGGATTCGTCCACCATGTAGTCCACGATGGGGCGCGGGGTGTAGAAGGAGCCGGTCTGCTTGCGGGCGGTGGTCTTGGTTTCCTCGTTGTAGGAGGCGAGGAGGTTTTCGAAGACTTTGCCGAGGAGTTCGGGGTCAAGGGCGATTTCCTGATCGATGGGGGTGTTTTCGACGATGGTGAACTTGTAGCGGTTCAGGATGGTGATGAGGCCGGTGACTTTCTCCGCTTTGCGCTTGGTGTCGCCGTAGGCGGTGGAGAGGTCGGCGGTTTCCCCGCTGTCGAAGAAGAGGCGGTCGGGGACGTGGGGGCGCTTTTTGGCGTTGCGGGAGAAACCGTCGAGGTAGCGCTTTTTGTCCGTGCCGTCCTCGGTGCGGTCGAGGCACTCGAAGAGGCCGCCATTGAGGAATGGGATGTCGGCGAAGTGGGCGAGGGCGTCGTCGGGGCCGTCCCGGAAGAGGGCTTCGTAGCGGTAGAGGTTGTTGACGTCGTAGGTGGCGCGGTTTTTGGCAAAACCTTCGTCGGTGGCGAAGAGGCGGTAGGGTTTGCCGTTGCCGTCCTTGCCCATGCGCTGGTTGAGTGTGGCGAAGAAGAGGTTTTGCAGGATGGCCTGGTAGTAGGTGGAGCTGGTCTCGCTCTCGGGGTCGAAGCCCTTGAGGATGTTGGCGAGATCAGTCGGGTGGAAGAGTTTCTCGGGGATGAGGTTCTTTTCCTTGAGGAACCAGCAGAAGATGAGGCGGGTGAGGAGGCGGATGAGGCCGGTGGCGCGGCGTTTCTCGTCGTCGGGTTCGAGGTCGGCGGGGAACTCGACTTGCGGGAGCGCCCAGAAATACCAGTTGGCCAGCTCGCGGTAGAAGCGTTCGTTGAGCAGCTCGACGTTGAAGATTTGCTCCCACGCGGCGTGGAGGGTGTCGAAGTCGGTGATGGGCTTCTTCTGCGGGTGGACGAGAGCGGGCAGCGCGAGCGAGGCGAGGATGTCGAGGTGGCCGCGGTGGGGCTGGACGAAGGCGATGTCCCGGATGAGGGTGGCTTTTTCGAGGACGTCCTTGCTGTCGTCGATCTTGTTCCGGCGGCGGTTGATGACGGCGATGGTGAGGCGGTCGCCGTGTTTGAAAATCACCATGACGGGGGTGAGAAAGAGGCGATTGATCTGCCGGACGATGGCGGAGAACTTGCCGCGGGCGTAATCGGCACCCTTCAGCTCGATAGCAATGAAGATGTAGGATTTCAGCAGGCCGGCTTTGACCGAGGTGTCGGTGAAAAGGCTGGTCTCGCGGCTGAGTTCCTGGTCGGTGAGTTGGAAGAGCAGGTCGGCGGATTTCCAGTCGGGGACGAGGGCCTTGGCCGCGTCGAAGGGGTGGCCGGTGGCGAAATGATCGAGGAAGTCCTGTGGCTTGGAGCCTGCGCCGACGAGGAACTTGTCGCTCTTGTAGCCGAGCTTGGCGAGAAGCTGGCGGGCGGAGTCCTTGAGCGGGAGGGTCTGGAAATTGGCGAGGGCGGCTTTCATGGGGTTTTGATGACGAGCCAGGTGACAAGTTCGAGGTCGGTCTTTTCGTGAACCTGTTCCTTCGCATCCGGCAGGACGAATCCGCGACCGGACTGGAGGCCGGAGGCGGCACGTTTGCGGAAGGTGGCGGCGAGGGAGTCCACGGCTTTTTGCAGCAGCGTGTCGTAAGCCTTCATGTCCCTGCCGTGATTGGTCTCCTGGTCGAAGAGATTGCAGAGCTGGCCGTAGGCTTCCGCTTTGCCGGAGCAGAGGATGCGGTAGATGTCGAGAATCTGCTTCGGGTGCGCGAAGGTGAAGCGGACGTTGCCGTCGTCGAGGACGTAAACGAGGAAGTAAGGATGAAGCGGATTGATGGACTCGCTTGGCGCGGGCTTGGCGTCGGGGTCGCCACCGCGCTGGCCTTCCAACCGGAAGCAGAAGATGACGCCGGGGCCGATGACTTTGTAGTCGGGGTGCGGCGGGACACAGGTGTAGAGGCCGAAGGGAGCGGCTTCGAGGGCGGCTTTGTTGGCCTCGATGTATTTCAGAAGTTCGAGGCGGAAGTCATCGAGGGTGAACTCGGTGAGAGAGACGCTGTCGCCGAGGTCTTCGATGTCGAGGACTTCGTCCTTGAGCCGGAGGAGTTGCTTGTCGCGATAGCGGAGGTCGTCGGAGATGATGTCTTCGATTTCCTCGTTCTTGAGCACGTTGTCCTCGAAGGTGGCGGAGAGGTCCACGAGGGCCATGCGGGCTTCGACGCGGTTCTTGAGGTTGATGTATTTGTTGAGGTCTTCCGTGGGCCAGAAGTTCACGAGGTGAACCGCTGAGTTGACGCTCCCGATACGGTCGATACGCCCGAAGCGCTGGATGATGCGGACGGGATTCCAGTGGATGTCGTAGTTGATGAGGTAGTCGCAATCCTGAAGGTTCTGGCCTTCGCTGATGCAGTCCGTGGCGATGAGGAGTTCGATCTCGCCCTGCTGCGGCATCGAAGGAATCTTAGCGCGGAATTTGGCGCGCGGGGAGAAATTGGTGAGGATTTGATCGTAAGGGCTATCGCCAAAGGTGGACCGAGTGTCACCACCGCCGCAGACGAGGGCCATGTTGATGCCGAGTTCCTTGCTGCCCCATTCGAGAAGCGATTCGTATAGGTAAGTGGCGGTGTCGGCGAAGGCGGTGAAGACGAGCACTTTTCGGTTCGGCTCACCGAGTTTGTTCGTCGTGGGTTTCTTGACCTTGGCGGCGATGAGCTTCTTCAAGTCCGCTAGCTTGGCGTCGGTCTCGGGCGTGACGTCCTGCGCGGCGTTGTAGAGGATGCGGAGCTGGTCCTTGTCGCGCTTGAGCGCCTTGAGCCAGCCGTCGTCGCCATCGAGCCGGAGGTGGTTTAAGCGGAACTTCAACTTGCCGCCGACCTGCATGGCGTCTTCGAGGTCTTCGTCGTGGCCGGGGTCGTCGAGTTCGAGTTCCAGCTCTTCGGACTCGGGATTTTGTTTGGGCAATGCCTGGAAGTTTTTGATCTTCTTTTCGAGCCCTTCGATTTTCGCGATGGTGCGCTCCATCGTGATCTCGAAGGATTTCACGGAACTTTCGAGGCGCTTGAGGAAGTTCACCTTCATCATGCCGATGAGGAAGGTTTCGCGCTGGCCCTGCGTGAACGGAAACGCGCCCTTCTTCTCGTAGTCGGCCTTGTGTTCGGGCATGACGAAACGAGACGGGTTGAAGAGCGCGAGTTTGTAGCCCGCGATTTCGTCGTTAAGCTTGTCGTAGGAAAGGAAGCGACCGCGCAGATCGATCTCAGGGTAAATGGAGACGGGCTTCTCGCGCTTCGGGAAGCCGCCGAGCTGGGCGATGGTGGCCTTGTAGTATTTCTGAATGTGTTTCCGCGAGCGGGCGATGGTCAGTTCGTCGAGGAGCTTGAAGAAGGCGGCGTTGAGTTTCTCTAGCAGTTCGCCGGTCTTGCGCTCGTGGGTTTGTTTCTTCGCCCAGGTGGAGAAGACCTTTTGCGCGGTGGCGAGGGTTTCCTTGAGGCTACCGACGCCGATGGATTCCGCGAAGGCGTCGTCTTTGTTTTCGGTGAGGAAGTAGAGCTGGTTGCGGAGGTCCTTGAGGTCGTTGTTGACCGGCGTGGCGGAGAGCAGGAGGACTTTGGTGCGGACGCCGGATTTGATGATGTCGTCCATGAGGCGCTGGTAGCGGCTCTTGCGGATGAGGTTTCCTTCCTCGTCCTTCTTGCCGGGCGTGTTGTTGCGGAAGTTGTGCGATTCGTCGATGACGATGAGGTCGTAGTTGCCCCAGTTCAGCGTCGCGAGATTGATGTCGCCGGAGTAGCCGGTCTCGCGGCTGAGGTCGGTGTGGGAAACGACATCGTAGCGGAAGCGGTCGGCGACGAAGGGATTGAGGAGGCTGTTGGCTTTGTAAACCGTCCAGTTGTCGCGCAGCTTTTTCGGGCAGAGAACGAGCACGCGCTCGTTCTTCAGCTCGAAATATTTCATCACGGCGAGCGCCTCGTAGGTTTTTCCCAGGCCGACGCTGTCCGCAATGATGCAGCCGTTGTGCTTTAGGATTTTGTTAATCGCGCCTTTGGCTCCGTCCTTCTGGAACTCAAACAGCGCCTTCCAGATTCCAGTTTCGAAGAGGCTGGTCTTGCCCAGGTCCGCATCGGTCTTGCCCGCGTCGCCGAGGAACTTCTCGAAGATGTGGAAGAGCGTCTTGTAGTAGATGAACTCCGGGGTGTTGTTCTCGTAGAGTTGCTTGAGGTAGTTGAGAACGTCCTGCTTCACGTCCTTCACGAGCGCGTCGTTGCCCCACAGCTCATCGAACCATTGCTTGAGTTCCTGACGGTCGCGGTTGCCGTCAACGATGAGGTTCAGCTCGATGTTGTTCCCCGCGTTGCCGAGGCCGAGACCGCGCACGGTGAAGTTGGAGCTGCCAAGGATGGCGTCTTCCACGCCCGCTGTGGCGACGTGATACATCTTTCCGTGAAGGAGGTTGGATTGCTTGATGGTCTTGATGTCCACCTTGCGCTCAATCCAGTCGGCGCACTCCTTGGCGACGCGTTTCTGCTGGAGCTTGTTCGAGAGTTCCAAACCGGCGGCGTCGATGATGAAGGCTTTTTTCTCGGTCTTGCTCGGGTCGAGTCGGTTCACGAATGACGGCTCACCGAAGAGGAAGTCGAGGTGTTCGATGCGGTCGAGTTCTACCTTGAGCGCATCGTAGGCGTAGATGGTGAAGTAGGCGGAGACGATGGAGAGCTTCGATCCGCTTTGCGTTTTCGCCCGCAGAAAGTCCGCGACCGTTCCCCGTGTGTGATTGTCGCGCAGGCCGGAGTTGTTGGTTGGCGTGGGCATTTAGTTGAGGGAGAAGTTCACAGCGTTTTCGAAATTGAAGCGACGCTTGCCGCCGTGGGATTCGACGAATTTTGCGGATTGGACGAACATTCCACCTGAACCACAGCAGGGGTCGTAGATGCGGCCTTTGTAGGGGGCGAGCATCTCGACGAGGCAGCGCACGACGCAGGACGGGGTGTAGAACTGGCCGCCGTTCTTGCCCTCGGCGCTGGCGAAGCGGGTGAGGAAATATTGATGAGCGCCGCCGCGCTCACCCTTCGGGCTGCCTGCGGCAGTCTTTGTCGCTCCGCTCCAATCATAAACGCGGCCGAGCAGATCGACGGAGCGGTGGGCCTTCTCGCCTTCGCTGGCGGCGGTGAGTTCGATGGTGGCGATGACGTCGATGAGTTCGCCGAGGCGGTGTTTGTCGAGGCCGGGGCGGGCGTAGTCCTTGGGCAGGACGCCCTTGAGGCGCGGGTTGTCGCGCTCGATGGCGACCATGGCGTCATCGACACTCTTGCCGATGGTGGAAAGTTTGGCCGACCCCTGAAGGTGGGGCCAGCGGGCATCGGCAGGCACCCAGAAGACGTTCTCGGCTTTGTATTGCTCAGCGCCTCCGCGCTGCCCCTTCGGGCTGCCTGCGGCAGGCTGTCTCGCTCCGCTCGGCTCGTCGGGGTCTTCGGCATTGGCCCCGGCGTAGTCGCCCTCTCCGGCGAGGAGCTTGGCGCGGTGCTCCTCGAACGTGTCGGAGATGTATTTGAGGAAGATGAGGCCAAGGACGACGTGCTTGTATTCCGCCGCGTCCATGTTGTTGCGCAGCTTGTCGGCGGCGAGCCAGAGCTTGGCCTCGAAGCCGATGGTGGCGGTGGACTGGGCGGTCGCGTTGGTTTTAGTGCGGGCCATGGTTTGTTTCAGTGCTCCGTGGAGGGCGGTCGGAAATTGACCGGCGGAGGTGTCGGCGGCAAGGCGGATTCAGGAGGGATCCGAGAATAGGCGCATCTCGGTTTCTGGCACGCGGGCTGGTTCCTGTTGCTCGCGTGTGGAGCAGGCATCCTTGCCTGCCAGTTCGCGGGGCATCCCTGCCCCGTGTTCCAGGTTTCGCTGCCCCGCGCGTCTGCCGCGGGAAGGGGCGGCACGGTTGCGGCCCAACCCGCCAGGCTGGAAGCCTGCCCCACGGGACCGGCACATGGCACCACACACTCCCACGATTCGGAGCGCCGAGCATTGCTCGGCCCGAGACCACGCCGCCAGCATCGTGCCCAGCGATGCTCGGCGCTCCTCCCGTTGGATGGTTCTGGAATTCATGCGCGAACTTGGATTGCTGGAATTCTCTCCCTGATCGGGGCGGGGAAAGGACGCGGGGAATCACTCCCGGTCGCAGGGATCTGAGTGCAACTCAAGAAGCGCGGCGTTTACGCCGCTTCACCGTTCGAACGTCGTCGCGGGTCCGAACATGCCCGAACTTCTCACGCTCGAGCGGCATAAATGCCGCGCTCCGAATTCCTCACACGCCGCGAGAATTTTCCCCGGAGCGCGGCGTGTGTGCGCGGAGCGCCAACCGCAGCGGGTTGGCCGCACGGGAAGCGTCTGATTTCGACGGACACCCACGACGTTTCGGGGTCGCTGCGACTGGTCCTCGGCGGACACAGCCGCGCTCCTTGGGTCGCGGCGCCGCCTGGAATCAGGGGCGGCGGCATGTCGCGGCGACTTCGCAAGTGCGCGCGCTCCGGGCCGGGCATTGGCTGGGAGTTCCGACATTCAACGACAATTCCGTGAATCCTTCCCGCTCCGCCCGGAGCAAATCCGCGTTTCTCCCGTCGAACCTGCCGGCTTTGCGTGTTCCCTTTCCCGTCGCGGTTGTTAGGGTCCGCGCCAGCAGTTGCACCAATCCGAATCCGTCGCGTCACCGACCTTGTTATGAGAGCTTTGAATTCAGTCGTCCGCCCGGTCCTTGTCACCCTCGTCCTCCTTGCCACCATGACCACCCCGCTCCCCGCCGCGCCGCGCGATGCCCAATGGAAAAAGGTCGATGAAGCCATCAACCAGGGCCTCCCCAAGAGCGCCATCGACGCGCTCGAACCGATCATCACCGCCGCCACCGTCGAGAAAGCGTACGCCGAGGCCGCCAAGGCCATCGCCCGCAAGATCGCGCTCCAGGGCAACATCGAGGGCAACAAACCCGAGGAGAAAATCACGCGTCTCGAAGCCGAAATCGGGAAGGCCCCCGCCGAACTCAAGCCCGTCCTCACCACCATTCTCGCCAATTGGTACTGGCACTACTTCCAGCAGAACCGCTGGCGCTTCATGAACCGCACGGCCACCGCGGTCGAGCCGGGCAAAGACTTCACGACCTGGGATTTGCCGCGCCTGTTTGCCGAGATCGACAAACACTTCACCGCCGCCCTCGCTGCTGATGCGGTGCTGAAAGCCACGCCCATCGCGAGCTTCGATGCGCTGCTCCAGAAAGGCTCCCTCCCCGACTCCTACCGCCCGACGCTCTACGACTTCATCGCGCACGATGCGCTGCACTTCTACACCTCGGGCGAACAGGCCGCCGCCCGGCCTTCCGATGCCTTCGAGATCGCCGCCGAAAGTCCGATCTTCTCCGCCGTCGCCGCGTTCCTCGCGTGGCAGCCCGCGACCACGGACACGAACGCCCCCGCGCTCAAAGCCATCCGCCTCTATCAGGAGCTTCTGCGCTTCCACGCCAACGACGCCAATCCCACCGCGCTGCTCGACGCCGACCTCGCGCGCCTGGTCTGGGGTCGCAATGTCGCGCGCGGCGAATCCAAGGACGCGCGTTTCAAAGCAGCGATGAAAGCCTTCGTGGATCAATGGGCAGATCACGAACTCTCCGCCCGGGCCCTTTATGAATGGGCGCAGGCGCTCCAATCCGAGGGCGACCTCGTCGAAGCCCGCACGCTCGCCCTGCGCGGCGCGAAAGTTTTCCCCACCAGCGTCGGCGGCAAGCAGTGCAAAAATCTCGTCTCGTCCATCGAAGCCAAGTCCGCCCAGATCAATACCGAGCGCATCTGGAACGCGCCGTGGCCGAAGATTTCCGTCCACTATCGCAACGTCACCACCGTGTATTTCCGCGCCGTCGCCTACGATTGGGATGTCTTCCTCCAGCGCCGCCACAGCCGTCCCGAGTATCTCAACGACGCGGAGCGCAAGGAACTCCTCGCCAAAAAGCCCACCCTCGAATGGTCCGCCAAACTCCCCGCCACCACCGACTACAAGCAGCGCACCGAGCAACTCCCCGCGCCCACCCAGCTCAAGCCCGGCTTCTATTTTCTCGTCTCGAGCCACGATCCCAAGTTTGGCGACGCCGACAACATGGTCAGCTACACCGACATCTGGGTCAGCGACCTCGCCCTCATCGTCCGCCCGCGCAGCGGCCAGATCGAAGGCTTCGTCCTCGAAGCCAACTCCGGCGAGCCGGTGAAAGGCGCCGACGTCCTCTCGTGGCAGCTCACCAACCAGGGCGACCGCGTCGCCGCGCCGAAGCTCGCCACGGACACCAACGGCTTCTTCTCCTTCGCCACGCAACCCGGTCGGGGCTACCTCCTCAAGGCCGTTCACCAGGGCCGTCAAATCGGCTCCTCGCAGGACATCTACTCCTACGCCCGCGGCACCCCGCGCCCGAACACGCAGACCATTTTCTTCACCGACCGCGCGCTCTACCGGCCCGGCCAGTTCGTGCAATACAAGGGCATCTGCCTCGCCGTCGATCAGGAGCGCGACAATTACGAGACCCTCGCCGGCCAGACGCTCACCGTGATTTTCGCCGATCCGAACGGGAAGGAAATCGCCCGGCAGGAAACCCGCTGCAACGACTACGGCTCCTTCACCGGCAGCTTCACCGCGCCGCGCGACCGCCTCATGGGCGCGATGCGCCTCTTCGTGCAGAACGGCCCCAACGGCTCCGCGCGCGTGCAGGTCGAGGAATACAAGCGCCCGAAATTTCAGGTCACCCTCGCCGCGCCCAAAACCGCGGCGAAGCTCAACGAAACCGTCTCCCTCACCGGCACCGCCGCGAGCTACACCGGTGCGGCCATCGACGGCGCGAAGGTGAAATACCGCGTCATCCGCAACGTGCGCTGGCCCGTGTGGTGGGGGTGGTTTTATTGGGGTCCGCCGCGCAACACCTCGAGCCAGGAAATCGCCAGCGGCACCGCCACAACCAAAAACGACGGCACTTTCGTCATCGAGTTTCCCGCCAAGCCCGACCTCGCGATTCCCGAGAAAGACGAGCCGACGTTTGTCTTCAGCGTCCACGCGGATGTCACCGATTCCAGCGGCGAAACGCGCTCCGCCGACCGCTCGGTCAACGTCGGCTACACCGCCCTCGCCGCCACGCTCAGCGCCGCCGACTGGCTCGTGGAAGCCAAGCCCACCGACCTCCGCATTGCGACCCGCACGCTCGATGGCGAACCCGCGCTCGCCGAGGGCAACGTGAAAATCTACCGCCTCAAACAGCCCGAGCAGGTGCAGCGCCCCGCGTTGCAGGACCACGGCCGCAACGGCTCCGAGGCCGATCTTTCCAATCCCAATTCGTGGCCGCTCGGCGAGGTCGTCGCGGAACGCGGCTTTACCACCGACAAGGAAGGCAACCTCACGCTCACCTTCAAACTCGGTGTCGGCGCGTATCGCGCGCTGCTTGAAACGCAGGATCGCTTCGGCAAAAAAGTCACCGCGCGCCTCCCGTTGCAAATCCTCAATCCCGAAGACACCCGCCTCGCCATTCGCATCCCGCACCTGCTCGCCGCGCCCGCGTGGAGCAGCGAGCCAGGCAAGGAATTCCTCGCGCTCTGGGGCACCGGCTACGACGCGGGCCGCGCCTTCATCGAGATCGAGCATCGCGGCAAGATGCTCCAGCGTTACTGGACCAAGCCCGGTCACACGCAGGCCGGCGTCAAGCACGCCGTCACCGAAGCCATGCGCGGCGGCTTCACGCTGCACGTCACGCAGGTCCGCGAGAACCGCGCCTACCTCGACTCGCGCCGCATCGACGTGCCGTGGAGCAACAAGAACCTCGACATCCGCTGGGAGCATTTCACCTCGAAGCTGCTGCCGAATCAGAAGGAAACCTGGACCGCCATCATCTCCGGCCCCGGCGCGAACAAGGCCGTCGCCGAAATGGCCGCCACGCTCTACGACGAATCGCTCGATGCCTTCCTCCCGCACCGCTGGCTGAATCGTTTCAGTTTTTTCCGGCAGGACCACGCGAGCGGCCACGCGGCCTTTGCCAACCAGACCAAATATTTCCAGCACATCCGCGGCTACTGGCGGCAGGACATGGAGGGCATCGAGATGACCTACCGCAGCTTCCCGCCTGATCTCACGGTGAATCTGTGGGGCTACGGCTACTTCGGTCGCGGCCGCGGCTTGGGCGGGATGGCTCCCGGAATGCAGATGATGCGCAAGTCCGCCGCCAAGGGTGAGGCGCAAATGGAAATGGCCGCCGCCGCGCCGATGTCGGCCGCCGTCGCCATGGACGCCGCGCCGATGAACGCCGCCGGCGAAGGCCTCGCCCAAAACCGCGCCCAACTCGGCGCGACCGACAAACAAGCCAGCGCCGCACGCCGCGACGCCGGCCCCGGTGGCGGCGAAGGCGCAGGTGGCGACGCCCCCGACCTCAGCAAAATCTCCGCGCGCAAAAATCTCAACGAAAGCGCCTTCTTCTTCCCGCAGCTCGTCTCCGACAAAAACGGCGAGGTGAAGCTCGAATTCACCATGCCCGAGGCCCTCACGCGCTGGCGCTTCCTCGGCTTCGCGCACGACCGCCAGCTCCGCAGCGGATTCATCGAAGCCCACGCCGTCACCGCCAAGGACATCATGGTCCAGCCCAACCCGCCGCGTTTCCTGCGCGAAGGCGACGCGCTTGAATTCACGGTGAAAGTCTCCAACCAGACCGACACCCCGCAGACCGGCCGCGTCCGCCTCACGCTCAACGACGCCGCCACGCTCGCGCCCGCCGACGCCGCGCTCGGCAACACCAGCCCCGAGCAAAATTTCACCATCGCCGCCAAGGAATCCCGCAGCTTCTCGTGGCGTTTGAAAGTCCCCGACGGCCTCGGCTTCCTCACTTACAAAGCCGTCGGCGCATCCGCCAAGGCCAGCGACGGCGAGGAAGGTTTTCTCCCCGTCCTGCCGCGCCGCATCCTCGTCACCGAGTCGCTGCCGCTGCCCATCCGCAACGCCGGCACGCGCCAGTTCGACTTCAAAAAACTCCAGGCCTCGGGCGTCTCCGACACGCTCCGCCACCAGAGCCTCTCCGTGCAGATGGTCTCGCAGCCCGCGTGGTACGCCGTCATGGCGCTGCCGTATCTCATGGAGTTCCCGCACGCTTGCTCCGAGCAAATCTTCAGCCGGCTCTACGCCAATTCGCTCGCGCGCAGCATCGCCGTGTCCGATCCCAAGATTCGCCGCATCTTCGATCTCTGGCGCAACACGCCCGCGCTCGACAGCCCGCTCGAAAAAAATCAGGACCTCAAAAGCGTGATGCTCGAGGAAACCCCGTGGTTCCGGCAGGCGATGAACGAAAGCCAGGCGCGCAAAAATGTCGGCGTCCTGTTCGAGGACAACCGGATGAACAACGAGATCAACCGCGCCCTCAAGCAGCTCACCGAGATGCAGCTCCCCGACGGCCAGTGGCCGTGGTTCCCCGGCGGCCGCGGCAACGACTTCATCACCCTCCACATCACCACCGGCTTCGGCCGCCTGCGCCATCTCGGCGTGGACCTCAACGCCGCGCCCGCCATCCGCTCGCTCACCGCGCTCGACGCGTGGATCGACCGCACCTACCGCGAAATCCTCAAGCACGGGCGCAAGGACGACAACCACCTCAGCTCGACCATCGCGCTCTATCTCTACGGCCGGAGCTTTTTCCTGAAGGACAAAGCCATCGACCCCGCGCACAAGGAGGCCGTCGATTACTTCCTCGCGCAGGCCCGCAAACATTGGCTCGCGCTCGCCAACCGCCAGTCGCAGGGACATCTCGCCATCGCGCTCAAACGCGTCGCCGACTTCACCAAGGCCGCCGATCCGACGCCCGTGGCGATCCTGCGCTCGATCAAGGAACGCTCCGTCAGCAACGAGGAACTCGGCAGGTTCTGGCGCGACACGGAATTCTCCTGGTGGTGGTACCACGCCCCCATCGAAACGCAGGCGCTCATGATCGAGGCCTTCGCCGAAGTCACCAACGACACCCAGGCCGTCGAGGACTGTCAGGTCTGGCTCCTCAAGCAAAAGCAGACGCAAGATTGGAAAACCACCAAAGCCACCGCCGACGCCGTGTACGCGCTGCTGCTCCGCGGCCGCAACCAACTCGCCTCCGACGCCCTCGTCGAAGTCTCCCTCGGCGGCCAGACCCTCAAGCCGCAGAAAACCGAGGCCGGCACCGGCTTCTACGAGAAGCGATTCACCGGCCCGGAAATCCAGCCCGCGCTCGGCCAGATCACCGTCAAGAAAATCGACGCCGGCGTCTCCTGGGGCAGCGTGCATTGGCAATACCTCGAGGACATGACCAAGGTCACGCCGCACGAAGGCACGCCGCTCAAACTCAAGAAAGCGCTCTACACCAAGACCGTCACCAAGGCCGGCCCCGTGCTTGAACCCGTGCGCGGCGCGCTCGCCGTCGGCGACGAACTCGTCGTGCGCATCGAACTCCGCACCGACCGCGACATGGAATACGTCCACCTCAAAGACCAGCGCGGCAGCGGCCTCGAACCGATGAACGTCATCTCGCGCTACCGCTACCAGGACGGCCTCGGCTACTACGAAACCACGCGCGACACCGCGAGCCACTTCTTCATCGATTACCTGCCCAAGGGCGTTTACGTCTTCGAATACTCCACGCGCGTCGTCCACCGCGGCGACTACCAGAGCGGCATCGCCGACATCCAGTGCATGTACGCCCCCGAGTTCAACAGCCACTCCGAAAGCTTCGGACTGAGTGTGAAGTAGCGACGGCGTGACCCTCTCCAGCGCTGGTAGGGCGCGTCTGTCCTCAGCGCGCCGCTTGACGTGCGGACGCGCAACCGGCGCGCTGAGGACAGACGCGCCCTACCAGCGATCCCGGTACCGCAGGCGTCTCGCCTGCGAGTTCGGGCGGCGTCTCGCCGCCAGTACCAACACGGGGCGAGACGCCCCGTGAACTCGCAGGCGAGACGCCTGCGGTACAAATCCGCCGCCTCCACCACCGCTTTCACTCGCCACCGCCCGCACCCCCGTTCAGTTTCCCCGCCATGAACACCGCCTCCCAAGACCTCCCGCGTCACTTCGACATCCTGCGCGAACGGATGCTGCACCCGACCGATTACGAAACCGCCATCCACTATTTCCTCGAGGAATTCGCCGCCGACCTCGGCTTCTTCCAGCACTGCGAACCCGACCCCGCGCCGCATCTCCTCGCGCTGCTCAACCAGGTCGCCTCCGGCGCGATGCGCAAGCGGACGCAACTGGAGGGCACGAAAATCTTCCGCTGCGTCGCCCACGGCTTCTACCACGGCAGCGGCGCCGTCGGCGAACGCGTCGCCCTCTTCATCTACCTCAACGCCATCAACACCGGTGTCATGGCGCTCATTCCCGGCGTGACCGGCGGCATGGAAGTCGCCCGCTTCCGCTCCCCCACCGGCCTGGCCGACCCGCGCAGCAACTGATCCCGCCATCCGCGCAACCTCGTAGCGCAGATTTCCAAACCTGCTGTGTCGCCGACCTCCAAGTCGGCACGGTGTCCGCCTCGCCGGACGCGCCGCGGGTTTAGAAACCCGCGATACCGCAGACTTGGAAGTCTGCGGTACGGGGAGCACACGCGCCTTCGCGTGTCGCCGGATGCGCCCTCGCGTGTCGCCGGATGCGCCCTCGCATCCGGCGTCGGGGCGCGCACGCCGGTCGCAGAGTTTCCGCACGCGCTCGTGCCGCAGGGTTTTCCGCGAGGGCGCGGAAAACCACACCCGGGGGCGGGTGTGCTCCCCTTGCTGCGCGTCCGCGCCCGCTCAGTCGCTCCCGCACCCACGCCTACCGACAAATCCCGAGCTATGGTTTGCTTCCTCCGTTCACCTGAAGCACTCTCCCCGCCGCTAACATGGCTGCTCATCATAACAAACCGTCCGCGCCGAACCTCACCGGCTTTCTCCCCATGACCCGCGCTGAAATGGATGCGCGCGGCTGGGATCAACTCGACGTGCTCATCATCACCGGCGACGCCTACGTGGATCATCCGTCCTTCGGCGCGGCGATGATCGGGCGCGTGCTGGAGCTGGAGGGTTATCGCGTCGGCATCATCGCGCAGCCGGATTGGAAGAACATCGAGTCCATCCAGGTCATGGGCACGCCGCGGCTTTTCTGCGGCATCACGGCGGGGAATCTCGACTCGATGGTGTCCAATTACACCGCGGCACGGCACAAGCGGAAGGAGGACGTTTACAGCGAGGACGGCACGCCCGGCAAACGCCCGAACCACGCTGCCGTCGTGTATTCGCAGATGGCCCAGCGCGCGTTTCCCGGCGTGCCCATCGTGCTCGGCGGCATGGAGGCGAGCATGCGGCGCGTGGCGCATTACGATTATTGGGAAGACAAGCTGCGGCCCTCGATTCTCGCCGACACCAAAGCGGACATCCTCGTGTACGGCATGGGCGAAGTCGCCGCGCGCGAGATCGCCGGGCGGCTGCGCGATGGCAACCAGGACCTCAGCGGCATCCGCGGGACCGCGCTGTTTCTCGGCGCGAAGGCGACCAAGGCCGCGGACTTCGGCGACGCGATCATCCTGTCGTCGTGGGATGATTTGCAGAAGGACAAGAATCTCATCCTGCGCCTGACCAAGATCGTCGAGGCGCAGCAGACGCCGTATTGCGGCAAGCGTCTGGTGCAGATGCACGGCAGCCGCGCGGTGCTCATGGAGCCGCCCGGTTTCCCCCTGAACACGCCCGAGATGGATGCGCTCTTCGAGCTGCCGTTCATGCGGCAGGTTCACTGGACTTACAAAGGCAAGGTGCCGGGCTTCGCGACGATCAAGGACTCGATCATCGTGTCGCGCGGCTGCGCGGGCGGCTGCACGTTTTGCGGCCTCGGATTTCATCAGGGGAAATTTCTCTCGAGCCGCAGCGTGGATTCGGTGACGAAGGAAATCGGGAAGCTCACGGAATCCGACACCTTCCGCGGCACCGTCTCCGACCTCGGCGGTCCGACCGCGAATCTTTACGCGTGCGACAACGGCCACGTGGACGCGTGCAAAAAATGTCATCGCCCGAGCTGTCTCTGGCCCACGATCTGCCCGCACTTCGGCATCAATGAAGATCAGCAGCTCGATCTCCTGCGCAGCACGCGCGAGGTCGAGGGCGTGAAACATGTCTTCGTGCAATCGGGCATCCGCATGGATGTCGCGCTGCGCACGCCGACCTATCTCAAGGAGCTGGTGCAAAACCACGTCTCCGGCCACATGAAGGTCGCGCCCGAGCACATGGACCCGAGCGTGCTGCGGCGCATGAGGAAGCCCGCGGGAGATTTTCCGGCGTTCATGGAGAAGTTCCACGAGGAGAGCGCCGCCGCGGGCAAGGAGCAGTATTTGGTGCCCTATTTCATGTCGAGCTTTCCGGGCTGCACCGAGAAGGAAATGGGCGCGGTCGAGACGTTTCTCAAAGAGGAGAAGTGGAATCTCCAGCAGGTGCAGGACTTCATCCCGCTCCCGATGACCGGCTCCGCCGCGATGTATGTGACCGGCCTCGACTTGAACAGCGAGCAACCGATCCCCGTGGCCCGTAACGCCGGCGACCGCGAGCGCCAGAAACGCGCGCTGCATCCGAACCCGGACGCGCGGATGCGGGGCAAGTCGCTCGACACGGTGGATTAGGCGTAACCCTGCCGACGGAGCGCGGCTGTGTCCGCCGAGGACCAGCCGCAGCGGCCCCGAAACCTCGCCAGCACCCGCTGAAATCAGAGACGTCCCGTGCGGCGAACCTCCTGCGGCTGATGCTCCGCGCACACAGCCGCTCTCCGGGAAAAATCCTCGCGGCCGACAAGGATTTTGCCGCCGCCCTGGTTACCAGCCGACCCTCAAAGAATCGTCGCCAACGCTCCGCTCTTCGTCCCGGAGGGACCCCGCAGGAAATTAGCCGGGGGCAAGTCCGCGCAGCGGGCGCGGCCCCCGGTTGCGCCGCCGAACGGGCCATGCCCCAGCGGGGCATCGAAGAAGTTTTTTGAGGCGTATCCCCGCAACATTTCCGCCCCCCCTCGTCACCTCGGGCCATTTTCTTCGATGCCCCGTTGGGGCACGGATCCAAGCGGCATCGTTTCCGGGGGCGGCGTCCGCTGGTGCGGACTTGCCCCCGGCTAATCTCCTCCGGCGTCCCTCCGGGACGAGAACCGGGCGTCCGCGCCCGCAGCGCACACGCCGCGAGGAGATCGTCAGAGGATTCCACCGCTCCTTTCGCGTCCCACGCGCTGCGACCGGGGACCGGTCGCGCTCCGCAGTGGCTGCGGCCCGCCGCTCTGTGAACACCGCCCGCTCCCGCCCCCGTCGAAAACCGCACTTCGTGCGTGAAAACTCAACGATCATCGCCCAACCTATCCCTGTGACACTTTCGCAATACCCCCGCTGCGCGCGTCTCCTCGCGCCGCCCTTCCTCGTCGCCTTCCTCGTTCTTCTCACCGTCGCCGCGCGCGCCGCCGAGCCGGTCGATTATCTCAAGGACATCAAACCCGTCCTCGCCGCCCACTGCTACAAATGCCACGGCGCATCGCAGCAAAAGGCCGGCCTACGCCTCGACACCGCCACGCTCGCGCTCACCGGCGGACGCACCGGTCCCGCGCTGAAGCCCGGCGACAGCGCCGCCAGCCTGCTCGTCCAGGCCATCTCCGGCACGCACGCGGAGCTGCCGCGGATGCCCTTCAAAAACCCCGTCCTCTCCGACACCCAGATCGCCCTGCTGAAAAACTGGATCGACCAAGGCGCCAAAGCCCCCGCCAGCGAATCGCCCGAAACCTCGAAACACTGGGCCTTCAATGCGCCGCAACGCCCGGCCATTTCAGTGGTCGCGCAAACCAAATGGCCGCGCACCGCCATCGATCACTTCATCCTCGCCCGCTTGGAAAAAGAGAAGATCACGCCCTCGCCTGAAGCCGACCGCGTCACCTTGATCCGCCGCCTCAGCCTTGATCTCATCGGCCTGCCGCCCAGCCCCGCCGAGGTCGATGCGTTCGTCGCGGACCGCGCGCCCGACGCCTACACGCGCCTCGTCGAGCGCCTCCTCGATTCGCCGCACTACGGCGAGCGCTGGGGCCGCTGGTGGCTGGATGTCGCGCGTTACGCCGACTCGAACGGCTACTCGATCGACGCGCCGCGGCAGATTTGGAAATACCGCGACTGGGTCATCCACGCGCTGAACAAGGACCTGCCGTTCGATCAATTCGCCGTCGAACAACTCGCCGGCGACATGCTCCCCAACGCCACGCTCGACCAGAAAATCGCCACCGGTTTCCATCGCAACACGCAGATCAATCAGGAGGGCGGCATCGACAAGGAACAGTTCCGCATCGAGTCCGTCATCGACCGCGTGAGCACCACCGGCACCGCGTTCCTCGGCCTCACCGTCGGCTGCGCGCAATGCCACGACCACAAGTTCGACCCGATCACGCAGAAGGAGTTTTACCGCCTCTTCGCCTTCCTCAACAACGCCGAGGAACCCGAGCTGGCCATCGCCACCCCCGAGGAAATCGCGCACGAAAAAGAATCCAACTCGAAGGTCGCCGCCTATCTCGCCGCGCTGCCCGGCAAGGATCCGACCATCTACCCGCGCATGGTGAAATGGGAGGTCAGCCTCAGCCCCACGCAACGCCAGGCGCTCTCGCAGGCCATCCGCGAGGCCTTCGACAATCCCTTCGAGAAACGCACCGACGCGCAGAAACAGTTGGAGCTCGCGGCCTTCATCGAGCAGGCCCCGGAGAACAAGGCCCACAGCGCCGCGCTGAAAAAATTGCAGAAGGCCAAGTCGAGTTTCCCCACCACGCTCGTCCTGCGCGAGATGCCCAAGCCGCGCCGCACCTACCTCTTCATCAAGGGTGACTTCACCCGCGACGGCGGCCCCGTCGGCCCCGGCGTGCCGGCGATTCTGCATCCGCTGACCGCGGGCGAAACCACCAACCGCCTCGACTTCGCGCGCTGGATTGTCAGCCCGCAAAACCCGCTCCTCGCGCGCGTCACCGTCAACCGCGTGTGGCAGCAATACTTCGGTCGCGGCCTCGTCGAGACCGAGAACGACTTCGGCACTCAAGGTCTGGCGCCCACGCATCCCGAGCTGCTCGACTGGCTCGCGACCGAATTCATGAATCCGACTGAAAAGGTTGAAGGGTTGAAGGGTTCACGAGTTAAAGCGGGAGTTGAAGAGTTGAAGGGTTCAAGGGTTGAAGCGTTAAAAGGTTCAACCGGCAAAGACGCCCCCGCCCCCGCTTCAACCCTTCAACCCTTCAACCCTTCAACCCCTCCCGTTTCAACCCCTCCCGCCTGGTCCCTCAAACACCTCCACCGCCTCATCGCCCACTCCGCCACCTACCGCACGTCCTCGAAAGCCCGCCCCGACCTCGCCATCACCGATCCGAACAACAAGCTCCTCTCCCACCAAAACCGCCTCCGCCTCGACGCCGAAGCCGTGCGCGACACCGCCCTCACCGCCAGCGGACTCCTCAGTCCCAAGCTCGGCGGACCCAGCGTTTTCCCGCCCATTCCCGACGGCGTGATGTCCCTCGGCCAGGTGCGCCGCGAATGGAAAGTCAGCACCGGCGAGGACCGCTACCGCCGCGGCCTCTACACGTTTTTCTTCCGCGCCACGCCGCCGCCCGCGTTGAACGTCTTCGATGCGCCCGACGGCTTCAGCACCTGCACCCGCCGCATCCGCAGCAACACGCCGCTCCAGGCGCTCACGCTCCTCAACGACGCCGCCTTCCACGAATTCGCCGAAGCCCTCGCCGCGCGCGTGTTGAAAGATGGACCGCCGGAAAACTCGCCGCGTCTCGACTACGCCTTCCGCCTCTGCGTCGCCCGCGCGCCCAGCGCCACCGAACACGCCCGTCTCGAATCGCTCCTCCAACAACAACTCGCCGACACCCAACCCAAGGCCGCGTGGACCACGGTGGCGCGGGTGTTGTTGAATCTGGATGAAACCATCACGAGGGAATGACCGAACATGAAACATGAATGCGCCCCCTCTCATTGGCACCCGGCTTCAGCCGGGGGTGAGCGACCTCTCGAACGTCTTAGCCGTATTAACGGATTCCGGTCCGGCCGGAGAAACCGTTGAAACGGGATGTCTCAACAACCGTTAGGCCACGCTGTGAGTACATCTCCCACCAACTCTGAAGATAGGCGCGATGCACCACAGGTCGCGCTTCTCGCCAGCAGTGCACTTGCGTTGCTTTTGGGTTTCGCCATCAATCACATTGCGGAGGGCGTCGCCTACTTGGGCCTTTGGCTTTTGTTCAGCTTGCTCTGCCCGCTTGTTGCCAGTTTGATGACACAAAGATGGCTGCTCCTCATTGCTCCTTCTGTCGGATTGCTGCTGGTATTCTCCATGATGTTATTTGCGCCAGTATCATCTGACGGGCCGCACACTCGATTTTTTCTCACAGAGGAAGGCAGGAAGTGGGCAGTTTTGCTTCTCGTTGGTTCGTTTTTGCTGAGTTATGTCGTCGCATTACCATTCTATTTTACGCGAAGGGCCTAACCGGATGTTTTACGTTGCTTTCGGAGTAGCGTGCATGGTGGCTTGCCTTTGTTTCGGGGCCAAGATTCGGCGCGACGATTCACGAAGATGATTGTGACACCAAACACGATGCGGCCTCCTGAGAAACTAGCGGCACGAGCCGTTTCAGCGGCTTCAGTTCCATTCGGACAAACCGTTGAAACGGGGTGTCTCAACACCTGTTAGCCAACTACGCTTATGGCTCTTTCTTGGTCTGAAATACATGAACTGGAGGTTCGAGAGGACTACCCACCGGCCATTGACGCCCTTGAGGAGCGGCTGCGTGCTGACCCGGATGACCGGGAGGCAGTGGTTCGACTCGGATTCAACCTCTGGATTGCCACGACCGAGGCGATGCGAATGCAAAAATCCCTGCCTACAGAGCTTTATGCCGCGCGCTTCGTTGAATTGTTCCGCCAGTATCGGTCTCGTCTCGAAACGAATGCGGATTTCTGCTGGGCATTTGGGCTGGGGATCAGCCTCGATTGGTTCGATTTTCCTGGAACCGATCAGGCCCTTGGCAATGCATTGATGGAGCGCGCAAGAGAGTTAGATCCGTTTTGGAGACGGATATATCAAGCGGACGGGCAAGCGGAGTTGGCGGAGAGATTTCGCGGGCGTGGCATTTTTGCGAGTTATTATGGAGTGGCCTAACCATGCGCAGCTAACTTGAGTCACAATGAATGAGCCAACCAATCCGCGCGACCCGTGGGGGCCTTACGCCAACCCCGACGACATCGCGCGCCTCGAGTACGGCCGCATGATGTGGCGGCTCCCGGACATGCGCGCGCGGATGCTCGCGCACTGGCTCGACGACCGCCATCCGCACGCCGAGCGATTTCAGGAACGCCGCGCGCTCATCGAAGACCTCCTCACCAGCACCGAGTCCGACGCCGACCTTGACCTCCGTCTCCGCTCGCAGGGCACCAGCCTCCGCGCCGCTGCGCGTGACATTCCCTCCGTCTTCGGCAGTTTTTTCTAATCCTATGAACCCTCTCCACCACGCCACCCGCCGTCATTTCTTCAGCCGCTGCGCCATGGGCCTCGGCTCGCTCGCGCTCGCGTCGCTGCTCGACGAACGCCGCGCGCTCGCCGCGCCCGCGAAGCTCACCAACCCGCTCTTCCCGCGCCCCGGCCATTTCGCGGGCCGCGCCAAGCGCGTCATCTATCTCTTCATGGCCGGCGCGCCGAGCCAGCTCGAGTTGTTCGATTACAAACCGAAGCTCATCGAACTGAACAGCCAGCCCATCCCGACCTCGTTCACCGATGGCAAACGCTTCGCCTTCATGGGCAGCAGCCACGGCAACAAGCTGCTGGGCACGCGGCGGAAATTTCAGCAGCACGGCCAGAGCGGCGCGTGGGTGAGCGAGATGTTCCCCTACCTTTCCGGCGTCGTGGACGACCTCACGTTCGTGAAATCGTGCAAGGCCGAGCTGTTCAATCACGCCCCCGCCAAGCTCTTCATGAACACCGGCAGCGGGCAATTCGGGCGGCCCAGCCTCGGTTCGTGGGTCACCTACGGCATCGGCAGCGAGGCGAATGATCTGCCCGGTTTCGTCGTGTTGCAGAGCGGCCCGCGCGGTCCTCGGGGCGGCGCGGTGAACTGGGGCAGCGGCTTCCTCCCCACATCCTATCAGGGCGTTCCCCTGCGCGGCAGCGGCGAACCCATCCTCAATCTCACGAATCCGAAAGACATCACCGCCACCAAACAACGCCAGGCCATCGACGCCATCCGCGACCTCAATCTCGCCCGCCTCGTCGAGACCGGCGACGACGAGATCAACACGCGCATCGCCTCCTACGAGATGGCCTACCGGATGCAATCCAGCGCGCCCGACCTCATCGACCTCAGCGGTGAAAGTCCCGAGACGCTCAAGCTCTACGGCGTCGAGAAAGACAAGCCGGGCTTCGCGCGCAACTGCCTGCTCGCGCGCCGCCTCGTCGAACGTGGCACGCGCTTCGTGCAGCTCTACCACGCCAACTGGGACAGCCACGGCGGCCCCGGCGAAAACCTCACCACCGACTTCGACAAGGTCTGCAAAGACGTGGACCAAGGCTGCGCCGCGCTCATCCGCGACCTGAAATCCCGCGGCCTCCTCGATGACACGCTCGTCATCTGGGGCGGCGAATTCGGCCGCACCCCGATGGGTGAAAACCGCGAAACGCCCGGCCGCAACCATCACATCGACGCGTTCACCATGTGGTTCGCCGGCGGCGGCGTGAAAGCCGGCGCGACCGTCGGCGCCAGCGACGAACTCGGCTTCAGCGCCGTCGAAGACGAAGCCCACGTCCACGACCTCCACGCCACGATCCTGCATCTGCTCGGCGTCGAGCACCTCCGCCAGACCTTCCGTTTCCAAGGCCGCGACTTCCGCCTCACCGACGTCTCCGGGAACGTGCTGACCAAGATGCTGGCGTGATGACGTGCCTGCGGCGGAAAAGGTAGGGCGCGTCTGTCCCCAGCGCGCCGCGGCCCGTGCGAACGCGCAACCGGCGCGCTGAGGACAGACGCGCCCTACCCAGCGCAGATCTTCGGCAGGACCTCTCGTCACTAAAGATCTGAAAACTTGCGTTTGCCGCGAGGATTTTGCCGCTGCCCTGGCCGACGGCCGACGGCCGAAGAATTGTCGCCATCGCTTTGCTCTTCGTCCCGGAGGGACTCCGCAGGAAATTAGCCGGGGGCAAGTCCGCGGAGCGGGCGCGGCCCCCGGTTGCGCCCTCGAAAAAATCATGCCCCAGCGGGGCATCGAAGAAGTCTTTGGCGGCGTTCTCCCCACAGCATTTTCGCCACCATGCGTCGCCCCAGGCCATTTTCTTCGATGCCCCGTTGGGGCATGGGGTCACGAGGCACAGTATCCGGGGGCGGCGTCCGCTGGGGCGGCCTTGCCCCCGGCTAATCTCCTCCGGCGTCCCTCCGGGACGGGAATCGGGCGTCCCCGCCCGCACCGCGTACGCAGTGCGGCGGGCCTCGGAAAATGCCGTCGCTCCCGTGCCCCCCGCGCGCTGCGACCGGGACGGTCGCGCTCCGCTCGGGTAGCGGCTCCCCCTCTCTGCGTTCCTTCCCATCTCTGCGGTGTTCTGTCCGCGCGCCCGATCCTCGAGCGCCCACGAAGCCGAATTATTACACCGCAGAGATAGGAAGGAACGCAGAGAGGGAAGAGCGAGGAACCCGACTAACTCGATGCTCACCGGATCCCCGCCGCGCCCCGACTACGCCACCAAATCCTCCACCACATTCCCATGCACATCCGTGAGCCGATACCGCCGCCCTTGGAATTGGTACGTGAGCCGCTCGTGATCGATGCCGAGCTGATGCAGCAACGTCGCCTGCAAATCGTGAATGTGGACGCCGTTGTTCGCCACGTTGTAGCCGAACTCGCACGTCTCGCCGTAGGTCTGGCCGGCTTTGATCCCGCCGCCCGCCATCCACATCGTGAAGCAGCGCGGATGATGATCGCGGCCGAAGTTCGCCGAGATTTTGCCCTGGCAATAATTCGTGCGGCCAAATTCCCCCCCCCACACGACCAGCGTCTCATCGAGCAGACCACGGCTGCGCAGATCGCGGATGAGCGCCGCCGCCGGCTGATCGGTTTCCTTGCATAGCTTCGGCAGCGCGCCCGGCAGGCCGCCGTGATGATCCCAGTCCTGATGATAAAGCTGGATGAACCGCACGCCGCGCTCGGCCAGCCGCCGCGCCAGCAGACAGTTCGCCGCGAAGCTCCCCGGTGTCTTCACGTCCGGGCCGTAGGCGTCGAGCACCGGCTGCGGTTCCTGCGCGAGGTCCGTGACCTCGGGGATGCTGAACTGCATCCGAAACGCCATCTCGTAGTGATCGATGCGGCTCTGGATTTCCGCGTCCGGCGTGCCTGCGAGCTGGTGTTCGTGCAGTTCGCGCAGACTGTCGAGCAACTGCCGACGGCTGTCCGCGCTCACGCCGGCGGGATTGTTCAGATACAGCACGGGATCCTTCGCCGCGCGGAACAACACACCTTGATGCCGGGACGGCAGAAAGCCGCTGCCCCACAGATGCGCGCCGAGCGGCTGCCCGCTCTTGCCCTTGGTGACGAGCACCACGAACGACGGCAGGTTCGCGTTCTCCTGCCCCAGCCCGTAACTCAGCCACGCGCCCATGCTCGGCCGCCCGGCGATCTGCGTGCCGGTCTGGAAAAACGTCACGCCCGGCCCGTGATTGATCGCCTCGGTGAACATCGAGCGCACCACGCACAATTCATCCGCGATGCCCGCCGTGTGCGGCAGCAACTCGCTCAGCCACGCGCCCGAGCGCCCGTGCTGCGCGAACTTGAACGGCGACCCGACCAGCGGGATCGACGACTGATTCCCCGACATGCCCGTCAGCCGCTGTCCACCGCGCACCGAATCCGGAAGCTGCTCGCCATGCCGCTGGTTCAGCAGCGGTTTGTAATCGAACAAATCCAACTGCGACGGCCCGCCCGACATGAACAGGTAAATGATGCGCTTGGCCTTCGGCGCAAAGTGCGGCATCCCGAGCGCACCACGATCGGGACCGGGGGCGGAAACCACTTTGGAAGAAAGTAACTCCGCGAGGGCGACCCCGCCGAGTCCCGCACCAAACCGTGAGAGGAACCGGCGGCGATTAAACCACTGACCTGCACTAACTGGCACTAATGAGGACAAGTTAGGGATGGCCGAAGTGGATTGGGGCGGTGCCGACATTAAGCCAGCTCTCAAAAATTCATTCTCTGTTTTCATTAGTGCAGGTTAGGGCAGGTTAGGGGTTATAAAAAGTGGTTCAAATCACGAACCGCTTCCACTCGACGCCTTTGATGGGGCTAAAGTTGATGAGAGAACCGACGGGTTTCTTTGTCAGCCGGAGGTAATTGATGATCTGTGCCTCGTGCTCCGGCGTGAGGGCGGAGACAGCCTTCAATTCAACAATGATGCCTTCGTAAACAAAGAGGTCCGGGATGTAACGCTTCTTCAGTTCCCGGCCTTTGTAGAAAACCTTCAGTTCTTGTTTCGCCGAGTAGGGAATGCCCCGGAGCCCCAACTCCAGTTCCATGCTCTCCTGATAAATCTCCTCCAACAAACCACCGCCCGTTTCGTTGTGAACCGCGAACGCAGCGGCCATGAGGTCGTAGCCTTCCTGAGCGAACAACTGATCGGAGTTAGTCTTCATATTTGTGGGTTAGTTTGGTTACCGCTGATTTGACATAGCAGCGGGGAATTGAAAACCACTAACCTGCACTAACTGGCACTAATGGGAATGGGATGGAGGGGGTGTGAAGCGATGGTCCCGCTCCTGCAGGTCGATACCATCCAAATCCATATTTCCCCGTCTTCATTAGTGCAGGTTAGTGCAGGTTAGTGGTGCTTTATCTCTTCACAACGCAGCCATCGTGGTTGAGCAAGGCCTGTGCGAGCACGGTCGCGGCGGCAGCTTCGGGGGCGGGAATCTTCTCGTCGCGTTTTGTGTTTCCGATTTTCAGAAGCTGTGCGGCTTCGGCAGGTGCCGCCTGAAAGTGTTTAAGCTGCGCCGTGTAGAGCTTCCGCAGGATCGTGGTTTCTCTCGCGTCGGGCTTGCGGCTGAGGCAGCGCGAAAAACCACGTTCAATCATCATCGTTACGTCCCCCTTCGCCTCGTGGTGCAGGGTTTCGCCGAGGGCGCGGGCGGCTTCCACGTATTGCACGCCGTTGAGCAGGATGAGCGCCTGCAACGGCGAGTCGGTGCGCTCGCGCCGGGCGGAGCACACGGCGCGACGCGGGGCATCGAACGCGAGCAGCGCGGGCGGCGGGCCGGTGCGCCGCCAGTTGGTGTAGAGACTGCGCCGGAGCGCGCCGTCGCCGCCGCTGGCATTGGCGGGTTTGAACGATTCGCTCATCTCGTAGGGGTTCACGGGCGGACCGCCGAGTTGATTTTTCAACAGGCCGGCGGCGGCGAGCGCGTTGTCGCGGATCATCTCGGCGGGCAGCCGGAAACGCGGGCCGCGCGCGAGCAGTTCGTTGTCGGGATCGTCGGCCATCGTGGTCGCATCCGCGACGCTGCGCTGGCGGTAGGTGTGCGTGGTGACGATGGCTTTGAGCAATGCCTTGGTGTCCCAGCCGCTCGCGACGAACTTGAGCGCGAGCCAGTCCAGCACCTCGGGATACAGCGGGCGCGCGCCCTGGCTGCCGAAGTCCTCAGCAGTCTTCACGAGGCCGCGCCCAAAAATATTCTGCCAAAAGCGGTTCACCGTGACGCGCGCCGTGAGCGGATGCTCGGGCGCGGTCAGCCACTGCGCGAGGCCGAGGCGGTTGCGCGGCGCGCCCGCGGGCCACGCTGACAACGCGGCGGGCGTGACGGCGGGCACCTCGTCGCGGCGCTGGTTGTATTCGCCGCGGAAGAGCACGTAGGCCTTCTTCGGCTGCGGCAGTTCGCGCATGACCATGATTTCCTTCACCCCGTCGGCAAGTTGCGAGAGTTCGGCGCGCACGGTTTTCAGCACGGTGAGTTGCTTCTGAAATTCCGTATCCTCGGTCGCGAGGAAATAGTCCTGCAACAACGCGCGCTCGGCGGCGGTCAGCGTCGCCTCAGACTTCGCGAGCAAGGTCCGGGCGGCCGCGTCGTCGTGGGCGGCAAACGCTTCCAGCGGCGTGAGCACGCGACCGAACACGCGGAACTCGTCAATCGCACCGCCTTTGAAACCGCGGTCGCGCATCCGTTCGGCAAGCGAGATGTTGTCGTGCCCGCCGCCCGTGATGTTCTTGGTGAGGTTGTCGCGCACCACGTCCACCGCGGCCGCGCTGCCATTGACGAAGAGCCGCAATCCGTCGGCGCGGCTGCTGCCGTCGTAGGTCACGACGACGTGCGTCCAGGTGTTCGTCGGCACGGTTGCGCGGGCTTGAATCGAGATCGCGTTGCCGGGCCAGAAGTGGATGAGCGACCACTTGAGGCGACCGTCCTCGAGGAGCAGTTCGTAGCCACGGCTGCCCGCATCGGTCCACGCCTGCGAGCGATGGAAGATCACGGCGCGGTCTTTCACGTCGGGCGTGCGCAGCCACAGCGCGACGCTGAACGGCTCGTGCCGCTGGAAATTCCCGAGCGCCAGATTCACCGGATCATCGCCGCTGAACTGCACCGCGTTGCCGAGCCTGCCGGGGACCAGCTTGTTCTCGCCGGCCAGCGTAGCGGCCAACGCGCCGCCGAGGGCGTTGGTACACTTGTTGCCCTTCTCGAGCGTGTCGAAGGTGTAGCGCGCGAGTTCACCGGGGAGCTTCAGTTCCGCGGGACGCGCCTTCAGCCAGGCGGCGAACGTTGCCCCGCCCGCCGCGCGCAACTCGCGCCCGTGCCTTTCAGCGGCCGTGATCTTCTCCCGCACGGCGGCCAGCTTTTCCTTCGCCGCCCCTTCCAGCATCATGTGCGCGGGCGTGGGCACGGACGGCGTGAAGTACGAGTAGAGGCCCGCCTCGTCGATGTTTTGGAAGAAGGAGAACAGCCCGTAATATTCCTTCTGCGTGACGGGATCGAACTTGTGATCGTGGCAGCGCGCGCACTCGAAGGTGAGGCCGAGAAACGCCGTGGCGAAGGTCTGCACGCGGTCGGCGACATACTCGACGCGATACTCCTCCTCGACGCTGCCGCCCTCGGTTTCCTGCTGGTGCAGGCGGCTGAAGGCAGTGGCGAGAATCTGCTCGTCGGTCGGGTTGGGCAGAAGATCGCCCGCGATTTGCGCGGTGATGAACTGGTTGAACGGCAGGTTCTGGTTGAACGCGCGCACGACCCAGTCGCGCCACGGCCACATCTCGCGCTCGCGGTCCACCTGGAAACCGTAGCTGTCGGCGTAGCGCGCGACATCGAGCCAGTCCACCGCCATGCGTTCGCCGTAGCGCTCGGATTGCAGCAGACGATCCACGACGCGCTCGTAGGCCTGCGGCGCGGTATCGCGCGCGAACGCCTCGATTTCCTCCGGCGTGGGTGGCAGGCCGGTGAGATCAAAACTCACGCGGCGCAGCAACGTTGCGCGATCCGCCTCTGGCTGCGGACGCAGACCACGGCGTTGCAACTCGCGCCAGACAAACGCATCAATCGCGGTCGGAGCCGGGATGGCGGACGGTTTCGTCGCCGGGGCCGAACCGGTCGTCGCCACCTCCATCGTCATCGCGGGCACAGGGTTCGGCATGGGCGCAACGAACGCCCAGTGCGCTTGGTATTCCGCGCCCTCGGCGATCCACTGCCGCAGCAGCGCGACCTCGGCGGGCGTGAAGCTGCGCAGCTTTGCCTTGGCCGGCGGCATGTGATCATCGGGATCGGTCGTGGTGATGCGGGCGATGAGTTTGCTCTGCTCGGGCTTGCCCGGAACGATCGCGCCGGCCGCCGTGGCGCTCTCGCGAACGTCGAGGCGCAGCTTGGCCTCGCGTTTCTGCGCGTCCGGCCCGTGGCAGAAAAAACATTTGTCGGACAGCAGCGGGCGGATGTCGCGATTGTACAGCAGGCGCTCGGCACCGCGGGCTGGCGGCGCGACGAGGAGGCCGAGGGCGAGGGCGATCAGGGCGTGACGGGCGGCTGAAATGTTCATCGGGTCAATGCGGCTCGGGGGTAACGATGCGGTCGCCGCCGCGCCCACGCCAGCCCGGATTGTGCGCCAACGGAGCGCGACTGTGTCCCGCGCCGAGCGGGATCAGCCGCACCGGCTGCTCAGGGAAGGACGCCCAAGGGAAAATTCACGGCCTCGCAAGGTGAGGCCGTGTTGCGGCTGGTCGCTGCGACACAGCCGCGCTCCGGGGCGGCGCGAACGGGCGGGGCGCGGCTGTGTCCCGCGCCGAGCAGGATCAGCCGCAGCGGCTGCGCCGGGAAGGACGCCCAAGGGAAAATTCACGGCCCAGCAAGG
The DNA here is from genome assembly GCA_945861535.1 of Akkermansia muciniphila. GTDB lineage: Bacteria > Verrucomicrobiota > Verrucomicrobiia > Limisphaerales > BJHT01 > BJHT01. The sequence continues at coordinate 39,945 of CAMAUZ010000038.1, read as the reverse complement.
TGGGGTCGTGCTGCGGCTGGTCGCTGCGACACAGCCGCGCTCCGGGGGGCGGCGGGCGGCGGCGGCCCCGATCACCGGCCACCAAACTGACCGACCGGAAGGTTACGCAACGGAGTGGCAGGCAGGGAATTGGTGGGCTGCGGCGGGGGCGGATTAGGCGCCGGCGGATAAGGCGGCGGCGACGAACTTTTGCATCCCACCAGCAGGGCCAGGAGTGCGGCGAGCGAAAGGAATTTTTTCATTCGGTCAACAATTGCGGATTTTGGCGATAACCCGGGGCCAGTTCATTCTGCACCGCCTGGAGCAACGCGCTTCGCGGCTGGTCGCGACGGAGTAGAAAGTTGCGCACCCAGACATAAGTAAACGCGCCGTGCCAGTCGCCCCCGAGGAAAGCATCCGCCGAAGTCTGACTCTCGGAACAGGCCGCCCACTGGGCCATGTGTTCGACCTCAAGGCTGCGGAGAGCACGCGGTTTGAGAGTTTGCAGACCCGGTCGGAAACGCGGGTGGGGAACATAGCGTGGATTCCACTGGAGCGCGGTCCGTGACCCCATCACATCCCGGGTGACGCCGCCTGAATAGCAGGTGTCCAAGAGCAGTTCGACCCCCACAGTGGCGGGGATCTGATCGAGCATGCCGCGAAACGTGGAGTCAGCGAGCAACCCGACCGTCATGCTTTCATTGACATCCGAGAAGATAATCGCCTGCGTGGCCGATCTCCCGTCCGCCGAGGGCCAGGACGTGCCGTGGCTGGAGATGGTCAGGATGAGGCGACCAATTTCACCGCTGCGGCAGCGGACCACCGCCTGCTGGAACACCTGCTTGAACTGCTCCACCGAACTATTGATCAGCAGGCGTCCCTCGACATTGCCGAGCACCTTCTGAAACGCGTCGGCGTATCGGTTGGCGTCATTGATGCACCCGCGCAGATCGTTGGTTCGCAGGCCGGGGAAACTATTGTTGCCGACATAGATCCCCACGGTCTTGAGGTTGGGAGCGGCCAACGCGCTGGTGACGACTGACAGGCCGAGGAGGATGGGGAGCAGTTTCCAAATGTGCATGGGGCGGACGTTGCCGACGGGACTGGGGAAGAAAAGCAAAAAAGGGACACCACCGCCCCGCGTCCCCGCACGCGCGCCGCCCCCGCTCCTGCTCGACACTCCCCCGTGCGCTCTCTAATTTCCGCCAATGCTTGACCGCCCCAAACCTGTTGAACGCGCCTTTGTGGAGCGGCTGCGCAGATTGCTCGGTCCCGCCGGCGTCATCGCCGGAGCCGATGAATTGCTCGTGTACGAGTGCGACGCCTACACGCTGGAGAAGCAGTTGCCGGGTGTCGTCGCGCTTCCCAAAACCACCGCGGAAGTCGCCACCGTGGTGAAGCTGTGCGCGGAGGCGCAGCTCCCGATCATCCCGCGTGGCGCGGGCACCAGCCTCAGCGGCAGCGTCCTCGCGGTGACCGGCGGCGTGATGATCGCGCTCACGCGAATGAACCGCATTCTTGACATTGATTACGCCAACCGTCGTGCGCTGCTCGAAGCGGGCTGCGTGAACGCGTGGGTGACGAATGCCGTGAAAGCGCGCGGGCTGCTCTACGCGCCCGATCCTTCGAGCCAGTCCGCCTGCACCATCGGCGGGAATGTGGGGATGAACTCTGGCGGCCCGCACACGCTGAAATATGGCGTCACGACCAATCACGTCCTCGGCGTGGAAGTGGTGCTGCCCGACGGCGAGATCGTGTGGCTCGGCACGCGGCCGGACGGCGGCGAGGATGTCGAGGGCTACGACCTGCGCGGCGTGGTGATCGGCAGCGAGGGGATGTTCGGCATTGTGACGCGTGTGCTGGTGCGGCTGATCCGCGCGCCGCAGGCGTTCAAGACGATGCTTGGCATTTTCGAGAGCGTGGAGGACGCGAGCCAGGCCGTGAGCGACATCATCAGCGCGGGCATCGTGCCGGGCGCGATGGAGATGATGGACCAGCTCATCACGCAGGCGGTCGAGGCGGCGTATCACTTCGGTTTTCCGCTGGATGCGGGCGCGGTGTTGATCGTGGAACTGGACGGCCCGGCGCCGGGGCTGGAGCGGCAGGCGGCGCGCGTGATGGAAATCTGCCGGACCAATCGTGCGCGCGACGTGCGGCTGGCGACGAGCGAGCAGGAGCGCGTGGATTTGTGGAAGAGCCGCAAGCGGGCGTTCGGCGCGATCGGGCGGCTGAGTCCGAATTTCCTCACCCAGGACGGCGTGGTCCCGCGCTCAAAGCTGCCCGCGATCATGGCGTTTATCCGCGAGACGAGTGAGAAATATGGCCTGCGCATTCCGAACGTTTTCCATGCGGGTGATGGAAATATTCACCCGCTGATCCTCTACGATGAACGCGATGCCGAGCAGGTACGCCGCGCGGTGCAGGCGGGCAACGACATTCTCGATAAGTGCATCGAGTTCGGCGGCAGCGCGACGGGCGAGCACGGCATCGGGGTCGAGAAGATTGATTTCATGGCGAAGCAGTTCTCCGCCGAGTCACTCGACGCGATGCGGATGCTGCGGCGCGTGTTTGATCCAGAGGGCCGGTGCAATCCGCACAAGATGTTCCCCGGCTCGAAGCGCTGCGCGGATTTTGCGCCGAAGAAACAAATCGCCGCATGAGACCGCGGTTATATGGAGTGCGCCGGCAAAGCGCAGCGGCGACGGCGCTTTCGGAAGCGCGAGCATCCGCCTGCTCGCCGATGTCCGAAAGCGGTGTCGCGCTGCGCTTGCCACCGCACTCCATAACTACGGCGGCGCGCCGCGATTCCGCGGCCCCCATTCGCCCGCCCCTGACCCTATGAACCTCGCCCCCAACACCGTAGCCGATTTGAGCACGCTCCTGATGGAGGCGTACGCCACGCACACCTCGGTCGCGTCCGTGGACTTGCGCGCCTTCAACGCCGTGGTCGAGCACACGGCGGAGGACATGACGGCGACGGTGCAGGCGGGCGTGTCGCTGGCGCTGTTGCAGGCGGTGCTGGAGCGGCGTGGGCAGTGGCTGCCGATTGATCCGCCGAATCCCGAGCAGACCACCATCGGCGAAATCCTCGCGGAAAATCTCAGCGGGCCGCGGCGGTTTGGCTGCGGGACGATTCGCGAGACGCTCATCGGCATCCAGGTGGTGCTCGCGGATGGACGCGTGATTCGCGGCGGCGGCAAGGTGGTGAAAAACGTGGCGGGCTACGATCTGTGCAAACTTTTCGTCGGCAGCCGCGGCACGCTCGGGGTGATCACCGAGGCGACGTTCAAGCTCTCGCCGCTGCCCGAGACGGAGGCCTTCGTGCAATGCGCCGTGGATACGCCCGACGAGCTCGCGGCGCGCGCGCAGGCGGTGATCAAGGCTGGTCTTACGCCCGTGGTGCTCGACGCCCACAACCTCGATCTGTCGGCCCACGCCGACGCGGGCCTGCGCGCGGGCAAGCAGCTCGCGCTCGCGCTCGGCTTCGCGGGCGCGCGCGAGGATGTCGTGGCGCAACTGGCGCGCGCCGCTGAACTCGGCATCGCGGAGCCGTCGAGTCTTGAACACGAGCGGCGCTTCTGGCCGCTCCACGCCGCGCCGGCGAAGCGCTGGTCGCTGCTGCCCTCGAAGCTCGCGGCGGGCGTTGCGACGCTGGCGGGCGTGCCGTTTGTGGCGCGCGCGGGCAACGGGCTGCTGTGCTTTCGCGACGGTCCCGAGGTTCCCCACACGGCGCTGCCGCTCGCTCTCGCGCGACGGCTGAAGAACGAATTCGATCCGCACCACATCTTCCCCGATTTGCTGTGAACCCACCCGCCCGCACCTCCGCAGCGCCCGGCCCCGCGCCGTTTCTGGATTCCAAGGAATCACTCGCGTGCATTCATTGCGGGCTGTGCCTGTCGTCGTGCCCGACGTATCTCGAAACAGGGAACGAGAACGATTCGCCGCGCGGGCGCATCTACCTGATGCGCGCGATTCAGGACGGCCGGATGCCGCTCGCGGAGACGGCGGTGCATCACATTGACCTCTGCCTCGGCTGTCGCGCGTGCGAGACGGCGTGCCCGAGCGGGGTGAAATACGGCAACCTCCTCGAAGCCACGCGCGATCACATCGAGAGCCACTACCAGCGTCCGTTGGCCCAGCGCCTCCTGCGGCAGGGGGCCATCGAACAGATTTTTCCGTTCGCCGAGCGGATGGAACTGGCGCTGCTGCCCGCGCGGTTCGCGCAGGCGACGGGGCTGGCGAAATATTTGCCGAAGTTCGCGCGCGATTCGCTGGCGTTGGTGCCGGAGAAATTTTCCTCGGCGCAATGGCCGGAGGTTTCGTCGGCGACGGGCGGGACGCGGCGCGGCGCGGTGGCGTTCGTGCGCGGCTGCGTGATGAACGTGATGTTCGGCCCGACGCATCTGGCGACGGTGCGGTTGCTGAATCGCGCGGGCTACGACGTGGTGACGCCGCCAGACCAGGGCTGCTGCGGGGCGTTGTATGCGCACGGCGGAAATCTCGCAGAGGCGCGCGAGTCGGCGCGGAAAAACATCGCGGTGTTCGAGGAGCGCGACGTGGAAGCGATCATCATCAACGCGGCGGGGTGCGGCTCGACGCTCAAGGAATACGGGCATTTGCTGGCGGGCGATCCGCTGTGGGCGGCGCGCGCGCAGCAGTTCAGCGCCAAGGTGCGGGACCTGAGCGAATGGCTGGCGACGAGCGGCTTTGCGGCGCATCTCGCGCCGACGCAGTTCGCGTCGCCGGTGACGTTCCATGATGCGTGCCATCTGGCGCATCCGCAGAAGATCACGCAGCAGCCGCGGGCGCTCGTGAAGGCGGTGGCGGGGAGCCGCTTCGTGGAATTGCCCGAGTCGGAAATCTGCTGCGGGAGCGCGGGGAGTTACAATCTGACCGAGCCGGAGATGGCGGGGCGGCTCGGCGCACGCAAGACGGCGAACATTCTGCAGACCGGCGCGAAGACGGTGGTGACGACGAATCCGGGGTGCATCTTGCAAATGCAGGCGGGCCTGCGCGAAGCGGGCGTGAAGGATGTCGAGGTGCTACATCTCGCGGATTTTCTGGACCGGCATTGTCACTACTGAGGACCACCGTGATGTGTGCGCGAATTTTTTGGAGGGGACGAAAAGTTGACCACAGAGGCGCGATGGGCACAGGGCGGCGGAGCCGCAACCGAAGGAGCGCGGCTGTGTCCGCCGAGGACCAGCCGCAGCGGCCCCGAATCCCCGCAGGCGCTCGTTCGAATCCGAAGCGTCCCCAGCGGCCAACCTGCTGCGGCTGGTGCTCCGCGCACACAGCCGCGCTCCGGGAAAAATCCTCGCGGCGCGCGAGGATTCCGCAGAATCGCGGGACAGCTCGGCGGAGCCGCAACCGAACGAAGTGGAAACGCCATTTCCTCTCCGGCGTTTTCCCTGGGTCTGTGCGTGATCGCTTGGTTCCCGTCCCGGAGGGACGCCAAAGGAGATTAGCCGGGGGCAAGGCCGCGCCAGCGGACGCCGCCCCCGGAAACGTAGGGAAAATGTCCCCTGCCCCAGCGGGGCATCGGAGAAAATGGCAACGAACTCCGCGACCGGCGGCGGAGCGCCGGTCTGCGTCGTGGAGACGAGCGCGTCGGGAGCGGCGGATATTTGCCCGGACTTCAGGCTCGTCGCGCCCCGGGGAGTTTCTTCGATGCCCCGCTGGGGCATGGCGGGTTCAGCGTGTCAACCGGGGGCTGCGTCCGCTGGCGCGGCCTTGCCCCCGGCTAATCTCCTCCGGTGTCCCTGCGGGACCGGGAAGCGATGGCCGCGCCCAGTGTGTGGGCCATCCGGTGGTTGTTGGCCGGACGCTGGCATTTTCACGACACAGCAAGAAGCGGAGCGACGACGGAAGCCGAGCGACAGCACCATGAAGAGCATCAACGAAAGGAAGACACCGGGATTTTTTCTCGCGTCGTGTGACTGGCTAAGCGCGCTGCTGTTCGCGTTGGTCGTAGGCACAGCCTCAGGCGCCGAGTTCGATCTCGTGTTGCGGCGCGGGCAGGTCGTGAACGGGACGGGCAAGGCGGCGTTCGTCGGCGACGTGGCGGTGAAGGCGGGACGCATCGTGGCGGTGGGGGATTTCGCGGGGCGCGGGACGACGGAGCTGGAGGCGACGGGATTGGTCGTCGCGCCCGGTTTCATCGATGTCCACACGCACGGCGAGGATGTGTTGGAGCGGCCGCTGGCGGAGAATTTTCTGCGGATGGGCGTGACGACGCTGGTGCTCGGGAATTGCGGTTCGTCGAAGCTGGAGATCGGGGAGTTGTTCCAGCAGCTCGCGACGAATCCGCCGTCGGCGAATGTGGCGACGCTGATCGGACACAACAACGTGCGCGCGGCGGCGATGGGGGGCTCGTTCATGCGGCCACCGACTGCGGGCGAGTTGTCGCGCATGAAGGCGGCGGTGGAGAAGGGAATGAAGGAGGGCGCGCTCGGGCTTTCGACGGGCTTGATTTATCTGCCGGGAACTTTTTCCAAGACGGAGGAACTCGTGGCGGTGGCGAAGGCGTTGACGCCGTTCGATGGCATCTACGTGAGCCACATGCGGAGCGAGGGGGAGAAGATTTACGAGGCGCTCGACGAGCTGATCCAGATCGGGCGCGAGGCGAAGATTCGGGCGCATGTCTCGCACATCAAGCTGTCGGGGAAGAAGCAGTGGGGGCAGACGGAGAAGGTGCTCGCGGTGCTCGCCGGGGCGCGGGCGCAGGGGGTGAGCGTCACGCAGGATCAGTATGTGTACACGGCGTCGAGCACAGGCGTGAGCCAGTTGCTGCCGGACAGTTCGCGCGAGGGTGGGAGCGAGAAATTTGCGGCGCGCATCCACGATCCCGTGCAGCGCGCGAAGATCGTGGCGCAGATGACCAACTCGCTGGCGCGGGGCGGGCACGACGGCTACGACTACGTGACCATCGCGTCGTGCCGGCACGATCCGGGGATCAACGGCCTGACGCTCCCCGAGGCCGCAAAGCTGCGGAAGGGCAGCGCGTCGGTGGAGAAACAAATCGAGCTGGTCTTCGATCTGGAGCGGAATGGGCGAACGACGGCGGTGTTTTTCGGGATGAGCGAGACGGACTTGCAGGCGTTCCTGCGGCACACGAACACGATGTTCGCGTCGGACAGCGGCGTGCGGAAATTTCAAGACGGCGTGCCACATCCGCGCGGCTACGGCAACAACGCCCGCGTGCTCGGGCGCTACGTGCGCGAGTTGAAGTTGCTATCGGTGGAGGAAGCCGTGCGCCGCATGACCGCGCTGCCCGCGGAGGCCTTCCGCCTCGCGGACCGTGGCCTGGTGCGCGAGGGCTTTTGGGCGGACCTGGCGGTGTTCAAGGCAGAGGCGGTGCGCGACGAGGCAACCTTCAAAGCCCCGCATCACTACGCCACCGGCTTCCGCTGGGTGCTCGTGAACGGCGTGGTGACGGTGGACAACGACCGGCACACGGCCGCGCGGGCGGGCGTTGGGGTGCGGCGCGCGGAAAAGCGGTGAGGTGGGGACGGGCCGGAATTGGAAAACCACGGATGGACACTGATGAACACGGATAAGAACCGGAGAGGCGGATTTTGCATTCCCATTCGCGTCCATTCTCCCGCAGTCCACCCTGCTGCGCCCGGGGACGGGCGCTCTCCGTGGGTACCACAGGCGTCCTCGCCTGCGAGTGGCGGGACGTCCGCGCCCCGGCCATCGGTCCGAGCGGCGAGACGCCGCCGGAACTCGCAGGCGAGGACGCCTGCGGTACCGGGGACAAGCTGCCGCACGGAAACACCCCTGCGCGATCGGCGCACTGCAGAAAATTAGCCGGGGGCAAGGCGAACGCCGCGGCCCACGGGTTCGCCTTGTTTCCCTCCCAGTACCCTTAACGCCTCACGCAATCGTCAGCGGCCCGTCAAACGACGTGAGACTGATCACCTCCGTGCGCGCCACATGCGGTCCGTGCTGCTCGCCTTTGGGCGCGAAGAAAAACGATCCCGCGGTGTAAACCACGCCCGCCTCCTCCCATTCGCCCGAGAGCACATACACCGACTCGTTCGCCAGTGGATGCGTGTGGGCCGGCACGGTCACCCCCGCGTGAAATTTTCGCAGCACGGTGACACCGCCGGTGACCGCGTCCTTGCGCAGCACCAGCAATTCGACCCCGGCATAGGGACCGGGAACCCATGACTTATTCTTGGCCAGCGCGATGTATTGAAACATCACCCCATGCAACGCCCGCCCCGCCGAAACTCAAGGCCAGACTCGGGGCCGCCCACCCGCGAAGCTCCCCGCACGGCGTTGGGGAGGGAGGGCGGAAGCTCGAAGCCCAAAGCACAAAGCTCAAGGGAAGGTCCAAGGAACAAGCTGGGATCAGCAATGCAATGATCAGGGCTGTGGAAAAACCGGGCCGCGCCACACTCAGCACAGCCGTCGGTAACGTGATAACGGCTTCGCAAAAAAACACGCGCGCCGCGTCACTCGTGGGACTGGCAATTGGCGCTTGGCCCTTGGTCCTTCCCTTGAGCTTTAGCCTTTGAGCTTGGAGCTTTTTTTCCTCTCCACCGGCGGCCACGCTTGCACCACCCGCCCGTTCTGTTTCCATCGCGCCATGCCGAAACGCCTGCTCCCCGCCCTCGTCACCCACTGCGACCGCCTCCTGCGCACCGCTGAATTCCGCGACTGGGACGGCGCGGCCAACGGCCTGCAAGTCGAGAACGACGGCTCCGTCACGCGCATCGCCGCGTCCGTCGATGCCTCGCTCGCGACCGTGAAACTCGCCGTCGCCGCCGGAGCCGATCTGCTCCTGGTCCACCACGGGCTTTTCTGGGGACCGAGCCATCCGTGGACCGGCGCGCGGCGCGAACTCCTCCGCTGCCTGCTCGAAAACAACCTCGCCGTTTACAGTTCGCACCTGCCGCTCGACGCGCATCCGCAGCTCGGCAACAACGCCCGCCTCTGCACCGCCCTCGGCCTGCGCCGGCTGAAACCTTTCTTCTTCGAGAAAGGCCAGTTCATCGGCCTGCAAAGCACCACCCGCCTCACCCGTATTGAACTCACCATCCGCCTCGCCCAAGCCCTCGGCGCGGCTCCCAAGCTGCTTCCCGGCGGCGGCGATATCTGTCAGCGCATCGGCGTCGTGACCGGAGGCGCGGGCGGCAGCATGAAAATCGCGGCCAGCGAAGGCGTGGACACCTTCATCACCGGCGAAGGCCCACACTGGACCTACGCCCTCGCCGAAGACCTTGGCCTGAACGTTTTCTACGGCGGCCACTACGCGACCGAGACGTTTGGGGTGAAAGCGCTCGCCGAACACCTCGCCGCGAAATTCAAAGTCCCGTGGATGTTTCTCGATCATCCCACCGGGTTGTGAGCGCCCCGCCGGAGCGGGTACGCCTTTTGTAGGAGCCGGCGTGAGGAGAACCCGAGCACCACACCGGCGCAGCATGGGGCCAGCGTGCGCAGAAGGCGAAGCGGGGGAGGTTGGCGGTCGGTGCCCTTTTCTGGGCGCAGAGGAATGAGACCAAAGCCGCGGGGAAAACCCGCGCCACGACATCTACAAAACTTTGTCGCATATGCGACAAAGTTTTGCCAAGTCCCGCGCTGACAGAGCGTTAATGATGTCAGATTTGGGCGCCGAAAACGGGAATCGAGGTGGAGGCGGAGAGTGGTACGTTGGCAGGCTCTAACCTCCTCCCGTCAACTCGGAGCCTCTTGCAAAAAGGGTTGGAGCCTCCTCACGTCGTCTCCTACAAAGGCCGGAGTTGACGCGCCCGCGCAGCGGTTCCGCCCGCCACTCTTTACACCTCTCGCCAATCGGACCGCGGACCGGTCCCGCGCCGGACCACTGCGGACGGCGGACCACACCCGGCCGCCGGATCACCCGCCCGCCTGTCCGATCCCAAGACAGTTCAGGACACTTCGCCACAGCGCGGGACAATTTTCCTGACCGCCGTTCCCCGCGCCGACCGCACCCGCGCTGGCATTGCCGCTGCTCTACTGCCCGGCATGAGCGACATCGCCAAATCCGCCCGCGCAATTCTGACGCTGGCACTGCTTTTCATCACCGCCGCCACCGCGGCCGCCGCGCCCGCCCTGACCCTCGAGGAACTGCAGCGCGACACCACCCTCACGCCGGAACGCCTCGCCGCGCGCTTCGCCAATTTCAAGTTTGAGCTGCGCGCCGAGGTCCAGGCGCCCCGCCAGTTCCTCGCCCGCGGCTCCGGCGATTGCGACGACTTCGCAACCCTCGCCGCCGACCTGCTCCGCGCCCGCGGTTACACGCCGCACCTGATCGAGATTCGCATGCCCGGCTACCTCCACGCGGTCTGCTACATCGAGGAAACCCGCAGCTATCTTGACTTCAACGTCCGCGCCGCCAGCCGTCCCGCCGTGCCCTGCAACGGCTCGCTCACCGACATCGCCCGCAAGGTCGCCCGGTCGTTCAACACGGAATGGACCGCCGTCTCCGAGTTCTCCTGGCGCAACGGTGACGAGCGCACGCTGCAAACGGTCTATCGCAACGGCCAGCACACCGTCGCCGCCAACGCGATTACCGCCACCGCCCGCGCCGCCACTCCCGTCCGCCGCATCGTCGCCAACTTTTGAGCCTTTCCACCCCCGCCTCGCGAAACACCCGCCGCACCCCGCCATGAACAAATCGCACAAACAAATCCTGCTCCCGGTCCAGTTCGCCGCCACGCCGATGGTCCGCCTCGTCGTGCAACCCGGCCCCATCTGCCGCCACGGCGTCCGGCCGCTGCTGCGCAAGTCGGTCCCTGCGCAGATGACCGCCGCCGCGGCGCAGAACCCCGGGCGCTGAATTTTCCGTTCCACCACCAACCACCACTCAGCCAAAACACTTATGCTCACACTCGGCAAAACCCTCGCCCACCAAAACGCCAACCCGTGCCCCGGCCACCGCGTCCGCGTCGTCATCCCGCCCGTGGTCAGCCGCCTGACCCAGCAGATCCTCGCCGTCCGGTTCGGCACCGACAAAAGCAACGCCACACCCCGGCGCTCCAAATAGGCCCGGCGCCACGCTGACACCGTCCATTCCCGGTCGCCGTCCCGCCGAAAAATTCTCACTCCCATGACCACTTACCCCGCCACCGCTGCGCCTGAAATCGCCTACGCCAACCCCGCCCCGCGCGTGCTGGTGCTCGACGACAACACGATGCTCACCCAGATGCTCGGCTCCATGCTCGACATCTATGGCTACCAGGCCGCCACCGCCAACGCCGGCGAAGAGGCGCTCGAATTGCTCGCCTTCGAGCACTTCGATGTCGTGGTCTCCGACCTCCGCATGCCCGGCATGGACGGCCAGGAATTCTACCGGCGCGCCGTCGCCGCGCATCCCGAACTGGCCCGGCGCGTGGTTTTCCTCACCGGCTTTTCCGTCGGCCCGGGCGCGCGGCAGTTCATCGAAGCCACCGCCTGCCCGCTGCTCACCAAGCCGTGCTCGCTGCAAAACGTGCAGGAAATCATCGCCGACCTGCTCCAGGCGGAGCCTGTCGCGGCCTGATTCCGGGCCAACCCAAGATTTGGAGCATGCGGGGCTTGTGCCCCGCTTTTTTTATTCGGAAGGGGCGGCGCGCACCGCCCCCCGCAGCATTCTGCAAAAGTCGGAGCAAGCTCCCGCCCCCGCCTGTCGCTCGCCTCTTTCGTCGCGGCCGCCCTCCATTTCATTGCCGCGGGGGATGGGCCAACTCATGACCCACCCCGGTCTTCGCGACGCCCGTGGCCCCGTCCGTCTCCTCCTGCCACCGCTTCCCCGCCCCTCCCCTTGCACCTGGCAACCCTTCATCGCTTCAACCCGGCCAAGCCGTGCGCCGGACCACGAATTCGGACCGGACCACGGTCCCGCGGCGGACCACGCGGTGCGTGCCGGACCGTGGCGGACCACGCGTTTTCTCCACGCCTGTCTATGCGCGGGACACTGCGGGACACTTCGCCCCAACGCCGGACAATTTTTCAGTAACAAAATCCCCAGGCGCCCCGCGCCCGCGCTGGCATTGCCGCTGCTCTACTTCCCGGCATGAGCGACAACGCAAAAATCACCCGGCCCGGATTGATCCTGGCCCTCCTGCTGACCGCCGCCGCGGGGTCCGCCGCCGAACTCACCAAGCCCGCCGCCCTCACGCCTGAAGGCCTGGCCGCCCGCTTCGCCAGCCTCCGGTTCGAACTGCGCACGGAGCTTCAGGCACCCGGTCCCGCCGCCGCGACTCGCCCGCCCCAACCCGCGGTCGCCGTTGTCGTCGCCTCCCCTTCCGCCCCCCGCCTCGCCGCCAATTTCTAATCGTCACCGCCATGAACTCCACCCGTCCACAAACCCTCCCGATCCGATTCATCGCCACCGCCGCGATCCCCTTGACGATCACGCCGGGTCAGATTCGCCGCAGTGGCACCATCCCGCTGCTCACCAAATCCATCCCCGCGCAAATGGCCGTCCGCACCGCCCGCACCACCACCCTTGTCTGAATCCCAGCCCCCTGACTCCTGCCCCCTGATCCTCAACTCCTGATCCCCAACTCCTAACTCCCAACTCCTAACTCCCATGACCACCCTCACCGAATCCCTCGCCCCGGAAACCGCCACCGCCACCCCGCGCGTGCTCGTGCTCGACATGTTCGGCTACCAGGCCGCCACCGCCAACGCCGGTGAGGACGCCCTGGAGATGCTCGCCCGTGATCGCTACGACGTGATCCTCTCCGACTTCCGCATGCCCGGCATGGACGGCCAGGAATTCTACCGCCGCGCCGTGGCGGAACATCCCGAGCTGACCCATCGCATCGTCTTTCTCACCGGCGACTCGGTCGGCAACGGCGCGCGCGAATTTCTCGAAGAAACCGCCTGCCCGCACCTCACCAAGCCCTACTCGCTGCAAACCGTGCAGGACATGATCGCCGGCCTGCTCCAAGACAACCGCGCCGCCGCCTGACGCCCAAGTTTATGAGTGCCAGAAAAGCCACCTCCTACGTCGCGGACAACGCCCGCAGCCCTCGCGCCATGAAAAAACGCGGCTGCACCAAGGAACCTCATCAACTCGTGGTCATCCGCCTCCCCTGGCTCCACCAAATCCGCCGCCGCCCGCAGGCCTGCGTGCCCCCGGCGATGTCCGATCCGCCCCGCGCCTACGCGTCGCTGCCGCCACCATGTGCGGGTCGGGATCGTCCTCCGGAAAAATGGCGGTCCCTCGCCCGCTCGCTGCGGTGAGCACCGCGTGGCAGCCCAAGCCGGGCCGTCACGCGGTTTTTTGTTTGCCGGCCTGGCTCGCGGCCGCTCCCGGGTCGCCGCTGTTGTGCACCGGCCGAACCGCCCGCAACTTCGGTTGCGGGCGTTCGCGTTTGGAGTTGGCGCGGGCGGCTGTGGAATCCTGTTACGGCAACTCTTTGATCTGAATATGCCGGTAATCCATCTCGCCGCGGTCGGCTTCTAGGCCGATCGGGCCGGTGGGCGGGAGCTTGAGCGCGGCCTCGAGGACTTCGCCGTTGCAGGTGCAATGGGCGACGTTGTCCTTCACCACCACCTCGATCTGATTCCAGTCCTGCGCCTTGTACTTCTTCAGCATTTTGTACGGGCCGGCGACGAGATAGTCGCGGCACTGGAGCTGCGGTTTGCGCAGGAAGATGCCGCTGTCGGCGTTTACCGCGGCCTTGAAGTCGAGCTTGAGGATGAAGTTTTTCGGAAACTCCTGCGTGCTCCACAACTGCCGCAGCGGCGGGCCTTTGGCGGGATCGCGCGGATTGACGACGAGCATGCCGTCGCGCGCGGTGTAACGGGCGTCGCTGGCGTTGAGCTTGCCGTCGAAATTCTCCAGCACCTTCGCGTCCTTGTCGCGATAGCCCCACCCGGTGAGGTCCTTGCCGTTGAACAGGCTGATGAAGCCCGGCTCGGGTTTCCAATCATCCGCCCGCGCGGCGGCAAGGGTGAGCGCGCCGCACGCGGCGACGAGCGCGGCGAAGCGCGCGAAACGGGTGGTGGTGGCAAGGAGGGAACGGGGGCGAAGCGGTGTAGTCATGGGCGCGGATTTAATGCGCCGCTCCGGAGGGAGGCAAGCGGATTGGCGCGCAGGAGTGGGCAGGGAGGAATTTGGCAGGGGAATTTGGGGCAAGGGAATTGAAGAGAAGGGATCGCCATGAGAACCCCTGTCGCAATTACCCTGCCCTAAATTCCCCTGCCAATTTTCCGCTGCCAACATTCCCCTGTCCGCGCTTCAAAGTTTGCGACCCACCCGTGTTCCGTGGTTAATGGCGCGATGCAAAAGAACCTGCTCGCGTTTGTGGACGACATTTATGAGGACCTCGAGTTGTGGTACCCGAAGCTGCGCCTCGAGGCCGCCGGCTACGGCATGGTGCTCGCCGCGCCCGAGGTGAAGCTCTACACCGGCAAGCACGGCTACCCCGCCTACGCCGATGCGTTGCTCAAGGAAGTCTCCAGCGCCGACTACTGCGGCCTGCTGATCCCCGGCGGTTTCATGCCCGACAAATTGCGGCGCGATCCCAAGGTCAAGCAGCTCACGGTCGAATTTTTCGAGGCGGGCAAACTCGTCGCCTTCATTTGCCACGGCGGCTGGATTCCCATCTCGGCCCGCATTCTCAAGGGGCGGCGCGTCACCGGTTCGCTTGGCATCAAGGACGACCTCGAAAACGCCGGCGCCGTCTGGGTGGATGAACCCGTCGTCGTGGACGGCAACCTCGTCTCCAGCCGCACGCCGCGCGATCTCCCGGCGTTCGGCGAGGCGATGGTGCAATTCCTGAATCCCGAGAACAAAAACAAATCCGCCGCCGCCCCGGCCCTGCTCGCGCCGTCGCTCGACGGCAAGGAACGCGAACTGAAGCGCGTAATGCTGCGGGATTTCCTCAAGTAAGGCCGCGGCGTACGCTGTTCGCGAAACTTGGGAAATCAGAAGTTGGAACCACGAAAGACACGAACGACACGAAAGGGGAAGCGCTTGAGACAACCGACCAGCGCGCGGAAAGACGGAGCCGCACCCATTAACTCGATCCGATGCTGGCGAACCACAGAGACGCGATGAGCACAGGTCGGCGCAGCCGCAACCACAGGAGCGCGGCCGTCCCGGCCGCAGCGGCAACACCGGAGGCGGGGCGCTGGAAATTTGTTGCGCGCTCGCGGGTGCGTAGTTGCTGCGGGCGGGACGCCCGCGCTCCGGGATCCTCACGCCCCGGGAGGATTTTTCCCGGAGCGCGGCTGTGTGCGCAGAGCACCAGCCGCAGCAGGTTGGCCGCACGGGAAGCGTCGGATTTCTACGGGCACCCACGACGTTTCGGGGCCGCTGCGGCTGGTCCTCGGCGGACACAGCCGCGCTCCTTGGGTTGCGGCAGCGCCGCCCTGTGTTGATCGTGTCTCTACGGTTTTCCATCCCATTCCAACCAAGTAGCAGCGGCTTAGTCCAACCCCATGTCCTCCCACCACCCAAACCTCGCCGCGTCCACCGACCCGACCTTCGTCGCCAAAGCCCGCACCACCGGCGAGATCCTGCGGCGCATCGCGGTTTATCTCCGGCCCTACCGGCTCATGGCCGCGGCGACCATCGGCTGCGCGCTCTTCTCGCTCGCGTGCGCCTTCGCGTATCCGAAGCTCACGCAGTTCGCCATCGACGACGTCATCGGCAAACGCGACGCCGCCAAGCTCGCGCCCGTGATGCTGGCGCTCCTCGGCGCGTTTCTGCTGCGCGAGGTCTTCAACAGCCTGCGCGTGCGCGTGAACAATGAGTTCGAGCAAAAGGTGATCCTCGACATCCGCCGCGACGTGTATGCGCGGCTCCAGCGGCTGCCCGTCGGCTGGTTCGATCAGCGCGCATCCGGCGACCTGATGACGCGCGTGATCGACGACGTGAACTCCGTCGAGCGCGTGCTGATCGACGGCACCGAGCAGGGCACGGTGGCGATCCTCAGCATTGTGGGAACGCTGGTGATTCTCTTCTGGACCAGCCCCGTGCTCGCGGCCGTGGCGCTGGTGCCGCTGCCGTTCCTGATCGGCGGCGCGCTGTGGTACACGCTCACCGCGCATCGCCGCTACCGCGCGCAACGCCAGGCCGCCAGCGCCATGAACGCGCTGCTCATGGACAACCTCCAGGGCATCCGCCAGATCAAGGCCTTCGGACGCGAGGCGCACGAGGACGCCCGCTTCGCCCAACGCGCCAACGACCTGCGCCTCGGCACGCTCAGCGTCATGCGCGTCTGGTCGATCTACTCCCCCGCGATGGCGCTGGCGTCGGCGCTCGGCACGGGACTGGTGCTCTGGGTGGGCGGCGGCCTGGTGATCCGGGGCGCACTGACGGTCGGGGAACTCGTCGGCTTTGTTTTCTATCTCTCGCTCTTTTACGAACCCATCGGGCGCCTGCACGGGTTGAACCAGATGATGCAATCCGCGCGCGCCGCCGGCGAACGGGTGTTCGATATCTTCGATGCGACCGAGGAGAACCCCGGCGTGAAACCCGCCGCCATGGCGGGTGCGACCGCCCCTGTACCGCAGACTTCCAAGTCTGCTGTGTCGCAGGTTTCCAAACCTGCGGACGGTCCGCCATCCCGGACGCCTCGGTCTGGTCCACGCGCTCGGACAGCCGCGTCCCCCGCCGATTTGGAAATCGGCGACACCGCAGGTTTGGAAACCTGCGCTACCGGGCCGGCGGCAACCGGCGCGCTCGCGACCTGGCGCGCGAGCGGCGAGGTCCTCTACGAAAATGTCGGCTTCAGCTACGGCCCCGAGCGGGTCGTGCTGAAGAACATTTCCCTGCACGCGCGCCCCGGCGAGATGATCGCCCTCGTCGGCCCGACCGGCGCGGGCAAATCGACGCTCGTCAATCTGCTCCCCGCCTTCTACGTCGCCACGGCGGGCCGTCTCGCCATCGACGGCCGCGACACGCGCGACTTCTCGCTCGCCACGCTGCGGACGCAGATCAGCGTCGTGAGCCAGGAGGCGTTTCTCTTCAACGGCACCGTGCGCGAAAACATTCTCTACGGCCGCCTCGACGCGACCGACGCCGAACTCATCGCCGCGGCCACGGCGGCGAATTGCCACGAGTTCATCAGCCGTCTCCCCGAGGGCTACGACGCGCGCGTGGGCGAGCGCGGCGTGAAACTCAGCGTCGGGGAAAAACAGCGCGTCAGCATTGCCCGCGCGCTGCTCAAGGACGCGCCCATCCTCATCCTCGACGAAGCCACCGCGAGCGTGGACACGCAGACCGAGCGGCTCATCCAGCAGGCGCTCGAACGCCTCATGACCGGCCGCACCAGCTTCGTCATCGCCCACCGCCTCAGCACCATCCGCAACGCCGATCAAATCCTCGTGCTGCGCCACGGCGAAATCATCGAGCGCGGCCGCCACGACGAACTGCTCGCGCGCGACGGCCTCTACGCGAAGCTCGCGCGCATCCAGAACACGACCTTCATCGAGGAAAGCTTCGAGAAGCTGGTCGAGGCGTGAGCGGTGGAAGGAAGGAAGGAAGCTCAAAGTTCAAAGCTCAAAGCTCAAGGGAAGGAACAAGCGACAAGGATCAATGGGGCATGGCCACTTCGCACTCCTTGGTGCTTGGAGCACTTGTTCCTTCCCTTGAGCTTTGAGCTTTATCCGTTGAGCTTCCCCCCCCCTGTCGGCAGGCGCACTCACGGCACCGGCGGCTTCCCGGCGCGCGCACGTTCGCGCGCCAGGCGTTCGCGGGTGAGCTTGGGGAGGGGATCGTGGGGATTCAGGCGCTCGGCGTTGCGGAGGTGTTGCTCGGCGGCGCCGAACTGGCCGGCCTCGAGGGCGGTCAGGGCGAGGCCGTGTTCGGCGCGGGCGTAGGTGGGCCGGGCCTTGAGCGCGGCTTCGAAATGGGTTTTGGCGCCGGAGAAGTCGCGTTCGTTGAGGAGCGCGAGGCCAAGAAAATAGCGCGCTTCCGGCGAGTCGGGCTGGGTTTGCAGGGCGAGGGCGAACTGTTGTTTCGCATCGACGGTGCGACCGAGCGCGCCGAGGGCTTTGCCCAGCTCGACGCGGGCGTTCACATCGAGCGGATGGGTCGCGAGTTTTTGCTCGAAGTAGGCGACGGTTTCCCGCGTGTCCTGGGCGCGTTGGGCAGCAGCGAGGCGATTGAGCGCCGTGCCGTCGGCAGGCACCACTTGCAACCAGAACTCGGCCATTTCATCCGTGGATTGCGGGCCGTAGCGGACGGTTTTTGGGGGATGATTCGGATTGCGCGGGTTGGCGGCGGAGTTGTCGTAGAGAAATTCCATGCGCACGAAAGTCCCGGCGGGCAGCGTGATGGGTGTGGCGAGGCGGTATTCGTCCTGCCAGTTGAAATCCCAGTCATTGATGCGCAGCAGCTCGCGGCGCGTGCCATCGGGGAGGAGCGCGAAGGCTTCCATTCGTTTCGCGAGATAATGCGCGTGGGGCATCACGCGAAGGATCTCGACCGCGACGGGCAACTGGAATTCGCGTCGCACGGCATAGGCGCTCGTGCCGGCGGGAATGTCGATCAGGCGCGAGGCCAGCCCGAGCGCCAACGCGGCGCGGGTCGGGGGCGTGTTCGTAAAATACAAACCGAGCAACGGCTGGATGAGCTCTTCTTTGCCGGAGCGCTGGAGGTGCAGTTGCAACACGACATCGGTGCCCGGGTCGAGCCGCCAGGCCAGGCCGTCGCCGGCGATCGTCGGCGATTTCCCCGGTGTCCACGTCACGAAATGTCCCGGTGGAAAACGCGCGGGCGGCATCCAGCCGCCAAAGCCGGGCGCGCTGTCGGCTCCGTCGAGCTGCCGGCACTGGCCGGAGTCATCGAGCAGAATGCGCACATGATGCACGCCACGGCCGCCGGGCTGGAATGCGACGGCGCGCACGAACTGCGCGTTGGTGAGTCCGGTCGGCACGACGAAGTTGCGATAGAGGTCCGGGCCGTCGGGTGCGAGGCGGTAGGGCGCGGGCAGTCGCAAAACCAAATCCGGATCGCCGAGCCGCCAGCCGCCGCCCCAAATCGGTGGCTTGGGCGTGGCAGCGGGATTGCCTTCGATGGCGCCTTCCGCGACCCATTGCTCCAGGAGACCGATTTCTTCCGGGCCGAGAGCACGTTGGTCTGCGAATTGGATGTGGCCCGGCTCGGGCAGCCACGGCGGCATGGCGCGGCGACGCGTCACCTCGGCGATCTGGCGGGCGCGTTTGTGAACTTCAGAATAGATCAAGAGGCTGAACGGTCCCGGCGCGTCGGGGCGGTGGCATTCCGCGCAATGACGGTGGATGAGCGGCGCGATGTCTTGGCTGAAAGTGACCGTGCCGCGCGGGCGGGGCGGGGAGGCGGCGGGGCGATCGGGCGTGGGCGGCGGTGGCGTGCGCCCGCGGAACACGAGGAGACCAAACGCGACGGCGAGCAGCAGGAGCAGCACGAGGGCGTGGCGGGATGACGGCGGGCGCGGCATGAGTGAGATGCAACTATGATGAGGAACGACAGGGACGGGAAGGCGGCAAAGGCCGCCAAGCACTCGAAGAAGCGCAGCAGCGGGACGGATGAACTCGCGCTTTCGACAATCGACGGGGCCAGACGGAGAACGAAACCAGCGATTGGTGGATTATCCCGCCGTGCCCATCTCGCGTTAAAGCATGGTAACGAAAACGTCTTTCCAGCGCGCCTTCTACCGCGCGACGGATTCGCGGGAATCAAGCCGCTTCTCCAAACACAGTCCCGGCTGCGGTTCGCTCAAGGGCAGGATGCGCCCGATCCCGCCGCCACCCACCTTCCGAAGTGCTTGTGGAGGTTCCGGCGGGGGAAGGAGTTGCGCCGAGTCTGGAAAGCGCCTCGGACTTTCTTCAGCTTCGACCCCGGAGCAGGCTCCGGGAGCGAACGCCAGCGGCGACTGTGCCCGCGCCCAACACCAGCAGCCCAAACACTCCCGGTTCCGGCACGGCGGTGGGGATGATATTGTCCAGCAGCAGCAGCGCAGCGGGATCGCTCGTGGTCGCAAGCCGCTCCGAGATGCCTTGCTGCGTATAGACCAGGGTGCCGGCACCAACGGCCTGCGCGATGGTGATGGACTCGCCGCTGGTGCCGTTGTCCGTCAGAACGGTGAAGCCGCCGACGGTAGTGAAGAAGCCGTAGGCCGAGGGACTCCAGCCGCTCAACGCCCCCTGGGTCAGACCAGCGTTGACCGGATGGGCGGGATCAGCGATGCGGACCAGATTTTCGCCGGGTGGGAAGGTGTAGACAGGGGTGAGGGAGGAACCCAGCGGGTAATCCGAAATCGGTTCGGTGCCGAAACCCGGGTTCTGGACGAGCACCGTGCCACCCCCGTTCAGGAAGCCCGTGAGCTGGGCGGAAAGCCCGCCACCGTAGAAGCTGAAGCCGTCAAGCCAGACCGCATCGAAGCCGGCGAGGCTGGTCGAAGTGAAGCTGCCGGTTGGCACGAAAGTGTAGGTGTGCCCGAGCCTGGCGAGGCTGGCGGTGAAGCCGGCGTTGGAGGAGTCCATCGAGTTGCCGGACGCCACCACTTGCGCCGCGCGCGCCGGGCAGGCCAGCATACTCAGGACAACCATGGTGAGGAAAAAATGGCGGAGGTTCATAAAGTCACAGGGGTTTGGGCGTGTGGCTCGTTCATGCCCCCAACCCGCCGGTGTGGCAAGCCGGGATTCCGCAGGACACGCCTCGCCGAACCCAGGGAAACGCCGAACCGGGGAGAATGAAACCGCTCGTTCTACAATCGATCGGTCCCGACGGAGAACGAAACCAGTGATGGGTGGATCTTCCCGCCGTGCCCAGCTCCCGTTCGAGCATGGCAACGAGAACGGCTTTCCAGCGCGCCTTCTGCCGCACGACGGGGTCGCGGGTGTCGAGCCGTTTTTCGAGATACAGACCGGATTGCGGCTCGCTAAAGCGCAAGATGCGCCCACCATCGGCGAGCTTGAGCAGGAGGAGTTCAACGTCGCGTTTCATAAGCTTAGCGACCGGCCCGAATTGGACGCGGGGGCTTTCCAAAAACCTCCCGCAAATTCAAGGCGACCACAGATTTAATTTCCCATCTGTGGTCGGCTTGAATCTGCGGGAGATCCGGCGGCTCAGGCTCTTAATCCGCGTTCAGAATTGGCGATGGAAACTTCCCGAGAGCCTCGGCTGTAGCCGCCGAGGTGAGGCGGACGGGCGTTGGTGGTCGCCGTCCGCCTCCTCACGTCGGCGGCTACGACGTCGGTGGCTACAGAGCGGCGGCGATCACTTTGCGGTCGCGGCGTTCGTGGCGGGCGCGGAGTTCCTCGAGGGCGGCGTGGACTTTGGGAAGGCTCATTTCGTGGACCTCGAAGCCGCGCCCGATGGCTTGAAGCAGGGTGATGGTGAGTTCACCACCGAGGTGTTCGCGGAATTCCTCGAGGCCGTTGAGCACGACGAGGCCGCCGGCCGAATCGGTATAGAGCAGTTCGTTGGCGAAGAGCTCGAAGCCCATCGTTTCCAAGAGCACGAGGATGCGTTCGGTCGAGTGCGCATCGAGGTGGCCGAGGATGCGCGAGTAGATCGAGTCGAGCGCGAGGCCGACGGCGACGGCCTCGCCGTGGCGCAGTTTGAATTCGGAGAGTTGCTCGAGCTTGTGCGCGGACCAGTGGCCGAAATCCAGCGGGCGCGCCGAGCCGTACTCGAAGGCGTCGCCCGAGGTGGCGATGTGATTCATGTGCAGCTCGGCGCAGCGGTGGATGAGGCGCTGCATGGCGGCCGGTTCGAAATCGCGCAGCGCCTCGGCGTCGCGCTCGAGCGTGGCGAAGAACTCGGCGTCGCGGATGCACGCGACTTTCACGGCCTCGACGTAGCCGCCGCGTTTGTCGCGGGGCGAGAGCGAGGTGAGAAATTGGAAGTCGTTGATGACCGCAAAGGGCGGGCAGAAGCTGCCGATGAAATTCTTTTTCCCAAAGGCGTTGATGCCGTTTTTCACGCCGACGCCGGAGTCATCCTGCGCGAGCGTGGTGGTGGGAATGCGCACATGGCGCACGCCGCGATGGGCCGTGGCGGCGGCCAGTCCGACCATGTCCAGCAGCGCACCGCCGCCGATGGCGATGACGTAGGAATGGCGGTCGATGTGAAAGCGATCCACCTGGCTCTGGATTTCGGAGACGTGGAAGTAGGAATTCTTGGTGCGCTCGCCGCCCTCGATGATCAGCGGCGGGCAGACAAGCTGGAGACAGGTGGCGTAGGTGGCGAAATAGTTTTCGATCTTCGTGACGAGCGCGGGTTGGGCCTTGGCGAGGGCTTCGTCGAGAATCACCAGCACCTTGTGCGAGGCGCGGCCGCCGTCCTTGGTGAGGACGGTCTTGAGAACGGGATTGGCCGCATCAAAGACGTGCTGGGTGAAGAACACCTGGTGGCGCCAGGTGACTTGGATGGTGCGTTCGATAACCGGCATGGCGAAAACGTGGCGTGTTGGTTCGTGAAGTTCTAGCGCCAAATTCCCCGGAGCATCGGCGGGATGGTGGCGGGGGTTGAATCCGTTCTCTGAAACTAAGCCGGGCGCGGTCAGCACGGGCATTGGTCCCAGCGTGGCCATTCTGCATCTGAACACCGATGCCCAAAACTGAATTGGCAAAGGAATGGGGGCAAAGGAATGGGGGCAAGAACTTTCCCCGTCCCCATTCCTTTGCCTCCATTCCTTTGCCAATATCGCAACTCCGCTGCGCCTACCGGCACCGCGCCGCTTGCGTCTCCGCCGCGGGGAAATGTTTGCTTGGCGCTTCAGAAACGGCGGCGGCTTCCGATGTCATGGGCACATGTCTGCAATGCGATCCAGCGCCGGCCCGGATGGGAAATCCGGTCGTGCCGGAGCGGTGGTGGCACCCTTTTCGCAGCCTTGGAGAATCTCGTCATGAGCCTGCTTGATTCCTTTCGCAGTAAATTCACCCGTCCGTCGAACCTCATGGCAACCGTGCCCGCCCCGGTCAGCGTGGCCGTTGCGCTGCCGCCCGTGGCGCCGACGCGTACGCCCCAAAACGCGCTGCCGCCCGCGCCCGCCGTCGTCGCCGCCCCGCCGCCTCCGCCGTCCCCCAAGGTCCGGCGCATCCTGTTCGTCGATGACGATCCCGACGTGCTGAACCGTTTTCGCGATGGTCTGGCAAAACTGGAAAACGGCTGGGAAATCACCTACGCCGTCAGCGGGGCCGAGGCCGTGAGCGTGGCGGGACAGCAGCCCTTTGATGCCATTGTCTCGGACATGCACATGCCGGGGATGAATGGCGTGACGCTGTTCAATGAGATCATTCGCAAGCATCCCAAGATTCTCCGCTTCATCCGCATGGCGCAGGAGGATCGCGGCCAGCTCAAGAATTGCATCGGCGCGTCGCCGCAACATCTCGCCATCGACATTGATGCCGAGACGCTCGAAGCCAGCCTCGAGCGCGGTTTCCAGCTCGACACCTGGATGAACGACGAGGCCATCAAGCGGCTGATCCCCCAGCTCACCAGGCTGCCGTCGATGCCCACCCTCTACACGCAGGTGACGGCGGAACTGCAGTCGCCCAGCGGCGCGATTGAGAACGTGGCGAAGCTGATTGCCCAGGACCCGGTGATGACGGCCAAGATGTTGCAGGTGGTGAATTCCGCCTTCTTCGCCTTGCACCGCGAAATCTCCGATCCCAACGACGCCGTGATGTTCCTCGGGGCCGAGCGGACGAAATCGCTGATCATGCTGGCGAAGATTTTTTCGCAGTTTGACAACTCCAAATGCGCTGGGTTCGCGCCGGAGAAACTGTGGGGCCACAGCATGAACGTGGGCGAACTGGCGCGGCGCATCGCGCGCTCGCAGGGCCTGGACGCCAAGGTGTGCGAGATGGCGTTCACCGCCGGTCTGCTGCACGACGTCGGCAAACTGTTGCTGGCGGCGAACCTGCCGGGGTCCTTCAGCCAGGTCATCACCGCCGGGAAACAGAAACAGATTTCCCCGAGCGAGGCGGAACGTGCCGCCTACGGAACGACGCACGCGGAAATCGGCGCCTGTCTGCTGGGTGTCTGGGGTTTGCCGCTGGGCATCCTCGAGGCGATCGCGTGGCATCATGCGCCGCGCCACGGCACGCACCGCCGTTTCTCCCTGCTCACCGCCGTCCACGCGGCGAACGTGCTGCTCTATGAAACGCAAAAGTCGCCGGCGGAAACGGGCGCGCCGCCAACGGGATTCGACACCGAGTATCTGCACAGTCTCGGGCTGGCGGACGAAGTGGAGACGTGGCGCGGACTGGTGCCGGGAGCGGAGTGAG
Organism: Akkermansia muciniphila; assembly: GCA_945861535.1. GTDB lineage: Bacteria > Verrucomicrobiota > Verrucomicrobiia > Limisphaerales > BJHT01 > BJHT01. The sequence continues at coordinate 15,777 of CAMAUZ010000038.1, read as the reverse complement.
CCGGAGCGCACGGCCTGTAGGAGACGACGTGAGGAGGCTCTGACCTCCGCTTCCCCAACCCCGCTGCTCTCGTAGAAAAGGTCAGAGCCGGCCACCGTAGCCCCCTCCGCCTCCGGCCCCCGTTCCCTTTAACTGCCCGAATAGTTGAAATCAGCAAAGCCCTGCCACCAGCGCGTTTGGCAAAACTTTGTCGTATATGCGACAAAGTTTTGTCGTGATCGCGGCGCGGGGCTTCCACCCGGCTCTGGCACCATTCCGCAGGGATCGAAAAATCTCCGAGACGGCCAACTGCTCCCACTTCGCCTGTTGAGTACGATGGCCCAATACTCCCCACGTCGGCTCCTGCAAGGGCGGGTCAGGAAACCGCAATCACGCGGTATTCGCTGTGGTTGCCGCCGATGTTCAGCTTGAGTTTGTCGCCCTGGCGGCGGCCAACGAGCTGTTTGCCGAGCGGGGACGGCGGCGTGATGACGGTGACTTCGTGCTTTTCGTGTTCGAGCTCGGTACCGCCGGCGCGCGGGCCGATGAAGTAGAAGATGCGCTCGCCGCGCGTTTCCAGCTCCACCAGCGCGCCAAGATCAATGGGATCGGCGGGAGCGAAGGGACGCACCACCAGCGCCTGAAATTGCTCGATGGCCTGCTCGACTTCGCCGGCCTGGCGCGACTGCCCGCGCGCTAGATAGGAGGCCTCGAGACCGCGCGTGTCGTATTTGTTCTCGGCCTTGCTCTGCTCGTGCGTGGCCTCGGCGTGGGCCGCGCGCGCGGCTTTGCCGTAGAGGGCGAGTTCCGCGGTCAGGCGGGCGAGGATTTTTTTGACGAGAGTTTTTTTGTTCACGCGATTGGCGGGTAGCAGATGACTCGAACGGGGCAGGGGAAGGAAGGAGGAATTAAGAAGCATGAATGATGAACCATGGCGGGAGTTGGGCTGGAGGGTGGGGCGCGTCTGTCCTCAGCGCGCCGGTGGGGCGGGCGCACACCCCACGGCGCGCTGAGGACAGACGCGCCCTACCTAACGAGACTCCACGCATCGCTTCTTCTCACGCGCCGTTTCCGCGGGTAGCGTCGCGCCCCTGTGTTCAAGACCTTGTACGATTTCATCCCGCGCGGAGACGACCTGGGCAACGATGTGCTGCTCGGGCGGTTCCTCGATTATGTCGCGGCGCGGAAGCTCGAGCTTTATCCGGCGCAGGAGGCGGCGATCCTCGAGCTGTTCGAGGAGAAGAACGTGATCTTGAACACGCCCACCGGCTCGGGGAAATCGCTGGTGGCGGCGGCGCTGCATTTCAAGGCCATCGCGCAGGGGCGGCGCTCGATCTACACATGCCCGATCAAGGCGCTGGTGAATGAGAAGTGGCTCGCGCTGTGCCGCGAGTTCGGGCCGGACAATGTCGGGCTTTCCACCGGCGACGCGTCGGTGAATCGCGACGCGCCGATCCTGTGCTGCACGGCGGAGATTCTGGCGAACATCGCGTTGCGCGAGGGCGAGCAGGCGAACGTGCGCGACGTGATCATGGACGAGTTTCACTATTACTCGGACCGCGAGCGCGGCGTGGCGTGGCAGGTGCCGCTGCTCACCTTGGCGCGGACGCGCTTCCTGCTGATGTCGGCCACGCTCGGCGAGACGGAGTTTTTCGAGCAGGAGCTAACGCGCGTGACGCGGCGGCCGAGCATCACTGTGTCATCCACGCACCGGCCGGTGCCGCTGGAGTTCAAGTATTCCGAGCTGCCGCTGGCGGCGACGCTCGAATCGCTGGCGGCGGACGGCAAGGCACCGGTGTACGTGGTGCATTTCACGCAGCTCGAGGCCGCGGAGAGCGCGCAGGATTTCACGAGCGTGAACGTCTGCACGCGCGAGGAGAAGGCGGCCATCGGCAATGCCATCGAGGGTTTCAAGTTCAGCAGTCCGTATGGGCCGGAGATCAAGAAGTGGCTGCGGCACGGCATCGGGCTGCACCACGCAGGGCTGCTGCCGAAGTATCGCGTGCTGGTCGAGGGCCTCGCGCAAAAGGGGCTGCTCAAAATCATCTGCGGCACGGACACGCTGGGCGTGGGCATCAACGTGCCGATCCGCACCGTCCTCTTCGCGAAGCTGTGCAAATTCGACGGGCAGAAGACGGGGATTTTGAGCGCGCGGGATTTTCACCAGATCAGCGGACGCGCGGGGCGCAAGGGTTTTGACAATGTCGGCTGGGTCGTCGCGCAGGCGCCGGAGCACGTCGTCGAGAACCTGAAGCTGGAGGAAAAATCGAAGCGCGACGGCAAGAAGGTCGTGAAGCGCCAACCGCCGGAGAAGAACTTCGTGAACTGGGACAAGAACACGTTCGCGCGGCTGATGACGGCGGCGCCGGAGCGGCTGCTGTCGCGGTTCCAGGTGAGCCACGCGATGCTACTCAACGTGCTGAGCCGGCCGCGCAACGGCTGCGAGGCGATGCGCGAGTTGCTCGCGACGTGTCACGAATCGCCGCGGGCGAAGAAGGCTCTGAGCAAGCGGGCGTGGCAATTATTCCGGTCGCTGCTGGACCGCAAAATTGTGGAGTTCATTCCGCAAACGGCGGAGGGCGCGTATCTGCGGGTGAACGTCGAGCTGCAGGACGACTTCTCGATGGACCAGACGCTGTCGTTGTATTTGCTCGAGACCATTCCGCTGGTGGACCCGGAGCAGCCGGATTACGCGCTGATCCTGCTCACGCTGGTGGAGTCCATTCTCGAAAATCCCGACATCATTTTGCGCCGGCAGCTCGACAAGCTGAAGACGCAGAAGATGGCGGAGCTGAAGATGGAGGGCATGGAGTTCGACAAGCGCATCGAGGAACTGGAGAAGCTGGAATATCCGAAGCCGAACCGGGAGTTCGTGTACGCGACGTTCAATGCGTTCGCGGACCGGCATCCGTGGGTCGGGCAGGAGAACATCCGGCCCAAGTCGATCGCGCGCGAGATGTTCGAGCAGTTCCGGTCGTTCTCGGATTACATCCGCGACTACGAATTGCAGCGGGCCGAGGGCGTGCTGCTGCGGCATTTGAACAGCGTGTTCAAGGTGCTCGCGCAGACCGTGCCCGACGCCGCGAAGAACGACACGGTGCGCGAGATGGAGCTGTATCTCGGCACCATGATCCGGCAGGTGGATTCGAGCCTGCTCGATGAATGGGAGAAGATGCGCGACCCGAATTTCCAGCGCGCGGAAACGACCGAGGTGCGGCCGCCGGGCGCGGAGGAAGCGGCGAAGGACATCACGCGCGACGTGCGCGGCTTCACGGCGGCGATTCGGACGAAGGTGTTCGCGCTGTTGCGGACATTGGTGAATGGGGAGTTCGAGGCGGTGCTGGTGAGCCTCGGAATGGCGGTGGATTTGGAGGGGCAGCCGTGGACGGTCGCGCGGCTGGAGGCGGCGATGAATGCGTTTTACGTCGGCCACAAGGTGCTGCGGCTGGACCCCGACGCGCGCAATGCGCGGCACACGTATGTGGTGCCCGCCGAGGACAAGCGTTCATGGCGCGTGCAGCAGATGCTCGTGGACCCGGACGGGCATAATGATTGGGTGGCGGAGTTTGAGGTCGATCTCGAGCAATCGCGCGCGGCGGGCGAGCCGGTGCTGCAACTACGGCGGGTGGGGAGTTTGGTGTGAGTGCGGGCGACGAGATCCAGATTCGTCTCGGGGATGGTAGGGCGCGTCTGTCCCCAGCGCGCCGGTGGGGCGTCCTCAATCCTGCGGAGCACTGAGGACAGACGCGCCCTCCCCCCTCCGCGCCCGGCTCGTTCCAGGAGGCTTTCCCCGTTGCCGGGGGCGGACACGAGCACTTGTTTTTTTGTTGGTATCGTATTTGCGGACGTTGCCGATCCAGTTGAAAACCTCCGGCTGACGCCGTTCGCCGGACTCCCTTCTCCACCCGGATTCCCGGTTGCTTCACCGGGCCTTTCTGTTACTCACTCGCGCACGAAAGAACGCGCATGAAAGTACAACTCGCCTACGGCCAGGGGCATCTGCCCATCGAAGTCCCCGCGGACCGCACCACGGTCATCGTCCCCTCGCACAAGCCGGGGCTGCCGGACGAAAAGGCCGCCGTCCTCCACGCCGTCCAGAACCCCATCGGCGCGCGCCCGCTGCGCGACCAGATCAAGCCCGGCGACCGCGTGTGTATCACCTTCACCGACATCACCCGCGCGACGCCGAACGACCGCCTCATCCCCTGGCTCCTCGAACATCTCGCCGATGTCCCGCGGGAAAATATCACGCTCCTCAACTCCCTCGGCACCCACCGCTCGAACACGCGCGCCGAATTGGAGAAAATGCTCACGCCCGCCATCGTCCGCGATTATCGCATCGTCGATAACGAACCGGAGAATGACGCCGCCCATGTGCAATTCGGCACCACGCGCGACGGCACGCCCGCGCTCATCAGCCGCCACCTTGCCGAGGCCGACGTGCGCATCATCACGGGTTTCATCGAGCCGCATTTCTTCGCGGGCTTCAGCGGCGGACCCAAGGGCATCATGCCCGGCGTGGCCGCGCTGCGGACCGTGATGAGCAATCACGGCGCGGCGAACATCGGCCATCCGAACTCCGCGTTCGGCATCACCGAGGGCAATCCGATCTGGGAAGAAATGCGCGACATCGCCCTGCGCGTCGGCCCGGCGTTTCTGCTCAACGTCACGCTCAACGAAACGCGCGCCATCACCGGCGCCTTCGTCGGCGACCTCCTCGCCGCGCACAAGGTCGGCATCGAGTCCGTCCGCAAGGCCGCGATGCAGCGCGTCAAGTCGCCCTTCGAGATCGTCGTCACCACCAACAGCGGCTACCCGCTGGACATGAATCTTTATCAGGGCGTGAAGGGCATGAGCGCCGCCGCGCGCATCGTCCAGCCCGGCGGCACCATCATCCTCGCCTGCGAATGCCGCGAAGGCGTGCCCGCCAACAGCCCGCTCGACAAACTCCTCCGCAGCGCCGGCAGTCCCGAGGAAATCCTCACCATGCTCGCCACGCCCGGCTTCGTGCGACCCGAGCAATGGCAGGCGCAAATCCAGGCCCTGATCCAGCGCAAGGCCGAGGTGCTCGTCCACAGCTCGCTCCCGGAGGAAATCATCCGCCGCTGTCATTTCACGCCCTGCCCCGACATCGGCGCAGCCGTCACCGAACGCCTCGCGCGCCTCGGCCCCGAAGCCCGCGTCGCCGTCCTCCCGCAAGGTCCGCTCACCATCCCGTACCTCGCCTGATTGCCGCCCGAGCGCGGGTGGCCCGCCCGTGCCGGCGCGTGGGGCAGGCATCCTTGCCTGCCAGTTCACGGGGCATCCCTGCCCCGTGTTCCCGCTCCCGCCGCGCCGCCGGAAGGAACGGGCGGCAAGATGCCGCCCGAACCGGCAGACAGGATGTCTGCCCCACGTTTCCGGACCCGCTCTAAACCTCACCACCCAACTCCCGCCTCGACACCGTCCCACCGACCCGGCTATCTCGCCCCATGCGCTCTCCATCTTCCTTCGCTCTCGCCGCACTTGCCGCGATGCTCGCCCTGTCCGCCCGCGGTGCCGAATATGACCTCGTCATCTACGGCGGCACCTCGGCGGGAGTCATCGCCGCCGTGCAGGCGAGAAAGCTGGGCAAATCCGTCGTCGTCGTCAGCCCCGACAAACACCTCGGCGGCCTCTCCGCCGGGGGCCTGGGTTTTACCGACACGGGCAACAAGGCCGTCATCGGCGGACTCTCGCGCGACTTCTACCACCGCGTCTGGCAGGAATATCAGAAGCCCGCGACGTGGCGCTGGCAGGAGAAATCCGCCTACGGCAACAAAGGCCAGGGCACGCCCGCGATGGACGGCGAGAACCGCACGATGTGGATCTTCGAGCCGGGCGTCGCCGAGCGCGTCTTCGAGAACTACGTGAAGGAATTCGACATTCCAGTCCACCGCGACGAATGGCTGGACCGCGCCCAAGGCGTGAAGAAATCGGGCGCCCGCATTGCCACGATCACGACTCTCAGTGGCAAGACCTACACCGGGAAAATGTTCGTTGATGCGACCTACGAGGGCGATCTCATGGCGGCGGCGGGCGTGGACTACCATGTCGGGCGCGAAGCTAACTCTGTCTATGGCGAACAATGGAACGGCGTGCAGACCGGCGTCCTCCATCACCGCCATCACTTCGGCTTTCTGAAAACCAAGATCAGTCCCTATGTCATTCCCGGCGATCCCAAGTCCGGCGTGCTCCCGCGCATCAGCACCAACTCACCCGGCGACTACGGCGCGGGTGACAAACGCGTCCAAGCCTACTGCTATCGCTACTGCGTAACTGACCACCCCGAGAACCGCATCCCTTTCCCCAAGCCCGACGGCTACGATCCGAAGCAATACGAACTGCTCGTCCGCATCTATGAAGCAGGCTGGAAAGAAACCTTCGATAAGTTCGATCCCGTTCCCAACCATAAGACCGACTCGAACAACCACGGCCCGTTCAGCACCGACAACATCGGGATGAACTACGACTATCCCGAGGCCACCTACGAGCGCCGCCGGGAGATTCTCGCCGAACACCGCACCTACCAGCAAGGCTGGCTCTACTTCATCGCCAACGACCCGCGCGTGCCCAAGGATGTCCAGACCCGCATGCAGAAATGGGGGCTGCCCAAGGATGAGTTCAAAGTCAACGGCCACTGGCCGCACCAAATCTACGTGCGTGAGGCGCGCCGGATGATCGGCCAGTTCGTGATGACTGAGAACGAACTGACGAAGAAGAAACCTACTCCCGACCCGATTGGCATGGGCAGCTACACCATCGATTCGCACAACGTCCAGCGCTACATCACCCCCGAGGGCTATGTGCAGAACGAAGGCGACATCGGCGTCGGCATCACGCCCTATGCCATCGCCTACGGCGCGCTCGTGCCAAAGAAGAGCCAGTGCGACAACCTCGTCGTTTCCATCTGCGTCTCCAGTTCCCATATCGCGTTCGGCTCCATCCGCATGGAACCCGTCTTCATGATCCTCGGCCAGACCGCCGCCACCGCCGCCGCCCTCGCGATCGACGCCGCCCTCGCCGTGCAAGACGTGCCCTATCCCCAGCTCCGCGAGCGCCTGCTCAAAGACGGCCAGGTGCTCGAATACACCGCCAAGCCCGCGCCCGCCAAAGGTGGAAAATAGTCCAAGCCAATCAGATTGTCTCTTGCCCCTCTTTGCGCCTCTTTGCGTTCTTTGCGGCCATCCCTTCCCATCCTATCTCCCATGAAACTCATCTCCTGGAATGTGAACGGCCTCCGCGCCATCCTCCGCAAAAACTTTCTCAACTATCTCGCCGAGGAAAACCCCGACATCCTCTGCCTCCAGGAAACCAAATGCACCCCGGACCAGGTCGAGCAACTCTGGCCCGCGCACTACACCACCTATTGGAACACCGCCGAGAAAAAGGGCTACTCCGGCACCGCCCTCTTCTCCAAGACCCGGCCGCTGAACGTCACCTGCGGCATCAATCACACTGACCACGACCGAGAAGGTCGCGTTCTTACCGCCGAGTTCCCCGATTTCCATCTCGTTAATGTCTATGTCCCAAACTCCCAGCGCGAACTCACCCGCCTCGCCTATCGCCAGCAATGGGACCGCGACTTCCTCGCCTATCTGAAAAATCTCGAACGCACCAAACCCGTCATCTGGTGCGGCGACCTCAACGTCGCCCACACCGAGATCGATCTCGCCAATCCGAAGGCCAACATGAAGAACCACGGCTTCACTCCCGAGGAACGGGCTGGTTTCAGTGCCAACCTCGCCGCCGGCTTCCTCGACACCTTCCGCGAATTCGAGACCGCCGGCGGCCATTACACCTGGTGGAGTCCCATGTCCGGCGCCCGCGTCCGCAACATCGGTTGGCGCATCGACTACTTCCTCCTCAGCGCCAAACTCCGCCCGCGCCTGCAACAAGCCTTCATCCGCCCCGACGTACTGGGCAGCGACCACTGCCCCGTCGGGATCACACTCGGATAGGAAAAAAGCTCAAAGCTTAAAGCTCAAAGCTCAAGGGAATGATCAAGCTACAAATACTCTGGGCGGGTACCTCTCCGGCTTTCGCGTCTGGTTTCGGCCCCCTCTCATTAGCACCCGGCTTCAGCCGGGTGTTGCCGGAACGAGGTCACACAAACCGTTTTAACGGTTTTCCCTCTGCGTGCGGGAAACCGCTGAAGCGGTTGTGGTCCGCTCCCTCGCCAACACCCGGCTGAAGCCGGGTGCTAATGAGAGGGCTGCATCGAAGATCTCGAACCATCCTCCCGCGAAACTCTCCCTTCTGTCTGTTCCCTACCTCCAGAGTGCCACCGTCCCGCCTCTTCAAATGACTCCTTGGACCTTGCTCCTTGGACCTTCCCTTGAGCTTTGAGCTTTATCCTTGGAGCTTTTTCCCCTGTCTGCTCACGGCTCCAACACTCGGTAAAAACGCGCCGGATGGTTGGTGCTCTCGTAGTCCTCGAGCACGACCTGACCGTTCACGACGGACAGTCCATTAGTCAGGATTTCCCACGTCGGGTTCAGCATGTTCGTGGCCACCTGCACGATGAAGCGACTGACGGCGTCAGGCGGCAGCGGATAGCCATCGGAGTCACCGAAATTCAGGGAGAAGAAACCACCGCCACCTCCTACGCGGGCCGGCGCGGAGAGGCGTTGGGAAATCCCCATCACATTCAATTGCACGGGCGCGCTGGTGAGACTGCCGAGACTGTCCCGGATGATGAGACTGTAGAAACCCGCATTTGTACGGACCAGATTCGGGAAATTCAGAGTAGCGTTGGTCGCATCCAAGACCGGCACACCATCACGCAGCCACTGGTATCCCAGCGCCGAGCGACCAGTGGCAACCGTCATGAGCGTGAAGGGCGCGTTGCGGTTCGTGTTCGCGCCGACCGGCGGCGACAAAAAGGCCAGCCGGGCGCGCACGGTGAGATGGGCGACGGGACTGACGACGCCACCGAAGTCATTGCCGACCTGCACCCGATAATCCGCGGCGTCCTCGAGTGTGAGGTTGGTGAGCACCAGCGTCGGGGAATTCACGCCGGGAATCGCGGTGTTGTTCTTGAGCCACTGATAGCCGAAGGGAGGCGTACCGTTGTTCGATACCGACAGCGTGACCGTCGCTCCGACGAAGTTGGTCTGCGCCAACGGCGGCCCGACAATGAATGGCGGGATCGAGCTGGTCACAATGGTCAGCGTCGCGACCGGGCTGGTGAGATTGATCGTGCCGGTGCGATTGGTGATCACCACGCGGTAGTCGCCGGCGTTGGTAGTCTCAACCGACGGGATGGTCAGTGTCATATTGGTTGCACTCGCCACATTCGTCCCATTGAACTGCCACTGGAAACCCAGGTTCGTCAGACCCCCGACGCCCACGGCGAAATCCACCGGCCGGCCCACAAACGACCCCACGCTCACCGGCGGCGTCCAGACGGTAAGCATCGCCTGCGACGAGACGACGCCCCCCGCGGTGTTGGTGATGCCCACGGCATAGGCGCCAGCGTCAGCCAACGTCACATTGGTCAGATAGAGGGTGTTGGTGATTTGCAGGGACAGCGGCTGGCCGTCCCTCTGCCACAGATAGGTGAGCGGGGCCGAGCCGCTCGCGCTGACTGAAAAGGTCGCCGTGGCCCCGAGGAAGGCGACCTGATCCTGCGGCGACTGCAACACCCGCGGCGGCGTGACCAGGGCTTCGGTCGCGTAGAACGAGGCGACTTCGGACGCGGACAGGGCGCGATTGAAAATGCGGAGGTCGTCGATGGAACCGTTGAAGTAGCCCACGGAACCATCCTGCCCGCTGCCGAGGCTCAGGTAGGAACGCCCGCCGTGATCGGGCAGCGGCGCATTGGTCGAGGCGACGAGCGCGCCATTGATATAGAGACTCTGCGACCCGGCATCGGCGGTGAAGACCACCTGATTCCAGCCCGTGCCCAGGGCAAGCGCGCTCGCGGCAAAACCGCCCGGCCCCGCAAGCGGATCATCCGCGGTGAACAGCACCGAGTTGGTATCTCCCAGCGGCCCCAGCGCGAGATAACGCTCGCCGCCGGCCTGACTGTCATCATCCCATACGATGATCGGATTATCGCTGTAACCCGACTGCCGGAACCACGCCGACCAGGTCAGCGTGGTATTGGGATAGGCGAATTCGTTTTTGCCGAAAGTGATGTAGTTGTTCGTGCCGTTGAAATAGTAGGCCGCGTTGCCCTGACCGAAACGATTGACCGTCGGGGTGGCGCCCACGACCGCCCCCGTATTACCCGCGCCCAAGGCGTCCACGGCATTGCCATTGAAAGGATAATAAGCAACCGCCCCGTTCAACACCCCGCTCGCATAGACCAGCACCAGCGCCTCCGTACTCGTCGTCGAGTTCACCCCGCCGGAATCCCGCACCTCGACTGTATAGTGTCCGGCATCGGACAGCCGGATGTTGGGAAGTGACAGGGTGGAATTGGTCGCCCGCGGGATCGACCCACCATTCAGCCGCCACTGATAGGTCAGCGGCGGCAGTCCCTGGGCGGACACCGCCAGCGACACGCTGGCTCCGACCGTGGTCGTGACATCCGTGGGTTGGGAGCTGATGAAGAGCGTCCCGGGCAGCGGCGGCGTGTAAGCCCGCATCCGGTAGCTGCGGTTGTGCGGCCCCCAACTGGACGAGGTCACACCGTTGCGCGTCGAGCCGACGTAGGAATTCAATCCCGGCTGGATGGTCACCTCCACCACCGCGTCTTGGAATAATGATACCGCACCGACATGCATGGCGACGGTCGAAAGCCGGGAATCGTCCGTATAAATGTCGGTCCCCCAGATGCTCCCGAAGCTCGAACCGAACACGCGAAACAGGAACGTTCCGCTGGTGGCCGTGCTGCTGAAAAACGCGAGCGAGCCCGGGTCCGGCAGGCCGACCGTCACCTGCGCCACCTGGCTCGTGACCGAGCCGTAGGGACTGTAAGCCACCACTGAGTAGAAGCCGTTGTCATTCGTGGACAAGTTGAAAAGACTGAGTGACGAGCTGCTGGCGTTGGGAATGGCAACCCCATACTTCTGCCATTGGTAGAAAATCGGCCCGGTGCCCGTGGCGAAGCTCGAAAGAAAAGTGCTGCTGCCCACCGTGCCGACCCGGTTCTGCGGCTGGCTGAAGAACGACGGTGGCGACTGCGCCTGGGTCGTCTCCACCCCGAGCAGACAGACCACCAACCCCAGCAACCGGAACCAGCTAAAACGCTTCATGGCAATTGTGTTGTGCGACTTCTTCAACGTACGATTTGGACCGCGTTCGATGTAATCCTTCTCCGCGGGTGAGGCAAGGCTTTTGGCCAGCGGAAGGGCGGCGGCGGCGGCGGAGAGCGGCCATCCTCGGCCGCAGCAACGTCCGCACGCACGAGCCGGTTGGGGGTGGCCAGCGTTTCACCCCGCTCCCCCTCGCTGGGCCCGGGGACAGGCGCACTCCGTGGGGGCCGCGGCGCGCGCGATCGCTCCGCAGTTGCCACTTGCCGAAGCCCGCCGCGTTATCCAGTTTCACGACATGACATCCAATGCCGCCCCGACCTCGCGCCGCCAGTTCATCCGCACCAGTTCCGCCCTGCTCGCGCTCCCGTGGCTCGAGAGCCTCGCCGGCGCCGCCGAGACCGCGCCGCCGCGCCGCATGGTCAGCATCTGCACGGGCTTCGGGCTTTACGGGCCATCCTTTTTCCCGACGCAGGCCGGACGCGGCTACGAATCCAGCGAATACCTGAAAGTCCTCGAAGACCTGCGCGAACACTTCACCGTCTTCTCCGGCATCTCGCATCCGCAGATCGGCGGCGATCACGCATCCGAGGCGTGCTTCCTCACCAGCGCCAAGCACCCGACCGCGCCCGGCTTCCGCAACAGCGTCTCGCTCGATTACCTCGCCGCCAAACACGTCGGCACCGCCACACGTTTTCCCCTGCTCTCGCTGCGCACGGCCGATGGCGGTAGCGCGCTCACCTACACCACCACCGGCGCGAACGTTCCGCCGCTGGACCGGCCCTCGCAGATTTTTGCCCGCATGTTCCTGGCCGGCACCCAGCGCGAAGTCGAAGCCGAAGTAGCCCGCCTCAAACGCGGCCAGAGCATTCTCGACCGCACCGGCCAGCGTTTCGCCGCCCTCAAGACCCGCCTCAGCGCCCACGACCAGCAGCAGGTCACCGACTACACCGATGCCGTGCGCGACATGGAGAAACAGCTCCATGCCGACGAAGCCTGGATTCAGCGCCCCAAACCCACTGTCACCGAACCGCCGCCGATCGACACTCTCGACCGCGCGGACACCGTCGGCCGCGCCCGCCTGCTCTTCGGCCTCACCCGCCTCGCGTTGCAGACCGACTCCACGCGCGTCGTCTCCATTTTCATCCGCGGCATGGACCTCAAGCCCCCGATCGACGGCATCACCGAGGATCATCACGGCCTCACGCATCACGGCCGCAATCCGGCGAAAATCCAGCAACTCCGCATCGTCGAGCGCGTCGAGATGGCCGCCTTCCGCGACTTTCTCATCTCCCTCAAAAACACCAAAGAAGGCGCGACCACGCTGCTCGAGCAGACCCAAGTATTGATCGGCAGCAACCTCGGCGACGCCAGCGGCCACGGCACCAGCAACCTCCCCATCCTCCTCGCCGGCGGCGGCTTCAAACACGGCCAGCACCTCGCCGGCGATCCCAAAAACAACACGCCGCTCGGCAATCTCTTCGTCACCATGCTCCAACGCTTCGGTGTGCCCACGGATAAGTTCGGCTCCAGCACCGGCCCCATCAACGGACTGAGCTGAGATAGAAACAAAGCCGACCACTCACGCGACTGAGCACATCTGTTTAAACCACTAACCTGCACTAACTGGCACTAATGAGGACTAACTCCCGCACGCACTCGTGCTCGTCCGCGTTCCCTCCCATTAGTGCCGGTTAGTGCCAGTTAGTGGTTTTTAATCCCCATTTCCCCACCACCACCATGAAGCTCCTCCACCTCACATTCTCGTTCCTCGCCGCCCTCACGCTCACCCGCCCCGCCTGCGCCGCCGACGCCACGACCACCTTTCAATCCCACGTTCTCCCCATCCTCGAAGCCCACTGCACCAAATGCCACGGCGCCGAAAAACAAAAAGCCCGCCTCAATTTCGCCGGCCCGCGCGACCTCGCCCGTCTCACCGCCGACCGCGAACTCTGGTTCCGCGTCCTCGACCAAATCGAAGCCGGCGAGATGCCCCCCAAGGACGAAAAACAACTCTCCCCCGCCGACCGCCAGACTCTCCTCGACTGGGTCCGCACCGACTTCGCCGGGTTGCAAGCCGCGCACCAACGCCGCGAAGGCCGCGCCACCCTTCGCCGCCTCACCCGCACCGAATACTCCAACACCATTGAAGACCTCTTCGGCGTCCGCCCCACCGTGCGCCTCCATCTTCCCGGCGACGGCTTGGTTGACGGCTACGACAAGGTCGCCACCGCCCTGCCCCTTTCCGCTTCGAGCATGGCCGGTTACTTCCGCATGGCCGACGACATCCTTGCCCGCCTCCTCAAACCCACCCCGCGCGCCAAGCCCGCTCCCAAACCCAAATCAACCGCCGACCCCATCGACGACCTGCTCGCGCCAAAGCCCAACGCCCCCGCCGTCGCCGCCACGCCGCCGCCGACTCCCTCCCGCCGCCCCTTCGACCCCGAACGCACCTTCCGCGCCGTCGCCCGCGAGAGCGAACAATCCAAAGGCCACATCCTTGAACTCAAGGACGGCACCATGGTTTCCTTCAACACCGACACCACCTCCGGCCCCTTGCGCGGGTGGGGAACTCCCACCCCCGGCTGGTACCGCCTCCGCCTCTCCGTCTATGCCTACCAAACCGACAAACCGCTCCCCTTCGGCATCTGGGCCGGCCACACCGGCGCTTACCCCCAGTCCATTGAATTGATCGACGTCCTCGAAGCCCCGCCCGGCAAACCCACCATCATCGAAACCGAAGTCTATCTTCGCACCTACGACCTCAACGAACTCGCTCCTGTCAATGACGGCATCCGTCTCATTCCCTTCGGCCTCGGGGTGCAAGTCCCGAAAAATTTTCAGGCCAGCAATTGCAAAGGCCCCGGACTCGCCGTCCAGTGGGTCGAAGCCGAACGTCCCGAAACTCCCCTGCCGGGTGACAGTTGGCTCAAAGCCGACCTACAGGCCGCCACGCAAACGGGTTCCCTCAGCCGCGAATCCCTCCTCAAAGCCGTCGAGGCCACCTTCAAACGCGTCGGTGCCCGCCTTTATCGCCGCGACCTCAACGCGACGGAACTCCGGCAACTCGTCGCCCAAGTGGACGCCCACCTCGACGAACGCCTCCCCGTCGAAACCGCCCTGCGCGACCGCATCACCGAAATGATGACCACCCCCGACTTCCTCTGCCTCGTCGAGGAACCCGGTGAACTCCCACCCTTCGCCCTCGCCTCGCGCCTCGCCTATTTCCTCTGGAATTCCACGCCCGACGAAACCCTCCTCGACCTCGCCCGCAGCGGACGCCTCCGCGACGCCACCGTCCTGCGCGAACAAACCGAGCGCCTCCTGCGCGACCCGAAATCCACGCGCTTCGTCAAAGATTTCACCGACCAATGGCTCGGCCTGCGCGCCATCGACGACACCTCGCCCGACAGCAAGCTCTATCCGGAATACGCCCGCAACGAACTGCTCAAACACTCCAGCCTCCGCGAAACGCGCGCCTTCTTCCGCCGCCTTCTCGACGAAAACCTCGGCGTCCGCAACTTCGTCGCCGCCCCCTGGACGATGGCCAACGCCTCTCTCGCCCGCCATTACGGCCTTCCCGCCCTCACCGGCCTCGAATTGCAAAAGGTCAGCCTCCCAGCCGACTCTCCCTACGGCGGACTCTGGACCCAGCCAGCCATTCTTAAAGTCACCGCCAACGGCACCTACACCTCGCCGGTCAAACGCGGCGTCTGGGTCGCCGAACGCCTCCTTGGCATCCCCATTCCCCCGCCCCCGCCCGACATTCCCGCCGTCGATCCCGACACCCGCGGCGCGAAAACCCTGCGCGAACAACTCGACCTTCACAGCAGCCAGGGCTCCTGCACCGCGTGCCACGCCAAATTCGATCCCTACGGTTTCGCCCTCGAAAGCTTCGACGTCACGGGCGCATACCGCGCCAACTACCGCATCCTCAACCCCACCCCCGCCAAAGGCACCCCCGCCTGGACTCCCGGCCTTCCCGTCGATCCCAGCGGCAAAACTCCCGACGGCCAGCCCTTCAGCGGCATCGCCGAACTCCGCCAACTCCTCGCCAAAAAGCCCGAGCAACTCGCCCGCGGCGTCACCCGCCACCTCGTCACCTACGCCACCGGCACCCCCGCCACCCGCCTCGACCAACCCGCCATCGACGCGATTGTCAGCACCGCCGCCAAGGACGACTACGGCCTCCGCTCCCTCGTCCACGCGCTGGTGCAAAGCGAACTGTTTCGGTGGAAGTAGGGAGTAGGGAAAAGTAATTGGTAATCAGTGAGGCACTTGCAAAACCTCGGGTTCACAGTTCCGGCTTCCCATCTTTTACCCCTCATCTTTTACCAGATGTTTGGGCCCAGGACGAGGGGACGGGATACAGATGGTAAAAGATGGTGGGTAAAAGACAAACAAGCAGGGGTTTTGCAAGTGGCTCAAGTGATTAGTAATTAGTGTCTGGCCGAAAACGCGCGTTTTTGGAAACGGGGCGCGACGCGGAGGGGGTGCGCAGGCGGTGCGCGACGGATTTTTCCTCCGGCGACGGATAAATCACCCAAATTCTCCGTTTTTAGGCGCATCGCTCCTGGCG
>CAMAUZ010000037.1 GCA_945861535.1 Akkermansia muciniphila | reverse complement strand
GGAAGCCGTGGCTCCGGCGGGGCCAGTTGTTCACCGCCGGGAATATGTCCGGCGGCGGAGTTATTCACCAGCTTGGGGGAAGCCGGCTGGGGGGCCGGCTTCCCCCGCTGGTGAGTAACTCCGGAAGACGTATCAGGGTTGGGGTGAGGGGAGCTTCTCAGCCGCCACAATCCCGCCCGGCGAGATGAGCACCTCCTCTCCCCGGCCCTCTCCTCCGTTCCGAACGGAGGAGAGGGAGACGGTAGGGCGCGTCTGTCCCCAGCGCGCCGCCAGACCGTGCGGACGCCCCGGCGGCGCGGTGAGGACACCACGCCCTACCAAACCGCGGCTCCGTCTCCCTCGCCCCGCGAGGCACGAGCGGGGAGGGCTGGGGAGAGGGGAGCTTCTCAGCCGCCACAATCCCGCCCGGCGAGATGAGCACCTCCTCTCCCCGGCCCTCTCCTCCGTTCCGAACGGAGGAGAGGGAGATGGTAGGGCGCGCCTGTCCCCAGCGCGCCGCCAGACCGTGCGAACGCCCCAGCGGCGCGGTGAGGACACCGCGCCCTACCAAACCGCCCCCGCCCGCAGTGACGTGACGAGCTGAACCCGCCACCCAACCACCGCCAAAAACTTTGCAAGAACTCAGTACCAGTCAGCGAACTCAAACCAATACAGCAAAATGAAAGCAAACCCACAAACCCAAACGTTCAGTTCGATGCTTGCCGCCCTAGCCCGTTTCAAGGTGGCCGCGGTCCTTGCTCTGTTATTGATTCCGATGAAGAGCTTCGCCTTAACGGCTCCCATTACCTGCGGCCAGGTGGTCGGGAATACAACGACAACGGCAAATCAAATTGACCAATACACCTATACGGCAACGGCTGGCCAGCAATTGTCTTTTGCTCTGTGGGGGCCTTCGGATCGTTCCGAACGCTACAGCATGGTAGCGGACATCTACACCCCGGGCGGGCAGTTGATCACCACGCTGGTGGTGGGGTATCGATCCATAGACAGAGGAGCTTCCCAACTTTTAACGATGACCAATGGCGGCACCTACACCATTTTGGTGCATGAAAACGGCTACCGCCTGGCCCTCGACTACTCCATGAGCATCCAGTCGGTCACGGGGGGCGGATGTAATGCCACCGCGATAAGCTGCGGGCAGACGGTGAGCGGCACCACCACATCCCAGAGTGAAGTCCGAGCATACAGTTATACGGCGACGGCTGGGCAGCAGTTGTCCTTTGCTCTGTGGGGGCCTTCCGATAACTCCGGTGGCTACAGCATGGTGGCGGACATCTATACCCCAAGCGGGCAGTTGATCACCACGCTGGTGGCGGGTATCGATCCATAGACAGAGGAGCTTCCCAACTTTTAACGATGACCAATGGGGGCACCTACACCATTTTGGTGCATGAGAATGCCTACCGCGCCCCCGGCCCCTACTCCCTGAGCATCGAGTCGGTCACGGGGGGCGGATGTAGCGGAACAACTCTCGCCTGCGGCCAGACTATCAATGGACAAATCACCAAAGCCAGCCAGATGAACAGCCACACGCTGGTGGCGAGCGCTGGAGAGCATGTGATTCTAACCTCCGCTGGCTTTGCTGGAATGGTGGTGGACATATACAACTCCAGTGGGAGTAACATCATCAGCATGGGTTCCTCAAGTTCCACTAATTACACCTTTGCCACGGCGGACCTCTACACGCTGCTGGTCCATGATGACAACTATTCAGGAACAGGTTCCTACGGTCTGAGTCTGACGGTGTTTGGGGGCTGCGTGGCGGTGCCCACAGTCTCGGTCACGCCCACCAATCTGGTGGTGCCGCAGGGTGCTCCGGTGATCTTCACCGCTGCCGCCAGTGGTCCCGCGCCGCTCTATTATCAATGGCGGTTTGGCACCAACCACCTCATGGGCGCGACCAATTCCACCTACATCATCCCCAGCGTGCAACCGAACAATGTGGGCGGCTACGCGGTCATCGTCAGCAATCCCGGCGGTTCCGTCACGAACTCACCCTTGGCGCAGCTTTCCATCGGTCCCGTGGTATCGCCCATTGCCAACACCAACATCAATGAGCAGGTGGCATGGCAGTTCACTCCGGCGGGACTCCTCAGTGGCTACACCTACAGCCTGGGAAATGCGCCTCCGGGCATGACGGTAAGTGCTGGTACAGGGGCCATCTCGTGGAACCCGACGGAGGCTCAGGGGCCGAGCACCTCGAACGTCACGTTCCTCGTCACCCAGGCGGGCAGTCCCCTCGGTCCCGTCGCCAGCAAGACTTTCAGCGTCACAGTCAACGAGGTGAACGTGGCACCCGTGCTAACGCTGCCCACGAACACGAACATCAACGAACTGGTGCCCTACGCAGCCCAGGCCACCGCCACGGATGCGGATACCCCGGCGAACCCGCGGACCTTCGCACTGGTGTCCGGTCCCAATGGTCTTACCGTCTCGCCGACTGGCACCATCAACTGGACGCCCGGCGAGAACCAAGGTCCGGGCACCTTCACGGTGACGATCAGCGTGACGGACACCAACGCCGCCGCCGTGAACGCGAAGTCCCTCTCCGTCACGAACTCCTACACCATCGTCGTGAACGAAGTAAACGTGGCCCCCGTGCTCACGCTGCCCGCGAACACGAACATCAATGAACTGGTTCCCTATACTGCACAGGCCACCGCCACAGATGCGGATTTTCCCACCAACGCGCGCACGTTCGCGCTCGTGTCCGGTCCTAATGGTCTCACCGTGTCGTCATTGGGCGCGATCAACTGGACGCCCGGCGTGAACCAAGGCCCGAGCACCAACACGGTGACCATCAGCGTGACGGACACGAACGCCGCCGCTGTGAACGCGAAAACCCTCACCACCACGGCCTCCTACACGATCATCGTGAACGAGGTGAACAGTCTGCCCGTGCTGCCGGTGCAACTCAACCGCACCAATCCGGAACTAACTCTGCTGGTGGTGACCAACACCGCGATCGACACGGACTTCCCCACCAACACGCTGACCTACACGCTGCTCACCGGGCCGACCAACGCAACGATTGACGCCACCGGTATCATCCGCTGGACGCCCTTGGAGCACCAAGGCCCGAGCACCAACGTGTTCATGACCCGGGTGACGGACTCCGGCCTGCCGCCCCTGAGTGCGACCAACACGTTCACCGTGTTCGTGACGGAGGTGAATGCCGCGCCGCAGCTCTTCGGACCCACCGCAACCAACGTGACCAATCCCGGCACGGTCAGCCTCGCCTACACGGCGACGGACAGTGATCTTCCCGCCAACACGCTTACCTTCGTGAAAGTGTCCGGTGCCGCGTGGTTGAGCTTCACTGGCACGGGAACCAACGCGCAGTTAACCGGCACCCCTCCCATCGTCACCGCGGCGACCAACTATACCAACGTCCTGAGCGTGGTGGACAACGGCACGCCAGCGATGTCGGGATTGCTTACCGTAACTATCACGGTGAATCCCGCGTCCGTCGTGAACACCGCACCCAGGCTCCCGGTACAGGCTGACCGCACCAATGCTGAATTGACCCAACTGGTGGTGACCAACACGGCGACAGACACGGACCTTCCGGCGAACGTGTTGACCTATGTATTGTTGACCAATCCCCCCAACGCGACGATTGACACGAACGGGATCATCCGCTGGACGCCGACGGAAGCCCAAGGTCCGAGCACGAACGTCTTCACTACCAAGGTCACGGACAACGGCACGCCCGCCTTGAGCGCGACGAACTCCTTCACGGTTTTTGTGACGGAGTTCAACACCCCGCCGTTGTTAAACGGGCCACGGTCGCTGAGCGTGACGAACCCGATGCCGCTCAACCAATCCTACACGGCGGAGGACTTTGATCGTCCGGCCAACACGCTCACCTTCCAGAAGGTGTCTGGAGCCGCCTGGGTGAACTTCACCCAGACCGGCCCGACGAACGCGGTCGCGTCCGGCACGCCGCCCACCGTCACCGCCGTGACCACCTACACCAACATCGTCAGTGTGGTGGACAGCGGCAGCCCCGTGCTGGCCAAAGCCATCGTGCTCCTCATCTCGGTGTACCCGGTTCCCGTGCCGGGCACGGTGCAATTCGCGCAGCCGAGCTATTCGGTGGGCGAGGCCAACGGGTTGGCCATCCTCTCGGTCATACGGACCAACGGCCGGGATGGAGCAGTCGGCGTGACCTACGCCACCTCCAATGGCGGTGCCGCCGCCGGGTCGGATTACACGGCCACCAACGGCCTGCTCGTGTGGACGAACGGCGACACCGCCGCGAAGTCCATCACCGTCCCGATTCTAAACGACCTGCTGATCGAGACGAACGAGACCTTCACCGTCACGCTCACCAACCCCACGGGCGGCGCGACGCTCGGCACGCCCGCCACGACCACGGTCAGGATTGTGGACAATGATGGGCCGACCTGCTACGCGACACGCCAACTACCGGCCGGCTATGTGCCGGGCACGCGATTGCTGGTGACCATCGACGTGACGCCGCCGACCAACTCGCTGGCCCATGCCGTGGAAGACATGCCGCCGGTCGGCTGGACAGTGGGCCTGATCAGTGAAGCGGGGGTTTACGATACGAACGCGAACAAGGTGAAGTTCGGGCCGTTCTTCGACGCGAATGTGCGTTCGCTCACCTACGAACTGACCCCGCCGACCAGCGAAACCGGGGTCAAGGCGTTTGCTGGCATTGTATCGGTCAGCGGGGTGCGCACGACCATTTGCGGTCCCACGCTCTTGGATCGGCTCTTCACCCAACATCCGGCAGACAACAACCCGGCGGACTTCAGCATCACCATTGATGAAGTGACCGCCTACGGCGCCGCCTGGCGGGGCGGCACCAACTGGCCGGTCGGGCCGAATCCGATCCTGATGGACTACGTGACGCGGGCGGGCTTCCTCTGGCGAAGCGGCGACGGTTACACGCTGGACCCGGCGCAACCGCTGCCGTTGGGCTGGGTGCCGGTGCCGTCACGGCTGGTGGCGGCGGCGCGGATCGCGCAGGCGGTGGGAACGCGGGCGACGCAAGGCTCGTGGCGGCTGCTGCCCCCCAAGGTGGCGGCCAACACGCCGACGACGGTGACCCTCATTGTCACCCCGTCCGCGAGCAACTCGGCCTACGCGGCCGAGGACGTGGTGCCGACGGGCTGGAGCGTGGGCGCGCTCAGCAACGGCGGCAGCTTCGACACCGTCAACCGGCGGGTGAAATGGGGGCCGTTTTTCGACACCGAGTCGCGCACGTTTAGCTATGAGATCACGCCGACCAACGGCGAGGGCAGTTTCGCGGGCGCCGCGTCCTTTGACGGATCGAGCCTGAACACCAAGGGGGCCAGCAGCACGGTGGTCACGGGGCCGCTGCTCAATTCACAGATCTCCCCGCCGACGCGGATTTCCGCCGACGAGGTGGCGCTGCCGCTGACGACACGGTCCGGCTACACTTACGTGGTCGAGGCGTCGGACGACCTGAGCGTCTGGACCCCGGTGTGGACCAACACCGCGACAACGGGCAGCCTGCTCTACCGTGAGGCGTCGCCCGGAACGCGGGCGGGGCGCTTCTATCGCGCGATTGAGCGGTAGGTTGGTCGTCCATTTGCTGCGGCTCGTGTGAGCCGTGGGCACGGCGGGTCTGGCAACACTGTGCGCCCAGACCCGCCGTGTTGTTTTTTGTGGGTTGGGTTTATCGAATGGACGAGATCCCCGGTAGGGACGCGCTGCTGCGCGTCCGTAACCTTCCGCGTCTCCGCCGTTGCGCTCGACGGCAACCAGGCGTCCCGGTAAATCCCGCGCGCCCGGTTGGGAAAAGGTCAGGGCCGCGCGGCAACGCGGCCCTACCAGAGGTCGGATCACAGCCGGGAAAAAAGGTGGCTGGCGGGGCGGGGGGGCGGTACGGTTTCGGCGAATCCAACAAAGCTTATGGCAAACACGAATTCGGATGTGGGCGGGCTGCTGCTGCAGAGCGGGGCGCGGATCAAGCTCTCGGCGCTGCTGGTGGGCGCGGCGTGGTGGGTGGTGACGTGTCTGGGGGTGTGGTTCTGCCTGCTGGTGTTGGATAATTTGCTGAGCTTGCCGGCGGGGTTGCGGCTGCCGCTGGCGATCGCGGGCGCGGCGTTGTCGGGCGTGGGATTTTTCAAGCGGGTGTTCCGCATCGCCGCGACGCGCATGGCGCCGGAGCGGACGGCGGTGCTGCTGGAGCACAAGTACAAGATCGAGGACAACGTGTTGATCAACACGTTTCAGTTCAATGGGCGGGAATTGAATGCGGCGGAGAAGCCGTTCGTGGCGCAAACGGCGGCGCGGTGCGGGAGTTTGTTGAATCGCATCAAGCTGGAGGATTTGTGGGATCGCGAGGATTTGATTCGCTGGGGCGCGGGCGCGGGGATCGTGCTGGTGTTGTGGATCGGGTATGTCGCGATTTTTCCCAAGCACGCGTTCAACGCGGTGGGCCGTTATGTCGTGCCGCTGGCGGACCGGCCGCCGGTGGCGTCGGTGGATTTGAGCGTGCGGCCGGGGACGGATGTGACGGTGGTGGAGGGGGACAATCTGGAGGTCGTGGTGGAGGTGAAGTCGCAGAAGCGCGAGATGGGCATCCCGCTGCTGGTATGGAAGGAGCGCGTGCCGAGCGTCGAGGCGGTGAAGTCGGGCGGGGAGAACATCCCGCTGTTCGCCGCGCCGGGCGGGGGCAAGGGCAAATACACGTACACGTTTCCGGATGTGCGGCGGTCGTTTGCGTTCCGCGTGTTCGCGGATGACGCGTATTCGCGCAGCGTGCTGGTGCAGGTGAAGCCGTTGCCGCGCATCAAGGAATCGTTCTTCCGCCTGACGCTGCCGGATTACATCGGGATCGGGGCGATCACAAATCCGGGGCCGCCCGCGTCGATCTCGGGCCTGGCGGGATCGAAGCTGGAGACGGTGCTGGTGCTCGACACGTCGATCGAGGGCGGCTACCTGCGCGAGGCGTATCGGACCAATCAATTCAAGCCGAACGGCCCGCGCTGGTCGGTGAGCACGACCATCACGAACTCGGGCGAATACGAGGTGGTGATGACGGGCGCGGGGCTGGCGAAATCGGTGAGCCTGGCGCGCGGGGCGATCCGCATGGATGCCGATCAGGCGCCGGAGGTGGACTTCGTGACGGACGACCGCAATCGCGTGGTGACGATGATGAGCAAGCTGAAGCTGGAGGTGCAGGCGCGGGATGATTACGGGCTGGCGAATGTGACGATCGCGCTGCGCGCGGCGGATCAGCAGACGGATTTCAAGGTGCTCAAGAAGTGGACTTATCTCGGGCCGCCCGGAAACAAGGGGCCGGTGAAGGAATCGTTCACGCTGGAGATTGATCCAAAGACCTTTCAGTCAGACATCAATTACGTGATCGAGGCGCTGGCGTGGGATTTCCGGCCGAATGCCGGGCCGACCAAATCGCGGCCGATTCAGTTGCGGGTGAAGTCGCTGGCGGATTTCAAGCTGGCGGAGACTGATCCGCTGGGCGGGGCGATTGCGAGCCTGCGGCAGACGATTGCGGCGCAGAAAAAAGCGACGGACCTGACGACGAACGTGAAGACGTATCTGGAGGAGGTATTGCAGAAAAAGACGGTCGTCGCCCGGCGGACGTCGATGGCCGGATTGCAGGGCGATGCCCAGAAGTCAGGACTCGCGACGATGGGTGAGTTCAAGAAAAGTTCGGAGGGGACGAATTATTTGTCGCGCCTGACGCCGTTGGTGACGGGCGAGATGAAGCTGGTGCTGGAGGACATTCCGAAGCTCGATGAGAAGGCGACGAACGCCATCCCGGCGCGGCTGACGGCGATTGAGAAACGGCAGACGTACATCCTCGACGAGCTGACGCAGATTCTCGGGAAGATTGCGTCGGCGAAGGATTCGCAGAGCAAGACGAACGAGCTGGCGAAGGACAAGGATTTGCCGCCGGATATTTCCAAGGAGGATGCGGCGAAGGGGCTGCGGGACGACATGAAGAAGTACATCGCCGAGCAGGAGCGGCTGTTGAAGAAGTCCAAGACGCTGATGGATCAGGGGCCGGAGGATTTGAGCAAGGACGAGAAGGACGCGATCCTCGGCGAACTGGCGCGGGAGGAGAGCAAGCTGGCGAAATTCCTCGAGGATAAGATCAATGATTTCAGCAAGCTGCCGCAGCAGGACTTTGCGGATGGCGCGGTGGTGAAGGAGGCGAACGAGGTCTTTCAGGAGGTGAAAAAGGCCGAGGGCGCGCTGTTCGACAAGAAGATCGAGCTGGCGGTGCCCGCCGAGCAGGGCGGGCTCGAGAACGCCAAGAAGCTGGTGCAGAACCTCGAGAAATGGCTGCCGAACACGCCGGACTCGACGAAGTGGAAGATGGAGGAGGCCAACGCGCCGGCGGACATCGCCATGGCGGAACTGCCGGCGGAGTTGGAGGACATCGTTGGCGACTTGATCGATAAGGAAGAGGAGATGACGGAGGACGTCGAGGACGTGACGAGTCCGTGGATGGACTCGATGGACAAGGGCGCGGGCTGGGACGCGGCGGATGGGAACATTTCGAGCATGAGCGCGAAGGGCGTGACGGGGAATCAGTTGCCGAACAAGCAGGAGATCGGCGGCCGCTCGGGCGAGGGCCGCGAGGGGCGCAGCAGCGGGCAGATGGTCGAGGAAACGGCCGAGGGCAAGGGCGGACGCGAGACGCCGACGCGGGTGAGTCCGAGTCCGTTCGAGCCGGGACAGGTGAAAGATTCCAACAAAGATTCGAAGGGCGGCGCGACGGGCGGCGGCAAGCAGTCGGGATTCACGGGCGAGGGGTTGCGGGGCAATCCGCCGCCGCCGCAACCGGACTCGAGCAAGGCGCCGCGGTTGGCAGAGGCGCAGGCGAAGCTGCGGCAGGAGGCGGAGAACATCGCGCTGAAGCTGCGGCGGTACAACATTCCCACGGGCGATCTGGAGGCGTCGATCAACGCGATGAAGCGGATGGAGAGCGCGATGGCGAAGAAGAACGGGCTGGAGGTGCGGCGGTCGTTCAGCCAGGCGGTGAGCAATCTGAGCGCGGCCAAGAAGAGCATCCGCGCGGAGGCGACGGTGAACCGCGAGAAGGCGTCGAAGCTGCCGGGCTGGCAGCGGGATGAGATTCGCACGGGGCTGAAGGAGGGCGTGCCGAAGGGGTATGAGCAGATGATCGGCGAGTATTTCCGGAACCTGGCGGAGAAGAATAAGTGAGGCCGGGGGCGGGGACTGGATTGGCCGCAAAGAACGCAAGAAAACGCAAAAAGAAGAAGGTGAATTGGCCACGAAGCAGCGCAGGGGGCGCAAAACTGGGGGACGGAATGGCGGAGGCATTGGGCAGGGCAACTCGCTTTTCGTCCCGGAGGGACGCCCAGCGGGAGATTAGCCGGGGGCAAGTCCGCGCGAGCGGATGCGGCCCCCGGTGCCCGTGGCAGAATCCTTCGTGCCCCAGCGGGGCATCGGAGAATCTCCCGTTGGCTTCTCGCGGAGCGCGCGGCGTTGTCGACGGTTGTTCTTCTTCGATGCCCCTCCGGGGCATGCGACGTTGCACGGACGGCAACCGGGGGCTGCGTCCGCGGGGCGGACTTGCCCCCGGCTAATATCCTGCGGTGTCCCTGCGGGACTGGAGACGAGAAGCGTAAGAATAGCTAAGAACAAACTGAAAACATGAAACTGGGATTGTTGGCGGGAATCGGGTTGGTGTGCGTGGTGGCGGGCTGGCGCGCGGGCGCGGCCGATGCCGCCGCCGTGGTGCCGGCGGGGCCGATTGTAAAGAACGGCGGCTTCGAGGTGGTGGACCCGATGGACAAGGACAAGCCGCAGTTTTGGGACCGGCTGGATGGCTTGGGTGTGCAGTGGACGGACGCGCCGACGGACGACAAGGGCCGCGCGGGCGGCAAGGCGATCCGCATGAACACGGCGATTTCGGAGAGGGATTTCGTGGCGCAGTGCAAGAAGGTGGGCTTGGACAAATGGGTTTTTCCTGACGCAGCACCCAGTGCGATCGCGGAGACGTACGGCCTGTCGTATTACTCGGATTCGATGCCGGTCGTGAAGGGGCAGAAGTATAAGGTGACGGCGATGTTCCGCGGGTCCGGTGGCGGCGCGAAGATCTGGGTGCGCGGTTACGGAATGTTCCAGGGGGAGATGCGGCGGCGGTATGAGGCGCAGTTTTCGTGCGTCGGCAATCCGAATGCGTGGACGGAGAACTCGATGGAGTTCACGCCGTCGAAGATGCGCGATGTGTCGGAGATGAAGGTGATGCTCTTCGCGTATTATCCGGCGGCGGTGTACTGGTTCGACAGCGTGAAGATCGAGCCGGTGGGCGAACCGGTGACGGGGCCGCAGAAGAAGTAGCGGGCTCGTGGAAAAGCTCAAAGCTCAAAGCCTAAAGCGCAAAGAAAGTTTCCAAGAACCAAGCGGCTTCGCTGCCGATCAGGATTTCCATGACTATCTTGGCATCGATCCTTCCACGATCATCGGAGGTCGATGCGGACTTGGAGTTTGAGAATTGCCGCTTTCCTTGAGCTTTGAACTTTGAGCTTTGAGCTTTTTTTGCGGTTTCAACCTCTTCCACGCGAAGCATCGAACCACCGAAAACCGGAGCACGGCTGAATCAGGCGGCGGATGGATTTGCCGACTGGTTGAGTTCGGCGATTTCCATGGCAAGCACACAGACGTCGTCGCTGAAGCCGCAGCCGAGGGTGAAGCGCTGCACTTCCTGCAACACGGCATTGATCAGTTCTCCTCCGTGAAAGGCCATGGCCTTGCGCGCGGCTTCCTGCAGTTCCTCGACGGTGTAGAGGGTGTGGTTCGGGTCTTCGACTTCAAACAAGCCGTCGGTGAAGAGCAGCACGGCATCGTCGGCGGCCGCGGTGAGTTCGGTCGTGGGATAGGAGGTGCGCGCGGAGAGGCCGAGGGCGGCGCGGCCTTTGCCGTCCTGGTTGGCCATGAGAGTGAGCTGCCCGGCTTGCCGTCGCAGGAGGAAGGGGCGCGGATGACCGGCGTTGGCGAAGCGGATCGCGCCGGTCCGGAGGTCGGCCACGAGATAGAAGGCGGTCGTGAGGATGGGCGAGCCGGAGTTTCGCAGCATGGTGCAGAGATCGCGGTTGAGCCGCGTCAGGAATTTTCCGGGGTCGGTGGCCAGGGGTTTTAGTTGTTCCACCAACCCGCTGATCATGGCGGTGACGAGCGCGGCGCGGACGCCGTGGCCCATGACGTCGCAGAGGAAAATCCCGGCCTCGTCGTCGGAGAGCGGCAGCACGCTGAAGTAGTCGCCGCCGACGGCTTCGTTGGGCAGGTAGCGGTGATGGAAGCGCACCCGGCTGGCGTTCGCGGGGGCTGCGGATGGGAAGCAGGGATAGATGTCCGGGAGGAGGTTCTGCTGAAATTCGCAGGCCATGCGCAGGTCTTTTTGCAGCTCTTCATTTTGCGATTCCAACTCGCGCCGATGGCGGTCCAGTTCGGCGTTGGCGGCCTGGAGCTGGTCTTCGGCGCGTTTCTTGGCGGTGATGTCCCAGAAGATTCCCTGCAGGCCGGTGATGGCCTGGGCAGCGTCGCGGAGCGGGGTTTTGACGACCTGAACGTAGATCATCTCGCCGCCCGGTGCGCGGTGGGTTTCCACGGCCTCGATGGGTTCGCCGCCTTGCAGGACGCGGCGGTCGTCGCCCCGGTATTTGTCGGCCAGCTCGGCGGGAAAGAGGTCGGCGTCGGTGCGGTCGAGGATTTTCTCCAGCGGGAGTCCGACGGTCTGGCAGAAGCGCTGGTTGGCGAAGGTGAAGCGGCCCTCGAGGTCCTTGCGAAAAATATTCTGCGGCAGGTTTTCGACCAGCGAGTGATAGAGGTGTTCGGAGTCGCGCAGGCGCTCGGCGACGACCTTGCTGGCGGTGATGTCCTCGACGGTGCCCTCGTAGTGGAGCAGTTCGCCGCCGGGGCTGCGGGCGGCGCGGACGTTTTCGGTGATCCAGATGATCTCGCCGTTCTTGCGGTAGATCTGCGATTGGAAATCGGTGACCGTATCGTGCTCCTGCATGAGGCGGATGAACTCGGCGCGGCGGCCCGGCTGGACGTAGAGCTTGCGGGCGATGTCCGTGACGCTGGCGGCCAGTTCCTCGGCGGAAGCGTAGCCGTAGATGCGGGCGAGGGCGACGTTGGCCAGCAGGAAGTGGCCGTCGGGGGAGGTTTGGAAGACGCCTTCGACAATGTGCTCGAAGATGCCGTGAAATTTTTGCTCCGCGGCGATCAGGGCATTTTCGTGCCGGTGGCGCTCGATGGCGTAGATGATCGCGCGGCTGAGGAACGGCGGCGTGAGCTGGGTCGTGATCAGATAATCGGCGGCCCCGGCGTGGATGACCTCCAGCGCGAGGGTCTCGTCATCCATCCGGCCGAGCACGAGGACGGGGATGGTCGGGTTGAGGAATTGCAGCAGGGGGATGTTTTGGAGGCCGGCCCCATCGGGAATCGCGAGGTCCACGAGCACGACATCGGGGCGCAATTCCAGCAGACGGCGCGCGCCTTCGGACAAGGTGGTGGCCTCGGACACGTCGAACGCGGCCGCCTTGGTCTGGCCGAGCATGGGCCGCAAATACTGCACGAAGTCGGCATCGTGTTCGATGAGGAGGACCTGATAATTGGGCGGGCTCATGTGTCGCGCAGGGACCATCAATGATTGGCGCGCCGCTTGCCAGTCCGAGTTTGGCCGCCGCGGCCGCCGCGCGACGGATTGCCGCCCGCCCGCCCGCAGGTCCGCCGGGGTGGGCTGAGCCGTAACCATTCAGTCGAACCGAATTGTTTGACCACAGAGACGCGATGAACACAGAGAAAACAAAGCATTCTCTGGCCGACATTGACTCACTAACAGGTGACTTTCCGGCGCTGACGCCGGCCCGCTTTTTTCTCGGAGTTCATCGTGTCTCTGTGGTTCTCACATCGGTTTCCACTGCATCGATACGCCTGAGATATTCCGAATCTTGAGACTTCGCGCACGGCCTCTGGGCCAGGCGCAAGCCCGAGCGTCGTCCCGCGCCGGGCCGGGGCAACTCAGCGCAGGACGTGCAAAAACAAAAAGCCCGGCCTCATCACGAGGCCGGGCTGCGCTGCGAACGGCGGGAGTTACTTGGCCGGAGCCGGAGCCGGAGCCGGGGCTGGGGCGGGGGCGGCGGCCGGGATCTCGACGGCCGCCTTGGCCGGCTTGCCCAACTTGCCGTCGGTCCACTCGTGAATCTTGCCGATTTTGTCCAGGCCGACATACGCGAGGGCGAGGATGATGAGGAACACGATGACCTTCGGCCACGGGCTGCTCGGCTCCGCGTAAGGATCGACCGGGTTGTACTCCGCGCCCGCCGGGAGCTTGGCGACGTCGGTGAGCGCGCCGCCGAACGGCACGTTGAGCTTGGCCTTGGCGTTCACGGCCCAGCCGTTGGCGTCAAGGATGGGACCGAGGTTGCGCTGACGGAGCTTGAGCCAGGCGACGAGCATCGAGGGGCCGGAGATGGCAAGGATGATCCCGAGCAGACCAATCGGCATCCACATGCCGAGTCCGATGAAGCCGGAGATGAGGCCACCCAGCAACGCGCCGATGGCACCGACGCCGACGCCCAACGCGGCGACCACGCCCACGTCGAACTTCTTCGGCTCGGGCGGCGCGGCCTTGGTTTTGTCCGCATTGGCGACAGCCGTGGCCGCGCCTGCGACCTTGGCGTCTGCGGCGGCCTCGGCGGCGGCGGCGCGCTTGGCGGCCATCTCTTCAAGCATCCGTACAAACTTCTTATACGGCGCCCAAAAGGCCTGGCGGATGCTGATCGGGTTATCGACGATCTTGGTGATCGTGGCGTCCCAGTCACGGCCCTTGCGGTCGTAGAAGATGCCGTTGCGGCCGACCATGAGGTTGTCGGAGTCGCCGTCGGTGAAGGCCGCGGCGATGGTCATCTTCTCGCCGGAGGGGCGGGTGCAATCGACATAAGCGAGATAGGCCTTCGCCAGTCCGGCCATGGCGGCGTGTTTGCCACCGTCGGTCACGTGGACGCAGAGTTCGCAACTGCGACCATCGAGATACAGCGTGCCGGCCTGGAAGATGGCCTTGGCGCTGCGGCTGTAGAAATCGCGGAAGGCGACGAAATTGTTGGTGAGCTGATAGAGGTCGCGGTTGAGGCGAACCAGTTTTTCCACGGAACCAATCGCGGTCGCCTCGGGTTCGAGCGCCTTGTCCTTGGCGATCAGGGCGCCGATCATGTCCTTGCTCTTGCCCGCGAGGATCTGGCGGACGCGCTGGAGACCGAGCTTCTCTACGCTCGTGCCGCTCTTGGAACCGACCCACGTTTCATACGCGGCCACCTTGCCGGTGAGGGTGGTCCAGTCGGATTCGGTCAGGCTGGTTTTGTCGCCGAGCAACGGTTTGACCACCGTGACCTGCAACGCGGCCAGCGCGCCTGCCCAAGCGGGATTGACGCCGTCTTGCAACGGGAGCGGACGCCCGGCCTCGATCTTGGCGAGCGGGAACCCGGCGACTTCCGCGGCGGTGATCGACAGATCCTTTGCGGCGAGCGCGAGATAATCCTTTTCCTCGCGGTTCAACGCGGCGATGGCCCGGGCGTCGAATGCGGCGAGCCGGCAGCGGGAGAAATAATCGTCCACCTTGGCCTTGACTGCCTTCACCGCCGCGACGGCTCCGGGGGTCGCGTCGCCGAGCGGCAGGACCTTCGCGGCGTCGGTGGCGGCCTTCTGGTTCCAATCGGAGAACGCCGTTGCGTCGGCGAAGAAGGTGTCCACCTTCCCCTGGCTGACGCCCGGTTTGCCGCTGCGATCGGTTTCCGCGCCGAGGCAGGCGATGACGTCAGCGATGACCGCCTTGGTATCGGCGTCGCTGGCGGCTTCGGCGGGGACGATGCCGTCGCCGTTACCCGTGGCCGCCGTCTGCGCGAAAATCTGGGTCGGGTCGGCGAAGTCCTCCACCGCGATGGCCGTGGCGTCTTTCTTGCCCAGGTTGGACAGCACCCGCCGCGCTGAGGCGAGGATTTGCCGGCCCGTCGGCGTGGTGTCGTTGATGGAACTGAGCGCGAGCGACGGCGAGGACTTGAGCAGATCGTCCGCATTTCGCAGCAAGCCGCCGACCCACTGGATGGCGGCGATCAGCTCGGGAGCGCGGATGCGTCCATCCTTGTCGGTGTCGATCAGGTCGAGCGTCTTTGGGTCAAATTCAATGCCCCGGGTCGGACAGGCGAGGGCGACCCACAGCTTTTGGTCGAGGCTGTCGAGGTTCAGTAAATCGGCTCCGGTTTCGAGGCGGACCTGATCAAAGCCGCCGGCGCGATAGAATTTCCAGTTATGTTTCATACTCAGTTTTTGTCGTCGTTCGTTAAGTCGATCCACAGGATCAACGGAGGCCAGCATAGGGAAAACGGCCCGGGCGTAAATGCGTAAGCCTACCCCGAAATTGCCGCGTCATTCCGGTGCCCGAAGCTGCACAGTCACAAGCTGCGGAAGAATTTCGCGCACACCGTTTGGCAACCATCCGATCCGATTGCAAGACTGCCCAACGCACCCGCAATTGCGCTTGGAAAAAACTGCGAAACCCCCGTGAACAAACGGCATTTTGCTTCCAATCCCTCCGGCAGCTATTATCAAACCCACACGAATACGAACATGACACGCCAACAACTCCTCGACCTCTACTTCATGGACGCGCGCTTCCGCCTCATCGAGATCGCGGCGTTCCTCGACCGCCTCGACCGCGCCCCCGGCGACGCCGACTTCCGCCTCGCCGCCTTCCGCGAGGCCATGAAACACCTGGCCGACAACCAGCCCGAGCGCGCCAAGAACATCCTCCTCTCCTTCAGTGACCCCACCCCCGAACCCATCGCCAAAGCCCCCGGCAAAGGCGCCGTCGGCGCGTGGCCAGGGGCGCAGGTTTGACTTCCCCCTGAGCCAATACCACCGTCTCACCGCATGAGCACAGGAACCGCCACCCTCCGCCCCAACGGGGCCGACGCGCGCGCGGCCAAGCGCAAAACCAAGGCCTTCAGCAAGCCCACCATTTCTCAAAACGTCGAGTTGGGCGCACTGACCAAGCCGACCCCGCCGAAGCCTCGGGAACCACGACCGCAGCCCGACTACATGGCCAGGCTGCTCAAATACCAGCCCAAGCCCATGTCCGCCAAGGCGGCTCGCGAACTTTGGGAATACGAACGTGGTGACCGCTGATCAGACCTACGCCGACCCCAGCGCGCTGGCGTGCATCTACCTGCACCAGCCCGAAAAATCCCGCCAGATGATTGCCTGGCGGGCGGGTGCTACGGGCGCGCTCGCAGTCACGCACCACGGCAAAGCCGAAATCACCAACGCCATCTGTCGCGCCCGATTCACCGGCGATTTGGATGAGTTCGGACTCGAGTCCGCCCTGACAAATTTCGCCGCTGATTTTGCCGACGGACATCTCATCCAAGCCGACCTCCTCTGGCACGCCGCCTTGAACCGAAGCGCTGAACTCAGCCGCATCCACACCCCGACCCTCGGCACCCGCGCCGCCGACGTGCTCCATGTCGCCTGCGCGCTCGAACTCAAGCTGCGCCACTTCCTGACCTTCGATGACCGGCAGGGGAAACTGGCGGCGGCGGTGGGACTGAGACTGATCAAGCTGACATGAACAGGTCGATCTCTATCAACAATCCCGCCATCAATTCCATCGCGAAGCTACCGGACAAAGGCGCAGTTGGTGCTTGCTCGCGAAAGCCAAAATGAAAACGAAAACCAAATCACCACCGGTCGAACTCCCGCAAGTCGGCGTGACTCAACTGCGACGACAGTTCCGCAAAGTTGCCGCGCTCGTCGATCAGGCTGGTGCTGTGGTCATCACTGAACGCGGCGTGCCCGTTGTCACGATGCGGCGCATTCGCCCGTTTTGAACCAATGAAATCCAAGGATTGTTGGCTCGTTCGGTCCCGCGACCGGATACCGTCATCAAGAACATAAAGGTTTCTGTGAGGCTCCCGTGAATGTGAGTTACGAAAACAATCTCGAAGACATGGTCGCTCTCACCAGACACCAACTCTCGACCGACGCTGCATACAACAGGTGCCGACGATGGAATCTGTACGGTAGTCCTTTGTTTCTTCTGAATCTCTTCGGCATCTTCGCGTATCTGGCACCCAGCAGACACAAGATTGCGTTTCTCGCCGGCGGCGTGATTGGGGCACTTGCTTCATTGCTTTGGGCGTTGCACACCTACCGGGATTTTGCCCGGAAAGCCGTTCAAAAACTAAACCGAGAAAAGCCTCAAAAGGGGGTTTTCTGCCACCATACCATAACCATCTCAGCGGATGGCCTTTCCGAACAAACCGCTGAATCGAGGGGATTTCACACTTGGCGAGCGCTTTTTGACATCGCATTTACCCCCGACCACATCTTCTTATATAACACCCCTGTGACGGCTTACATTATTCCCAGGCGCGAGCTTGGCGACGCGCAATTCCGAGAGGTCAGCGATGAACTTCGACGACTGCGGTCCGCTTAACTCTCCCTGGCACCTAGACTGAGGCTGCTTACTAATCACTAATTACTTCCCCAAAAAATGCGCTACATCGAACCCCACGGTCACATGGTCTCCCGCACCACCGACGACTACCAGGCCATGGTCACCGCCGGTTGTGCCGCCGTCTGCGAACCCGCCTTCTGGGCCGGCTTTGACCGCAGCAGCGTCCACGGCTTCTACGACTACTTCTGCCAGCTCACCGACTACGAGCCGAAGCGCGCCGCCAAGTTCGGCCTGCCGCATTTCTGCTGGCTGTGCATCAACCCCAAGGAATCCGAAGACGTGAAGCTCGCCGCGGACGTGATCGGGATCATCCCGCAATTCCTCGACCGCCCGACCGTGCTGGGCATCGGCGAGATCGGACTGAACAAAAATTCGCGCAACGAGATGAAGGTCCTCGAAATGCACGTGGACCTCGCCGCGCGGAACCACCAGCTCATCCTCGTCCACACGCCGCACCTCGAGGACAAGCTCAAGGGCACGCGCCTCATTCTCGACGTCCTCAAGAGCGACCGCCGCATCGATCCCGCCCGCTGCATCATCGACCACGTCGAGGAACACACCGTCCAGCTCGTCCTCGACGCCGGCTTCTGGGCCGGCATGACGCTCTATCCCAAATCCAAATGCAGCCCCTCGCGCGCCATCGACATCATCGAGCTATACGGCAACGAACGCATCTGGATGAACAGCGCCTGCGACTGGGGCATCAGCATCCCGCTCGCCGTCCCCCGCACCGCCCTCGAAATGCGCAAGCGCGGCCACAGCCCCGAAGCCATCGACCGGCTCATCTACCAAAACCCCGTCCGCTTCATGAGCCAGTGCCCCAAGTTCAAACTCGATGCGTGAGATGAAGTCCGAACCGGAGCGTGTCCACCGTAGCCGCCGACGTGAGGAGGCGGATCGGGCGCTCGGCGAGGCCGTCCGCCTCCTCACGTCGGCGGCTACGAGTTGCAACGGCCCGTGCGTTACTTCGTTCATTGGTCCTTCCCTTGAGCTTTAAGCTTTGAACTTTGAGCTTTGACCCTCCCCCCCCGTCCCTCGCCGACTTCGGCTGGACCGACGCCCTGACGCTCGCCTTCGCCCCGCACGCCGCCGCCGGCCTGGAACCTGCGCGCGTCGTCTGCGAGCTGCGGCGCAACTTCTACGCCGTCCACACCGCCTCCGGCGAAGTCCTCGCCGAATGCGGCGGCGGCTTCTTCCACGTCGCGCGCAAGCCCGACCAATTTCCCGCCGTCGGCGACTGGGTGGCCGTGCGCTTCCGCCCCGGCGAACGCCGCGCCGACCTCCACGCCGTGCTGCCCCGCCGCACCAAATTCTCCCGCCGCGCCGCCGGCGACGAGGAGATCGAACAGATCGTCGCCGCCAACATCGACACCGTGTTCCTCGTCAGCGGACTCGACCGCAATTTCAACCCCAAGCGCATCCAACGCTTCCTCGTCGCCGCGATGGAAAGCGGCGCGGAAGCCGTGATCATCCTCAACAAATCCGACCTTTGCCCCGACCCCGAAACCGTCCGCGGCCAGATCGCCGTGCTCGTGCCCGGCGTGCCCGTCCACATCACCAGCGCCACCACACGCAAGGGACTCAAGGCCCTCGCCGCCACCTACGCCCAGCCCGAACGCACCCTCGCCTTCATCGGCTCCTCCGGCGTGGGCAAATCCAGCCTCATCAACCGACTCCTCCACGACGACACCCTCCCCACCGCCGAAGTGCGAGAAAAAGACAGCAAAGGCCGCCACACCACCACGCGCCGCGAACTTGTGCTCACCCCCTCCGGCGCGCTCGTCATCGACACTCCCGGCATGCGCGAACTCCAGCTCTGGGGCGTCGAGGACGGCATCGAAGACGCCTTCGCCGACATCGCCGCGCTCGCCGCCAAATGTCGCTTTGGCAATTGTGGTCATAGCAACGAACCCGGCTGCGCCGTCCGCGCCGCCCTGACCACCGGCGCACTCCAGCCCCTGCGCCTCGACAACTACCAAAAACTCAAAGCCGAAAAATCCGCCGCCGCCCCCGGCCAGCGCAAACCCAGCGCCGTCGCCAACAAACCCAGTTGGAAAAAACGCACCGAAGGCACCAAACCCTACCGCCACAACCAGCAACCGGAGGAGTGATCCCGCGAAACAAGCAAAACCACGAAAGCTCCGAGACGCTCACAAACAAAGGGCCGAACCGAGGTTTTCCGGTACCAAATAACGTACCCCGTCAACAACAGCTTCCGACTCCCCACAGCCTTCTCCTTTCGTGTGTTTCGTATCTTTCGTGGTTCCAACTGCGGCTTGTCAGACGCATGAGTCCCCAATCCATCGCGCCCCCCTCGCGCCCATCTGATGTGAAATTCATGCGAAAAGAGGACTGCGAAGATCGCGGCGGAAATCGCAAAGCGCTTGTTGAACTCGTTGGCAGTGACCTAAAATCCTTCCGTGAACGAAGCGCGAACCGAAACCCCGCCCGCCACCGCCGTCACCGCGGCCCGCCAGCAACGGCTCGAACTGGCCCGGCAGGCGTTCAAGGACTTCTATGCCCAGTGCTTCTGGTCCTATCGCCCGGACGCCGAGATCACCGAAGCTGACATTCCCTGGGTGGTGCGCGAGTTGCGACACAACGGCGGTCATCGGGGCTACCGCGTGGTCGGGGAATTATGCCGCTAGGACCATTCGAGAGCGAAGTATTGCGCCTGCTGGCCGGCAACCGGAATCCGGACAGCTACGTCGGCGGTGCCACCGTCCTCCATCAAGCGCCCGACTCACCGCGCGCTTCGGCTGACATCGATGTCTTCCACGATACGGCCCCGGCGGTTCACGATGCGGTGGCGCGGGACACCGCGACCTTACAGGCCGCGGGCTACGACGTCCGGATCGTGAACCGTCAGGAGTGCTTCTGCCGCGCCATCGTCACCAAAGGCCCGGTCACCACCAAGCTGGAGTGGGTTCAGGACAGCGCCTTCCGGTTCTTTCCTGTGGAACCCGACCCGCAACTCGGGTGGCGGCTGCACTTTTGGGACGTGGCGACCAACAAGGTGCTGGCCTTCTGCGGCCGCGAGAAACTGCGGGACTGGCTGGACGTGATCTACCTCCACGAACGCCACCTGTGCCTCGGCGCGCTCGTCTGGGCGGCGGCGGCGAAAGACCCCGGGCTGACGCCGGAATTCCTGCTCGACGCCGCCAAGCGGTTCGTTCGCTTCCCCTTCGAACCGCGCGAATGGGCCGCCGTGGGCGTCGCGCCCCCGCCGGACCTGGGTCAGTTCAAACGGCGGTTCCTGACCCTCGTGGATGAAGCCGCCGCCTTGGTTGCGAAACTTCCTCCGCTCGAAATGGGTTGTCTCTACCTCGACGCCACCGGCAAACCCGTCTGTCCCGATCCGCCCGCGCCGGAGTTTCCGAAACTCACCCGTCACTTCGGCAGCTTCAAAGGCGCTTGGCCGCGAATCGTGGAGAATTGACCCCCCACCATGAGCACCGACGCCTATCCCTACGACGTCTTCCTCAGCCACAGCGCGAAGGACAAATTGAAGGACATTGTTTCATCGTCGGCGCGGCGGTAGCTTCCACTCACTCTATGAACTGGCAAAACCGAATCCAAAGCGATCCCCAGATACTCCGCGGCAAACCGTGTATCAAAGGCACCCGCATTCCCGCCGCCCTGGTGCTGGGCTATCTGGCGGCGGGGCGCGAAACCGACGCCATCTTAAAGGAGTTCCCTGACCTCACGGCCGCCGATGTCGTGGCGTGTCTGGACTACGCCCGTGAACTGGCCGACTTCGAAGCCGTGACTGTGTGAGCCTGCGCGTCTTCAGTGACCAGTGCGTGCCGGCGGAAATCACCGACACGCTCCGCCGACACGGGCATCAGGTCACGCTGCTGCGGGAAGTCCTGCCGCTCCGCTCGCCCGATCCCACGGTCATTGCCAAGGCACAGGAATTAGGGGCCATCCTCCTCTCCCTGAATGGCGATTTCTCGGACATCGTGAGCTATCCGCCATCCAACTACCTAGGCATCGTCGGCATTCAACTGCACAACCATCCGGAGATCATACCGCAACTCATGGAACGACTGCAGGCGTTCCTGGATGCCCATCCCCAGCAGGACTTCTATCACGGCAAACTGCTCCTCGTGGAGGCGCATCGTATCCGAATCCGGCAGTGAACCTCCCGACCAACCAACCTAGAACCCGTGCCTGACGAATTCCCCTACGATGTCTTCCTCAGCCACAGCGCGAAGGACAAGGCGGTGGTGCGCCCGCTGGCGGAGCGGTTGCGGCAGGACGGGCTGAAGGTGTGGTTCGATGAATGGGTGCTCAAGCCCGGCGACAGCATCCCGGCGAAGATCGAGGAAGGGCTGGAGAACTCGCGCGTGTTGGTGCTCTGCATGTCGGCGAATGCGTTCGGCTCGGACTGGGCGCAGTTGGAGTCCGGCACTTTCCGCTTCCGCGACCCGCTGAACCTGGAGCGCCGCTTCATTCCCCTGCGGCTCGACAACGCCCCCATCAAAGGCTCCCTGGCGCAATTCCTTTACATCAACTGGCGACCGGCGGATCGCGAGCAGGAGTATGCGAGGCTTTTACAAGCTTGTGAAAAACCGGAACTCTGGCCGTTGAGCCAAGAAGCCAAAGAACACGGAGCGGACAACAAGAAAGTGGGCGACAGCTCAGCTCTGCAGGCAAATCCTTTCCACCCAGCCGGTGCCCTCCGCCCTGACGACCCCACATATATCCGACGGCAATCGGATACTGAGTTCGAGAATATGCTTGTGGGGCCTGACCGACTCATCTCGATCACCGGGGACTTCTGTGTCGGGAAGACAAGCCTTATGCTACAGGCACGTCGGCTACTTCCGAACCACCTGTTTTTTGGGGGTTATCTTGCCGACTGCCGTTCGGATGACCCGCAGAGATTTATGAAAAACTTCTTCAAGCTCTTTGCAGGCGAGTTTGGAGCGATTGATGAGTGGGATGACTTGGAACGCCAAGCGAATCAGAGACCATCCATCCTGCTTCTAGACGATATTGGAGAAATCCTGGCTGCTGGCCTTGAGGCGCTGATTCCGCCTCTGATCGCGAGGTTTAGAAATCCTGGACCCGGATTACGGGTGATCACGACTTCTCCTGTGAGTCTTTCTGCCATGTTTGCGCACCGAGGGTTGAGGGACCCCAAATTCATTAAGCCTTGGAAGTGTATTCATGTTTCGCCATTTCGCGATACCGAGCTGCAGGAGTTGCTCCGCCTGCTTTCCCCTCGCTCCAGAGAACTCGCCTTGAAAAGCATGAGCGTGATCAAGGAGAAATCGCAGTCCATTCCTCTTCGAGTCCAGGGTCTCTGCCGGCTCCTCTTCGAATCGGAAGTGTCCAAGGCTTCCGATCAAGATCTGTTAGCAATCATTCACGACGAAAAGAGTTACGCGTGATGGTGCTGGGCCCAAATCCATATTGCGCGCACGGGATGGTAACGGGGTTGTCATACATAGAGCGGCAGGCTGACCGGGATTTGCGGCGTTCCATTGAGCAGAACCAGCGGTTCCCCTTCGTGCTGGCGCCTCGGCAGAGCGGCAAGTCCAGCCTCATAACCCGTGTCTGCGCCCGGCTGGCCGCGCCTGAGTTCCGCACTGCGTTCGTGAACTTCGCCATGTTCGAACCAGGCGAGATCGCGGACTTCGATGCCTTTCAGGCCCGCATTTTCGGCGAGTGCCGCCGCTCGCTGGAACTGACTGAGGAGCTCCCCAGCTGCGAACGCTTCAGCGACGGCATGGAGCAACTCCTCGCCCGCTGTCCCGAAGCGCGGCTGGTAATCTTCCTGGATGACGTGCATGCCCTGCTGCCGGCCCCGTTCAAGGACGCCTTCTTCAGCATCCTACGCAACGTCTTCAACGAGCGCGCCATGCGCCCAGAGTGGGAGCGTGTCCAGTTCGTCCTCGCCGGCGCGGCCCGGCCCGAGGAATTGCTTACCGACCGGCGGCGCTCGCCGTTCAACGTCGGCGAGGCCATTGTGCTACGCGATCTCTCACTCGCGGAAACGGCGCAGGCGTGCGGGCTGATGGCGGAGCGTTTGCAGGCGTCGGCGGAGAAGCTGGCCGAAACCGTGTTCGCCCAAGCCGGTGGCTCCGTGTTTCTGACTCAGTTGATTCTGGAAAGACTCTGGGACTGCGCCGCGCGTGCCAAGGCGACCTCCCGGCCCCGTAGCAGCCGAGGTAACAAGGCTCAGACCTCAGAGGTATCAGAGTCTCCTTACGTTGGCTGCTACGAGGGCTGGTTCGAGGAAGCCGTGGAGAAAATCGCAGCGGAGATCGTGGCGAGGGCACCGGGCGACATCCATTTCCAGAACATCAAAGCCGCGTTACGCAGCCGCAAGGAGGCAGTGCGCGTCTATCACCGGCTGCTCTTGCGGCGAGAGGTGACCCCCGCCGAGCGCGAATTGCTCTGGTTCACCGGGCTAGGACCGCGCGAGGGTCCGGAGATCTATTGCAACCGCATTTACCGGCAGGTGTTCCATGCAGGCGGACCGGTTGACTTGATGACGCACCGGCGGCGGCAACTGCTCGCTATTCTCGGCGGTCTCAGCTGGGAATAGATTCCCTGCCGCACCACGGAAGTGCTCTTCAAGCGGCTCAAGGAGGAGATCATCGCGCTCAAGGACGAAGGCCGGGTGGTGATGCGGTTCAACGAACTGCGCGAGACGCTGCAACTGCGGCTGCCCGGCGAATTGGCGCGGTTCGCCGACGCGGAACTGC
The DNA here is from genome assembly GCA_945861535.1 of Akkermansia muciniphila. GTDB lineage: Bacteria > Verrucomicrobiota > Verrucomicrobiia > Limisphaerales > BJHT01 > BJHT01. The sequence continues at coordinate 45,482 of CAMAUZ010000037.1, read as the reverse complement.
GCGCGGTGCTGACGCTGCTGGCCGGTCCCGGCGTGGTGTGAAGTCACGACACCTCACCCTTGATCCCTCTCCCCATCCGATGCGGAGAGGGGGAATCGGAGTTGGGTGCTGCTCCAACCGGAGCGCATCAACGCCTACGCGCAGGCCGTGATCCGGACGTTGCAGGCGGACGAGCATCAGCGCGGCTGCCTGATGGAGGAGCGGGTCTTGAAGAGCAACCTGGCGTATGAATCCTCGATGCCGTGGCTCGTCGGCGACGAGGGACGGTTCGTCCTGCTGGCCATGCGCCAGTCGCTGGTGGAGCGCGGCATTCCTCAGCCCGGCGGAGCGAAAGAGAATCGTCCAGTGATTTGTCGCTTTGTTGACCGCGTGGAATCCCCGCGCTGGAAAGCGGCCTTGTCGCTGGCCGTGACCGCGGGTTAGAGTCTGACCATGGCAGAAATGACACTAGAGTATCCCGACGATCTGTTGGTCACGAGCGGCAAGCCGCGCGTCGAGGTCGAGCGGGAAATGAAGTTCCAACTGGCCGTCCGACTCTTCGAAGTGGGGCAACTCTCGCTTGGCAAAGCCGCCGAGTTGGCCGGATGGAATCGGATTCGGTTTGCCGACGAACTGGGCCGGATGAAGGTGCCCATCGTGAATCTGGATGCGGAGGAGATCGAAACCGAACTGCGTGCCTTCCGAGGAACTCATCATCGCGGATAGCAGTCCACTGATCGGGCTGGCGCGGATCGGCCAGCTTGGATTGCTGCCCAAGCTGGCCAAACGGATCGTGGTGCCAGCCGCGGTCCATGCGGAAGTCACGGCCGCGCGAGCGGATGCACCGGGGGCGGCCGAGGTGGTTGCGCAAACGTGGCTGGAAGTGCAGGCGGCCGATCCGGCCGTCGTCGCGCCTTTGCTTATCTTCGTTGACCGGGGCGAAGCGGAAGCCATTGCCCTGGCGCAACGGGAGTCTGCCGCCGTTTTGGTGATGGATGATCTGCGGGCGCGGAAGCTGGCCCAGCGCCTTGGCTTGCGGCGCATGGGAACGGTGGCGTTGCTGGGGCAAGCCAAGCGCGAAGGGCTGATTCCAAAGCTCAAACCGGCCTTGGATGCGCTGGTTGTCGAGGGAATTTTCATTCGACGGGAACTGATTGATGCGGCGCTGAAGGAGGCGGGGGAATGATTCGCGTTGTTGGATTCTTTTCGTTCCCCGTCACTTGCCTGGCCTATTAGGCGGAGTGAACACTGAGTTCGTGCAGTGTTTCGCCAACCCGGAGAATCAGCAGCGGGTGCGCGACTTGCAGGAGGAGGCCAAGATTTTCCTGGATAACGAGAGCAAGGAGCCGGCGTCAGTTCCGTAGCGGCCGCTCTGGCCCGGGAGAACGAAAGAAGATAGCCCGGCGTCAAACCTTCCTCTGCCAGTTGCGGAACTTCGAACAAGTTGAAACCACTGACCTGCACTAACTGGCACTAATGAGATGCCCCGCCTGAATTCACTCCCCGGTTATCGTTAGGATTGGTTTTCATTAGTGCCGGTTAGTGCCGGTTAGTGGTTTCCATCCCCGCGTCTTGGGCATCGGTTCGATACCGGTCGCCGGTTTGGGTCGCTCACGCCATCTCCAATCCCTTCAGCGGTCCGGTGCCGGAGCTGAAGCGGTCGGATTCGAGGCCGAGGCGTTGGAGGAGGGAGACGTAGAGGTTGCAGAGGGGCGGCGCATTCTTCGGGTCGAAGGCGAGGTGCTGACCGTGTTGGAAGCCGCCGCCGGCGAGATGGGGTCGGAGGTTCCGCTTTATCGCGCCGTGCAGGTGCGGCCACCGGGCTTAGGGGCAGTTGCTGTTCACGCCGGAAACAGACGGAACCCCAGCACCACCGCCGCCTCGCGCAGCTTCCTGTCGGTCGCGACCATTTCGATCTCGCCGGCCACCCGCGCGGCGGCAAGGTGCAGCGCGTCCATCGTCCGGATGGGCACCGACGGCGCATGGCGGTAGCAGGTGGTCATCACGCGGTCGAATTCCTGTGCGAGCTGCGCCGTTGGCTCGACGATTCCCAGCCAGCCGGAGGCGATGTCGGATTCCAGTTCCTGCCAGATGATTTCGGCGCCGTTCGCTTGAATGGCACCGGCCAACTCTTTGCGCAGCGCGACCCGGCGAAACTCCCACACGGTCACGCGGGCGGTCAGCAGCGTCGCGCCGGGCTGGGCTGCCTTGGTTTCAAAGGCCGACGAATCGTCCTCCGCCGTGTAGAGCTTTGCCAAAGCGGACGTGTCCCAATAGCTCATGCGGCTATTCTCCCCGGTCTTCGTCCAGCAACTGCTCGACGGTTGGTGCGGGTTTGCCCGTGGCGAGGCGGGCGCGGAGCCGCGCCAGGCGCGCGAGCCAGACCGCCCGGCCGTCGCGCGGTGCTGACGGAGTGACATTCGTGCAATGCGCCCGCAACCACTGGAGCAACTGCTGCTGGTCCTCGGCGGGCATTCGTTCGATGGCGGATTCCATTTGGGCTACCGTGCTCATGTTCAAAAGGTAGGACGATTGATTTCGCCAGACAAGGATTCAGGTGGGCGAGGGCTCGGGCGCATCTTGACACTGCCCCCGAGGAACGCTGGTGCTGGGTTTGGAGTCCCGCATTTATGCGGCCCGGTTGCTTGAACCCGCCGAACCGGCTAAAGGCGGGACTCCAAACGGGGGACAGTGTCGAGATGTCCCCGCTCGGCAATCGCCCCGGCGGCCCGCACTCACACCATTTCCAGCCCCTTCAGCGGTCCGGTGCCGGAGCTGAAGCGGTCGGAGTCGAGGCCGAGGCGCTGGAGGAGGGAGACGTAGAGGTTGCAGAGGGGTGGCGCATTCTTCGGGTCGAAGGCGAGGTGCTGGCCGTGTTGGAAGCCGCCGCCGGCGAGGAGGACGGGGAGGTTGCGCGTGGAGTGGTTGCTGGCGTTGCCGAGGTTGCTGCTGAAGAAGACCATGGTGCGGTCGAGGAGGGTTTCGCCCTGTTCTTCGGTGCGTCGCAGTTTTTCCAGCAGTTCGCGGAGGGTCTTCATTTTCTCCAGTTCCACGGTCTTGAGCTGCGCGAGTTTGGCGGGGTCCTGGCCGTGGTGCGAGAGGTCGTGGTGGCCTTGCGAGACGCCGGGGATCGGCGGGACGAGGCTGGTGCCAAGGAGGAGCATCGTGATGAGGCGCGTGGAGTCGGTCTGGAGGGCGAGGTGGATGAGGTCGAACAGGAGCCGGTTTTTACCGATGAGGTCGGCGGGGTTCAGGTTGTTCTGCGGCGGCGGGGCGGTGACTTTCGGCTTGGGTTTCTTGGACCATTCCTCGTTGGTGACCAGGCGCTGTTCCAGTTCGCGGACGCTGGTGAAATACTCGTCCATCTTCTCGCGGTCGCGCGTGCCGAGCGTGGGCTGCAGGCGCCGCGCCTGTTCGCGCACGGTGTCGAGGATGCTCTGGCCGTCGCGCAAGCGCCGGGCCTGCGTCTGGACTTCGTCGGGGCGGCCTTCGAGGAAGAGGCGCGCGAAGAGGTTCGAGGGATAGAGGTCCGGTGGCACGAGCGCGCCGCTGCGCGTCCACGAGAGGCCGAAGCCTTCGGCCGAAAGTGACAGGCTGGGGAAACGCGTCTGCCCGCCGATGCGCTCGGCGGCGAACTGGTCCACGGAGATGCTGTTGCGGAAGCCCGCGCGAATCTCGGGATGCGGCGCGCCGGTGAGGAAGCTGTAGATGGAATCGTGCGTGGACCCGACCTCGGGATGCGCGAGGCCGGACATGACGGTGAAGTCGTTGCGGAAATCTTTGAGCACTTCGAGATAGGGCGTGAGCGCGTAGTCGCGGCCGGCTGCGGTGGGAAAGAAGTTCGCGGGGTGAACACCGAGCGGTGTGCAGATGAAGAGGGCGCGGCGGATCGCGGGCGTCTTCCCGGCGGCGAAGAGGCGCGGCTGGAGGCATTCGAGCACCGGCAGCGCGAGCGAAACGCCGGCGGCACGGAGGAACGTGCGGCGGGTGAGGGTGGCCGGGGCGGGCGAGGCGGGTGGTGTTGGCGACATGCGCGGAGTGGGACGTGGAGTGGACGGGGGGCATTGGAGATAGTTTCGGAGGGAGGGTGGAGGGCGGGAGGGGCGCGGAGGGCGGCCGTCCCCGGCCGCAGCGGCGTTCGTAGGCACGGGGTTGTGGAAATTTACCGGCGGCGAGAGGCATGGCGCTTGGTGGGACCGGGGCTGGGCGCAATCCGCCCGACTCCCAGGAGCGCGGCTGTGTGCGGAGCACCAGCCGCAGCGCGTGGCCAACCTCCGCAGCATCCAAGTCAGCCCACGCGTGCGGGACGGAGTTGCTGCTGCGGCTGGTCTGCGACACAGCCGCGCTCCAAGCGTCGGCACCGGAGTGCGGCCGCCCTCGGCCGCTGCGGCGTCCGCACGAACGGGGGCGGTGAAAACTTTCAGCGGCTTCGTGCATTCCACGTCGCTGCGCCCGAGGACGGGCGCGCTCCAGCCGATGCCTCGGAGCGCGGCTGTGTGCAGAGCACCAGCCGCAGCGCGTGGACATGCGCCACAGCATCTGAGCTTGCCGACGCGTGGGGGACGGAGTTGCCGCTGCGGCTGGTCTGCGACACAGCCGCGCTCCTGATGAAACCCGACGCGGACGTTGCGCCCGGCGGCGGGGTGTGTCACAAGTGCGCCCCAATTTTGAAAATGAAAAAAGAACCGAAGAAAGTCGCCGACCTCGAATTGCTCAACTTGCTCAAGCTGGTGCTGCCCAAGGCCACCACTGATCCGAAGCTGGCGGGGAAGATTTATCAGGCCATCGAAACGGAATTGAAATCCAAGGCCAAAGCCGCGGCATTCGAGAAGTTTTGCGCCAAGGTCGCCCTGCCGGACCTCGAACCCAAGACGCTGACCGAGGTGAAGACGCAGCTCGCCGCGTCGTTCGGCGACGGCGATGTGACGATCAAGCCCAATCGCGCGGAGAAGACGCTCGCCATCGAGATCGCGCTGCCGGATGGCGGGCAGTTCCGCGGCGAGGTGAAGGTGAATCCCGACGCGGTGGTGGACGAGAGCGACGAGCAGGAGATCGTGCAGAAGTTCGTTGCGTGTCCCGTGGCGCTGCCGGGCGATCCCGAGCTGATTTGGGTGCTCGGCAAACGCGAGAGCATGAACGCCGATGAAGCGGGCATTGCGCTGGCGAAGGCGGAGGAGGAATTCTGGGCGTCGAAGGCGGGGCAGAAACTGCTGCGCGACCGGGTGGATCGGAGCTTCCCGGAGTTCATCTCGCGCGTGCCGGCGGGGATGCTGACGGAGCTGGGTCTCAAGCGGCACTACAAGCTGCCCGACGCGCTGAAGGTGTTGCGTCCGCTGGAGAATCCCATCGCGGCGAGCAAGCCGAAACCTGCGGCGAAGAAGGGATGAGGCGCGAAGCAGAGCGGCGGATACGTGTGGCCCCGGGGCGCGGCGTTTACGCCGCAGGATCGTGGCGGGCCGGAGGAGCACTGGGTTTGCCTGACGCTCTCGTTGCATGGGGACGTCTCTGCGGCCTGAAGGCCGCGCTCCGGGGGCGATTTGCAACGCCGCTTGTTTGGCGAGGGCATTCGTCCTTTCTGGTGCCGGCATTGGAAATCTGCGGCCGTTCTCCCTCACCCCTACCCTCTCCCGCGGGGAGAGGGAGAACGTTTGCCTGCGGCCGTTGGCAAGCGAGCGCTGCTGGGTTCGACGAGCGGTCAGAGCGGCTCCCTCTCCCAGCGGGAGAGGGCCGGGGTGAGGGAGAACGGCTCCAATCTTTGGCAACTCGTTCGCAGAAAACTGAGGTGCGCTCCGGTCACCGCTGCTCTTAACTTTTTCCGTTTTCCCCAACCCGCCTCCTGTGGACATCGCCCAAGAAATCCAACGCCGCCGCACGTTCGCCATCATCTCGCATCCGGACGCGGGCAAGACGACGCTGACGGAGAAGCTGCTGCTCTACGGCGGCGCGGTGCAGCTCGCCGGCTCCGTGACCGCGCGCAAAAACCAGCGCGCCACGACGAGCGACTGGATGGAGCTGGAGAAGAAGCGCGGCATCTCGATCAGCTCGACGGTGCTGCAATTTGATTACAACGGGTTTCGCATCAACCTGCTCGACACGCCCGGCCACAAGGACTTTTCCGAGGACACCTACCGCGTGCTCACGGCCGTGGATTCCGTGGTGATGGTGATTGATTCCGCGAAGGGCATCGAGCCGCAGACGCGCAAGCTCTTCGAGGTCTGCCGTCAGCGCGGCGTGCCGATCTTCACCTTCATGAACAAGTGCGACCGCCCGATGCGCGAGCCGCTGATGCTGCTGGATGAACTGGAGAAGGTGCTCGGTATCGGCGCGTTTCCCGTGAACTGGCCGATCGGTTCGGGCGCGGATTTTCAGGGTGTGTTCGACCGGCGCACCAAGCAGCTCCATCGCTTCGAGCGCGTGGTGGGCGGCAAGTTCCGCGCGCCCGTGTCCATTGGTGATCTGAGCGATCCGGTCATCCGCGAACGGCTCGACGACACGACTTATCACCGCACCGTCGAAGAGCTGGAAATGCTCGAACTCGCCGGCGAGAGCTTCAATGAAGCCGAGGTGCTCGCGGGCCGGACGACGCCGGTCTTCTTCGGCAGCGGCGTCAATAATTTCGGCGTGCAACTGTTGCTCGATGGCTTCCTCCAGCACTCGCCGCCGCCCAAGGCGCGCGTCATAGCGGGCACCGCGGTCGCGCCCGAGAACCCGGCGTTCTCCGGTTTCATTTTCAAGATTCAGGCGAATATGGACCCGCGGCACCGCGACCGCATCGCGTTCCTGCGCGTCTGCACGGGGAAGTTCGAGCGCGACATGACGGTGAGCCACTCGCTCACGCAGAAAAAAGTGCGGCTCTCCAGTTCGCACAAACTTTTCGGCAACGAGCGCGAGACGGTGGATGAGGCGTATCCCGGCGATGTCATCGGCCTCGTCGGGCACGACAGCTTCGGCATCGGCGACACGCTCACGACGGACCCGACGATTCTGTACAAGGAAATCCCGCGCTTCCCGCCAGAGTCCTTCGCCTACCTGCACAATCCCAACACGGCGAAGTTCAAACAATTCCGGCAGGGCCTCGAACAGCTCCTGCAGGAGGGCGTGATCCAGACGCTCACGCTGCGCGATTCGAGCGCGCGGGTGCCGCTGTTGGCGGCGGTCGGGCCGTTGCAATTCGAGGTCGTGCAGTTCCGCCTCGAGAGCGAATACGGCGCGGAGTCGCGCCTCGAATCTGCGCCGTGGACGGTGTGCCGCTGGCTGCCGACGGGGATCACCGAAGCCGAGCTGAGCGCGCTGTCGCTCCCGAGCGGCGCGCGGCTGGCGTATGACATGGGGCAGCACGCGGTGGTGTTGTTCTCCAATGATTGGTCGGCGAATTATTTCGGGACGACCAATCCGAAGGCGCCGCTCACGACGTTGCCGCCGGAGATATTGCAGCACTGAAGGGGCACGGGTGCGGTTGGTAGGGCGCGTCTGTCCTCAGCGCGCCGGTGGGGCGTCCTACGGTTGGGCGGCGCGCTGAGGACAGACGCGCCCTACCAACGCGGATGAACCGGGAGCCGGAGCGCGTTCCGCACCCCACGCACATGTTCTGCCTGACGGCACTCGCGGGCGGGCCGCCCGCGCTCTTGGGTCAGGTGATATGCGCGCCCTGGGTCTCGACGTACACGGCGTACACCGAGGTGCTGGCGGTCATGAAGAGGCGGTTCCGTTTCGCGCCGCCGAAGCAGACGTTGGAGCAGATCTCGGGCAGCAGAATCTGCCCGATGCGCTGGCCGTCCGTGCCCGCGAAGATGTGGACGCCGTCGTAGCCCGCGCCTACCCAGCCGGCGCTGGCCCAGATGTTTCCCTCGGTGTCGCAGCGGATGCCGTCGGCGAAGCCCGCGTCCTCCACATCCTTCCCGTCGCGCTTGAACTTGAGCTTCATCGAGGCGAACTCCTTTCCGCCTTTGAGCTTCCTCCCGTCCACGTCCCACACCTTGATGTTCTTCGGCGCGTTGTCGTAGTGGCTCGCGCCGGTGTCGGCTACGTAGAGCTTTTTGTAGTCGGGCGAAAAACAGAGGCCGTTGGGCTTGAAGATTTCGTCCGTGACCTTCTCGATTTTGCCGGTCTTGCCATCGATCACGTACACCGCCTCCTTTTGGTTTGGCTGCACGTTCGTGGACTTCACGCGCTCTCCCTCGTAGTTCATCAAGCCGCCGTAGCCGGGATCGGTGAACCAGATGTCGCCCGTATTCGGATGCACCACGACATCGTTCGGCGCGTTGAAGGATTTCCCGCCAAACTTGTCCGCCAGAATCGTCACTTTCCCGTTGTGCTCGTGGCGCACGACGCGGCGGGTCAGGTGCTCGCAGGAGAGCTGGCGGCCTTCGTAGTCGAAGGTGTTGCCGTTGGTGTTGTTGACCGGGCTGCGGAAGGTGCTCACATGGCCGTCGTCCTCGATCCAGCGCTGCTGGAGATTGTTCGGGATGTCGCTCCAGAGCAGGTAACGGCCCACGGCATTCCACGCCGGGCCTTCGGTCCACATCGTATTTGCGCCGTGATAAATCCGCTGGATGGGCGTGTTGCCGAGCTTGGCCGTGAAGCGTTTGTCCAACGCGATGAGGTCCGGGTCCGGGTAGCGCGTGGGGATTTTGCCGCTCCAGTCGCGTTCGGCCGCGGCGGCACGGCCCGCGAGCGTCAGGCCCGCAGCGGCGGTGGTCGCCGCAGCGAGGAAGGAGCGGCGCGAGACATGGGGTGGGAGCGATGTGGGGGCGGGTGCGCCGGAGGCAGGAAACGAGGGAGTTTTCATGGGGATTTTGAGGGTTTTTTGACGCTGGTGACGGGCGAAGACTGTTGAGCGTCTCCGGTGATTTCAAGCAAAAGCTCGCGCGGAGCGGGCATAGCCGACGGACGCACAAGTCGAAGGGATCTGGAGAAGACGGGGGCCAAAACTGGCGCTGAATGCTTCCCTGAACCGGAGCGCCGAGCACTGCTCGGCACGAACTGCCGGCAGTGGCACGGGCCGAGCAATGCTCGGCGCTCCACCGCGGATCGCGGGCCGGTGTTTCATCCTCGTCATTCATCGGCGGGATGAATTGTTTTGCTACCCCGGGCCGAGAGTTTTGCTTGTCGGGCGCGGTGGGTTGCCAGTGTACTCACGCCGTGTTGAAGGATTACAACGCGGAAGGGTTCTTCGATGAGATGGTTGCCGAGACTGGCAAGGTCCGGCGGCATTACCAGAAATACGCCCAACGCTTGAACGCGATCGGGCCGGAAGAGTTCGAGCATCGGCGCCGCGCCGTGGACCTCGCCTTTCTGCGCCAGGGCGTCACGTTCAACGTGTACGGCGACTCGAAGGGCGCGGAGCGGATTTTCCCGTTTGACTTGGTGCCGCGCATCATTCCGGCCAGCGAATGGGAGCTGATCGAGGCGGGCTTGGTGCAACGCATCACGGCGCTGAACCTGTTTCTCCACGACATTTATCACGAGCAACGCATCGTGAAGGACGGGGTGATTCCGGAATTTTACATCCTCTCGGCGAAACATTTCCGCCGCGAGTTCATCGGCTTCCGGGTGCCCAAGGACATTTACATTCACATCTGCGGCACGGATTTGATCCGCGGCGCGGACGGGAAATACATGGTGCTCGAGGACAACGGACGTACGCCCTCGGGCGTGTCCTACGTGCTCGAGAACCGGCGCGCGATGAAGCGGACGTTCCCGGCGATGTTCGAGGCCGTCGGCGTGCGGCCGGTGGACAATTATCCCGCCGAGCTGCTGAAGATGCTCAACTTCATCGCGCCCGCCGGCGTGGCTGATCCGACGGTGGTGGTGCTGACGCCGGGGGCCAACAACAGCGCGTATTTCGAGCACACCTATCTCGCGCGGCAGATGGGCATCTCGATCGTGGAAGGGCGCGACCTCGTGGTGCGCGACTCGCGCGTGTTCATGCGCACGACCAAGGGCGTGCAGCCGGTGCATGTGATCTACCGGCGCATCGACGATGATTTCATTGATCCCACGGTCTTCCGCCGCGACTCGGTGCTCGGCGTGCCGGGCCTGGTGAACGCCTATCGCGCGGGGAATGTCTCGCTCGCCAACTCCATCGGCACCGGCATCGCGGACGACAAGGTCATGTATTACTTCGTGCCGAAGATGATCAAATATTACCTCGATCAGGACCCGATCATCGACAACGTCCCGACCTATCTCGCGTCCGAAGATGCGGACAAAAAATACATCCTCGAAAACCTCGAGAAGCTGGTGGTGAAGGCGGCCAACGAATCCGGCGGCTACGGCATGTTGATGGGGCCGATGGCGAGCAAGGAGGAAATCGCCGAGTTCCGGGTGCGCGTCGAGGCGGACCCGCGCAATTACATCGCGCAGCCGATGATCAACCTGTCGCGGCATCCGACGTATTGCGATGGGAAGTTCGAGGGACGGCACATTGATCTGCGGCCGTTCATTCTTTACGGCGAGAAGACGGTGATCGTGCCGGGCGGCCTGACCCGCGTGGCGTTGCGCAAGGGATCGCTCGTCGTGAACTCGTCGCAAGGCGGCGGCAGCAAAGACACCTGGGTGTTGTTTTCCGATAAATAAGCCGTAACGAATCAGTAGGGACGATCGCGATACGACCACAGAGACACGATGAACACAGAGAAAACAAAGAATGGGCTGACGGATGATTGTTTACTGAATGGTGACTGGCCGGAGCGGAGGCAGACATGGGTATTCCTCTGCGTTCATCGCGTCTCTGTGGTCGTATCGGCGGTTCCAACTGCTTAGTCACGGATAAGGCCAGCCATGCTATCCCGCGTCGCCAATTCCCTCTACTGGATGAGCCGCTACATCGAGCGCGCCGAGAACATCGCGCGCATCGTCGATGTGAACCTCCAGCTCCTCCTTGATTATCGCAGCCTCGATGACAAGGGCCTCGCGGCCTACTGGGTGCCGATTGTCCAGACCACCGGCGACGAGGAGCTGTTCTTCAAGCTGTATCCCGAAGCGAACGGCCAGACGGTCACCGAATTTCTCGTCTTCCGGCCGGACAACACCAACTCGATCATCTCGTCCATCGCCCTCGCCCGCGAGAGCGCCCGCATGGTGCGCGACCAGATCACCATCGAGATTTGGGAGGAGTTGAACCGGCTTTATCTCTTCATCCACTCCGACGGCGCGCGCCAGATGTGGGGCGAGAGTCCCTACGAGTTTTTTCAGGAAATCAAAGCCAGTTCGCTGCATCTCCAAGGGCTGAGCAACGCGACGGTCGTGCATAACGAAGGCTGGCAGTTCATGCAGGTCGGCAAATACCTCGAACGCGCCGACAAGACCACGCGCATCCTCGATGTCCGCCATGCGACCGTGCCGCCGCGCCGCAGTGCGCCGAAAGCCGCCAGCCAGACCGAGGCGTTGGAATGGGCGTCGATCCTCCGCTCGTGCAGCGCGTGGGATGCGTACAAGGCGCTGCATTCGGCGGAAGTCGATCCGCAGCGCGTGGCGGAATTTCTCCTGTTCTCGGATGATTTTCCGCGCTCGGTGAAGTTCAGCATCACGCACATGGACCGGGCGTTGCGCGCGATCAGCGGCGCGCCGGAGGGACGCTTCATCAACGATCCCGAGCGGCTTTCCGGCCGGTTGCTGGCGGAGTTTCAGTTCGGCACCATCGCGGAAGTTTTCGAGCAGGGCATCCACGATTACCTCGATGTCGTGCAGCAGAAGCTCAACAAGATCGGCGATGCGGTGTTCGGTTCCTACACCTTCCAGCCGTTCACGAGCATCGATGAAGAAATCCAGCAACAGCAGCAGCAACAACAACAGCAGTTGCGGCAGCCGGTGTTGGTCTCCCGCTGATCGGCGGTCGGTCGCAATTTCATGACACCGGCGCGTCCCCTCCCCTCCCGGTCACTTCGTCGCCGCCTCCGGGATTTTCGTGCCTGCCCGAACTCCGCCGTCCCCGCCGGGCGCAGCCCGGCGCTCCGGGGAGCGCACGCCGCTGGCGTGCCGTTTTCGGCGGCCCGCCGAAAACCTCGTTCCCCGATCAATCGTTGCGAAAGTTCGTGCCGGGAATGCTCTGACAAGAAGCGCGTCCGTCTCCCTCGCCCCGTGAGGCACGAACGGGGAGAGGGGTGCTTCACCATTGCGAGCGGCCCAGCATTGCCGAGCGACTCCTCTCCCCGACCCTCTCCTCCGTTCCGAACGGAGGAGAGGGAGCCGGAGACCCCGGTGCGGACTGCACGAACTTTCGCAAAGGCTGATTACCTTTTCACGCCGCAGGAAACGCAGACCGGGGCACGCTCGTTTGGGCGCGCCGCCCAAACCCGCACGCGGGCCGCGTGCGCTCCCCTTACTGTTTCGGAGTTCGGGAGTTAATCTCTTCTCACTATGTCCATCCACGTCGCCCTCCACCATCGCACCCACTACCAATACGACCGGCTCGTCACGCTCGGCCCGCAGGTCGTGCGGCTGCGGCCCGCGCCGCACTCGCGCACGCGCATCCTGAGCTATTCGCTGCGCGTGCTGCCGGAGAAACATTTCATCAACTGGCAGCAGGACCCGCAGTCCAATTACCTCGCGCGCCTCGTGTTCCCGGAGCCGACGCGCGAGTTCGCCGTCGAGGTGGACCTCGTCGCGGAAATGTCCGTGCTCAACCCGTTTGATTATTTCCTCGAAACCGCCGCGCAACATTTCCCCTTCCACTACGACCCGGCCCTGAACCACGAGCTCGAACCCTTCCGCCATCGCTGCGCCGCCACGCCCAAGTTCGCCGCCCTCCTCGCCACCGTAAAACGCGACGACATCGGCCATCCCCACGCCGCGCTCATCGACGGCCATCCGCTGCCCGTGACGCTCGGCGAACAGGGCGGCGACCCGCATCGCCACGGCATTTTGCCCGAAGTGAATCAGCTCGCCGGCGCAACCGCCACGCCCGCCACGCCCGCCGCGCCAGCCGCACCCGCAGCCGAGACCCGCCCGACCACCAACGATTTCATCGTCAACGTCAACCGCCGCATCAACCAGGCGGTCAAATACATCATCCGCCTCGAACCCGGCGTGCAGACGCCCGAGGAGACGCTCGAAAAAGGCACCGGCTCGTGCCGCGACTCCGCGTGGTTGTTGTGCCAAATCCTGCGCCACTGCGGCCTCGCGACGCGCTTTGTCAGCGGCTACCTCATCCAGCTCACCGCTGACGTGAAGTCCCTCGACGGCCCCAGCGGCCCCGAAAAAGATTTCACCGACCTCCACGCCTGGTGCGAGATTTACCTCCCCGGCGCGGGCTGGATCGGCCTCGATCCGACCAGCGGCCTCATGGCCGGCGAAGGCCACATCCCGCTCGCCTGCGCGCCTGATCCCACCAGCGCCGCGCCGATCAGCGGCGGCGTGGACGAATGCGAATGCGAGTTCTCCTTCGCCATGAACGTGACGCGCATTCACGAATCCCCGCGCGTCACCAAGCCCTACACCGACGAGCAATGGCAGGCCATCGAAGCCCTCGGCCATCAGGTCGATGCCGAGCTCGTGAAGCACGATGTCCGCCTCACGATGGGCGGCGAGCCGACCTTCGTTTCCATCGACGACTTCGACGGCGCCGAGTGGAACACCGCGGCGCTCGGGCCGAACAAACGCCGCCTCGCCGACGAACTCATCCGCCGCCTCCAACGCCGCTGGGCGCCCGGCGCGCTCCTGCATTACGGCCAGGGCAAATGGTATCCCGGCGAACAACTCCCGCGCTGGGCCTTCGCCTGCTACTGGCGCAAGGACGGCGTGCCCATCTGGGAAAATCTCGCGCTGCTCGCCGATGAAAAGAAACGGTACGCGTTCACCGCCATCGACTCGGTGAAGTTCATGGACGGCATGGCCGTACGGCTCGGCATCGACGGCCGCTGGATCATGCCCGGTTACGAAGACGCCTTTTACTACCTGTGGAAAGAACGCCGGCTGCCGGTCAACGTCGATCCGCTCAAATCCAATCTCCGCGACAAACAGGAACGCGACCGGCTGGCGCGCATCTTCGAGCAGGGCCTCGAACAGGTGGTCGGTTACGTGGTGCCACTCCAGCGCCGCATGGTGAAAGGGCAGCGCAAATGGGCCTCCGGTCCGTGGTATGTGCGCGACGAACGCCTCTTCCTGCTGCCCGGCGATTCACCGATGGGCTACCGGCTGCCGCTGGATTCCCTGCCGTGGGTCACCGAGGCCGACTATCCCTACATTCACGAAACCGATCCCACCGTTCCGCGCGCGGCGCTGCCGCAACGCGCCGTCTTCCGCGAATCCTATCGCAGCGGCGCGGTCGAGCACGGCCGGGTCGTCGAGCAAACCCTCGGGTCCGGGACATCCGCGGGCGCAGGCACTGCGGCTGGCGCTGGTGCTGGTGCTGGCACAGGCGCGAGCGGCGAGCCCGATTGGAATCGTTTTCCGCAAGCCGGCGAATCTGCGGGCTGGATCGGCCGCACCGCCCTCTGCGTCGAGCCGCGCGGCGGACGCTTGCACGTCTTCATGCCGCCGTTGGAAACGCTCGAGGACTATCTCGAACTCGTCGCCGTGGTCGAAGACACCGCCACGGAATTGCAGATGCCCGTCATCGTCGAGGGCTACCCGCCGCCGCACGATCCGCGCCTCAACGTGCTCAAGGTCACGCCTGATCCCGGCGTCATCGAGGTCAATCTCCATCCGTCCTCGAACTGGCAGGAACTCGTCGAGCGCACCACCGTTCTGTACGAGGAGGCGCGCCTCACGCGGCTCTCGACCGAGAAGTTCATGATCGACGGCCGCCACACCGGCACCGGCGGCGGCAACCACATCATCGTCGGCAGCGCGACGCCCACGGACAGCCCGTTGCTGCGCCGCCCTGACTTGGTGCGGAGTCTCGTGAGCTACTGGCAGAATCACCCGTCGCTCTCCTTTCTCTTCAGCGGCCTGTTCATCGGGCCGACCAGCCAAAGCCCGCGCGTGGACGAGGCGCGGAACGACTCGCTCTACGAACTCGAGGTCGCCTTCCGCCAGTTGCCCGAGCGCGGCTCGGTGCCGCCATGGCTGGTGGACCGCCTCTTCCGCCATCTGCTCGTCGATGCCACCGGCAACACGCATCGCGCCGAATTCAGCATCGACAAGCTCTACTCGCCCGAAGGCGGCAGCGGCCGGCTGGGCCTGCTCGAAATGCGCGCCTTCGAAATGCCGCCGCACTCGCGCATGAGCCTCACGCAGCATCTGCTTCTGCGCGCGCTCGTCAGCCGCTTCTGGCGGCAGCCGTATGACAAACCGCTCGTCCGCTGGGGCACGCAGATTCACGACCGCTGGATGCTCCCGCATTTCATCTGGCAGGACCTCGAGGATGTCGTCCGCGATCTGGCCGACTCCGGCTATCCGCTCCAGGCCGCGTGGTTCGCGCCGCATTTCGAGTTTCGCTTCCCCTTCGCCGGCGATCAGGACGCGCGCGGGCTGCATCTGGAAATCCGTCACGCCCTCGAACCCTGGCACGTTCTCGGGGAAGAAGCCGGCCCCGGCGGCGCGGTGCGCTATGTCGATTCCTCGGTCGAACGCGTGCAGCTCAAAGTCCAAGGCGCGATCGATCCGCGCCACGTCATCACGGTCAATGGGCGGCCCATCCCGCTGCATCCGACCGGCACCCACGGCGAATTCGTCGCGGGTATCCGCTACCGCGCGTGGCAGCCGCCTTCGTGCCTGCACCCGACCATCGGCGTCCACACGCCGCTCGTGTTCGATGTCGTGGACACTTGGAACGACCGCTCGCTCGGCGGCTGCTCGTATCACGTTATGCACCCCGGCGGCCGCAGCTACGCGACCTTCCCGATCAACTCCTACGAAGCCGAAAGCCGCCGCTTGAACCGTTTCTTCCGGCTCGGCCACACCCCGGGAAAAATCAAAACGCCGCGGCCCGTGCCGAACCCCGAGTTCCCGTTCACCTTCGATTTGCGGAATGCGTGAACCTGGCCGAAACGCCGAAAGGCGAAGGGGAGCGCACGCGGCCCGCGTGTCGGTTTGGGCGGCCCGCCCAAACCGTCGTTCCCCAGTCTCCCTTCTCGAACGCGGGGAAAGGTTAGTGGAACGAGGTTTTCGGCGAGCCGCCGAAAACCGCACGCCAGCGGCGTGCGCTCCCCGGGGAGCGCACGCGGCCCGCGTGCCGGTTTGGGCGGCCCGCCCAAACCGCCGTTCCCCGGTCTGCCTTCTCGAGCGCGGGAAAAGGTTAGAGGAACGAGTTTTTCGGCGGGCCGCCGAAAACTGCACGCCAGCGGCGTGCGCTCCCCGGGGAGTTCTGCGTTCACCCCTCGCCGCGCCACGCCGATCATGTTTAAGTGCCGCTGACGAATGAGCGAAGCCGCCGCCAGACCCAAACCCCGCCCGCCCGCCGAACTCCTCGAGAGCTACCGGGCGCTCGACGGCGTGTTCGATGAGGTGCTCGACGCCGAGGGCCAGCCGCGCGCGCACTACGCCGCCGTGCTCGGCGAACTCGAAACCCTTGGCGTCGCGGAATTGAAACGCCGCTGGGAGACCGCCGGCCGCTACGTCCACGAGCAGGGCATCACCTACAACATCTACGGCGACACCCGCGCCATGGAGCGTCCGTGGCAGCTCGACCCGCTGCCCTTCGTCATCTCGGCCGCCGACTGGCGCACCCTCGAGACCGCGCTGATCCAGCGCGCGACGCTGATCGACCAGATCCTCGCCGATTGCTACGGCCCGCAGGAATTGCTTCGCACGGGCCGCCTGCCGCCCGCGCTGGTTTTCGCGCAGGCGGATTTTCTGCGGCCCTGCCATGGCGTGAAAGTGGCGCACGACCGCCATCTCCATCTCTACGCCGCCGACCTGGCGCGCTCGCCGGACGGCCGCTGGTGGGTCACCTCCGACCGCACGCAGATTCCCACCGGCTCCGGCTACGCGCTGGCCAACCGCCTCGTCACCTCGCGCATTCTCCCCGAGCCGTTTCGCGATTGTCATGTCCACCGGCTCGCTGGTTTCTTCCGGGAAATGCAGGCCTCGCTCGCGCAATTGGCCGCGCGCCGCACCGACAATCCCCGCGTCGTGCTGCTCACGCCCGGGCCCTTCAATGAAACCTATTTCGAACAGGCCTATCTCGCGCGCTACCTCGGCTACACGCTGGTCGAGGGCCAGGACCTCACCGTGCGCGACGACCGGGTTTTTCTGAAAACCCTCAGCGGCCTCGAACCCGTCGATGTCATTTTGCGCCGCGTCGATGACGAGTTCTGCGACCCGCTCGAGCTGCGCAACGACTCGATGCTTGGCGTGCCCGGCCTGGTCGAGGCGCTGCGCGCGGGCAACGTCGCCGTGGCCAATCCGCCCGGCAGCGCGCTGCTGCAAAGCCCCGCGTTCATGGCCTTTCTCCCCGGCCTGTGCCGGCATCTGCTCGGCGAGGAACTCAAGCTGCCGTCGGTCGCGACGTGGTGGTGCGGACAAAAAAGCGCCGCGAGTTATGTGCGCGAACATCTCGAAAAACTCTTCGTAAAACCCGCGTTTCGCCCGCGTCTCGGCGGCATGAAGGCGGGCGAAACCATGACGCCGGAACAACTCGCCGCGCTGCGTCGCCGACTCGCGTTTCAACCGCATCTCTTCGTCGGCCAGGAGCGCGTCAAACTCGCGACCGCGCCGGTGTGGGACGGCACCGCGGGCTTGGTGGCGCGGCCCGTCGGCCTGCGCGTATACCTCGTGGCGACCGCTGACGGCTACCGCGTGATGCCCGGCGGTCTCACGCGCGTGGCCCCGGACGAAACCGGGCGTTTTCTCTCGATGCAAAAGGGCGGCGGCAGCAAGGACACCTGGGTGTTGAGCGAAGGGCCGGTGCCCGACGAGACGCTGCTGCAAACGCCCGAGCACCGCATCCAGTTGCACCGCGTCGGCAACAACCTGCCGAGCCGGCTGGCGGATAATTTTTTCTGGCTCGGCCGCTACGCCGAGCGCGCCGACGCCTCCGCGCGGCTGCTGCGCAGTGCGCTGCTGCGGTTCAATCCCGAACGCACCGGCAGCGCGTATCCCGTGCTCGAACCGATCCTGCGCACGCTGGAATTGCAGGGGCTGATCACCGTCGATTCCCGGCGCTTGGAACTGCGCGGCAACCCCGAGGCGCTCGAGGCCGAACTGCTCGCCGCCATCTTCGATCCCGCCCGCGCGACCAGCCTACATCGCGACGCCGAGCAGTTGCTGCGGCTGGCCATGCTCGTGCGCGACCGCACCTCCAACGACCTCTGGCGCGTCCTCGGACGGCTGCACGATCTGCTCGGGCGGCCGACCACCAGCCTGGTCGTGCTCGCGGGTGATGCCGCCGCCCTGCTCAATCAGGTCCTCCTCGACCTCGCCGCCTTCCGCGGCCTGGCTATGGAAAACATGACCCGCGCGCAGGGCTGGCGCTTTCTCGACATGGGCTGCCGCCTCGAACGGGCGATCTACCTCTGCAGCTTTCTCGATTGCGCGCTGCGCTCCGCCGAGGCCGACAACCCCAGCCTGCTCGAAGCCGTCCTCGAGGTCGCCGACAGCACGCTCACGTATCGCTCGCGCTACAGCCTCCTGCCGCACATCGCGGCCGTGTACGATCTGGTGATGCTCGACGAGACCAACCCGCGTTCGCTGCTGTTTCAACTGCAACAACTCGCGCGGCACTTCGACGAACTGCCGCTCGAACGGCAGCGCGCTCTGCCGAGTCCCGGCCAGCGGATTCTCCTCGAATGCGTCACCCGTCTCCGGCTCATGGACCCGCTCGGGCTGGCTGGGTTGCAACGCAACTGGCACCTGGGCGAGGTCGCCCGCGTTCTCCAGCACCTCGGCCGCGAACTGCCCAAGCTCTCCGATGCGATTGCCGTCAGCTATTTCGCCCACTCGGCGATTTCCCGCACGGGCACCGCCGCCCAGCCATGAACTACCGCATCACGCATCGCACCGTTTACACCTACGCCCAGCCGGTGACGGTGTCGCACCACGCCGCCCGGGTGAAGCCGCGCAGCACGCCGACGCAGGAGCGGAAGGACTTCGAGCTTCGCATCGAGCCGGAGCCGGGCGTGCGCAAGATGCGCACGGATTACTTCGGCAACCGCGTCTGCTTTTTCAGCATTCAAGGTCTGCACACGCGGCTGGAAATCATCGCCACCAGCCATGTCGTCGTGAACGAGCTGACGCCGGTGACGCCGGGCCTGTCGATGCCGTGGGAGGCCGCGGCGGAATTGTTCCGCGATCCGGTGGCGGTGGAATTGATCGAGCCGTACCAGTTCGTGGCCGATTCGCCGATGGTGCGCGCCCTGCCGGACCTGGCGGATTACGCGCGGGAAAGTTTTCCGGCGGAAACCCCGTTGCTCGCCGGCGTGCTCGCGCTCAATCGCCGCATTCACCAGGACTTCCGTTTCGATCCCGTCGCAACCACCGTGGCCACCCCGCTCGAGGAAGTCCTGCAAAAGCGCCGGGGCGTCTGTCAGGACTTCGCGCATCTGGGCGCCGCGATGCTGCGCTCGCTCGGACTGCCCGCCCGCTACGTCAGCGGCTACCTCCGCACGCGCCCGCCCGAGGGCAAACCCCGGCTCGTCGGCGCGGACGCCTCGCACGCGTGGTTTGCCGTCTATTGCCCCAATCACGGCTGGGTGGATTTCGATCCGACCAACGACGTGCTGGTCGGCCCCGAGCACATCACCGTGGCCTACGGACGCGACTTCAGCGATGTCAGCCCCGTGAGCGGCATCATCACCGGCGGCGGACGGCACACGGTGAAAGTCGGGGTGGATGTGGAGCCGCTGTAGCCCAAACTCCGAAACGAGAATGGGAAAACCACGGATGAACACGGATGAACACGGATGCCGCCGCGGTTTGGAGTGCGGTGACTTGTCACCGCTTTTGCGCAGGCGACTTGTCGCCGTCGAACTTTCGTGCGGCTCGGGTCACGCGGGCGCGTGGGCGCTGGCGCGAGCCGTGAACGCCCCTTTCTCCTTCCCACGCACCCCGACCGCCGACGGCGACAAGTCGCCTCGGAAAAGCGGTGACGAGTCACCGCACTCCACATTTGCCCCCCCTCGCCCTCCGCACCCGCGATGAAACTGCAAATCTTCCACCGCACCGTTTACCAATACGCGTCCGCCGTGCGCGACAGTTTCAACGAGACACGCCTCCAACCGATCTCGACCGACGGCCAGTTGTGTCAGTCCTTTCTGCTGAAAATTCTCCCCGCCGCGCGCCTCTCCCACTACTTCGATTTCTACGGCAACTACGTCCACTTCTTTGAGGTCAACGAACCGCACGCCAACTTGACCGTCGATGCCACCTCCGTGGTTACGACCTGCGCGACCTCGCTCGCGCTCGACGCCGTCACCGTCCCGCTGGCACGTCTGCCCGCCTGTCAGCGCCAGGAGCGCTGCTACGATTTCCTCCAGTCCAGCCACTACGTTGAGGTCTCGCCCGAAGTCTGGCGGCTCGCGCTAGACGTCTGCGCCGGACAAAACGATGTCTGGCAATGCGCTGTCGCGATGATGCGCTACATCCACAAAAACTTCGCCTACGTCCCCTTCGCCACGCACGTCCACACGCACATGAACGAGGTGCTGCGCGAGCGCAAGGGCGTCTGCCAGGACTTCGTCCACGTCATGCTCGGCATGTGCCGCGCCGTGAAAATCCCCGCGCGCTACGTCAGCGGCTACCTCTACAACGGCCCCGCCGACCAACTCACCGGCGCGCAAGCCTCGCACGCCTGGTGCGAGGTCTATGTCCCCGACTCCGGCTGGCGCGCCCTCGATCCCACCAACAACCAACCCGCCGACGAACGCTACGTCCGCGTCGCCATTGGCCGCGACTACGCCGACGTGCCCATCATCCGCGGCACCTTCAAAGGCGGCAAAGTCACCAGCCTCAACGTCGAAGTGCAGGTGACGAAGGTGGAATAGAGCCGAACTCGGAAACGGGAATTGGGAAACCACGGATGAACACGGTTTTGGAGTGCGGTGACTTGTCACCGCTTTTGCGCAGGCGACTTGTCGCCGTCGAACTTACGGACGTGTCCGCCCCTGTCGGCACGCCCGCGCTGGCGCGAGCCGTGAACGCTCCCATTGCATGTTCCCGCTCCCCGATGTTCGACGGCGACAAGTCGCCTCGGGAAAGCGGTGACAAGTCACCGCACTCCAAAGCCAGCGCTCCCCGGGTTGCGGCTCGCCCGGGCCGGGTTTCAGCCGTGTCTTATCCGTGGATTAAATGCGGCGTTCAGGCCAGAACCCTTCGAGCCGCCGCAATCGTAAATCTTAAATCGTAAATCATAAATTCCCCCATGCCCGCCTACCTCCCCGCCCCCATCGACACCTCGCGCGTCGTGCTGCCCGCAGACCTCACCGACCTCACCGAGCGCCTCGCCGAGAACACCCACGAACTCTGGTCCCAACAACGCCTCGCCGACGGCTGGACCCCCGGCCCCACCCGCGACGACGCCGCCCGCCAACACCCCTGCCTCGTCCCTTATTCCGAACTGCCCGAGTCCGAAAAAGAATACGACCGCCGCACCGCCCTGGGCGCCCTCAAGCTGATCCTCGCCCTAGGCTACCGGATCGAAAAACCGCGGTGACCCGCCGTTGGCACGGGCTTCCCGGCGCTACCCCAGTCCCGCAGGGATGACCGGAAATAGCCCAGCACTTGAGTGCTGGGTTTGGCGGGCCGGGGAACCGGGAAGTCCCGTCAGGGACGACAGAAGCGGCACGGCGCACGCTTTCTTTCGTCCCTTGCGGGACTTGGTTCGCTACCGCCGCGGACCCAGCACTGAAGTGCTGGGCTATTTTCTTTCGCCCGCTGGGCTGGGGAACCACTGGAAAAGCCCAACCAAAACAGCCGTGCCTCCCGGAGAGGCGCGAGCACGCCGGATGATCATGAGGTGATACAGCCACGCGCAGCGCGCAGACCGGCAAGGTCGCGTTCGAGGTCGTCCTCGCTGTAATGCAGGTAGGCCTGCACCCGCTGGAGAAACGCTTCGGTCTCCCACCGCGAGCCGTGCCCGAGCAGCTCGCCGACCTGATAGGCGGTGAGCGCGCCGGACCGATACGCCTCGGCCGCGACGGCTTCGAGCACGCCACGCGGAACATCCAACCAATGCGCACGCAACGACGCGGACACGCTCTCCGGAATATCAATGGCAACGTTCATTGCCAGAAAGCATTTAGCCCGCTGTGTGGTCGTGGCAAGTTGGTGTTCACCCTCCAAGACTAAATTCCCGTAGAGAATCCACCTGACAAGCGCCCGCAAAACCCCGCACGCTCCCACCCATGAATCGTCGCGACTTCTTGAAATCCTCCCTCGCCCTCACCACCGTGGCGGCCGTGAATACCACACCCTCCGCCTCCGCCGCTGACCCGTCGCCGGCCCGTGCCCGCGAGTATTACGAACTCCGCCAGTACCGTCTCCGTCGCGGCCCGATGGGCGCGCGTTTCGATGAGTTCTTCCGCGACGTGGCCGTGCCCGCGTGGAACCGTGCCGGGGTCACGCCGGTCGGCGTCTTCGATGTGGCGGTCGGCGCGGACATGCCCACGAAATACGTGCTGCTGCCCTATGCCTCGCTCGACGCCATGACGGCGGCGCAGGCGAGATTTGCGGCCGATCCGGCGGTGCGCGACGCGGTGTTCACAAATCTTCCCGCCACCGATCCCGCTTATGTGCGCAAGGAAAGCTCGCTGATGATCGCGTTCCCCAGCCTCCCGCGTCTCGAACTCCCGGCGCAGACCGCGACGAAGCATCCGCGCATTTTCGAGCTGCGCACGTACGAGTCCCACAGCAAGGCGGCGAACGTGAAAAAGGTCGGCATGTTCGACAACGGCGAGATCGCCATCTTCCGCCGCACGGGGCTGACGCCGGTGTTCTTCGGCGAAACGCTGGTCGGCTCGCGCCTGCCCAATCTCATCTATCTCCTCACGTTCCCCGACATGGCCGCGCGCGAGAAAAGCTGGGACACCTTCCGCGCCGATCCCGAGTGGAAACAGCTCAGCGCCACGCCCGGCCTGACCGATCCCGAGATCGTCACGAACATCAGCAACGTGGTGCTCAAGCCCACGGCGTATTCGCAGATTTAGCCGCGCGACCACCACTCAGAAAACGGCCGCCGGGCTGAACCGGGCGACCGCAATCGCCGCTGGGGAAGCTGTTTTCAAACCACTAACCGGCACTAACCTGCACTAATGAAAAACAACGGAAGCCGCGCGCCGAAAGTGACCGCTGAATTCCCTTCCGATAAGTGCCAGTTAGTGCCGGTTAGTGGTTTGAAATCTTTCGTGGTTCCGCAACCGCCATCTCGAGAATGAAGTTTCCACGCCCCATTTTTGCGCCTCTTTGCGTTCTTTGCGGCCATTCCTCCGTCCGTCGCTAGCCTCCCCAAAATTCTCCGTCGTCATGGCCAAACCCAACTGCATCGAGCTGACCGGCCACGCGCGCATCCCGATTCTCTACGAGGACCGTTCCGTGCTGGCCATCGACAAGCCCGCCGGCTGGATGCTCGTCCCGTTCACGTGGCAGCGCACCGACCGGAATCTCCAGGCCGCCATCACGTCGTCCATCGGCGCGGGGCACTTCTGGGCGCGGTCGCGGATGCTGCGGTTTTTGAAACACATCCACCGGCTGGACGCCGACACCACGGGCATTCTCCTCTTTGCCAAAAGTCCCGGCGCGCTCCATTCCATCGCCGATTTGTTCGAGGGCCGGCGCATGGAGAAAGTGTATCTCGCGGTCACCCGCCACGCGCCGCCGGAAACCGCGTGGACCTGCCGCCTCGCGCTCGGACCCGACCCCGACCAAATCGGCCGCGTGTGCGCCGACCGCCACGGCAAGGAGGCGGAAACAGATTTCCGCGTGCTCGCCAGCGCCGACGGAAAACACCTGATCGAGGCGCGTCCGCACACCGGCCGGACGCATCAGATTCGTGTGCATCTGGCCGCAGCGGGCTGTCCGATTTCCGGGGATGACTTGTATGGCGAGGGCGGGCGCGAGCCGCTGGGCTTGCGCGCCGTGGGCCTCGCGTACCGCGACCCGTTCACGCACACCGAGATCGGCATCCGCGCCGCGTGCGATCCCTTTCTCGAGGCGCATGGTTTCGCGGCGGGAAGTCACCGCGTTGCATTTCAGTCGATCCGCGCGCGAGCGCCACGGCCGCAGCGGCCGGATGAAATGGGAGGAACAGGTAAACTTGGGCAATCGCCATCCCGCCCCTCGTCCCGGAGGGACACCGCAGGAGATTAGCCGGGGGCCAGTCCGCCGCAGCGGACGCAGCCCCCGGTCACTGCGCCAGAAAAGTTTCCCCGCCCCAGCGGGGCATCGAAGAAATTGGGCGCGAAGGGGACTGACTGACACGGCGGTCCGAAAACAGCGTATGGGAACAAGGCGCCGCGGTGATGGTTCGCGCAGAGTGACGCTCGTGTCCTGTCGGAGGATTCTTCGATGCCCCGCTGGGGCAAAGGTTTTTCACCGCGGCAAAACCGGGGGCTGCGTCCGCTGGCGCGGACTTGCCCCCGGCTAATATCCTGCGGCGTCCCTCCGGGACGAAACCACCATCGCGGCGCGCGAGGTCTCAGCCTTCCACCGGTGGTTTTCCTGAACCGACAACGCCCGTCGTTTACTCGCACCACCCGCCATCGCTGTGAACGCCGCTCAGTGCGCCCCCGGCGTGTGTTCCTGGATGTACTCCTGCTTCAGCCCGAGCTTCTCCGGCGCGTGGAGCACGAGCATTTTCATGCGGATGTCCGGCGGCACAGCGGCGGCGGTGAGCTTGGAGACGATGACCATCAGGCCGATGGCGATGGGCACGGTCCAGATGGCGGGCTGTTCGCACAGGATGCGCAGCAGGGGATGCGCGGCCCAGTAGTCGTTCAACGGCGCAAAGCCGGCGAAGAGCTTGCCCATCGGCCCCTTGTCCAGTGCGAGATTGCTGAAGTTGGTCAGCGTCACGGCCCCGAGCGCGCACAGGCCACCGGTCAACATGCCCGTCGCCGCGCCGCGCATCGTCATGCCGCGCCACCAGACGCTCATGAACAGCAGCGGGAAATAGCTCGCCGCCGCGATGGCGAAGGCCTGGCCGACCATGAAGTTGATCTCCAGAGGTTCCACGAAACACCCGAGCACCACCGACACGCCGCCGATCAGCACCGCGCAAAACTTGAACATCTTCATGCGCTCGCCCGCCGTGGACTTGGGCCGGAGCATGCGGCCGTACACGTCGTGGGCCAGCGCCCCGGTCATCGAGACGAGCAGGCCGCTGAAGGTGGACATGAACGCCGCGAACGCCCCGGCACACGTGACGCCGGACAGGACGCTGCCGAGCACGCCGTAGCGTTCAGCCAGGATGGTGGGCAGTTTCAACACGACCGCGTCGGTGCCTTTGACCCCCGCCAATCCGGTGTACAGCTCGGGCATGAGGTTGCGCCCGAGGACGCCAAACACGGGCGGGAAGACATAGAACACACCGATCAAAATCATGACCCACATCGTCGTGCGCTTGGCGGCGACGCCGTCGGGGTTCGTGTAAAAGCGCACGAGAATGTGCGGCAGGCCCGCGGTGCCGCAGACGAGCGCGATGATGAGCGAGTAGGTGTAGAGCAGCGAATAGGGGCGCGATTCTTCGGCGGAAAGCTTCGCGGCCTTGGCGGCTTTGGTGGTGAGCGGGCCGAAGGGGTTGAGCCAGGTTTCGTCCTTGGGGGCTTTGTCGGGGAGGGGGGAACGCCCAACGCTCAACGTTGAACTTCCAACGCTCAGAGAAGCGCCCAGCGCATTGGCAGCACTCGGCGCGTTGGTGGAAAGTTGAACGTTGGGCGTTGACCGTTGAGCGTTCCCGTTCACTTCCAACTGCTTCCCATATCCCCCATACACACTCATCAACACAAACACCGGCACCGAGATGGCGAACATCTTCGCCCAATATTGGAACGCTTGAATCAGCGTGATGCCCTTCATTCCGCCGAGCGCCACATTCAGCGTGATGACCGCGCCCACCAGCACCACGCCCACCCAATACGGCAGTCCGGGAAAGATGTAAGCCAGCGCCGTCCCCGCGCCCTTCATCTGCGGCATGGTGTAGAAAAACCCGATGAACAGCACGAAGCACACGGCGATCTTGCGGAACAACGGCGAGTCGTACCGCCCCTCGGCAAAATCAGGAATCGTGTACGCCCCGAACCGCCGCAACGGCCCCGCAATGAACAGCAGCAGGAACAAATAACCGCACGCGTAACACACCGGATACCACAGCGCGTCGTAGCCGCTCGACATCACCATGCCCGCCACGCCCATGAACGACGCGGCGCTGAGATATTCGCCGGAGATGGCGCTGGCGTTCCAACCCACGCTCACGCTGCGCCCGGCCACGAAAAAGTCGCTCGCCGTCTTCGAGGATTTCGCCGAGCGAAAACCCATCCAGATCGTGACGATGACGGTGATGGAACTGAACGCGAGGATGTAGGGGTCGATGCTCATGAGCGGGAAGGTACGTCGGAAAAGGGGAGGGGAGCCAAGGTTCTCAAGGGTTTTTCCCCGCGCCGTTGGCCGCCCCGTTTCCGCCGGTGACTTCGGCCACCTCGGCGTCCTCCAGCGCAATCGAGCGCTTGATGAACACATAGGCGATCACCCACACGAACGGAAAAAACAGCACCCCCACCACCAACCACGTCAGCGTGAACCCGGCGACGCGCGTCGCCATCAGCTCCGGCAGAAAATAATTCGCCAGCGGCAAGCCCAGCAGCACCAGCAGGAACATCGCCGCGCACGCCACCGACAGCCGCAACTGCCGGCGCATCAGACTGTGGAGGAATTCCTCACTGTGAATGTCGGGCGGGGAGGCGGGCGGTTTGGACATGGGCGGCGTTTCTAACAAACGCCCCCCGGTGGGGCAACAGGCATTTCCGTTTCGACGCGGCAATGGGCGCATCTCAGTTTATTGCACGTCCTCTGGTTCCCATCCCCAGCCCAGCGGGCGAAAGACCATAGCCCAGCACTTCAGTGCTGGGTCCGTGTCGGTAGCGAACCCAGTCCCGGCAGGGACGAAAGCAACCGTGCGCCAGCTCGCCGCTTTCGTCCCTGACGGGACTTTCCGGTTTCCCGACCGTCCGGCCAGCACTGAAGTGCTGGGCTATTTTCGGTCGTCCCTACGGAACAGGCCAACGCGCACCGATCGTTGCAGGAATCTGAGATGCGCCCGGATGGCCTGACTCTGCGGAAGGCGCTCGAGGTTTTGCCACGTGATGGCCTCGGCATGGCGCCAGTAAACCCCGAACGCCGGGAGCCAGCCGACCATCTCGACACTCGGATAGTCCGCCTCCTTCTCCGGCACCACCAACTGGGAGAGATCTCTCACGCCCATCTGCGAATGGCGCTGGATGCCGCCGTCCCGGGCGCGGCGGATATGGCGGAGCACGATGTTGGAAACGGTCGTGGCGGGCAGGCTGTGAATCTGGATGCCGAAATCAAACGGCGAGTTTCCTACGTGGGAGTATTCGTCCGAAAAATAAAGCCCATCGGCACGGTCCAGTCAGAACGATGCCCGTAGTTTTTCCGAGGCAACGAATTGAGGCTGTGCACGACCCTGCATCCCGCTACTCTCGCGGACATGGTGACACTGAACTTCTCCCGCTCCAGCAGCGACGAAGTGCGAAGTCCGCAGTGAAAATCTCACGCCCGCCCCATGCCTGACCTGACGCCCGAACAGCTTGCCCGCCAGCAGATCGACGCGCAACTCACCCCGTGCGGCTGGGTCGTTCAGGATTATCGGCAGTTCAATCCCGCCGCCGGTCGCGGCATTGCCCTGCGCGAAGTGCCGCTCAAGTCCGGTTCGTGCGACTATCTCCTGCTCGTGGACCGGAAGGCTGTCGGCGTCGCCGAGGCCAAGAAGCAGGGCACGCGGTTGTCGGGAGTCGCCGATCAGTCCGGCCATTACGCGGAAAATCTGCCCGGCTTCATCCAGTCCATCGCGCCCGGTTCCTTGCCGTTCCTGTACGAATCCACCGGCGTCGAAACCTTCTTCCGCGACGAACGCGATCCCGCCCCCCACTCCCGCCGCGTCTTCACCTTCCATCGCCCGGAGACCCTCGCCGCCTGGGCCGCCGAACCCGCCACCCTGCGTCGTCGCCTGGCGCAATTGCCCTTCGCCCATCCGCTCGCCAAGACGGGCATAAGAGATTGCCAGTTCGAGGCCAACACCGCCTTGGAACTCTCCTTCCTCCGCGACGCTCTGCGCGCCCTGATCCAAATGGCCACCGGCTCCGGCAAGACCTACCTTGCCTGTTGCTTCAGCTATCGCCTCGTCAAATTCGCCAACGCCTTCCGCATTCTCTTTCTCGTGGATCGCGCCAATCTCGGCCGTCAGGCCAAGGGCGAGTTCGACCAGTTCGTCGCGCCCGACACCGGTCGCAAATTCACCGAGGTTTACAACGTCCAGCATCTCACATCCAATAACCTCGACCCCGTCTGTCGCATCACCATCTGCACGGTCCAGCGCCTCTACTCGATGCTGCGCGGTGAGGAACTGCCCGAGGATGCCGACGAAATGTCCACCTACGAAATTAGCGCCGCCGATGGCCGGCCGAAGGAAGTCGCCTACAACCCCGCCATCCCCATCGAAGCCTTCGATTTCATCGTCACCGACGAATGCCACCGCTCCATCTACGGCCTCTGGCGGCAGGTGCTCGAATACTTCGACGCCTTCATCATCGGTCTCACCGCCACGCCGTCCAAGCAGACCATCGGGTTCTTCAATCAGAACCTCGTGATGGAATACAACCACGAGCGCGCCGTCGCCGATGGCGTCAACGTTGGCTACGAAGTTTATCGCATCCGCACCCGTGTCACCGAACAGGGCGACACCATCGAGAAAGGGTTCTACGTGGACAAGCGGAGCAAGGAGACCCGCGCCATCCGCTGGGAACGCCTCGACGAAGACCTCACCTACGCCGCGAAAGACCTCGACCGCTCCGTCGTCGTGAAGTCCCAAATCCGCACCGTCCTTCAAGCCTTCAAGAACGCCTTGTTCTCCGAGCTTTTCCCCGGACGCACCCTCGTCCCCAAGACCCTCATCTTTTGCAAGGACGACTCCCACGCCGAGGACACCGTCCATCTCGTCCGTGAGGTGTTCGGCAAGGGCAACGACTTCGCCAAGAAGATCACCTACAAGACCTACAACCCCGAAACCAAGCGCTACGAAAAATCCGAGACGCTCATTGCGGAATTCCGCACCTCACCCCAGCTCCGCATCGCCGTCACCGTGGACATGATCGCCACGGGCACCGACATCAAGCCGCTCGAATGTCTGCTCTTCCTGCGCGACACCCGCAGCCGCACCTATTTCGAACAGATGAAAGGCCGCGGCACCCGCGTCCTCACCGCCACCGATTTGCAGGCCGTAAGCGGCGCGGATGCCCGTGCCAAGACTCACTTCGTCATCGTGGATGCCGTCGGCGTGTGCGAGAGCGACAAGACCGACTCCCGCCCGCTCGAACGCCAGCGCAGCGTTGCCTTCGACAAGCTCCTCCTCGGCATCGCCCTCGGCAAACGCGACGAAGACACCCTCACCACGCTGGCCGGACGCCTCGCCCGGCTCGACCGCGAAATCTCCCGCGACGAAGCGCAGAAGCTCGCCGTCCTCTCCGGCGGCAAATCCTTGACCGAACTCTCCGGCACTCTCCTCCGCGCCATCGACCCCGATGCCATCGCGGAAAAAGCCACCGGCAAACCCGGTGCCTCACCCGCCGAAGTTGCGCCCGATAAATTTGCAGCCACGAAGAAAGAACTGGCCGACACCGCCTGCGCCCCGTTCGACCTCCCCGCCCTGCGCGACGCCCTCGCCAAGGCCAAGCAGGACGCCGAGCAAATCATCGACACCGTCACCGTGGATGAAGTCATTGCGCAGGGCTTCGACGCGGCCGCCAAGGAAAAGGCGGCCGCGCTGCTCCGCTCGTTTCGCGACTACCTTGAGCAGCACCGCGCCGAGATCACCGCGCTGCAAATCCTCTACAGCCGCCCGTTCAAGCAGCGCCTCACCGAACCGATGCTCAAGGAACTGGAAAAGAAACTCCGCGACCAGCACGCCGCCTGGACCGAGGACAATCTCTGGAACGCCTTCGCCGCCACCACCCAGGGAAAAGTGAAGGGCCGCTCGCAAGCCGGACGCTTCGCCGACCTCGTCGCCCTTGTCCGCTTCGCCTTGGAACAGCAACCCGTCCTCGCCCCCTTCGCCGATTCCGTGAGCGAGCGCTTCCACGAATGGCTCATGGACAAAGCCAAGGCCGGCGCCGTCTTCACGCCCGAGCAACTCGCGTGGCTCAATTTGATCCGCGACCACATCGCCACCAGCCTGAGCATCGAGCCGGAGGATTTCGATTCCGTGCCGTTCAATCAACAAGGTGGACTGGGCAAAGCACATCAACTCTTCGGCGATACCCTCCCGAACTTGCTCGACGAGTTGAACCGCGTCTTGGCGGCTTAAACCTCTGAAAACTAGACCTTCAGAATGATTTTCGGTTAAATGCGAACACTGTTAGGTTTTACACCCATAACCCGCCTTTTATCAGTGGGTTAGTTCTGGATTAAGATTTTCAGAAACATTTTCGGTTTTTGCGTCACAATGGAAACATATCGGCACCCGGCGGCCATGGAACCTCTCCTGCCCAAGGAGCGGAGCGCCCGCCTGTCAGAGCTGACCTGTGAAGTCCTGAAAGCCTCCGGCCGCCTCACCGGCCAGATTCACTCGCCCCACGTCCTCAAACGGGTGGCCGACCTCGTCCGCGAGATGAACTGCTACTACTCCAACCTGATCGAGGGCCACAAGACCACGCCCCGCGACATTGAGCGCGCGATGCAGCGGAATTTCTCGCACGATGCGACCCAGCGCGACAACCAGCAGCTCAGCCTGGCCCACATCGCGGTGGAACGACTTATGGAAGAGCGGCTGGCCGGCGAGCCGGTGGACGTTTGCGCCCCTGACTTCATCCGCTGGCTGCATCAGGAGTTCTACACCCGTCTCCCCGAACCCCTGCACTGGGCCAAAACAACGAGCGGCAAGGCCTACCTCATCAAGGCCGGGCACCTGCGCGATTTCATGGTGGACGTGGGCCGACACACTCCCCCGCACTTTGACGCGCTGCCCGCCTTTCTCGCCCGGTTCCACGCGTTCTACGGCGACCGGCAAATGCTGGAGACCCACCGTCTCGTGGCCGTCGCCGCCGCCCATCATCGCCTCGCGTGGATTCACCCCTTTGGCGACGGCAACGGCCGCGTCCTGCGGCTCCACTCACACGCGCTCCTCATCCGCCACCGGCTCGACGGCCACGGTTTGTGGACGCTCTCCCGCGGTCTGGCCCGCTCGCGCCAGCGCTATTACGAATGCCTCGAAGCCGCCGACCGCCCTCGACGGAATGACCTCGACGGCCGGGGCAACCTCTCCGACGCCGCACTCGCCGACTTCTGCGTCTTCTTCCTCGAAACCATGCTCGACCAGATTCTGTTCATGAGCGGCCTGCTGGACCTGCCCGCACTCCGCACCCGGGTGGAGCGCTACTTCCAGTTCCAAGCCCTGCACCTCCGGCGGCACCGCGAGGCCCTGATGCGCGTTGTCCGCACGCTCGTGGACGAGGGCGAAATCCCGCGCGCCCGCGTGCAAGCCATCACCGGCAAGGCCGCCACTGTCTGCGCCGAAATCATCAAGCTGGGACTGGTGGAAGGACTGCTGGACACGCCCAGCCCAAAAGGCCCCCTGCACGCCGCCTTCCCGGCGAAGGTCCACGAGTTCTACTTCCCGCAACTCTTCCTCGACCTCCCCGTCGAGCAACCTGCCGGAGGGGCGGCATGACCGGCGGAAACCTCTAACACCAAATTTGATGTAGCCACCTCATGGACTTCTCCGTAGAGTTTTTCACCAGTGCCAGCGGACGCTCGCCCGTGCAGGAGTTTCTCGACGAACTCAAGCACAGCGACCCCGGTGACCACGCCGCCGTGCTCCGTGGCTTGGCGAAGTTGCGGGATCGCCAGTATCACCGCGAACCGCTGTCCAGGCGCTGGGCGACGGGCTGTTTGAACTCCGGCATGTGGGCAAGCTGAACACACGCGTCCTGTGGTTCTTTGTGAAAGGCCGGCGCATCGTAGCCGTTCACGGCATCCGCAACAAAGGCCAGGCGATTCCAGCCCGCGACCTCGACACGGCGCACGAGCGGATGCGTGACTGGCAGGAAAGAGTGGCAACATGAAAAAGACCAACTTCGATCTCTATCTGGAAGCACAACTGCAAGACCCGGATTTTGCCGAGCGATTTGAACGAGCGGGCGAGGCATGGGACGTGGCCCTGCAACTCGCCGCCCTGCGCGAAAAGGCCGGCCTCACGCAAAAGGATCTCGCGCGCAAACTTAAAACCACCCAGCAACAGATCAGCCGCCTCGAATCGCCCAGCTACGAAGGCCATTCCCTGAGCATGTTGCGCCGCGTGGCCAAGGTGCTCCATGCCCGCGTCCGCGTGGTGCTGGAAGCCGACGAACCGCGCAAGGTTGACGCGCTGGCCGAAGCCCCCGTGCCCTACCGCGTCAAACGCACCGCCGCCAAGCCGGCATGAGTGCGAACCCCGACACCGCAGCCCCAACGGGGCGAAACAAACCAGCCCAGGGCAAGGAGCGCAGCGACGCCGCCCTGGGTCACGCATCCCAAAACACGTCGAGCCCTGAAGGGGCGAAACAAGGCGGCGAATTGCATGGAAGTTGGCAGCGCGTAAAACTCGGGCAAATTGCGGAGGTCATCATGGGGCAAGCGCCACGCGGGGATGAAACGAACTTCGAGCAACGCGGCGCAGTGTTCGTCAAGGCCGGCGAGTTCGGTCCGGTTCGACCCGTCGTCCGTGAATGGACAACTCGGCCGTTGAAATTTGCGAAGGCTGGCGACGTGCTGATTTGCGTCGTTGGCGCCACGTGCGGGAAGCTCAATTTATCCATCGACTGCGCAATCGGGCGGAGCGTTGCTGCGCTTCGTCCAGGCGAGCGAACTTTCGATAGCTTTCTCCATTTCCAACTGATGCCCAAAGTACTGACGCTTCGGGCAGGAAGCACTGGTTCTGCGCAAGGCGTATTGAGTCGCGACGTTCTCGCTGGCATCGGCTTGGTTCTTCCACCTCTCCCCGAACAGCGGCGGATTGTGGCGGAGATTGAGAAGCAATTCACGCGACTGGAGGCGGGGGTGGCTGCGTTGCGGCGGGTGCAGGCCAACCTCAAACGCTACCGCGCCGCCGTCCTCAAAGCCGCCTGCGAAGGCCGCCTCGTCCCCACGGAAGCCGCACTCGCCCGCTCTCCACGTTCCACCAAGAACGGGCCACCCGCTTACGAAACCGGCGCAGCCCTCCTCGCCCGCATCCTCACCGAGCGCCGCCAAAACTGGCAGGGCCGGGGGAAACACAAAGAACCCTCCGCACCGGACACGTCGAAGCTTCCGGCAGTTCCGGATGGTTGGACGTGGGCGACGGTTGAACAACTCGCTGCGCCCGAGGCGAACTCAATCACCGACGGCCCGTTTGGATCGAACTTGAAGACCGAGCATTACATGGAAAGCGGCCCTCGCGTTCTCCGACTTCAGAACATCGGCGACGGCGTTTACGTCGATGAAGAATCACACATCACACAAGCGCACTTTGAACGCCTTCAGAAGCACCGCATCTTCGCAGGCGATGTCGTCATCGCCGGCTTCGGGGAAAACCCGCCGCGCTCCTGCATCATTCCGGAGTCTCTTGGCCCGGCCATCGTCAAAGCCGATTGCATTCGCTTCAAGCCAGACAGTTCGGTCCTGCCGAAATACATGAACGTCGCCCTCAACTCTGACCCGGTTCGCAAGCGAACGAAGGGAATGGTTCACGGCGTCGGTCGTCCACGGCTGAACCTCGGAGAAATCAAATCCATCGTGTTACCGCTCCCACCCCTCGCTGAGCAGACGCGGATCGTGGCGGAAGTGGAGCGGCGGTTGAGCGTGGTGGACGAGTTGGAGTCGGTGGTGACAGCCAACCTCCAGCGGGCCACCCGCCTCCGCCAGTCCATCCTCCAATGCGCCTTCAACGGAGCATTCGCATGAGCGACTTGCTTCCAGAATCTCCAACACCGGGCGGCGAATTCCTGCTTTACCAGACGCAAGACGGGCGCACGCGCATCCAGTGTCGGCTGGAGCACGAGACGATCTGGCTGACGCAAGCGCAGATTGCGGAACTTTTTCAAACCACGCCGCAGAATGTGACGCTGCACCTGAAAGCCATCTACGCCGAGGGCGAGCTGGCGGAGGCGGCAACTTGTAAGGATTACTTACAAGTTCGCGCCGAGGGCGGACGCGAGGTCTCTCGGAAGCTCCGCCATTATCGATTGGAGGCCATCCTCGCCGTGGGCTACCGGGTGCGCAGCCTGCGCGGCACGCAGTTCCGCCAGTGGGCGACGGCACGCTTGAGCGAGTATCTGGTGAAGGGGTTCACCATGGACGACGAGCGGCTGAAGAATCCGCCGGGCAAGGGGCACAAGGATTACTTCGACGAGTTGCTGGAGCGCATCCGGGACATCCGGTCGTCGGAGCGGCGCTTCTACCAGAAGGTGCTGGATATTTACGCGACGAGCGTGGATTACGAGCCGGAGGCGGAGGTTTCGCAGCAGTTTTTTGCCACCGTGCAAAACAAGATGCACTGGGCCACGCACGGTCAGACGGCAGCAGAGGTGATCTACGCGCGGGCGGATGCAAGCCAGCCAATGATGGGGCTGCTAACCACGCGGCCCGGCGGCATCGTCAGGAAAGAGGACGTGGCTATCGCCAAGAATTATCTCACGGAAGCGGAGCTTCAGGTGCTGAACCGCATCGTGAACCTCTATCTGGAATACGCGGAGTTGCAGGCACTGGAGCGGAAGCCGATGACGATGCGGGACTGGATCACGAAGCTGGATGATTTTCTGAAAGCGTCCGGGCGGGAAATGCTCGATCACGCCGGAAAGATCACCGCCGAAGCGGCGAGAGCAAAGGCGGAGCAGGAGTTTGCCGCTTATCGCGAGTTCATGGATGCCCAGCCTCGCCTGGTGGACGCGGATTTCGAGAAAGCGGTGACGGATTTGAAGGAATTGCCCGCGTCCCGCCGGAAGAAGAAGAAATCATGAGCAACCCCACCGCCCTTGTCCAAAAGCTCTGGAACTACTGCAACATCCTGCGGGATGACGGCCTGTCCTACGGCGATTACGTGGAGCAGTTGACGTTTCTCCTGTTCCTGAAAATGGCGGATGAGCAGTCGCGTCCGCCATTCAACAAACCGTCGCCCATTCCCAAGGGCAAAGACTGGCCGGCGTTGCTGGCCAAGGATGGCGATGAGCTGGAGATTCATTACCGCCATACGCTGGAGGAACTCGGCAAGCGGTCGGGCATGCTCGGCGTCATTTTCCGCAAGGCGCAGAACAAAATCCAGGACCCGGCCAAGCTGCGCCGGCTCATCGTGGACCTGATCGACAAGGAGCAGTGGTCTTCGCTTTCCGCCGACGTGAAGGGCGACGCCTACGAGGGCCTGCTGCAAAAGAACGCCGAGGACGTGAAAGGCGGCGCGGGCCAATACTTCACGCCGCGCACGCTCATCGCCGCCATCGTGGACGTGGTCGCCCCGCAGCCGGGGCAGGCCATTTGTGATCCGGCGTGCGGCACGGGTGGTTTCCTGCTCGCGGCGCATGATTACCTGGCCAAGCATCACGCGCTCGACCGGGCGCAAAAGAAGAAGCTCAAGAGCGGCACGTTCTTCGGCATCGAGCTGGTGGACAGCGTCACGCGGCTCTGCGCGATGAATCTGCTACTGCACGGAATTGGCGAGACGGATGTAGGCCCGGTGCCCTCACCGGGCGGGCGGGACGCCGCGTCGGGGGACGCGGCCTACAATTTGCCGGTCGTGACCAAGGACGCGCTGGCCGGGAAGCATGGCGAATACGAGATCGTCCTGGCCAATCCGCCCTTCGGCAAGAAGAGCAGCGTGACCATCGTCAACGAGGCGCGCGAGTCGTCCAAGGAATCGCTCATCATCAATCGCGACGATTTCTGGGCGAGCCCGAGCAAGTGCGAGCCGCACTGGCACCGCAGCTCAATTTCCTCCAGCACATCTTCACCATCCTCAAGCAGCACGGACGCGCGGCGGTGGTGTTGCCGGACAACGTGCTCTTTGAAGGCGGCGCGGGCGAAACCATCCGGCGCGAACTGCTCAAGCAGGCGGACGTGCACACGCTCCTGCGCCTGCCCACCGGCATCTTCTACGCGCAAGGCGTGAAGGCGAACGTCCTGTTCTTCGACCGCAAACCCGCGCAGGAGAAGCCGTGGACGCAGAAGCTCTGGATTTACGACCTGCGCACGAACCTGCATTTCACGCTCAAGGAAAACACGCTGAAGCGGACCGACCTCGATGATTTCGTGGCGTGTTATTTTGGAGCGCCGTCCTCCGGTCCGGCGCGTGCCGGTTCGGAGACCGGCGCTCCGGGCGGGAAAGGGCAATCGACACCTCACCCCGGCCCTCTCCCCGGTCGCGGCTTAGAGGGAGTGGGAACGCCGGCTGTGGGCAGCCGGCCAACAGGGAATCGGCACAACCGCATCGAGACGGAGCGTTTCAAGTCCTTCACCTACGAAGAGCTGACCAAGCGCGACAAGGTGAACCTCGACATCTTCTGGCTGAAAGACGACGCGCTGGAAGAGTCGGCAAATCTGCCCGCCCCGGAGCTCATCGCCGCCGAAATTACCGCGGACCTCGAAGCGGCGTTGGAACAGTTCGCCACGATTGCGGAGGATTTGAAGTAGCAGGCAAACCGAACGCCTCGCCCTCATCGCCGCCGACCTGGTGACGCCCGTCGGGAGGTGCATCCTGCCGACAACGAGGAAGTTGAACGGCGAAGCGGAAACCTCGACCTGACTGAACTCGGTGGGCGGAGAGTGGACAATTCGCCGTGCGCGCTTCCCGGAACGCGGTCCTCCCCCCCCGCAGCGGCGACGTTTCCAACGGCGGAATCCCCTCGCCGCCATAGCCCACCAGCGTCCCATCCAGCGCCACGACAGCGGAATTCACGATCAAATCTCCCCCCGGCACGCTTGCGCCCCACCCGCGCCCGCGCGTAATCTCCCCAACATCTCGAACCCACGCGACTCCATGCGCCTTCCGACATTCCAACGCCGCCGTCTCCCATCCCGCACCGTCGCCGGCCTCCTCGCGCCCGCGCTCGCCGTCATCGCGTTGCTCCTCGTCACCGCCGCCCCCGCCGCCGCTGCCGAACCCACCCGCGAGCAGCTCGACTTTTTCGAAAAACGCATCCGCCCGGTCCTCGTCAACCGCTGCTACGAATGCCACAGCGCCGACGCCAAGAAACTCAAGGGCGGCCTCTCTCTCGACACCCGCGACGGCCTCCTCACCGGCGGCGAAACCGGCCCCGGCATCGTCCCCGGCGACCCCGAAAAAAGCCGCCTCATCGAAGCCGTCCGCTACCAGAATCGCGACCGCCAGATGCCCCCGAAGAGCGCGCTCCCCGCCGACCAAATCCGCGACCTCGAACAATGGGTGAAAATGGGCGCGCCCGACCCGCGCCACCAATCCACCGCCAAAATCGCCAAGCGCGAAATCGACCTCGAAGCCGGCCGGAAATTCTGGGCCTTCCAACCCCTTACCAACCCTCCCATCCCCACCCCGCAAAATCTCCCCGCCTCCGCCCGTTCCCTTCGCAATCCCATCGACGCCTTCATCCTCGCCCAACTCGAACCCCACGGCTTCACCCTCGCCGCGCCCGCCGACAAACGCACCCTGCTCCGCCGTGCCACCTTCGACCTCACCGGCCTCCCGCCCACGCCCGACGACATCGCCGCCTTCCTCGCCGACCCTTCCGGCGACGCCTTCGCCCGCGTCATCGACCGCCTCCTCAACTCCCCGCACTACGGCGAACGCTGGGGCCGCCATTGGCTCGACGTCGCCCGCTACGCCGACTCCAACGGCCTCGATGAAAACGTCGCCTTCGGCAACGCCTGGCGCTACCGCGACTACGTCATCAACGCCTTCAACCGCGACCTCCCCTACGACCAGTTCATCCGCCAACAAATCGCCGGCGACCTCCTTCCCGCCGCCACGCCCGCCGAGCGCCACCGACATCTCACCGCCCTCGGCTTCCTCAGCATCGGCCCCAAACTCCTCGCCGAACCCGACAAGGTGAAACTCCTCATGGACCTCATCGACGAACAAATCGAAACCCTCGGCCGCGCCTTCATGGGCATGACCCTCGGCTGCGCCCGCTGCCACGATCACAAGTTCGATCCCATCCCCACCGCCGACTACTACTCACTCGCCGCCATCTTCAAGAGCACCCACACCATGGACGACCTCAAGACCATCGCTAAGTGGCACGAACCCCTCGTCAGCTCCCCCGCCGACCTCGCCACCCAAGCCGCCTTCGACAAAAAAATTGCCGCGCAAAAACAAACCATCTCCAACCTCGTCGCCACCGCGAACCAAACCCTCCTCACCGAAAAGAAACTCACCACCCTTCCCAAAACTCCCGAGACCCAATACCCCACCAACACCGTCGCCGAACTGAAGAAACTCCGCGCCGCCCTCGCCGCGCTCGAAAAAGAAGCCCCCGAAATGCCCAGCACCATGGGCGTCACCGACTCGACCAACATTGTCAAAACCCTCCCCATTCACATCCGCGGCAGTCATCTCAACCTCGGCGCGCCCGCCGCCCGCGGCGTCCCGCAAGTCATGACCATCGCCGCCACCCGCCCGCGTTTCGCCGAGAAACAAAGCGGCCGCCTCGAACTCGCCAACTGGCTCGCCAGCCCCGACCATCCCCTCACCGCCCGCGTCATGGTCAATCGACTCTGGCGCTGGCATTTCGGCCAGGGCCTCGTCCCCAGCACCGACAACTTCGGTGCCCTCGGCGACCGCCCTTCCCACCCCGAGTTACTCGACTGGCTCGCCCACCGTTTCATCGCCGACGGCTGGAGCCTCAAGTCACTCCACCGACTCATCATGCTTAGTGCGACTTACCAGCAACAGAGCCAGGGTGAAGGGTTGAAGAGTTCAAAAGTGGAAGGGTTAAAGGAAGGAAAGGTTGAAGGGTTGAAGAGTTTAAGCGTTGCAGCGGACCAAGTCCCCCGCCCTTTCAACCCTTCAACCATTCAACCCTTCAACTCTTTAACCTCTCCCCCCTCTCAACCCATCAACCCTTCAACTCCCCTCCCCTTCTCCCCCTTCCCCATCCGCCGCCTCGAAGCCGAAGAAATCCGCGATGCCCTCCTCGCCGTCTCCGGCCGCCTCGATCCCGCGATGGGCGGCAAAACCATCCCGCTCAAAAACCGCGAATTCGTCTTCAACCACACCTCCAAAGACGCCACCACCTACGACAGCCCCAGCCGCGCTCTTTACCTCCCGATCATCCGCAACCATCTCTACGATCTCTTCGAGCAATTCGACTACCCCGATCCCGCCGTCCCCACCGGCAGCCGCAACGCCACCACCGTCGCCCCACAGGCCTTGCTCATGATGAACAGTGACCTCGTCCTCCAATCCGCCACCGCCCTCGCCACCCAGCTCCTCACCCGCAGCGAACTCACCGACCCCGAACGCCTCACCCTCGCCTACACCAAAGCCTACGGACGCCCACCCACCCCGCGCGAACTCACCCGCGCCCAAACCTTCCTCACTCACTTCGAGAAAAATGCCGCCACCCGCCAACCCGCCGCCAAAGCCCCCCGCACTGAAGCTTGGTCCGCCCTCTGTCAAACTATCTTGGCGGCAAACGAGTTCATTTTCCTGAACTAAGTCCTACGACAAAACCTACTCCTAATTCTCTTCCCAATAATTCCCATGCCCCAAATTCCCTTGCCCTGCGCCCTGCCGAATTTTCAACCGCCGTCATGAATCCAGTCCCCCACCCTCCCCTCTCCCGCCGGATTGCTTTGCAGCGCTCCGCCGCCGGCTTCGCCTGGCTCGCCACCAGCTCCCTGCTTGCCAACGCCGCCGAGTCCGACATTCGCAATTCGCAATTCCCAATTCGCAATTCACCCAACCCCCTCTCCCCCCGCCCCACCCATTTCCCTGCGCGCGCCAAACGCGTCATCTTCCTCTTCATGAAAGGCGGCCCCTCGCAGGTGGACACCTTCGACCCCAAGCCCCTGCTCGACCGCGATGACGGCAAGCCCTACCCCTTTGCCAAACCCCGCGTCCAATTCGCGCCCACCAACGAACTCCTCAAATCCCCGTGGAAATTCCAGCACTACGGCCAGAGCGGCCTGCCCGTCAGCGAACTCTTTCCCCACGTCGCCCAGTGCGTCGATGACCTCTGCATCCTCCGCTCCCTGCACGGCACCAACGCCGCGCACGGCGGCGCACTCCTCAAACTCCACACCGGCAGCGACAACTTCGTGCGCCCCAGCATGGGTTCCTGGGTCACCTACGGACTCGGCTCGGAAAACCAAAACCTCCCCGGCTTCATCACCATCTGCCCCACCTTCGCCCACGGCGGCGTGAACAACTGGGGCTCCGCCTTTCTCCCCGCCGCCTATCAAGGCACGCCCCTCGGCAACGCCACCGTCCCCGCCGGCAACGCCACCGTCCGCCACATCAAAAACTCGCGCCTCACCCCGACCGAACAACGCGCCCAGCTCGATCTCCTCGCCGAGATGAACCGCGACCACCTCGCCCAATCCGGCGCGAACCTCGCCCTCGAAGGCCGCATCAATTCATTCGAACTCGCCTTCCGCATGCAGATGGCCATGCCCGAAGCTCAGGACCTCTCCGGCGAAACCGATGCCACGCGCAAACTCTACGGCCTCGATGACAAAGTGACCGAAAACTTCGGCACCCAATGCCTCATGGCCCGCCGCTTTGCCGAGCGCGGCGTCCGCTTCATCCAGGTGACCCACAGCGACGGCGACGTGCAATGGGACCAGCACGGCGCGCTCAAAAAAGGCCACACCAAGAACGCCGCCGAAGTGGACAAACCCATCGCCGGCCTCCTCAAAGATTTGAAATCCCGCGGCCTCCTCGCTGACACCCTCGTCCTCTGGGGCGGCGAATTCGGCCGCACCCCCGCCGCGCAAGGCGGACGCGACGGACGCGACCACAACCCCGACGGCTTCACCATGTGGCTCGCCGGCGGCGGCGTGAAGCCCGGCACCGCCTACGGGGCGACCGACGACTACGGCTGGTTCGCCACCGAGAACAAAATGCACATCCACGACCTCCACGCCACCCTCCTGGCCCTCCTCGGCCTCGACCACGAACGCCTCACCTACCGCCACGCGGGCCGCGACTTCCGCCTCACCGATGTCGAGGGACATGTGGTGAAGGACATCTTTGCGTGAGCCGGGGCCAGCCGAACTGCGTAGTGCGGGCACGCTCGGGAAGTCGAAGGAGTCGCAGCGGGCGCTGGGCGGAAAAATTTGGCGAAAACATCGGCCACTTTTCCGGGGGTGATGACCAATCCTTGTGCCAGATGATGTCTTCACCCGAATCGGATCAGCGCTTTGTGGCGCTTTTGCTGGCGAATCAGAACCGGATTTCCCGGTTTCGGGTGACGCTGGTGCCGTGCCGCGGTGATGCGGAGAAATGACAAAGTGACAGGCTGATAGTTCCCAGGCGGCGATTTGTTCGACCAGCGCCTCGAATCCGGCAAGCCGGTCGAGATCCCTCGCGAAGACGGTTCCATCCTCGTCCTCGACTCCGACTGAGGCCACAGAGAACGCCGCTCCGGAAAAATCCGCTGCCGAAAAGATGCTGGGCGCAGCGGAGCGGATCGCTAGGCTCGCGAACACCTCCTGAACGCATGAATTCCCCCGCAACCACATCCTGCCCCACGAAATCTCCCGCGCGAAGCAGCGTCACCACCGCACTTCTTCCTTCTTCCGCCCCTCGCTCCCCCCACCCCCCCTCACTCCCCGACGCCCGTCCCGGTTCTGACCGTTTCCGGTGCGGCGGGCGCGAAAGCGAATTCCTTGCAGTGATATGCGCGATCCTGTGCTTGGTTCTGTGGGCGCCGGGTAGGTCGGCTGCGGAAGAGGCGAAAAGGATGAGCGCGGACGAATGCAAGGCCGCGATCGAGAAGCTCAAGGCCGACGGGAAGATCGCCAAGTATTCGTTGAACCCCGGCGAAAAGGGGGTGTTGAAGCTGGACCTGAGCTACTCCGGCATCGTTGACCTGACGCCGCTCAGGGGCATGCCGCTCGAATGGCTGCACATTGACGGCAGCGACCAGATGCCGTCGAAG
Organism: Akkermansia muciniphila; assembly: GCA_945861535.1. Classification (GTDB taxonomy): domain Bacteria; phylum Verrucomicrobiota; class Verrucomicrobiia; order Limisphaerales; family BJHT01; genus BJHT01. Next base: position 3,318 of record CAMAUZ010000037.1, on the reverse strand, counting down.
GTGGCCACGCTGGCCGGGCTTGAAGGCATGCCGCTAAAGGAACTCAGCCTGCAGGGCAACGTCGCCCTGGAAGACATCAGCGCGATCAAGGGCGCTCCTCTGAAGGTGTTCAAGATCAGCGGCACGCACGGGGGGCAACCCAAAGTCAAGGACATCAGCGCCCTGAAGGGAATGGACCTGGTCGAGGTCGGGATCTCGGGCCCGGTCGAGGATCTGAGCCCGCTGGCAGGGATGAAGCTGGAGAAGATCTTTTTCAACTGCGGCTCCAAGGACGTCAATGTCCTGAAGGGCATGCCGCTCAAGTCGGTTAACCTGGCCGGGGCGGTGACGGATATCAGCGGCCTCCAGGGGCTGCAGCTCAAGTCGCTTTCCCTGCACGGCGCGGCCAAGCTCGTGGATCTGTCCCCCCTGAAGGGCATGCCGTTGGAAAGCATTGATCTTTTCGGCGTGCCGGCGGACAGCGTGAGCCCATTATCGGGGATGTCGCTCAAGCACCTTGATGTCCCGCAGGCGGTGAGCGATCTCAGCCCGCTCAAGGACATGCCGGCGCTGGAATCGCTGAACCTCGCCGGATCGAAGGTCACGGACCTCTCGCCCTTGCAAGGCCTGAAAAAGCTCAAGACGCTCAGCTTGACCGACTACCGCCCCTCGCCCATCAGCGATATCGGGGCGCTTGCGGGCCTGCCGATCGAGTCGCTCAACCTCAGCAATACGAAGATCACCGATCTTGGCCCGGTGAAGCAACTGCCGAACCTCAAGTCGCTTAGCCTCCAGGGCCTGCCCATCAGCGATATCGGGGCGCTGCAGGGGTCGAAGCTCTCGTCGCTCAACCTTGGCGCGACCAAGGTGACGGACCTCAGCGCGCTGAAGGGCGTGCCCCTGACGGAACTGCTCCTCTTCAAGACGCAGGTGAAGGATCTCGCCCCGCTCGCAGGTTCCCCGCTGAAAACCCTGATCGCGTTCGAGTGCCCGAACCTGCAGAACCTGAAGCCGCTGGCGCAGTGCAAGGAACTGGCGGGCGTCGTGCTGCCCGCGAATTACGGCGACATCGAGTTCCTCCGGAAGATGCCGAATCTGAAGTTCCTGACCGCGCAGCCGCGTCCGGAGCCCTGGTGGCTCCAGCAGCAGGCCGCCGCTGCGTTCTGGAAGAAGCTCGACGAGGGGAAACAGAAGTAGCGGAGGGCGGGAACTGAATAAAATGGCGGTCTAAACCTCGATTCAAAGAGCATGAACATGCGAACGATGCTGAAGCGAATGGCCTGCACGGCCCTGTGCGTGGGGTGCATGACGCTGGGGATACTGGCAGCCGAAGCCCCGAAAACGGATGGCAAAGCGATAGCGCTGAAGTCCAAAGAGGCGAATCGCTCCCCTGACCAGAACGATTTGCGCGGCTTCATCAGCGCGCATTGCTATTCGTGTCACGACACGGAAACCCAAAAGGGCGGGCTGGCGTTGGACACGCTGGACGCGAAATTCGAGGACAAGGCGACTTTCGACAAGTGGACGCACGTCTTCGACCGCATGCGTTCCGGTGAAATGCCGCCGCCTGAGGAACCACGCCCCGACGCCAAAGAGTTGACCGCGCATCTTGACACGCTGAGTAAGGCGCTTTACTCGCAGAACCTCAAAGAGCAGACCACGCAGGGTCGCACCATTTTGCGGCGGCTCAACCGCGTGCAATACGAAAACTCGTTACAGGAATTGCTCGGCATCGACACGCCCATCAAGGAAATCTTGCCCCCAGACATGCCGCAGCATGGCTTCGACACTGTGGCCGACGGGATGCGGCTTTCGCAGTTGCACATGGAGAAATATCTCGAAGCCGCCGACCTAGCGCTGGATGCGGCGATTCGACTGACCGCGGCGCCCGACCCCATCAAGCACCGGTATCTCTACAAGGAAAACAACTACTGCCTGCAGCAAGTCAAGGACCCACATGCCCAAATTTTGGAGCGCGACGACGGCGTTGTGCTGTTCAGCTTCACCAACACCAACAGAATAGCTGGCAAAACAGGTACTCTGAGCATCGTCGAGGCCGGCTTGTATCGCCTGCGCGTCTCGGCCTATGGCTACCAGACGCAGCGGCCGCTGATGCTGGGCCTTCAGACCGCCGCCAAGGGCCGCTATACCTATAACATGCTTGGATTTTTCGATGTCCAGCCCGACAAGCCCAAAGAAATGGAGATCACGGCGCGGTTGAACGAGGGCGAATTTATTATTCCGACGCCCCTCGATTTGGAAAGACCGGCCGACGGCAAGGCCGTCTACGAAAAAACCCCGCAAACCTACACAGGCCCCGGCGTGGTGGTGCAGTGGATCGAGGTGGAAGGCCCGATTCTGAAAAGCTGGCCGCCACCCAGCGTGGCCAAGATTTTCGGCGACACACCGCTGAAAGAGATTCCCGCAAACAAGCAACTCGATGTCAACGGCACGCGCCGCGTTTATGAACTGGTACCCGGCGACGCCAAGGCCGATGTGAAACCGCTGATCGAACAATTCGCGACGCGCGCCTTCCGGCGGCCGCTAGAAACGGGCGAGGCCGACAATTTCGTGAAGCTAGCCACCGACGCGCTGGACGCGGGTCACACTTTTGAAGACGCGATGCGTGTCGGGCTACGCGGCGTTTTGGTGGCCCCGCAGTTTTTGCTCTTCGACGAAAAGCCGGGCAAGCTGGACGATTATGCGTTGGCAACGCGGTTGGCCTACTTTCTGTGGAGCGCACCGCCCGATGACGAACTGCTGCTACTGGCCGCTGCCAAGAAACTGGCCCAGCCCGGCATGCTGCGCGCCCAGACCGAGCGGATGCTGACCAGCCCGAAAGCGCAGGGCTTCACCCGCAACTTCCTCGGCCAGTGGCTCGACATCCGCAACATTGATGCCACCAGGCCCGACGTCTCTCTTTATCCCGAATACAACGAGTCTCTGAAGGTTTCGATGGTCGCCGAGACCGAGGCGTTTTTTAACGAGATTTTGCAGAAAGATCTCAGCGTCAGCAACTTTATCAACTCCGATTTCGTTATGATCAACCGCTGCCTCGCCGAAGCTTACAACATTCCCAACGTGGTGGGGCAGGAGATTCAAAAAGTCGCACTGCCCGCCGACAGCGTGCGCGGCGGCGTGCTGACCCAGGCGGCGGTTTTGAAGGTGACGGCCAACGGCACGATTACTTCGCCGGTGCTTCGCGGCAATTGGGTGCTGAAGCGCCTTTTCGGCATCACCCTGCCACCGCCGCCGCCCAACGTCGGCGTCATTGAGCCCGACACGCGCGATGCCACGACCATTCGCGAGCAGTTGGCGAAACATAGCACCCTCAAAAGT
>CAMAUZ010000036.1 GCA_945861535.1 Akkermansia muciniphila | reverse complement strand
CCGCTGCGAGGCGGTGGGCCGATTGACGAGCCGTCGCAGCTCGGATCGCTGTTCGGGGGTGAGGGACAGGGTTTGAATGGGTCGAGCCATGCCGTGAGTTTATCGCCAAAACCTGTTATGTATAGTCAATTCGGAGACACTACACTAGTTCCAATAAATTCACGGTTCACCTTCATCAAAAGAAACCACCGCCCTCTCGGCGCGCCAAAAAACGAAACTCCCGCCTACACTTCGTGCCGCTCACTTCGCAACGAAGCTACGATACGCAAAATCCCAAGTTTCACCCGGACCTCTCCATAGCTGCTAATACCCCGGCGAATCAAGCCTCAATATGGGGCACCCGAGAAAACTTTCTGCCGAGCACCATTCCGGAACCCCATCCAATTGACGCTTTAATCTTCGGTGCCCGTCCGCGCTTGCTGCCAACCCCCCGGAAAGACCCTCGGAGGCCTGTCTTACCGAAGAAAAACAAGTGCTGAAGAGACGAGTAAAACATCGTTATGTGACCCAAGTTCAGCCATTCGAATCTAAAACTCCAGAACCAAGGTGCCAATGCTGACACGCGCCCCTTGGTGCGCCACCTCGTCGTTACATAGTCGTACTCGCGACCGAGTTCCGGACGGCTATCTTTCCGTCGGCCCCCGCCGCTTGAGCCGCCCCAACGCCAACCCCGCCGCCTCCCACGCCGCGGGCAAGCGCAGCGCGGTAGCTACCAGCCAGTACACGAACGCCGCCACGCCTGCCGGCGCAAATACCGCCCCCACCTTTGCCGCTAGAGTTGCGTGCCCCACACCCCGATCCCACACCCCGCCGCCCCACCACGCCACGGTCCCCGCTGCCATCCCCGCCAGCAGCACCACCCCCACCTGCCGCCGCAAAGGTCCAAAATCCAGGCCGCCCAGCTTCCGCCGCAGCGCATACACCAGCAGCCCTACGTTCACGCACGAACTGATCGTGTTCGCCAGCCCCAGCCCCGCCTGCCGCAGATCACGCACCAGCGCGAACGCCAGCAGCAGATTCGCCACCAGACAAAAAATGCTGATCCGCATCGGCGTGTGCGTGTCCCCCAGCGCGTAAAACGCCCGCGCCAGAATGTTCACCATCGAAAACGCCAGCAGCCCCGGCGCGAGAAACATCAGCGCCTCCGCCGTGTTCCGCGTCGAGTCCACCCCGAACGCCCCGCGCTCGAACAACAGCCGCACCACCGGCACCGCCAGCACCACCAGCAACACCGACGCCAACGTGTTCACGAACAGCAGATACCCCAGACCCTGCCGCAGCGTCCCGCGAAACTCCGCATACTTCTTCTCCGCCGCCAGCCCCGCCAAAGTCGGCAGCAGATACGTCGCCAGCGAAATCCCGAACACCCCCTGCGGCAGCTCCATCAGCCGCACCGCGTAATCAAACGACGCCACGATGTTCCCGCCGACATTGAATGCCACCACGTTCGTCAGCAGCACGTTCAACTGAAACGCCGCCACCCCCAGCATCCCCGGCACCATCTTCCGCGCCACCTCCCGCACCGTCGGATCGCCCCACGGCGTCACCCAGCGATACCGGAAACCCTCGCGCCGCAGATTCGGCAACTGATACGCCGCCTGCGCCGTCCCCGCGAACAACGCCCCGATTGCCAGCCCGAAAATTTGCACATTCAACGTCGCCCCCATCCACGGCGTCACGAAAAACACCGCCCCGATCATCACCACATTCATCAGCGCCGCCCCCAGCGCCGGCACAAAAAACTGCCCGCGCGAATTCAGCATCCCCATGAAAATCGCCGTCAGGCAGATCAGCGGCATGTAGGGAAACATCACCCGCAGCAGTTCCAGCATCAGCCGCGTGTCATCCCCCAGCGACATTGTCCCCAGCGCCACCGTGATCCCCAGCAACACCACCGCCACCAGCACCGCCGCCGCCGCCACCAACCCCGAGATCACCGCATTGCCCGCGCGCCACATCTCCGCCTCGCCCGCCGTCCGCTCCTTCTCCTTGAAAATCGGGATGAACGCCGCCGTCAGCGCCCCCTCGCCCAGCAGCCGCCGGAACAAATTCGGAATCGAAAACGCAAACTTGAACGCGCTCGCCACCGCGCCATCCCCCATGAAATTCGCGTACACAATCTCCCGCACCATGCCCAGCACCCGGCTGGTCAGCGTGGCGACGCCGATTGCGCCGGAAGACTTGAGCATTTGCGACATGCTGCGTGTTTGTAGTCCCCGCCCCGCTCAAATCAAAGCGAAACCCCCGGGATAGCGACCGACGCACGGCCGCCCCACGGATTTGCCTCCGAAAAATTCCCCTGCCCAAAATTCCCTTGCCCCACGGTCCCACCCGTTCACCGCAGCGCCCGATTCCGATAATGCAAAATCCTGAACTCCGGCGTCTCCCGCACCACCCCCACCAACTCAAACCGATCCTCAAACGCCGGAAAAAACGCATCCCCCGCCACCTCCCGCTGCACCACCGTCAAAAACAAATCCGAACACAACGGCAACGCCTGCACATAAACCTGCGCCCCGCCCACGATGAACACCTCCCGCGCCTCCCGCGCCAGATCGATCTCCGCCAAACTCCCCACCACCCGCACCCCCGCCGCCGCGAACCCCGACCGGCTCAACACCACCGTCTCCCGATTCGGCAGCGCCCGCCCAATCGACTCAAACGTCTTCCGCCCCATCACAATCACCTGCCCCGTCGTCATCTCCTTGAACCACTTGAAATCCTCCGGCAAATGCCACGGGATTTTGTTCCCCGCGCCAATCACCCGGTTCAACGACATCGCCGCCAGCGCCTTGAAATGCTTCATTCCTTTTCGTCAGCGTTGAGAATGTATTTGCAGCGCGGATAACGCGAACAACCCCAAAACTCGCCCCCCGCATTCGTCCCTTTGCGCGCAACCCGAAGCACCATCTCGTTTTCACATCGCGGACAAAATTTCCTCCGATCGGCCAGCAACCGGTTGACTTCATTCAACTGCGCCGCCGCCAGATCAAGAATGCACTGCACCAGTTGCGACTCCTCGAATAATTGGATGTGATGTTTGCTCGCAAAGTCCCGCGCCTCGTCGGTGTATCCACGCGTTGTGATGTAGATGCCGTTCGGAATTCGCTTATCCGTCAAGGTCCCCAAAAACTCGCGCATCTGCCTAACCCCCACCGTCCACTTCTTCCAATGTTTGCACTGAATCACGTACTGTTTGCCGACGTGCTCCAAAATCAGGTCAACGCCTCCATCCGGCTTCGCGCCACCCACCCGCTGCACCGAATAGCCCTGGGTCTGATAGTACAACGTGACGAGCTTCTCGAACTGAAACCAGTCGAGGGAGCGCAAGGCCTGGCGAACCCTTTCGGCGTTCGACAAATTCGGGGCCGAAGCTCTTGCATCACGCGCTGGCTTGTATCCCGACGAACCCGATCCGCCAGCAGCGGGAGGGGCCGGTTTCTGCTGGCCGTAGCTGGAAATATTCCCCTGCGAACGCTCCGGTCGCTGTGTGGCATCGCAACTCGGCGCTGCTGGAGAATCGACGCGCACCGAGGGGGATTTCTGGGTCTGCTTCCAAATGAACACTGCCACCGCCAGCCCGACGATCAGCACAAGCAGAAGCATTCCGGCGAGCTTCGGTGCGAACATCACACAAAGAAAACCAACTCCCACCAACCCTGCGATGGCCTCAGCCACCCCAAATTCATTGCTCGTTCGTCTGCGCGACATAAATCGATGCCTGAAAAATGTTTCCGCCCACCACCGCCATCCGCCGCCTCCAAGTTTCCGACCAGCAGCGTGAACTGAGCGAAGGTCATTGGCAATCGGGGCGTGCCGCCCCACTCCAAAAATACTTGATCGCTGAATCCAGATGCCTCGCCCGCCTTCGCCAATCCCCAAGCCTCACCTCCCCAACCGCCTCGCCCCGCCCACCACCTTCTCCCAATCAAACGCCGGCCCCGGATCCACCTTGTTCGTCTGAATGTGAAAATGCCCCAGCACGCCCTGAAACCGCGCCAGTTCCTCGTCCGGCAGTTTCCGCGTCACCAACTCCCCTGCCGCATCGCGCGGATAATCACACTTCAACTTCGGAAACACCCGGCACAACGCCGCCGTGAGTTTCGTCAGCGCCGCGTACTGCTCCGGCGTGAAATCATATTGCACCAACTCCTGCCCCTGCACCGTCCCGCGCACCCGCTCCGCCCGCGCCGGACGCGCCACAAAACCCGCCGTCCGAAACCCATCCTCCCCCAGCTTCGCCGGCACCGTCACCCGCGTGCGACCCTCGCCATCCGCCTGATACCATTGGTCCAAAATCGAATCCTTCCCCGGCGCATACGCCCCGATGTTCGCTATTTCGATCCCCACCGAGCGCGTGTTCGACGACGTCGCGTGCCACGCCCGCTCCTTCACATCCAGCGTCTGATAAATCGTCCCGTCCAGATCGAGCAGGAAATGCACGCTCAACCCGCGCACATCATGCAGCACCTTGAAACACTGCCGGCTCGTCCCGCACGCATCGAAATGCACCACGAACTGATCCACCACCTCGCGCAACGTCTCCAGCTCCCAGCCCCCGCCCCGCAACCCCGCCGCCCGCTCCGGCTCCAAGGCACCGCCCCGAGAATTGTACCGATTCGGCGACGCCAGCCCCTTCACCGCCGCCTTCGACGCCTCCCACGACGCCTCGCCTTCCACGCTGAACCGCCGCTCCACCCGATACGCGTCATACCCGCCCGCATCGAGCCACGTCACCACCGACGTGCCCGTGTGAAACAACTGCCCCGCCACGACAATCTCATCCCCCGCCCGCGCCAGCGGCGTCCCCGGCCGCACCGAGCGACAGCCCGCACCGAGAATCAGCAACCCAACCACGAACAACCCGAACAGCGGCCCCTGCATCACCGCCGCAGCCCGCTTCCAAATCGGCTCTCCAAATCCGGAATTGAAAAACCACGGATGCACATGGATGCACACGGATCGAGCAAGGGCGAGGGCAGTGCATCCCATTACATGCAGCACAGAACACCGGGCCTGGCAAAACCCCGCGCTCCCCCGCCCCCATCCGTGTTCATCCGTGTTCATCCGTGGTTCAAATCTTCATTCCGGCTACACCGCAATCGGCGCCTTGATCGCCGGCCACGGGTCGTAGTTCTCCAGGGTGAAATCCTCGAACTGGAACGCGTGAATGTCCGTGACCGCCGGGTTGATCTTCAGCACCGGCAACGCCCGCGGCGCGCGCGTGAGCTGGAGCTTCGCCTGTTCGAGATGATTCGCGTAGAGATGCAAATCGCCGAACGTGTGGACGAAATCCCCCGCCTGCAATCCGCACACCTGCGCGACCATGCGCGTCAGCAGCGCGTAGCTCGCGATGTTGAACGGCACGCCCAGGAACAAATCCGCGCTCCGCTGGTAAAGCTGGCAGCTCAACGCCCCGTCCTGCACGAAAAACTGAAACAGCGTGTGACACGGCGGCAGCGCCATCTGCTCCACCTCGCCCACATTCCACGCGCTCACGATCAAGCGCCGGCTGTCCGGGTTCTTTTTGATCTGCTCGATCACGCGGTCGATCTGGTGGATCGAGCGGCCGTCCGCAGTGCGCCAGTCGCACCACTGCGCGCCATACACGCGGCCGAGATTGCCGTCCTTGTCCGCCCACTCGTTCCAGATCGTCACGCCGCGCTCCTGCAACCACCGCACATTCGTCTCGCCGCGGAGAAACCACAGCAACTCGTAGATGATCGACTTGAGATGCAGCTTTTTGGTCGTGAGCACCGGAAACCCCTCCGCCAGCGGAAACCGCGTCTGCGCGCCAAACACCGAGTACGTGCCCGTGCCCGTGCGGTCGGGCTTGACCTTGCCCTGCTCGAGCACCAACCGAAGGAGCTGCTGATATTGCTGCATATTTTGAAAATCCCACCGCCCGACACCGAACACCCGCGACGCTCTGGCGCGCGGCGTTCACGCCGCTTCACCGTCCGAACGCGCGCCTCGTGTTCGCACACGCAACGACGCAACCCGCTGAAGCGGCGTAAACGCCGCGCTCCTCCCGAGCCTCACACCCCGCTCGGCATGATCCCCGCCGGCGGCGGCTTCGCGTCACCGCCGTCCGCACCCGCCGCCGGCTTCCCCTTGGCCTTCGCCGGCGGCAATTTCATCAACCGCAACTCCCGCGCGATCTGATCCAGAAACGCCGCCAGCAGGTGCTGCATCTTCCGTTGCTCCTGCTGCAAAAACAGCAGCAGACACACCATCATCAGGATGAAAAAAATCCAATACCCCACGCTGTGTTGCATCAGCCCGAGGAAGATCAGCGCCACCGCCGCCAGCGCGCCCACGCTGCACGCCGCCAGCAAACTTCCCGCCGGCCGCAGCCGGCACCGGATCAGCCGCGCCCCCTTCTTGTGCTGCTCCAGCACCGTCACGAGCTGCATCCGCGTCCAGCGGTTGGTAAAAATCTCGACGTCGTAATTGTTCCACCCCGCATCCGTGCGGCTCAGCCAGCCTTGCTGCGCGAGCTGCCGGATCACCGCGTTCAGGAAATCCACGCGGCTGTGCGGATTGCCCGCCTCGGCCCAATACTCGATCTCCTCCGGATCCTCGGCGTTGACGTCCAGCGACAACGCATCCAGTTGCGGACTCAACGCCGGCGGCGCGTGCCCCAGCGACAGCCGCTCCCGATACCGCGCCCAGCCGCGGACAATCGGCTGCCAGTGAAACAACAGCGCCACCAGCGCCCGCGACCACCGCCGCTCCTTGCCCCGCGGAAATTCCGCGTGCATCGCCGCCGCCACGCACACCCCTAGCGACAGCAGCAGATTCGCCACGCCCAACGGCCACAATGATCGAAATGAAAATCCGATGATCATCAGCGGCACCGTCACCAGGATTTGATATTCGAGGCTCGTCAGCAGAAAGAGCATCGAGTGCGACGGCCGGTAAATAGACTGGAAAAAGCCGCTCCCAAAAATCCCGTGGTAAATGATCGGCGCGCGAAACCCGAGGCTGATGTTCGCCGAGCCGTAGATGCGCCCGTGCCAGATGCTCCCGCCCAGCGCGCTGAAATTCTCCGGATGCTTCCGCACCAGCAACGCCTCCGCCGCGCCGTAGCCGCGCTGCTGGCTCAGATAATCCGCCACCGTCGAGCGCCGGTAATGCCACACAAACCCCGCCGGGCTAAACCCGATGCGATGCCCGTTTTGTTGCAGCCGCCAGCACACATCCACGTCGTCGCCCGCCTGCCGGAAAATCGGATCGAACCCGCCGATCTCCTCCAGCGCCCATTTGTAAAACGCCATGTTGCAGCCGGGAATGTGCTCCGCCAACCGGTCCGTCAGCATCACATGCGCCGGTCCGCCCGGCGAACTCATCACCGCCGCCGCGATCGCCGAATCCTCGGGCGGCAGGAAATTGTGCCCGCCAATCGCCGCGAACCGGCTGTTGAGCAAATCGCCGATCAGATAAAAGAGCCAGTCCTCGTCCGCCCGGCAGTCCGCGTCCGTGAACGCCACGATCTCCCCGCGCGCCGCCGCGATGCCCGTGTTGCGCGCGACCGACAAACCCATGTTCTCCTGCCGCACGCAGCGCACCGACTTGAACTGCGCCGTGATCTGCGGCGTGGTGTCCGTCGAGCCGTCATCGATGAGGATCACCTCGTAGCTCGGATAGTTCAGCCGCTCGAGCGAATGCAAGCACGCGTGCAGCGTGCGTGCGCCGTTGTAGCAAGCCACCACCACCGAAACCATCGGCGTGCGCGGCAGCGGAAAATGCGGCGCGATGGCGAACTTTTCCTTCACCGCCTGAAACGACGGCCGCCGCTCGCGCTCGCGCGTCGTCAGCCCGAACTGCCAGTTGTCAATCTGCCGCCCATCTTGAAACCAGTCGTCGGTGAAACTGAAAACAATCGTCCCCGCCAGCCCCGCGCAAAACGTCGTCTCAATCTGCCACCCCAGCGACTCCGCCTTGAACTGCTCGCCCTCGCGCAACGTGTCGATGCCGTATTCGCCCAGCAGCAGCGGCTTCGTGTCCGCCAGCATCTGCAACCGCGCCAGATAGCTCTCGAACGGCTTCTGGTGATGCAGGTAAACATTGAAGCAAACGAAGTCGATGCTGCGCGCCCGCAGATATTCCGTCGGCGGAAAATTCGCGAACGTGCAGAGACAATCCGGCGCGATTGCCTTCACGTCGTCCACCAGTTCGTCGATGAATTCCCCCACGCGATCCGGCCCATACCAGCGCACCACATCCGGCGGAATCTCATTCACCACGCTCAACGCGAACACCGCCGCGTGCCCCGCGCACGCCGACGCCGCCTCGCGCACCGCCCGCCGCGCCTTGTCGCGCCGCTCCTCGCTGTCGAGGAAGCAGTGCATTTTGTTCCACGGCACATCGATCAACAGCCGCAGCCCATGCTCCAGCGCCAGGTCCAAAAACCACAGCGGCGGCACATGATACAACCGCAGCACGTTCGCCCCCAGCTCGCGGATCAACCCGAAATCCATCAGCACCTGCTCCGGCACGGGAAACTGATGACCGCCCGGCCCCGGTGCAAACGGCCCGTAGGTGACGCCCTTGACCGTGAATTTTCCCTCGCCCAGCCGGAGGAACTTGCCGTCCACGATCACTCGGGGCGGCTTGGCGGTGGCGGGCGTCATGGAGACAGATTGAATGCGCGGTTCTTACCAGAGACGCGCGCGATGGGAAAACAAATCCCTGTGAAACGCAAGCGGAGCGCCGCACCGGAGCGCGGCGGATGTGGGGCAGGCATCCCTGCCTGCCGGTTCACGGGGCATCCCTGCCCCGGGTTCCCGGTTCCGCCGCGCCGCACGTCCGCCGTTAGAAACGGGCGGCAAGATGCCGCCCGAACCGGCAGGCAGGGATGCCTGCCCCACAGGACCGGCGCCGCCGCACCCGGTCATTCCTTCAGGACTGCGCCAACACGCATCGTCCGTTGCAAGAAACTGAGATGCGCCACGCGCCGTGCGCTCCCTTGTAGCGCAGGTTTCCAAACCTGCTGTGTCGCCGACTTCCAAGTCGGCAGCGTGTCGGTCTCGCCGAACGCGTTGCGGGTTTGGAAACCCGCGATACAGCAGGCTTGGAAGCCTGCGCTACAACATGGGTGTGAAATATCCCAGCTCCCCACTCCCGCCTCCGCATGCTTGAAGATTGCACCCTCCCGCCCGCTCCGCTTTTATCCGCGCGACAACAAACCAATCCGCGCATGAAATTCCAACTCACCGGCCTCGTCGCCGCCACCCACACGCCGTTCAACGCCGACGGTTCGCTCAATCTCGCCATCGTCGCCAGCCAGGCCGCACACCTCCAGCGCACCGGCGTGAACACCGCCTTCATCGGCGGCACCACCGGCGAGAGCAGCTCCCTCACCTTCGACGAGCGCCGCCAGCTCACCCAGCGCTGGATGGAAGTCACCGCCGGCACGCCGCTCAAGGTCGTCGTCCACGTCGGCTCGAATTGCGTCGCCGACTCGACCGCCCTCGCCGCGCAGGCCGGCCAGCTCGGCGCCGCCGCCATCGCCACGCTCGCGCCAAGCTATTTCAAACCCCGCACGCTCGGCCTGCTCATCGACTGCTGCGCTGCCATCGCCGCCGCCGCGCCGCGCACGCCGTTTTATTTCTACGACATCCCGACTTTCACCGGCGTGCAGTTCGCGATGCCCGACTTCCTCGCGCAGGCCGCGGAACGCATCCCCACGCTCGTCGGCCTCAAATTCACCAACGCCGACCTCATGTCCTACCAGCTCTGCCGCCACGCCAACCGCGGCAAATTCGACATCCTCTGGGGCCTCGACGAAGTCCTCCTGGCCGCCGTCTCGCTCGGCTGCACCGGGGCCGTCGGCAGCAGCTACAACTTCGCCGCGCCGATTTACAACCGGCTGCTGAAAGCCGCCGCCGCCGGCGATTTTGTCACGGCCCGCATGGAACAATTCCGCTCCGTGCAGCTCATCCAGCTCCTCGCCGGCTACGGCTACATGGCCGCCGCCAAAGCCACGATGACCATGCTCGGCGTCGATGCCGGCCCCGCGCGCCTGCCGAACGGAAACCTCACCGCCGATCAAATCGCGACGCTGCGCAAAGACCTGAAAAAACTCGGCTTCTTCGACTGGGTGAAATGCTGAGGCGTCGCTGCTGTGGTGCCGATCTGTCGCGCGTGTTTGAATAGCCCCTTGAGCCGCGAGCGACTGGGTTTGGAGTTCCGCGTTTACGCGGCCCGCTGGTCGCGCAACGCCAGAACCGCGTAAACGCGGAACTCCAAACAGGGCGTTCAAACCGGCTCCTACGAAACACCGAGCCGCGACGGCCGCAGAGCGGCGAAGCCGCAACCCACGGAGCGCGGCTGTGTCCGCCGAGGACCAGCCGCAGCGGCCCCGAATCGTCGGTGGCACCCGTTGAAATCCCAAGCCTCCCCTGCGGCCAAGCTGCTGCGGCTGGTGCTCCGCGCACACAGCCGCGCTCCGGGAAAATTCCTCGCGGCGCGCAAGGATATTGCCGCTGCCGTGGCCGCCATCCGACCACGAGAGAATTGTCGCCAACGCACGGCTCTTCGTCCCGGAGGGACGCCGCAGGAAATTAGCCGGGGGCAAGCCCGCGGCAGCGGGCGCGACCCCCGGTAGCGCCGCAAAACGAGCCATGCCCCAGCGGGGCATCGGAGAAGTTTTTGGCATCGCCCCTCCCGAAGCATCGCCACCACCACCCGTCGCCTCGGGACGCTCAGACCACCAGTGAGCGCCCAGCAACCCGGGCCATTTCTTCGATGCCCCGCTGGGGCACGGAGCCATTCGGCACAGTTTCCGGGGGCGGCGTCCGCTGACGCGGACTTGCCCCCGGCTAATCTCCTCCGGCGTCCCTCCGGGACAGGAACCGGGCGGCCACGCACTCACCAGGGGAAACCATCGGCGCGGGAAAATGCCCGCATCTGCCACGCCGCGTAGTGAAAGACCGCTGCGGGATTTTCCGTCAGGCCTGCAAACTCGCGGCGCAATGCCGCCACCAGCTCCGCCGTCACCCAACCGCGTTCACGCAACTGCCCCGCGCCGGTGAGCCAAAGCGTCTCCCAGTAGCCGAGAAACTTCCGCCGCGTCGCCGGGTCGCGCATCCGCCCGTCCAACCGCACCGGCACGGGCCATGACTGCACCTCCACCAAACCCGCCGCCGTCGCCAATGCGCCGAGCTTGGTGCCGACCTCGGGATCGCCGCCCAGCTCGCGCTGCAAGGCGTTGAACGCGGCCCAATACTCCGCCATCGCCGCGCACGGCGGCTCGACGTGCCAGCTCGCGTTGCAAACCTCGGTGCAGCTCAGCACGCCGCCCGGACGCAACACCCGCGCCGCGTCCGCCAGCGCCCGTTGCGGCTCGGCCAGATGTTCGAGCACCCAGATGATGCACACGCCGTCGAAGGCCCCGTCGGCAAAGGGCAGTTCATACGCGCTCCCTTGCTGCAAGCGCGCACGCCCCGCCGCCAGCCGCGCGTGCAAATACCCGCGCGCCCGTTCGAGTTGCGCCGCGGAAAAATCCACCCCCGTCACACGCAGCGCCGGAAAGCGCCGCAACAAAATCTCCATCTCCGCGCCCACGCCGCAGCCCACCTCCAGCACGTCGCGACACGCGGAGAAATCAATCGTCGGGAAAAAATACGGCTCCAGAAATTCCGCCTGTGCCACCAGCCGGTCCTGCTCCGCCGGATCAAAGGTGTGGATGTAACCTGCGTCCGCCATGATCCCCGAAGGCGCAACTACCTCCCCTGCCCCAGAGTCGTCCGTCGGCCCCGCACCGTCACCGCGCCCCGTGCCAGCGCGGCGATCGCGGCCGGATACGCCACCCGCTCGGCCTGTTGAATCCGCTCGTGCAGACTCACCGGCGTGTCGTCATCCAGCACCGGCACCGTCTGCTGCACGATGATCGGCCCGGTGTCGATTCCCTGATCGACAAAATGCACCGTGCAGCCCGTCACCTTCACGCCGTAATCCAGCGCCTGCCGCCACGCCTCCAAGCCGGGAAACGACGGCAGCAACGAGGGATGAATGTTGATCACGCGGTTCGCAAACGCGCGGAGAAACTCCCCCTTCAAAATCCGCATGAACCCCGCCAGCACCACCACTTCGACCTGCGCCGCCTGCAACGCCGCGATGTACGCCATCTCCGCCGCCTCATCCAGTTTCGTGCGGAATTTCCCCGGTGCGATGAACTCCGCGCGGATGCCCCGCTCGCGCGCGCGTTCGAGAATTCCCGCCTCCGCCACGTCGCTCAACACCACCGCGATCACCGCCGGAACCGTCCCCGCCGCCACCGCGTCCGCAATGGCCACCATGTTGGACCCCTTGCCCGAACCGAGAATTCCCAGCCGCAATTGCTTCACATCAGTCACGCGGGGTTGGTACCAGAAGAACCCGGCGAAACAAGGGGAAAGCCCCGGCGCCGCCCCGATCCCGTGCAGTGCGGTGATGGCCGTGAGGGGAGGGGCGGAAGCTCAAAGAATAAAGCTCAAAGCTCAAGGGAAGTGCCAAGGAACCAGCCGGTTCAACCCGTACGCCGGAGCAGTCTTGGACGCGGGGCCGAAACGCGACCGGCGGGGGCGGGATGAAAAACTGCCGACGTGAGGAGAACCCAAGCGCCGCAGCGGCAACACCGGGGACCGGTCGCGCTCCTCTGCGGCTGCGGCTCCGCCGCCCTGTACTGCAAACCTGCAAAAGCCTCGCGCGCCGCGAGGAATTCGGCGCGCGGCATTTATGCCGCTTGAGCGTGAAAGGTGCTGGCATGTTCGGACCCGCGACGACGTTCGAACAGTGAAGCGGCGTAAACGCCGCGCTCCTTGGGTTGGTGCGCTGCCGCCCTTTACTACAGCTCTGCAAAATCCATGCGCGCCGCGAGGATTTTTCCTGCCACGCTCACCCCGTCCCCAGTCCGTCACCTTCCCATTCCCCTGCCCAAAATTCCGCTGCCAAACTCGGCTGTGTCCCCCCGAAGACGGCGGCGCTTGAAAGCGGTCCGAAAATTCCGCGCTCGGCTCCCGCTTCCCGCGCTGCGACCGGGGACCGGTCGCGCTCCTTGGGTTGCGGCGCTGCCGCTCGCAGCAGCTCCGCCCCTGCGACAACGCCAGAAATTTTCAACGCGCCGGCTACGGTGTTGCCGCTGCGGCCGGGACGGCCGCGCTCCGCTTGGGTTGCGGCTCCGCCGCGCTGAACTACAAGTCTGCAAAATCCTCGCGTGTCGCGAGGATTTCTCCCGGAGCGCGGCTGTGTGCGCGGAGCACCAGCCGCAGCAGGTTGACCGCACGGGAAGCGTCTGATTTCTATGGGCGCCCACGACGTTTCCGGGCTGCTGCGGCTGGTCCTCGGCGGACACAGCCGCGCTCCTTAAGTTGCGGCTCCGCCGCCCCCTGTTCATCGAGTCTCTGTGGCCCAAGAGAAATGGCTCGACTGAATAGTTACGGCTTGGGCCTTGGCGCTTCCCTTGAGCTTTGAGCTTTGAACTTGGAGCTTCCTCCCCGCCGCTACGCCACCACCTGCAACAACGTCTCGCCGACCTGGATGAAATCGTCCGGCTTGAATTGCATCGCGTAGTTGAGCTTGATCCCGTTGACCAGCGTGCCGTGCCGGCTGCCCAGGTCTTCCACCCAGAGCGCGCCAGCTTCCACCCACAAGCGCGCGTGCCGGCGCGAGACCTTGTCGTCGGGGCTGAGGTCCAGGTCCGGCTGCTTGTAGGGATTGCGGCGGCCGACGACGCACTCGGGTTTGTCCAACATCACCACCGAGGCGGCCCCGTTGAAGGAAACGCTGATTTTCATGCGGCTTCAGGACGGCAATTCGCGGCCCGCGAACGGTCGCGCCGCCGCACCCGACCCGCCGCCTTCGGCGGCCGGCGCGACTGGAGGTTCACTGGTGAATTGCCCGTGCATAGGGCGGGGACGGTACCGCATCCGCGGCCGCAGCAAACACTTTTTTGCCGGGGCTGCGGTGCGGGACACCGCGCTGCTGCGGTCCAGACAGGCGGGGCACCGACGCAATCCGTGGAGGGGTCCAGAGCCGGCGGGCGCGCACTTTCGCACCGGGCGCTGATTCGAAACTGGGAAGCTCGAAAGAACACGACTGTCACGAAACGGGAAGGCGTGGTGGCAAATGGTGGCGGCACTGGGCAGCGGAGGTTTTTCAGCGCTCCCACAATCCATTTCAGGCCTTGGTATTCGCGGGTTTTGCGCAGGTCTTGCCTCCTCGCCCCTGCGGTCGCCGGGATGAATTGCGGGCGGCGCGCGGCTAATCCAGTCCGCCATTTCGGCTCCGGGGACGCCGTCAGACGCGCCAAGTTTGGCGGATAACTTGACACGGTGCGGGGCGGCAGTTTCTATCGATTTCAACGGCTGCCGCCCTGCGACTGCGCCGTCTCCGCCCGGAGCACGACGTCGTTGGGCCGTTTGTGGCCTGGATCGACGGGCTACGAAACTAATCTCAGCCGTGAACCTACCTCCCCCCCCGGCGGGCCTGTCGCTCAGCGCCGTCGAAGCCAGTCCCCGGTTGCGTCGCGCCGTCCTGCTGGCGGGATTGCTCCTGACGCAACTGCTGGTTTTCTGGCCGTCGCTGGTGGGTTCCAAGGTGTTGCTGCCCGTGGATTTATTCAGTGGGCCACGGAATTACCCGATCGCTGAACCAACTAGCCGCCACGACTTCACCTTGTTCGATCTGGTGGCCAGCTACCAGCCGTTCCGGCAGTTCGCGGCGGAGGAGTTTCGGGCGGGGCGGCTGCCGATGTGGCATCCGGGAATGTTTGGCGGCACGCCGTTTGCCCAATTCGGCAAGTATTCGCCTTACAATCTGATTTACTACGCGGCCCCGGGTCCGGCCGCGCTGGCTTGGATACAGGTGATCAAATCGCTGGTCCTTGGGCTGGGGGCGTACGTATTTCTGCGACGGGTGGCGCGAGTGAGTTACTGGCCGGCGACGGCGGTGGCGTGGTGTTTGCCGTGGACGGGATATTTCGTGGTCTGGCAGGGATTTCCGGTGTCGTGGGTGGCGTCGTGGCTGCCGTGGTTGTTGCTGGCGACGGACGCGGCGGTGCGGCGGCCGCTGGGATGGGGCGTGCCGGCCCTGGCCGGGGTGACGGCGGTGACGATCCTCACGGGCCATGTGGATGTGGCCGCGCAACTGATGCTGACCTCGGGCGTGTACGCGCTGTGGTGCTGCGGTGACGCGTGTGGCTGGCGTCCGGGCCGCGGCCATGCGCTGCCGCTCGGGGCGGCGACGGTGGGCTGGCTGGCGGGGCTGCTGCTGGCGTCGCCCTATCTGCTGCCGCTGTTCGAGTATCTGCAGACGGGCGCGCGGTTGGGCGCGCGGGCGGACGGCCCGGTCGAGCGCCTCCCGGTGGGCTGGCAGGCGCTGCCGCAATTTCTGATTCCAGATTTTTTCGGCCACACGCAGAACGGTTCGTGGTTCATTTCAAGTGGTGCCGGCAACATGGAGGACGGGCCGGTGGCGGGATATGCCGGGCTGGTGGGGTGCCTCGTGCTGGCCCCGCTGGCGTGGTGCAACCAACGACGGAGGTCGCTGGCCGCGCTGTGCGCGGGCCTAGTGGTGCTGGGCTGGAGCTGGGACTTGAACCTGCCGGGCTTCACCACGCTGCTGCAACTGCCCGTGCTGCAGATGTTGTCGCACGTCCGGCTGGTGTGCGTGGCGACCTTCGGCGTGGCGGTACTGGTAGCCCTTGGATTGGAGGCGGGGCGGGCGGGGGAATGGCGCTGGCACCGGGGATTCGTGGTGCTGCTGTGCGCGAGCGCGGGCTTGGCGCTGTTGTGTGTGGTCAATGGTTTGTCCACGTCGGCGGAGATCATCACCCCACTCCGGCAGCAGATCGAACAGGGCCGCCCCGTAAGAGATCCTTACGGGCCGATGGATGCCGCCAAACTGGCGCGCATCGAGAGTTCGCTGATGTGGGCCTACGTGCGCGGCACAGCCCTGTCGGTGCTCACTTTCTGGGCTTGGTGGACATTGCGATGCGGACGGTTGACGCCGCAGCGTTGGGCGCCGGCGCTGGTCGGCGTCTGGTTGGCGGAACTGCTGTGCTTTGGCTGGGATTTCAATCCGCAAAACCGCCCGGCCGATTTCTATCCCCCCAGCCCGGTGTTGGAGACGCTGAAACGGCTCCCGCCCGGACGGGTCATTCCGCTGAATTGTCTGCCGGCCAATCTGCTGGCCAGCCAGGGACTCCGCGAGGTGCGCGGCTATGATGGCGTCGATCCGCGGCGCGTGGTCGAACTGCTTGATTTGGTGCGTAACTCGCAAGTCGGGCAAACGCCCTTCCCAACCACCCAAGACCTGGTTCCCAACGGCAAGCTGACCGGCGACGGGCGGGTGGAACTGGACCCGGCGCTCAATCTTTTCAACGTCCGCTACCTGATTTGCTGGGGCGACGATGTGCCGGGGTTGAAGCCGCTGGTGGCGGAACCGGGCAGCGCGATCAAGGTGGTGGAGAATCGCAAGGCGCTGCCGCGGGCGTATGTGCCGGCGGCCGTGCGCGTGGAGCCATCCGCGCCCGCGCGGCTAAAACTCATCGCCGCGCCGAACTTCGATCCGCGGCAGGTGGGCCTGGTGGAAGTCCCGCTCGAGTTGGGCACCAACTGCGCGGGCCGCGCCGAGATCGTCGCCGAAGTGCCGAGCCGCGTGGAACTGCGCGCGGACATGGAAACCCCGGGCTTGGTGGTGCTGGCCGATCAATGGAACGACGGCTGGCGCGCCACGTTGAATGACCAGCCCGTGGCGATTCATCGCGCCAACCACGCGCTGCGCGGGGTCGTCGCCCCGGCGGGAACGCACCGGCTGGTCTTTGAGTATGCCCCGGCCAGCTTCACCTGGGGCCTGCGCTGCCTGGCGGCAGGCTGCTTGCTCGTCGGCGCCTGGTCCGGATGGGGTTGGCGGGTTCGGCAAAGGAACCGTTGACGGTGGAACCGTTTCTACGCCACAGTCGCCCCATAATGCATACCGGCCCACCTTCCCCGAGAATCCTTCTGCTAGGGTGTGGCGGTTGGGGACAAAACTTGGCGCGCGTTTTTCACCAACTGGGCGGACTGGCCCAAATCGTTGACCCGTCCGAGGGGGGGCAGCGGGCCGCGAGAAATGTGGCCCCCGGGGTGCCGTGCGCCGCCGAGGTGACGCCCGCCGTCTTGGCTGCGGCCGACGCAGTGGTCATCGCTACTCCTGCCGAGACCCACTTCGAACTGGCGGAACGAATGTTGCTCGCCGGGAAGGATGTGTTCGTGGAAAAGCCGCTGGCCCTACGCCCTGACCACGGCGCACGCCTGGTGCAACTGGCCGAAGCACACCGCCGCATCCTGATGGTCGGCCACGTCCTGGAATACCATCCCGCGATCATCAGCCTCGTCCAGCTCATCGCCGCCGGTGAACTGGGCCAGCTCCAATACCTTTATTCCCACCGCCTCAGCCTCGGCAAAGTCCGGCGCGAAGAGAACATTCTGTGGAGCTTCGCACCCCACGACATCGCCGTAATCCTCCGGCTCGTTGGCGCGATGCCGTTTCAAGTCGCGGCCAACGGCGGTGCTTACATCCGACCCAACATCGCCGACGCCACCGTCACCAACCTGCTCTTCGACAGCGGCGTGCGCGCCCACATCCATGTTTCCTGGCTCCACCCGTTCAAGGAGCAACGCCTTGTAGTCATTGGTTCGCGCAAAATGGTCAGCTTCGACGATGTGGCCAAGAAACTCGTGCTCTACGACCAGCGCGTGGAGTGGCAGGGCGGGGACTCCGTGCCGGTGCGCGGCGTGGGTTCGGAAGTCGCCTTTGCGCCTGACGAACCACTTCGCCGCGAATGCGAAGCCTTTCTCACCAGCATCGCCACCCGGGTGCAGCCACTGACCGACGGAGTCTCCGCGCTCCGCGTGCTCAAGGTGCTGCAAGCCGCCCAACACTCGCTCGTCACCAACGGCCACCCGGTGTGCCTTCCCCTGGAAAACCCGTGAGCACTGCCGATGTCCTGATCCATCCCTCCGCCATCGTGGACCAACCCTGCGAGCTGGGTGCCGGCACGAAAATCTGGCACTTCACCCACGTCTGCGCCGGTGCCCGACTCGGGCGCGATTGTGTGCTCGGGCAGAACGTTTACGTCGGTCCCGGCGTGCGCGTCGGCCACCGCGTGAAGGTCCAGAACAACGTCTCGCTCTATCAAGGCGTTGAATTGGACGATGACGTATTCTGCGGTCCCAGTTGCGTCTTCACCAACGTGATCAACCCGCGTGCCGGCATCAACCGGCGCACCGAATTCCGCCCCACCCGCGTCCAGCTCGGCGTCACCCTCGGCGCGAACGCCACCATCGTCTGCGGCACGACCATCGGTCGCCACGCCTTCATCGGCGCAGGCGCCGTCGTCACGCGCGACGTGCCCGCCTACGCGCTCATGCTCGGCGTCCCCGCGCGCCGCGACGGCTGGATGGGCCGGCACGGATACCGGCTCCAAAGCGCCGACGCTGCCGGGATCTGGCGGTGCCCCGCCAGCCAATGGCGGTATCAGGAAATCTCCCCCGCCGTCCTGCAATGTTTGGATTGGCCGGACGACCAACCGCTCCCGTCCCCCCCCTCATGATCGCCAACAAACGCATCCTGCTCACCGGCGGCGCCGGCTTCATCGGCACCCAGCTCGCCAACCGCCTCGTCGCCCACAACGAAGTCGTGGTGCTCGACACCCTGCACCGCAACTCGCTCAAGGATTCACCCGCCGGCACCCACCCCAATCTGCGCCTGATTCAGGGCGACGTGATGGATGCCGCCGCCGTGCGCGCGGCGATGGCCGGGTGTCAGATGGTCGTCCATCTCGCGGCCATCGCGGGCGTGGACACCGTCATCAGCATGCCTGTCACCTGCATGAAGGTGACGTTGATCGGCACCTACAACGCGCTCGAAGCCGCCGTCGCCACGGGCATCACCGAGCGGTTCGTGGATTTCTCCACGAGCGAGGTGTTCGGCAGTTACGCCTACAATGTGCGCGAGGGCGACGTGACCACGCTCGGCGCGGTGGGCGAGGCGCGCTGGACTTACGCGGTCAGCAAACTGGCGACCGAGCATCTGGCGCACACCTACTACAAGCAGTTCCAGCTCCCCTCGCTGGCCATCCGCCCGTTCAACATCTACGGCCCCGGCCAGGTGGGTGAAGGCGCCATCCACCGGTTCATCGTCCGTGCGCTGCGGGGCGAAGACATCGAAATCCACGGCGACGGCAGTCAGATTCGCGCGTGGTGTTACATCGACGACATCATCGACGCGGTGTTGCTCTGCCTGGAAACCCCGCAGGCCGTCGGCCAGTCCTTCAACATCGGCAATGCCCGCAGTGTCTGCACCATCTACGATCTGGCGCGGCACGTCATCCGGCTGGCCTCGTCATCCTCCCGTTTGCGCTTCGTGCCGCGGCCCGGCGTGGATGTCGAGCTGCGCATCCCGAATCTGGACAAGGCCCGCAAGCTACTCGGCTACGAACCCAAGGTGGATTTGGAAGAAGGCCTCCTCCGCACCATCCACGCGTACCGGCACCAGTCATGATCCGCCTCGCCGATCCCGTCCTCGGGCCGGAGGAGCTTCAGGCCGTCGCGGACGTCCTCGCCAGCGGCCAGTTGGTGCAAGGCGCGCGCGTCCGTGATTTCGAGGAGCGCGTCGCGGCCGTCGTCGGGACCCCGCACGCGATCGCCGTCAGCAGCGGCACCGCCGCGCTGCATCTGGCGATCCTCGCCCTCGGCATCGGCCCCGGCGACGAAGTCATCGTCCCCGACTTCACCTGGCCGGGTTGTGCGAACGTGGTGGAAGTCACCGGTGCGCGCACCGTCCTCGCGGACATTGATCCGCACACTTACAATCTCGCGCCCGCCACCCTCGCCGGCCTCATCACGCCGCGGACGAAAGCCATCATGGCCGTGCATCTTTTCGGCCTGCCCGCCGATCTCGCGCCCATTCTGGAACTGGCGGATCAGCGCGGAATTCCGGTCATCGAAGACGCCGCGTGCGCCTTGGGCGCCACCTCGCAGGGCCGGCCCTGCGGCGGGCTGGGCCGCGTCGGCTGCTTCAGCTTTCATCCGCGAAAAATCCTCACCACCGGCGAAGGCGGCATGTTGACCACGCACGATGAGGCGCTGGCCGTGCGGCTCCGCGCCTTGCGCAATCACGGCCTCGTCGCCGAGGGCAAATACGGCCGCTTCAACTGCGCCGGCTTGAATCTGCGGCTCACCGAATTCCAGGCCGCCATCGGCAGCGTGCAGATGACCCGGCTACCCGCGCTCGTCGCCCGCCGCCGCGAACTCGCGGCGCTCCTGCTCGCGCAACTGGCCGGCTGCCCCGGCGTGCAACTGCCGGTCGAGCCGCCCGGCGTGGTCACGAACTGGCAGGCGTTTGTCGTCACCCTGGCCGACACCTGTGATCGCGATGCTGTGCGCGAGGCGCTCCGGGCGGGCGGCGTCGAGGCCACCCTCGGCACCCACGCCATCAGCGCCCAGCCCGCCTATGCCGGCCGCGAGCACTGCCCCAACTCGCTCCGTGCCTACCGCCAGTCGCTCGCGCTGCCGTTGCACCCGCGGATGACGGAGGCGGACGTGACCACGGTCGCCGCCACGTTGCGGGAAGTGATGGGTAAACTGGGCCGATGAAACCCCGCTCCCACGGCACCGGTGCGTTCACAACGGAACAGTTTGCGCGGCTCGGTCAAAACGTCGTCTTCGAGCCGGGCGTGCTCGTTTTCCACCCGGAAAACATTGAGCTCGGTGACGACGTGTACGTCGGCCACCAGGCCATTCTCAAGGGCTACTACAAGAATCGGTTCGTCATCGGCGACGGCTGCTGGATCGGGCAGCAATGTTTCCTGCATTCGGCCGGGGGCATCGTGCTGGGCCGGAATGTCGGCGTCGGGCCGGGCGTGAAGATACTCACGTCGCAGCACGAGCTGGGGGATGTCAGCCGCCCAATTTTGCACGCGCCGGTGCAGTTTGCGCCGGTGAGCGTGGGCGATGGCGCGGACCTCGGCGCGGGTTGCATCCTCCTGCCCGGCGTGCGCATCGGCGCAGGGGCGCAAATCGGCGCGGGCGCCGTGGTGACTCAGGATGTGCCGGACTTCGCCATCGCGGTCGGCGTGCCCGCCCGCGTGCTCCGCCTCCGCCCGTGAGCGCGCCGCCGGCCAGCCCGGAGTTGACCGTCTGCATCCTCGCTTTCAACGAAGCGGAGAATCTCGCCGCCACGGTCCGCGAACTGCACGCCGCGCTCACGGCCTTGCACCGCACCTTCGAGCTGATCCTCATCAACGACGGCAGCACCGATGGCACGCCGCAGGTCGCGGCGGACCTCGTCGCCGAACTGTCCGCCGTCCGCGTGGTGCAGCATCCCGTCAACCTCGGTTTGGGCGGCGTCTATCGCACGGGATTCGCCGAGGCGCGCGGCGAGTTCGTCAGCTTCTTCCCCGCCGACGGTCAGTTTCCGCCCGACATCCTCGCGCAATTCCTGCCGCACACGGCGACTCACGATCTCGTGCTCGGCTATCTGCCCGCACGTCCCTGCGGCCTGGCCGCCCGGTTCCTCTCCTGGGCCGAGCGGCTCATCCTGCGCGTGCTGCTGGGTCCGCTGCCGCGCTTCCAAGGCGTGATGCTTTTCCGCCGCGAGCTGCTCGCCCGCATCCCGCTCCACTCGCAGGGACGGGGCTGGATGATCGTGATGGAGTTCATCATCAAGGCGTCGCGCAGCGGCTGCCGCGTGACGAGCCTGCCCACGACGGTGCGGCCCCGGTTGAGCGGTGAATCCAAAGTCAAAAACCTCCGCACCATCGCCTCGAACCTGCGCCAGCTCTTCGCCTTCGCCTGGCAATGCCGGCAGAGCATCGGTAAACCATGACCCTTTGGCCGGAGGGCGGCCCGCGTTGTGTTCAGCCGCGACCGGAAGCCCCACCGCCGCTGCGGGGCGTTGGCCTCGGGCGCAGCTCAGTTTCTTGCCCGCGGCTTGGCGTCCGCGCCAGCCGGGTGGGGCAGGCATCCTTGCCTGCCAGTGGGCGGGGCATCCCTGCCCCGTGTTCCCAGTTCCGCGGGGGGGACTCGGCCATGGAAACGGGCGGCAGGGATGCCGCCCGAACTGGCAGGCAAGGATGCCTGCCCCACCCCGCCCGCGCGCGTGCCGCCGCCGGTTTCCTCGCGAACGGCACCCGTGCCTGCCCAGGGTAGCAGGAAACTGAGATGCGTCGGCTGGCCTCCTTGGCACCGCCGGAAAGAGTTACGGCCGCCGGCCGCCAGCCGCCCACCGGCGCGCGAATCCCACGCGGAGCGGGAATTTCACGCGCAATGCGGGATTACTCACCGGCAGGTCGCCGACAGGGCGGGAATAATCCCAGATTGTGGGGCAATTCTCGTGAGAACCCCTTGGCATACCGAGTGCTATTTCGACGCTCAACATGAGTGACTTGCCGGGGAGGACCCGGCGGCGGCCACTCAAAAACTGACAGATTATATGAAAAACATCACCCACAAGAAGATCGGGGCCTTCACGCTCATCGAGCTGCTGGTCGTCATCGCCATCATCGGCATTCTGGCCTCCATGCTCCTGCCCGCACTCGGCAAAGCGAAGGCCAAAGCCAACCGCATCAAATGCGTCAACAACCAGAAGCAGCTCGGCACCGCTTTCCGCGTGTTTGCTTCGGACAACGGGGATCTCTATCCCACCCAATGCACCGGCAACTCCTACATCGGCAGTTTGGCGGGGGCCTCCGTGACCGGCACCGCCGCCCTCGCGTGGCAAGTGTACCAAGCCATGTGGAATGAGTTACAAACACCCAAGGTGCTTCTCTGCCCGTCGGATCGCGCCCGTGCCACCTTCAGCCGCACCACGGATTTCAATGGCGCAGCGGGAGCTCCGGGTGCCAGCACCGTCAATTCCTTGGGCAACGCCGCCAACAATAACAGCGCGACCAGTTACGCCTCGAACCACAACGCCGACGAAGCCCGGCCGATCGGCCTGCTAGTCGCCGACCGCAACATGGCCGCCTCCTCGGCCGCCGGCGCCTCGACCGCCGCGTCGTTCGCCGCGGGACGCACCACGATCAATTCCGCCGCGCTCGCCACGGGCACCTTCTGGGCCGGTGCCGCCGCGAATGCGATTCACGATCTGCAAGGCAACCTGACGTTCGCTGACGGCAGCGTGCAGCAGGCCACCGCCACCGTCCTCCAGACGGCCATGAACAACGCCGGCACGTCCTATACGTTCGGCGCCGGCACCGGTCTCGGCGACACCCTGTGGATCGTGCCCTGATAGTGGGTCCGCCACTCGTTTCGTAATTCCTTTCGCAAAGCACCCGCTCCGGCGGGTGCTTTTTTTTGCCCGGAACGTGTCGCAGTCAGGTGCTGGAGTTCCCCGCCACGAGGCGCGACGCCTGCGGAGGGTCCGCCCGCTTCTCGCGTGCGGGGGCATTCAGCAGGTGGCGACGAGCCGTCGCCACCCGGATTCCGATCGTCCGCAGCCGGTCCCCTGCGGAACCAGCCGGAATGCCGCATTCCGCGCCCGCGCCCAAATCCCCCTCCGGCGTTCGCGTAGAAAGCAGCCTGGCGATGACGTTTTTCCAACGGCGCGGGAATTTCACGCGGGAGGCGGGAAAATTTTCAGAAGCATGCCAATTGTGGCGGAAAACCCGGAGATTTTCGGGCGGTTTTCACGCCATCAGATGCAGGAATTCAATGGCATTCGGGCTGCTTTTCTCAATCTCAACCGAGATGACTTGCTTGGGGTGGACCCAATCACGAGTCGCTCACAAACTAACAGTTATATGAAACACATCACCCACAAGAAGATCGGGGCGTTTACGCTCATTGAGCTGCTGGTCGTCATCGCCATCATCGGCATTCTGGCCTCCATGCTCCTGCCGGCCCTCGGCAAGGCCAAGGCCAAAGCCAACCGCATCAAATGCGTCAACAACCAGAAGCAGCTCGGCACCGCTTTCCGCGTGTTTGCTTCCGACAACGGGGATCTCTATCCCACCCAATGCACCGGCAACACTTACATCGGCAGTTTGACGGGGGCCTCCGTGACGGGTCTCGGGGCGGCAGCGTGGCAGGTGTATCAAGCCATGTGGAATGAATTGCAGACTCCCAAGGTGCTCCTCTGCCCCTCGGATCGCGCTCGTGCCACCTTCAACCGCACCACGGACTTCGCTTCCTTGGCGGGCGCGCCGGGCGCTCTCACCGCTAATTCGTTGGGGTATGCAACCGCCCCGGTAAACCAAAACAACGCGACCAGCTACGCCTCGAACCACAACGCCGACGAAGCCCGTCCGATCGGTCTGCTCGTGGCCGACCGTAATATCGCCACCGGCACCACGGCGGCCACTTGCGCGGCCGCCACCTCGGTCGCGGCGGGACGCACCACGATCAATTCCGCCGCCATCGTCTCGGGCACCTTCTGGGCCGGTGCCGCCGCGAATGCGATCCACGATCTGCAAGGCAACCTGACGTTTGCTGACGGCAGCGTGCAGCAGGCCACCGCCACCGTCCTCCAGACGGCCATGAACAACGCCGGCACGTCCTATACGTTCGGCACCGGCACCGGTCTCGGCGACACCCTGTGGATCGTGCCCTGATATTGGGGCCGCCACTCGTTTCGTAATTCCTTTCGCAAAGCACCCGCTCCGGCGGGTGCTTTTTTTTGCCCGGATCCGCCATAGCCCAGCGGCAACGCATCGCCACCTGCTGGCGGTGCCAGGGGATTGGGCACACCGGCGCTCTGACGAATCACCGGTTGCTCCGGCGCTGGACTTCGGGAAGGGCCGGCCGCCGACTCCTCCCGGTCGCCAGCCGCCCGCGCTGCGGCCCCCCTGCCGCAAACAGCGGCAGCCAGCACCGTCCGGTTACCGGGAATGACTAGTGGAACGCAGCCAATCCGCGACATCGCCAATGATCGTTGTCAGGCTGCGCGCAGGCCGGAAACCACTGAGCAGCTCCAGTTTGGCGATACTGGGACGGCGGCGGGGCATTTCTTCAAAGCCGGGAGGATACGCCTCCTGATACGGCACCAGGCGCACGGCCGACCGCGATCCGACGGTGGTCACGACCCGCTCGGCGAGGGCAAGCATCGAGATTTCCTCCTCGCCACCGATGTTGACGATCTGCCCCCGCGCCGTCGGCAGCGATTGCAAACGCATGAGCGCCTCGACGGTGTCCGCCACATGGCAAAAGCAACGGGTCTGGGTGCCATCGCCAAAAATCTGGAGCGGTTGATCCGCGAGCGCCGCGGCGACGAACCGGGGCAGCACCATGCCGTAACGACCGGTCTGCCGCGGTCCCGCCGTATTGAACAGCCGGACGACCGTGACGGGCAGACTCCGGGTCTGGGCATGGGCAAAGGCCAGGAACTCGTCCATCAGCTTGGAGCAGGAATAGGCCCAGCGGCTCAGGTGCGGCTGTCCAATGATCAGGTCATCCGTCTCCGTGAGCCAGGGCTTCGGGCTTTTGCCATAGACCTCCGAAGTGGACGTCAACAACAGCGGGGTGCCGCACCGCGACGCAGCTTCCAAGATGGCCTCGGTTTCGCGGAGGTTGGTATGGATCGCTGCCAGCGGTTCTTTGAGGATCAATTCCACCCCCACCGCCGCCGCGAGATGAAAAACATAGGCGGCCCCGGCCAGCAGGTCGCCGAGTTGGGCGCACGCGGAAACCTGGGAACGAATGATCGTCAGCCCCGGGTGGGCCGCAACCGCCGCCAGATTGCCAAGGCTGCCGGTGGAAAAATCATCGATGACCACCACCGGCCAGCCGCCGGCCAGCAGCCGTTCCGTGAGATGCGAGCCGATGAAGCCCGCCCCGCCCGTGACGATGATGTGTTTACCAGCAGGTCCGTCGGCAGGTGCCGAGTCTCCAGAAGCAGGCGACATAAAAATGCGGGAAAGCAATGGCGTGCCAGCGGTCGGGCACTAGGGCGTATCCATTCAGTCGAGCCGATTCTCTTGAACCACAGAGACACGATGAACACAGAGAAAACCTAGGACTCGGTGGCCGATCGTCGTTCCCTGATTGGTGACTTTCCGCAGTGGACGTCGTCCCCTGTTTTTCTCTGTGTTCATCGTGTCTCTGTGGTCTTATTTCCCGTTACAACTGAATAGAAACGGCTAGGGGGTATCCCGCAGTGGCCGCCCCGCCTGATACAGGGCCAGTTGTTGCCGCACGCGGCTGGCGAGGGCTTCGTCCCCGGCCTGGACGGCGGATTCCACGGCCCGGGCCGCCACCGACCGAGCCTGGTCAAACGCTCCGGTTTCCGCATAAGCCGCCGCCAGGATTTCCAGCAACGCCGGCGGCGTCTGCTCGCGCGGCTGGCAGAGCGCCTCGGCCAGCGCCACGGCCCGCGCCCCGTTGCGGAGCGCGCCATCAACTGCCGTGGCCAGCACCCGCGCCAACGTCCCCGCGGCCAGCCGGTCCCGGGGCCGCAGCGCCACGGCCCGCTCCAAATGAGGCAGGGCCTCCGCAGTCCGTCTGAGGTTGAGCAACACCAGCCCCAGTTGGTAATGGCCGACGCCGCTTTCGGGACTGGCCTGTAAGACCAGTTCCCACTGCGGCAGCGCGTTGCTCCACTGGCCGGCCTGACTCAAAACCATGGCCAGCCCCAACCGGGCTTCCACGAGGTTCGGCTTCAACTGGAGCGCCTGCTGGTAGTAGCTCACCGCCCCGGCGTAATTGGTCTGAATCTCCAGAACCCGCGCCAGACCATAGTAGGGGTCCGCCTCGCCGGGCGTGAGTTTGATCGCCTCGCGATACTGGTTGGCCGCCTCTTGGAACCGGCCCACGGAGGCCAGCGCGACCGCCAGATTATTCCGGGCGCCGGGAATCGTCGGTTTCAGTTCCGCCGCGCGCCCGAGGTAGCGGATGGCGTTGGTAAACACTCCGTTGCGCGCATAAAAATTACCCAGGTTGAAATGCAAATTGTAGTCCCACCGGTCCAGTTCAATCGCGCGCAGATAGTTTGCCTCGGCCTCCGCACGCCGGCCCAGCTTGGCCTGTACCGCGGCCACCTGACCGAATTCGGTCGGGGTATGCGGCGGAAATACCGAGGCCTGCCGCAGCAGTTTTTGCGCTTCCTCGCTCCGACCCGCGTCACTGGCCAACCCCGCAAGACCAAGCAGAGCACTCGGGTTGCCAGGGTCCTCCGCCAGCAGTTTGCGGTAGTCGGCCTCGGCCTCCGTCCCGGTGCGGTCTTCCGCCTTCAGCGAGGCCAGTCGCAGCGCCGCCGCAAAACGCGTGTTCTTGAATTCCATCGCCTGCTGGTATTCCGCATACGCCCGGGCTTTGTCCCCGGCGCTTTCGGCGATGGCGCCACGGGCCATCCGCAACCCCCCGGTCATCGCATTGGTCGCGGCCAGGTAGGCGTCGATCGTCGCCATCGCCTCGCCCGGACGATTCAATTCGCTGAGCGTTTTCGCCAGGAACACGGCGGAGGGTTCGGATACCCGGGCGACTTGGCGGTATTTCTGCAAATGGTGCATCGCTTTCGGGAAATCGCCGGCCCGTAGGGAAAGGTCCACCAATTGCTCCAGCGCCACCGTGTTCCCCGGCTCCCGGACCAGCGCATGGGAAAAGAGTGTCTCCGAGTTCTTCCAGCGTTCCGCCTGCAACCAGGTCAATGGGCAACAGACCAACACCAACACCCCCCAGAAGGCCGCAGCGACCGGGACGGGACAGCGCAGCCGCGAGAAAAGCTCCCGGCTGCCGCACGCCAGCATGACGAAAATGCCGATGAGCGGGACATAGGTGTACCGGTCGGCGTGCGCCTGAAGACCGGCCTGAACCAAGCCGATTACGGGCACCAGCGTGCCCAGGTAGAAACACCAACCGGTCAGCAGATACTTGCGATCCGGGAACCTCACCACCAACCCGCTGATCCCCACCAGGACGATCAGCGCCACCCAGAAGTGAGCCGCCGGCGGGTTGAAATTGAAAACGTAGATGACGATCAGATCTTTCGGCCAGAGCATCTGGCCGAGATAACCGGCGTAGGAAATCACGACATTTGTAAGGCGAACCGGCAGACTCAGCGCCTCCACCGACGTCACCGCACCACCCTGGCGTTGCGCCCACATCGTCACCACCGAGCACGCGAGACTCAGCGCGAAAAATGGGATTTTCTCCCGGACAGCATTGAGAATCGTCACGCTTTCGGGTCCGGCCACCGGCGACGGACCTGAAGCCGCCGTGCGGCTGAGGTCCCACGACAGCCGTTCGAGGGGCCAGTAATCCAACAGGAGCAGCACGAACGGCAGGGTGACCAGCATCGGCTTGGACATCAGGCTGAGGGCGAACATGCCCGCAGCAATCCAATAAGACCCCCGGTGCCGTTCCGTGACATACCGATGATAAAACAGCATCGCCAGCAGGCCGAAGCCCGTGCTCAAGATGTCCTTCCGCTCCGACACCCAGGCCACCGACTCGACATGCAGCGGATGCCAGGCGAACAAGGCGGCCACCAGCGCACTCAACCCCAGGGCGCCGGTCATGCGCCACCACAACCGGAACAGCAGGACCGCGTTGACCGCGTGCCCCAAGACGCTTACGACGTGATGCCCGACGGGGTTCAATCCAAACAATGTGCAATCCAACATGTGGGACAGCCACGTCACCGGATGCCAGTTGGCTTGGTTGACGTTTTGAAACGCCCAGAGCAAACCCGACCACGTCAACCCGCGCCTGACGACCAGGTTTTCGGTGACGTATCCGGGGTCATCGTAGGCCACGAAGTCGTTGTTAATCACCGGCAAATAGATCGCCAGCGTGACCAGCACCAAGCCAACGAAGATTCCCCCGGGGGACCAGACCCGGCGCACCAGTTTCTGCCGTGCCTCGGAATGGCTCGCCACGTCGAGCTTCATGAGCACATCCATTCCCGCTGCGTTGCGGCCAAACCGCAGCCCACCGCCGCGCTCACGGGAACCCGGCCAAGGCCCGGCACAATGGCAGCGGGGCGGCGATCGGTCATGACCATCCTACCCGGCAATTTCATACGGAAACAAAGGGCTGCGGCACCATTTCCAGCGGGCCAGCCGGAAACGCGCTGCGGTTTGCAGGCAGCCCAATCCATAGGTCACGCTGCGGCGGAAATTGATGGAGGACGCCTCGGGGAAATATTTGGTGGGACAGGTGATTTCCGCCACCGTGTAGCCGCACCAGATGATCTGGGCCAGCATCTGGTTGTCGAAGACGAAGTCATCCGAGTTGGCGTCCAGCGAGAGCCGTTCCAGCAGAGCACGCGAGAACGCCCGATAACCCGTGTGGTACTCGGATAATTTTGCGCCCAGCAGAATGTTTTCAGTCAGCGTCAGAAATCGGTTGGCCACATATTTCCAATAGGGCATCCCGCCCTGGAGCGCATAGCCACCGAGGATGCGCGAACCCAGCACGCAACTGTAGAGCCCTTCCGCGATCAGATAGGCCATCGCCGGGATCAACTTGGGGGTGTACTGATAATCCGGGTGGACCATGATGACGATGTCGGCCCCCTCATCCAGGGCCAGGCGATAGCAGGTCTTCTGGTTGCCGCCGTAGCCCGTATTTTTGGCATGGCGGTGAACCAGCACGTTGGGCAGCCGGCTGGCAATGGCGGTCGTGTCATCGCGGCTCGCGTCATCGACCACGATGACCTTATCAACCAATGAGTGCGCCATCACCTCCTCATAGGTCTGGACCAGCGTTTTGGCGGCGTTGTAGGCCGGCATGACAACCACAACTTTCTTGCCTAACAGCATGTGGTGAAGATGCCCTCCGGGCGCCTAAGTGCCACGTCCACCGCCGCCCGCCGCCCGCCTCGTTGCCCGAACCCGGAACGCCCGGAACGGAACCGCAGGGCGGCTGCCGACGCAATGGCGGCGCGGCCGACCGGATTTCGCAGGTGTTTCATCTGCGTCCGAGACTAGCAGGCAAGACCCTCAATTCCAGAGATTTTGGCGCCGCGGCTGAGCTGCGTTGCCATCAGCCGCCCCATGCGTGCAGAGTGCCCGCCGGAGGCCGATTCCCACAACCCGCGCGCGGTCGGTATCACCGCGTTGGGGTGGCGGAACCTCCGGCGGCGGGTGAAATCCCCCCCCCGCGAGAACCCCGCGGAATTCAGCTCCCCTACGGCGAACTAGGCGGG
The DNA here is from genome assembly GCA_945861535.1 of Akkermansia muciniphila. Classification (GTDB taxonomy): domain Bacteria; phylum Verrucomicrobiota; class Verrucomicrobiia; order Limisphaerales; family BJHT01; genus BJHT01. The sequence goes on along the minus strand of CAMAUZ010000036.1, from coordinate 39,965 downwards.
ACGCGCGGCTGCTGATACCGCTGACCCTGGCGATAGAGTTCCAGCCGGGCCGAGAACTCGCCCACTGCCGACGGCAAATTCTGCGAGCGCGCCAGCTCCAGGGCCTGCCGCATCGTGGCCAGCGCCCCGGCAAAATCGCCGGTCTCCGCGAGCGCCGCGCCGAGCGCGTCCAGGCAACCCGGATTCTCGAATTTCGTCAGCTCGCACGCCCGTCGCGCCAGCTTCACCGCCTCCGCCCCGTCGCGCGCCGCCGCGTCCGGATGCGTCGCCAGCAACCACGCCAGCGTGGTCATCGGCGGATGCCAGTCAGGACGCAACCGCAGGGCCGCCCGCAGATGCCGCGCCGCCGGCTCCGCACGCTGCCAGGTGGCGGCGGCCAGCCCGGCGCGCATCTGAAACTCCGCATGGTCGGGCCGCAGGCTGGCCGCCCGTTCCAAGGCTGCCGCGGCCGCCCCCATCCGCCCGGTCTTCGCCTCCAGCAAACCCAGGCTGGCCCATGCTTCCGCCAGCTCCGGCCGGGTCTGCACCGCGGTCTCATACTGCTGCCGCGCCTCCGCCGCGCGCCCCAGCAGTTCCAGCACCGCCCCCAGTTGCACCCGGGCTTCGCCGTGTTTGCCATCCGCTGCGAGCGCCCGCTCCAGCAGCGTTATCGCCTCGTCAGTCTTGCCCTCCCGCGCCGCCAACGTCCCCAACCCCGTCAAGGCCCGCGGCTCGCCGGGCTGCTGTTCGAGCACCTTTTGGTACTGAGTGGCGGCCTCGTTCGGACGCAGGACCGTCGTCAGCAATCCGGCGACCCGGAGGCGCAGTTCGACATTGGCCGGCTCGGATTCCAGCCGGGCTTTGACCGCGAGCAACTCGGGAAAGGCCCTGGCCGCCCCGGTCTGGATCAATTCGAGATTCGTGCGCGCCTCGGCTATTTCCGGATCGAGCGCCAGCGCCCGCAGGAAGTAATCCCGAGCCTCGTCGAACCGGCCCTGCTGCATCCGCAGGTAACCAAGTCCGTGATGGGAATAGGCATGCGTGGGTTTTTGTTTGAGGATGGCGCTCAACCGGGCTTCGGCCTCTTCCAGCCGGTTCATGTTCATGCAGGCCAGGGCGATCCCGTAGCTGCTGACGACATCCCCCGGGGCGATGCGCTCCGCCGTGAGAAAATACGCCAAGCCGGCGGCAAACTCCCCGCGTTGCACCGCCTCGTACCCCAGGCTCCGTTGCGCGATATAGTTGTCTTTCGTCACCGCCGCCGCGTGTTCAAAAACCGAGCGGGTGTCTTTCCAATAGCCCACCTGGCGCGAAGTCAGCGCCAAACCGGCTGTCCCCACCACCACCGCGGCGATCGTCGCCGCCCGGCCACCCACCGGCCAGCGGGCCAACAGGTCCGCCGCCGCCCACACGAGGGCGATGAACAATCCGATCAACGGCACATAAACAAACCGGTCCGCCATCGCCTGATGCCCCGCCTGCACGATGCCGATGGTCGGCACCAGCGCACCCAGAAACCAGCCGCAGCCCACCAGCCAATACGGGCGCGTACGGACGAGTGCCACTCCGGTAATCACCAGCGTCACCACCAGCACCACACCCGCCGCCACGATTCCCCATGGAAGATTCAGATCCTGCGGGTACACCACGGCGAGCTGCCGCGGCCACACCACGTTTCTCAGGTAGAGCGCGTAGGACGCAAAACTGTTGGCGATTCGCGCCGCCAGCGGCGTGTGTTCGACCGACGCCAGAATGCCCATGCCCGCATGGGCCTGGAGCGTGATCACGGAGGAAACCACGGTGAGACCCAAGAACGGAACTTTCTCCCATAACAATCGCCGGGCTTGGGCCGCCAGCTTCACGCTCGGGAACGTGATCCGCTGCAAGGGCCAGATATCGAGCAGGAGCCAGACGCACGGCAACGTCACGATCGCCGGCTTGCACATCAAGCCCACCGCAAACAATCCGAACGCCCCGAGGTAAGCCGCCCGTCGTCCCCCCTGCGCATAGGTCGTGTAGGCCCATGATGCCAGGATCCAGAAGCACGCGCTCAACAGGTTTTTCCGCTCCGCCACCCACGCCACCGTGTCCACCTGCAGCGGGTGCCACGCGAACAACATCGCCACCACGGCGCTCGGCCACCGGCGCCCGGTCAGCGCCTGCAACCACAGAAACAGCAGCACCACGTTGAGCGCATGGAAGCCGACGTTGACCAGATGATGCGGCCCGGGCTCGGTCCCAAACAATTCACAGTCCAGCATGTGCGACAGCCAGGTGACCGGATGCCAGTAGGTGTGGGTGCCACTCAGTTTGCCGAACGCAAACTTGATCCCCGCGAGCGTGAAGCCCTGCTGAATCAACTCATTCTTCGAAACATAAACATTGTCGTCGTACTCGATGAACTCGTGATTTTGCACCGGCAGATAGACCGCCAGGGTGAGCAACGCGAGCACGCCGGCGATCCAGCGCCGGGGCACGACGAATCCGCTGTCAGAGAAGTTTTTCAAGGCTTGACCCGGCGCTTTCCACCACCGTCAGCCAAACTCCCGCAGCGCCAGCGGGGCGATGGACAATGGGTGGGTTTGCTGGCGCGGACACTTAGGAGCACGGCCGAAAATTCGCACGGCCCGGCCCACGGGCAAAGCCGGTTTACGAGATGAAAAGCCCGCGGTGCTCCGCAGCCAATCCGCCCGGCGACCACCACCACCTCCGCGCGCGGGTTCATGGCGCAGGCGGTGCGCGCACCCCCGTCGCCACGACCGGCGGCTGATGAAACGGTTTGCGCTCTTGGTACAGTTTCAGCCGCGACGTCAACTCCGCGACCGCCGCCGGCTTGCCCGCAGCGTCGGCGAGGGCGATGGCCTGCTTGATCATGGTCACGGCCGCCGCATAATCCCACGTCTCCGCCAGCGCCGCCGCCAGCACGTCGAGATGCGCCAGATTTTTTGACCCGCTCAGTTCGCAGACGCGGCGGGCGAGCTTGACGGCCGTTTCGCCATTGCGGGCCTGCGGGTCGGGATGGGTGGCGAGCAGCCAGGCCAGGGAACTGAGCGGCGGCGGCCAGTCGGGACGCAGCCGCGCCGCTTCGCGCAGATGCCGGCCCGCCACCGGTGCCCGCTGGAGACTCGCAGCGACCAGGCCCGCGCGCAGGTGCGATTCCGCGTTCTGCGGCTGGAGCACGGTCGCCCGTTCGAGTGCGTCGAGGGCTTCCGGCAGGTTGCCGATGCGCGTTAGGAGCAGGCCCAGCGCGGTCCAGGCACCCGCGTGCTCGGGCTTCGCGGCCACCGCCGTCTTATAGTGGCCGAATGCCACATCCCCGCGCCCGGCTCGCTCCCCCAACTGCCCCAGTTGGTAGTGGGCCTCCGCCGATTTGGGATCCGCCGCCAGCGCGCGCTCAAGCATCGCCAGCGCCTCGGCGTCGCGCCCGGCGCGTACCCGCACTGCGGCCACGGCGATCAAAGCCCGCGGCTCCCCCGGCTTGAGTTCGAGCACCTTTTCATAGTGCGCCATCGCCTCGTTGGTGCGCCCCGTCGCGGTCAATAATTCGGCCGCCCGCAGCCGCAGTTCATCACGGGCGGGTTCGCGGGCGATCTCCGCCTCCACCCGCGCCAGTTCCGCGAAGGCAGTCGCCGCGCCGCTGGCGATCAGCTCAACGCAGTTGCGGGTTTCCCGCAGCGTCGGATCCAACGCGAGCGCCTGGTCAAACCACTCCCGCGCCTCGGCCAGCCGGCCCTGCTGCATCGCGACAAACCCGCGTCCATGCAACGCGCGGGCGTCCTCGGGTTTGAGCTTCAAGGCGGCGACGTAATGGGTGTCGGCTTCGGCGAAACGACCGGACCGGGAATAGGTCAGGGCGAGATTGTATTGCACCTCGGGCCGGTTGGGCATGAGGCGTTCGAGGGCGCTTAAATGGGTGATGGCCACGGGCAGATCACCGCGCCCGAGGGCGTTCTCCCCGAGCCGGTTCAAGGCGACCCAGTTCTTTTGAGTCACCGCCGCCGCATGACCAAACAGCGTCGTCGAGTTCTCCCAGAAGGTAACTTGGTGCGCCGTCAGCGCGAGGCACGCCAGACCGCTCGCGGCGGCCGTCGTCAGGCGCAGCCGGAGCGGCACAGCGAACCGGCTCGCGGCCTCACCCACCGTCCACACCACGACGATGAACAGCCCGATCAGCGGCAGATACGCAAAGCGATCGGCCATGGCCTGATGTCCCACCTGCACGATGCCAATCGTCGGGACAAGGGTGCCGAGGAACCACAGCCAACCAACCAGCAGATGCGGGTGGGAGCGCACCTTCGCCACACCAATGATCAGCGGCAACACGACGACCAGCGCACCGGCCACCACGAGTTCCGTCGGCTGATGGGCCATAGCGGGATAAACCACCGCGAGTTTCGTCGGCCAGAAGACCTTGCCCACGTAGCTCCCGTAGGCCGCCAGCGCATTCGCCACGCGCGCCGCAAGCGACATTTTTTCGGTGGAGGTGAGCAGCGCGAGGCTCTGGTGCGCCAGAATCGTGGCGACCGATGAAGCGACCGTGAGCGCAAAAAAAGGCACCTTCTCGACCAGCAGCGCGCGCAGCGTTTTGAACGACGTCGCCGCCGAAATCTCGATCCGCCGGAGCGGCCAGAAGTCGAGCAGCAGCAGCACACACGGGAGCGTCACGATGGCGGGCTTGCACATCAGCCCAACCGCATAAAGTGCGAGCGCGGTCAGATAGTCCGGCCGCTGGCGGCTTCGAGTCCAACGGGTGTACGACCAGACGGCCAGAATCCAAAACAGCGCGCTCAGCAGATTCTTGCGCTCGGCGACCCACGCGACCGTATCAACCTGCAACGGATGCCACGCAAACAGCATCGCCACCGCGGCACTGCGCCACAGTCGTCCCGTCAGCGACTGCAGCCAGAGAAACAGCAGCACGACATTGACCGCGTGAAACAAGACGTTCACCAGATGGTGCGGGCCGGACTTCACCCCGAACAACTGGCAATCCAGCATGTGCGAAAGCCAGGTGACCGGATGCCAGTACGTTTCCTTGCCGTGCAGTTTCAGAAACGCGAACCGCACGCCCTCCACGCTGAAACCCTGGCGGATCAGGGCGTTCTCGTACACGTAGGCGTTGTCGTCGTAGTCGATGAACTCGTGATCCCGCACCGGCGAATAAATCGCGAGCGTGAGCAGCGCGAGCAGGCCGACGATCCACCAGCGGGGATCCCCGGACAGGCGGGTGGATTTTTGCGTTTGCGGTAGTTGCATTTGGGCGTGCCAGTCGGCGGCGGAAACTCGCACGCACACCCACGATGGCCAAGCCTCTTTTGGTGATCGGCGCGGACAGCGCCGCCTACCGCGTTTGCGACGACGCGCGTCGCAAAAGTGCAACCGGCGATGAAGCTCCAAGGCTAAAGCTCAAAGCTCAAGGGAAGCACCAAGGAACCAATCGATCCAAGAACCAACATGCTCCGGCGCTGAACAAGCGGGGCCCCCTCCTCGCTGTTTCGTCGGCGGGAAACGCACGGTCTCCGCAGCAACCGCCAGCCCAACCCCGGAGGGGTTGTCCGTGAATAGCCGGGGGTGCGCGAGACACGAGCGCACCCCCCGGAAATGCCCGCCTCGATGCCCACCACCCCGGCGGGGTGGCCCCATCCCCCCGAACCCGCAACGGCTTGGTGGCGGGAGAACCCCGCCGGGGTTCCGGAACGCTCCGGCAGGGTCCGGGGGTGTCGCTCGTCTCTCGCTCCACCCCCGGCTATTCACAGGGAACCCCGCCGGGGTTCGCCCGGCGAATGCCAGCGACAAACTGATTTGCCCGCGGCTCCGACCACCACCGTGGGCACCGGTGTTGCTTGGCAAGGAGCCGGCGGCCGCGGGGCGGACGGCACGAACTTTCACAACGATTGATCGCAGGGTCCCCATCCCGACCGCGCAACGGCTCGCGCCCTCTCACTGGAACTTGGCCCTTGGCCATTCCCTTGAGCTTTGAGCTTTAGCCTTGGAGCTTTTTCAGCCGTGCAGCTCCGCCACCGCCTCATCCGTCGCCTGTTCCAGCACCGCGATCCCTTCGTCCATCGCCGCGCGGGTGATGGTCAGCGGCGGCGCGATTTTCACCGTCTGCCCCCACGCGCCGACCGGCGCGAAGAGCAGCAGGCCCTGGTGAAAACAGCGCTCGATGATGCTGTGCGCCAGATCGTGATCCGGCTCCTTCAGCCCGCGTTTCACGGTCTGCATCCCGCCGACCAAGCCGCGCGCCGTGACGTGCCCGATAACCTCGGGATGTTTAGCGTGGATGCGTTTCAGCCCGTCCAGCAGCGGTTTCTCCAGCTTCGCCGCATTGCCCGTCAGGTCTTCGCGGATGATTTTCGACACGCTCGCCAGCGCCGCCGCGCAGCACACCGGGTTGCCCGTGTGCGTGCTCGTCATCGAGCCGGGGCCGAACTGATCCATGATCTCCGCGCGCCCAATCACCGCCGACAACGGCAGCGAACTGCTGATCCCCTTGCCGCAACAAATCACGTCCGGTGTCACGCCGTAATGCTCGAACGCCCAAAACTTCCCCGTCCGCCCGAAGCCCGCCTGCACCTCGTCGAACACCAGCACCACCTGATGTTTCCGGCACCACTCCGCCATGCGCCGCACATATTCCACCGGCGCGAAATCCGGCCCGACCCCCTGATACGTTTCCATCAGCACGCCCGCGACGTGCTCCGGTTTCAGCCCGCGCTGCTCGAGCGTCGCCAGGAAAGTTTCGAAGCTCACATCGGTCTGCCAGTAGCCATCGGGAAACGGCGCGGTCACGATCGCGGGATCTTCATTCACAATCCACGTCTTCTGCCCCGCCATCCCGCCCGCCTGCTGCGACCCCAGCGTGCGCCCATGAAACCCGCGCTCAAATCCCACGATCCCGATCTTCTTCCGCCCGCCGACCTTGATCCCGTGCGCGCGGCTCAATTTGATCGCGCACTCCGTCGCCTCCGAACCCGTCGTGAGCAGAAAAACTTTTTCCAAACCCTCCGGCGCCACGCCCGCCAGGCACTCCGCCAACGCCGCGCGCTCCTCGTTCGGAAACACGTAGCTGTGCAGCAGGCGGCTCGTCACCTGGTCGATGATCGCCTGGCAAATCTCGGGCGCCGCGTGCCCCGCGTTCGTCACCAGCACGCCCGACGACCAGTCGATCCACTGGTTGCCGTATTTGTCGTAAACAAAAATCCCCTCGGCCCGCTCCCACACCAGCGGCGGCTGCCCGCGCATCGAGATCGGCTCAAACGTCCGCAGCTTTTCCAAAGTCGGCACCGACTCGGGATGCGGCAGTTGCGTGACAATCCGGCGATGCGGAGTTTCCACCCGCGCCACCGTGCGCGGAACGATGCTGAATTCTTTGCCCATAAGGATTTTTTGGTTGGCAGACGAGCGGGGAGCGAACACCGGGGCACCGGTGAAGGGAAGGAGAAATTGGGGTGACGAGTGACGCGTGAGTCGGGAGGCCGGGCGCGTGTGGCGGATTCAAGCGCACCAGAACGCCCTCCTCACGCGTCACCCGTCACCCGTCACCCGTCACGCTCCCCGCCTTTGAATAGCGGGAATACAGAAAAGTCGAAATCCGCGCTGCGATTAGGATTCCTTCATCAGGGATTTGCGTCGCAGGTGAGAAATAACCAAAAACAACCAACCAACCAAAAAGGCCATTATGTCCCGCAAAACCCTCCTGTTCAGTCTCCTCACCGCCATCGCCCTCGTCGCGACCGGCACCCTCCGCGCCGCCGACAAGCCCAAGACCGACGACAAACCCAAAACCGACGCGCCCGCCAAGAAGGACGCGCCCAAGCGCGACACCTATCCGTTCGGTGGCAAGATCACCAAGGTGGACGCCGCCGCGAAGAGCTTCACCATCGCCGGCAAGGAATCCACCCGCACCTTCCTGACCACGGAAGCCACGAAGTACACCAAGGCCGGGAAACCCGCGGCCTTCGCCGATCTCAAGGACGGCGAGGAAGTGGGCGGCCTGTGCAAGAAGAACAAGGACGGCAAGGAAGAGGTCGTCTCCATGCGCGTCGGCCCGAAACCCGAAGCCGACAAACCCGCCCCCAAGCCCGCCGCCAAGCCCGCCGACAAGGGCAAGCCGGAACCCAAGAAGACGGACGACAAGAAGTAAGCTCCCCCGCTCTTCACCCACTCACTTAAAAAACACCACGGGCAGACCGCCAGGTCTGCCCGTTTTGCATTCCCCCCTTCCCATTCCCCATTCCCCATTCGCCATTCCCCATTCCCCATTCGCCATTCCCCATTCGCCATTCGCCATTCGTCGTTCGCCATTCCCTCCCCTGCCCCGCCGCCCCGCAGATCGCGACAAAACCGTTCGAGAAAAATCCGCGCCTCTGCCACGCTCGCGCCCGCCATGAATCATCTCGCCGAAGCGCGCCGGGTTTTTGAAATCGAACTGACCGCACTCCGTGCCGTGCGGGCGCGGCTGGACGAGACCTTTAATCTCGCCGTCGAAGCCATCGCCGACGCCGTCCGCCAGCGCGGCAAAGTCGTCATCGTCGGCATCGGCAAATCCGGCAACATCGGCCAGAAGATCGCCGCCACCTTCACCAGCACCGGCACCACCAGCGTCGTCCTGAGCAGCGTGGACGCGCTCCACGGCGACCTCGGCATCGTCAACGACGGCGACATCATTCTCGCCCTGAGCTACTCGGGCGAATCCGAGGAACTGGTGAATCTGCTCCCCGCGTTGAAACGATTCGCCGTCCGCATCATCGCGCTCACCGGCGCGCCCAAGTCCACCGTCGGCCGCCACAGCGACCTCGTGCTCAATGTCCACGTCCCCAAGGAAGCCTGCCCCTTCAACCTCGCCCCGACCGCCAGCACCACCGCGATGCTCGTCATGGGCGACGCCCTCGCCATGGCCGTCCTGCAGGCGCGCGGCTTCACGCAGAAAGACTTCGCCCGCTACCATCCCGCCGGCGCCATCGGCCGCGCGCTGCTCGTGCGCGTGAGCGACATCATGCGTGCGGGCAACCGCAGCGCCGTCGCGTCCCAGTCCGTCTCCGTCAAGGAGGCGCTGCTGCTCATGACCCGCGCCAAATCCGGCAGCCTCAGCGTCGTCAACGCCGCGGGCAAACTCACCGGCGTCTTCACCGACGGCGACTTCCGCCGCCACATGGCGCTCGACGAAAACCTCCTCTCCCAGCCGCTCGCCAAAGTCATGACGCGAAAACCGATCTGCATCCGCGAAGACGCCCTCGCCGCCGAGGCGCTGAAAATCTTCAACGACCGCAACATCGACGACCTCATCGTGGTGAACGCCCAACGCGAACCCGTCGGCCTCGTGGACTCGCAAGACCTGCCGAAGCTGAAGTTGATGTGAAGCCGCTTTCCGCCCTGGCAATGCGACAACCCCGGAGGAAGCCAACGCGGCCCCGCCCGCAGCGGCCCCAAACTCGCCAAGCTGCCGCAAGATTTCCCAGCGCCTCCTCCCGCACGGAGCCGCTGCGCCCGGGAACGGGCGCACTCCAAGCGCACGAGCGTTTCCGTCCACAGCAGCCGCGCACTCGCAACGACGCCGCAAGTTTTCCCAACGCCCGCCCCGATCTCACCGCCCCTGCAAATCCGCCACCAGCTCACCCAATATCTGCCCCAGCGCTTCATTCCATCCCGCCACTACCCCGGCCGCAGTACGCTCGGGGAGCGCGAGCCGCCGCACGTACTCCTTCTGCAACCGCACCGACTGTTTCGGCCCGGTGTCGAAGATCGTGCATCGCAACATGAGCACCGCCGCCGGCTCGGCTTGTTTGCGAAAGTCGCCATAAAACTCCGTGACCTGAATTTCCGCGACCCGGTCCGGTGTGAGCGCGCTGCCCGGCTCGATCACGTCGCGGAAAACCCCGCTGCGACGCAGCGCCGTCCGCAACGGACCGGCGAGCATCGCGGCGGGCGGCACGAGAAATTCCGCATACGGGTCTTGTTCCCAGGTGTGCTCGCCGAGGCGATACACCAGCGCCTTGCCATCGAACATCGGCGCGACCACGACGCTGCGGAGCAACAGCACGGCGGTGCCGCTCGCGTTCGTGGATTCCGGCGCGGCGGGCAGCGTCAGCGCAAACGTTTCCCGCGCCAACGGCGGACGGGAAAGACAGCCGGTGAACGTGATCATGAGCAAACACGCGGCGGCGATGGCGGCGACAGTTTGGAGTCCCGCCTTCAGGCGGCGAACGCTCCGACAACACGCGACTCTCCATCTCGCACCTCGCGCTCCTTTCCACGCTCCGCCGGCTAAAGCCGGAACTCCAAACCGGCGGACGGTCCCACGCCGCGGCAGGTAGGGCGCGCCTGTCCTCAGCGCGCCGGCGGGACGTTCGAACGGTGCGGCGGCGCGCTGAGGACAGGCGCGCCCTACCCACTGGTTCCTGGGCGGCGGCGCGGCGAGACAGCGATCAATCAAAGTCGTTTGCATGGGGCGTGTAGTCATGCGGTGCGTTGTAGTTCGTGCGTTTCCGTTTCATTTCCCCGGCCTCTGCAGACTGCGCGCCGGCGGCGGCGGCGTGCCGAACAGAAAGCCCGACGGATATTGCTTCAGATCGCGCAACACGCTGTCGAGATGCTCCGTCGCGTTGCGGGCGTTTTCGAGCGACGTGTTCAGCGGTGCCAGGTTCAGCGAGTTCAGCCGGTCGAAGAGCTGCTGTAATTTCCGATTGGATTCCGCCACGTCGAGCAGGAGCTGGTCCGCGTGCTGACTCACGGCGGTGAGGTTCGTGGTAAGCGTGTCGAGCTTCACGGCACGAATGCCCGCACGGGCGTCGTCGAGCGTGGCCTGCAGCTTCTGATTGCTCTCCCGCGCCTCGGTCAGCAGCTTCCCGGCGTCGCCGCCGAGCTTGTCGAACAGCCGGCCCGCGTCGCCGCCGAGTTTGTCGATGAGGTTCGTTTGCAGTTTCTGATTGGTCTCGCGGACCTCGGCGAGCAGCCGCGTCGCCTCCGCCCCGAGCCGGTCGAAGTTCACCTTGGTGACCTCCTGCACGAGTTTGTCCGTCGAGGCCAGCACCTGCCCGAGCTGCTTGGCCACCTTGTCGAAATCCACCTCGCGCAGGTTGCGCAGCGATTTCTCAATCGAGGTCAGCATCTGGCTGAACTGCGTTTCCGCCGACGGGATGTAGTGATTGTTCGGCACCCAGGTGATCTCCATGGGCAGCGGCGGCGGCGGGTCGATGTATTCGAGCGACAGAATGCTGGTCCCCGTGACGCCCACGCCCTTGACCCGCGCGCGCAGACCGCGGCCGATGTGTTCCAGCAACAACTGCTCGAAAGTCTGCGCGCGCAGTTGGGGAATGACCCGCGCCTTCACATCAAACTGCACCAGCACATAGCCTGTGTTCGTCGCTGCCGGATAGTCGATCCAAGTGAAGGTGATCCGGTTGACCTTGCCCACGGGCACGCCGCGCAACCACACCGCCGAGCCGACCGAGAGGCCCTCGACATCGCCCACCACGTAGGTTTCAAACGACTTCTTCTCCTCGAAATAATTGCGCGCCCCAAAAACGAACAGAGCCGCGACGAGGATGGCGAAGGCGGCCAGGACGAACAGGCCGATTTTCAGATGGTTGCTGCGTACACTCATGGGCAATCAGGTCGGGGTGGTCGGGGTGGCGGTGACGGAGGGTTCGGCTTCGCGTTTGAAAAACTGGCGCACCCACGGGTTGGGCGAATGGTCGCGCAACGCCTCGGGCCGCCCTTCCGCGATCAGCGTGCGCGTTTTCTGGTCGAGCATGATGACCCGGTCGGCGACCGCATAAATGCTGGGCAGTTCGTGCGTCACGATCACAAAGGTAATGCCCATGTTTTCCGCGAGATCGTTGATCAGCGCGTCCAGGCCCGCCGACGTCACGGGGTCGAGGCCGGCCGAGGGTTCGTCGAGAAAGAGGATGCCCGGGTCCAGCGCCATGGCGCGGGCGATGGCGGCGCGCTTCTGCATCCCGCCGCTGAGCTCGGCCGGTTGCTGATGCGCCGCCGCGGCCAGGCCGACCTGCTTGAGCTTGCCGAGCGCGACCAGATTGCGCGCGCGCTCCGGCAGGTCGGTGAAAATGTCCAGGGGCAGCCGCACGTTCTCGAGCACCGTCAGCGAGCCGAACAGCGCGCCGCTCTGGTACATCACGCCAAACCTCCGCAACAACCGCCGCCGCGCCTCGCCCTCGGCGGCAACCAGATTGACGCCCTCGATCCAGACCTCGCCCGCCATCGGTTCAAACAGGCCGATGAGGTGTTTGAGGAGCGTGCTCTTGCCGCAACCTGAGCCGCCGAGAATCACGAACACCTCGCCGCGCCGCACCTCGAAGCTGATGTCTTTCAGCACCACGACGTGGTCGTAGCCGACCTTCAGCCCCTTCACGGCGATGGCGATGTCGTGGTCGTTCATTGGCGCAGCACGTAGAGCAGGATCGAAAACCCCGCGTCCGTCACGATGATCAACAGGATGCTGCTCACCACCGCGCGCGTCGTCGATGCGCCGACGGCGCTGGGGCCTTTCTGCGTTTGCAGCCCGCGCAGGCAGCCGACCGCCGCGACAATGAGGCCGAACACCACGCCCTTGGTCGTGCCGATCAACACGTCGCCCGCCGTCAGCCGCAGGACCAGTTCGTTGTAAATCGCCACGAGGGGAAATCCGATGCCCAGCATCACCAGCACGCCGCCCAGCACGCCCATGAACATCGCGTACACCGTCAGCAGCGGCGTGAGCAGCACGGAGGCCACGACGCGTTGCACCACGAGAAACCGCACCGGGTCGAGGCCCATCGTCTGCAGCGCGTTCAGCTCCTCGTTCACCTTCATCGTCCCCAGTTCGGCGGCGAAGGCCGAGCCGGAGCGCCCCGCCAGAATGATCGCCGCCATCATCGGCCCCAGCTCGCGCACCATCACCAGCCCGATCATGTCCGCGATGAAAATTTGCGCGCCGAACAACGCCAGCGGTTGCGCCGCCTCGAACGCGATCACCAGGCCCACCAGCAGGCTGATCAACGACACGATCGGCAGCGCGTTGGCACCCGCGGACTCGAACACCCGCATGACCTCATCCCACCGCATCAGCCGCGGTCGGAACAACGTCCCCACCAATCCCTGCGCGACCGCGCCGATGAACCGCACCTGCTCGACAAAATCCCGCGCCATCGCCCGCGCCCCGCGCCCGAGGTCGGTCGGAATGTGATTACGCAGCGGTGGCGGCGGCACGCTCGCGCGATAATCCGCCGCCGAAAAATTATCGAAACTCCGCTGCAACTCCGGCGTGAGACCGCGCACCGTCACTGTCGCGCCCGGCGTGAGGAAACCCATCTGCAAGCAGTGCAGCAACGCCATGCCCGAGCCGTCGCAATACTCGATCCCGCCCGCGTCCACTTCCAGCGCCGTGACCGCGACCCCATGCAGGCGCTGCTCCACCTGCCGCCACGGCCCCATCGCCGTCAGCGAATCCAGCCGCCCGCGCAGCACCACCACCGCGCGCCCGCCAGCCTCCAGCCGCACCTCGGCAGTGGCGGCGGCGGACTCGGGCGTTGTTTCGGGGGGCTTCACGAGAACTGTCTATTCCGAACGCCGAAGGCCGACGGGGAGCGCACGCGGCCCGCGTGCCGGTTTGGGCGGCCCGCCCAAACCGTCGTGCCCCGGTCTGCCTCTACTTCGGCGCGAGAATCTTCTTCGGCATGAAAAGGTTAGTGGAACGAAGTTTTCGGCGGGCCGCCGAAAACGGCACGCCAGCGGCGTGCGCTCCCCACGGCGCGCTGGAACAATCCCGCAGGGACGACCGAAAATAGCCCAGCACCTCAGTGCTGGGTCGGTTGCCGTGGAACCGGAAAGTCCCGTCAGGGACGAAAGAGACGGCAAGGACGCGGCGCTTCTGTCGTCCCTGCCGGGACTCGATTCGTCACCGTCGCAGACCCAGCACTGAAGTGCTGGGCGACTGTCTCCGGCCCTCCGGGCTGGCGCTGATTGCGGGAGGCTTGGCAAACGATTGAGATGCTTCCTCATGCCGTCTGCCCCGCGCCCCTCACGCAGCACCCCTCCTCCTGCACGCAGCGACACGCCGGCACCGCCAGCAGCGCGCCGAGCACCGGTGCCAGCAGATAAATCCAGAGCGACTCGAGCCGCCCGGAAACCAGCGCCGGTGCCAGCGACCGCGCCGGATTCATGGACGCCCCGCAGATCGGCCCCGCAAACAGCGCCTCCACCGCAATCACCGCGCCCACCACGATCCCCGCCGTGATGCCCTTCTCTTTCGCGCCCGTGGACACGTTCAAAATCACAAACATCAGAATCGCCGTCAGCACCACCTCGAGCACGAAGGACTGCGCCGCCGGTCCGCTCGGCAGCGTGGCCCCAAGCAGTTCATTTTGCGGAAACAAAAACCTCAGCAGCGCACTCGCCGTCAGCGCCCCCGCGCACTGGCTCAGCACATACGGCACCGCCGCGCCCCACGGCATCCGCCCCGCCGCGCAGAACGCCACCGTCACCGCCGGATTCAGATGCGCCCCCGAGACCTCGCCCAGCGTGTAAATCATCGCCAGCACCACCAACCCGAACGTCAGCGCCACGCCGACGTGCGTGATCGCCTGCTGGCTCACCTCGTTGATCACGATCGCGCCCGTCCCCGCGAACACCAACGTGAACGTGCCCAGTCCTTCGGCGGCATACTTCTTCATACCCCGCACTCTAGCCGCCCACGCCCGACGGCCAAGAAACGATTTGGCGCTTGCAGCCCCGCGGAAGGATCGCACTTGCCTGCGCGCGCTCCGGCAGGCCGGGCCGCGCCTGTGAGGCAGGCATCCTTGCCTGCCGGTTCACGGGGCATCCTTGCCCCGTGTTCCCGGTTCCACCGCGCCCCACGGCCGCCGCCGGAACAGGCGGCAAGGATGCCGCCCGAACCGTCAGGCTGGAAGCCTGACCCACAGGACCAGTCGCGCGCCACGCGCACACTGACGCCACGAACGATCGAAAGCGGCCGCAGATTCAGGGCGACCACAGATGGGGAATTTAATCTGCGGTCGCATTGAATCTGCGGGAGGTTCCGGGAATCGCCGCGCGGCCTCGCGTAAAAACCCGTCACGGCTTTTTCATCACATGGTCCAGCGCGGCGAGGAGGTCGAGACGGCGGAAGGTGAGTTTGGTGGCGGGGTCCGGCACGGGTTTGCCGGTTTTTTGGAAGATGGCGAGCATGGCTTCGGGGAGATTTTTGCCGTCGGTTTTCCACGGGTAACCGCTGCGTTCGATGGCTTCGCGCAGAATCATCGCGGCCCCGCAGGCGATGGCGTTGGAGGAACTGGTGGCACTGGCGGGAACGACGAGAACGATCTTCGCGTCGCGATCGAGAATGACGACATCCACGCCGGGTTTCACCGCACCGATGGCGAAGCAGTTGGGCTGCGACGCGGGCCACGAGATGCCGTTGGTGAAGTGATGATTGCCGGCGGGCGCGCTGACCCAGATGCCCAGTTCGCGGAGTCTGGCGAGCGGGGCGTCGATCTCGGTGGGCACGGGCGCGCCGTGCGCGAGGTCATCGACGGGCGCAAGGTTGACGGTGGTGATGCGGTGTTCGGCGTGGTGCTCGATGATCCATTGCAACGCGCGGGCGAGCGGCGCGCTGTCGGCGATTTTGCAATGGCAACACTCAAGGCCGCGGATGACCGCGACCTGATTGTTGTAGGCCACGCCCCATTTGCCATTGAGGTTCAGTGACGACGGGATGCCGATCGTCGAGCCGTGATAGCCGCGACCTTCGTGCTTGGGATCGGGATCGCCATCCACGGCGTCCCAAGCCACGCGCACTTTGGGCACGCCGTCCACGATTGCGGTCCACTCGGGCATGGCGAGTTTGCAGCCGTCGTCCACGAGCGCGAGCGTCTGGCCGCGACCGAAGGTGAGGACCTTGGCGTATTTTTCCCACGCGTCGGTAATGCGTGCGTGGCGAAACTCGACGGGATTGACCGGCTCGCCCGCGCGCAGCGGGACGAGGGTGAGGAGTAAAAGCATGAGGGCGAGAAGCGAGAGAGGAGCGCGGCCTTCAGGCCGCTTCAACGTGCGTGGCTCGCAGCGTTTTCGAACATCACAGTGCGCTCCACCGTGAAGCGGCGTAAACGCCGCGCCCCTTCCGGTCTGGCTTCGCGCAGTCTTCATTTCGTTTCCTCCCGCAGTTCCTTCGCCAGTTCCAGCAGAGCATCCATCATCTTCACGGAGGCCTGTTGTTCCAGGTAGTTGGTCCCCGGCCACGTCTCGTAACCGCCGAGCGCGAAGTGCCGCGGCGGAGGCATGTAGCCGTAATAACCATTGGCCAGCTCGACCATGAACGACTGCGCGAAGGGGCTGCGTTTTTTGAACTCCAAGCCCGTCTCCGCAAAGGTCTCTGTCGGCGTGGTGCCGATGCAAATGTCCCCGAGGCGCAGCACCTGCACGGGCGCCTTGGTCTGCGGACTGGCCTGCGCGAGCCGCTGAATTCGCCCGGCATATACCGTCGCCAGGCTGGCCTTGCCAATCGTACCGGTGGCCTTGGCCTCGGTGTCCTTCGCCCACGCGAGCAGCTCCGGCTCGACCTTGCGCCACGCGATGTTGTCCAGCTCGCGATAACGCGCGGCCAGCGGCGCGGCGTCCTTCCACGTCACCTTCGCCAGCGCGGCGTGGACTTTGTTCGCCACATCCTCGGCCACGAAGCGCATCTGCGCGTACGGCGGCTGCCCGGGGCGCGGTGTGCGGAAGTTGATGTTGTTCACGTCACCGCTGGTGCCGTTGGCCATGAGCGCCACGAACGGCGGATCGTTCTCCGCGCCTGCCTGCAGTTTCTTCAACGCCTCGCAGTACATGCCGTAGTAGTCGGCGGAAATATGCCCGCCACCGACACCACCGACGTAGTGCAGCGAGTAGGCCGAGAACACCGAAATGAGGCGGCCATTCGGCTCGCGCAGCGCGATGAAGGAAACGGTCGGATCGGTCGGTCCCGCGGGTTCGGTGAGGTCCTTGCTGCCGCCCGGCGGATTCATTTTCACCGTGTCCGCCTTGGTGCCGAAGGGTGTCACCGGCACCGTGCCGTCGCGCATGATCCAGCGGCGGTTGAAGACGTGCTCGGGCGCCTCGGCGGTGCCGAACGCGATCTGTGCAGGCCGCAGCAGATTCGCCGCATTGCGCACGCCGTCGGCGACGCGGCGCGCAACGAAGCGCTGGTACTCGTCCAGCTCGCGATCCGAAAAATAGCCGCGCGGCGTGGTGCCCAGCGCGCTCGCCGCCGAGTGCGTGTGCGTGCCGGAGATCATCACGTTCGCCGCCGGAATACCCGTCGCCGCCTCGATCATTTTTCGCGCCTCAACACCCACGCTGCGGTGCAGACCGAGCAGATCGCACACGACCAGCGCGAGCTGCGTGGTGCCGTCATCGAGCACGAGACAGCGCGCGAGCAGTTCATCGTGAACGTGCGTCGCGGGAAACGGCAGGAAGCCGCCGATGATGTCGGAGCCGAGCGGCGGCGTGAGATTCGCGGTGGCCGCGCCGGCGCGGAGTTGTTTCGGACGCGGCACGGCGGCGGCGGCAGTTGCGGTGAGCGCGGCGTGGACGAGCAGGTGCGCGGCACAGAGCAGCCCGAGGGCGCGGACGGAGAAGGTGCGGCGATTCAGTTTCATGCGAGTTGGCAGACGTTGGGCTTGGAGTGGGATGATGCGGGAAGGATTTCCGAATGGGAGAATTTTCCAGCGGTTAGCGCGGAACGCGGCCGCGCGCGCCCGGAGCGCGGCGTTTACGCCGCAGAGACGCCCGCCTGGCGAGGAAGCCTTTGAAAAATCCAACGCTCTCTTAGCCGCTCACACTTCTGCGGCGTGAACGCCGCGCTCCGGGCGCACGCGCGCGGGCGGAGCGTGGCTGTGTCCCGCGCCGAGCGGGATCAGCCGCAGCAGCGACGTTGGTAAGGAGGCGCAAGAACATGTCGACGCCGTCGCGAGGTGAGGCCGTGCTGCGGCTGGTCGCTGCGACACAGCCGCGCTCCGGGCGCGCGCGCGGACGGAGCGCGGCTGTGTCCCGCGCCGAGCGGGATCAGCCGCAGCGGCGGCGGCGGGAGGGACGCGCAAGAACATGCCGAGGCCGTCGCGAGGCGAGTCCGTGCTGCGGCTGGTCACTGCGACATAGCCGCGCTCCGGGGCAAAACCACACCCGCGCTCGACACGGGTTTTTGAAGTTGGTACCAGTCTCGGCAAACCAACAAACGCAGGACATGAGCCAGGCCGAGAAAACTTTTCCCGCCCACGCCACGCACCCAAGCCTGGGAGGCGCGGAGGTTGCGGACACTCTCTCGGCCGGCGATTTCGCGCTACAGTTCGCCGCCCAAAACGGCGGGGTGGAACAGCGCTGCAATGAAAACCGACTACGAGCTGCTGGAGCCGCTGCCGCTGCGGACGATCACGGGCAATGCGTTCCACGATCGGCTGGACCGGTGGTTCAACCAATGAACGTGCGCAGCCGACGCCTTTCGCAGCGCGGCGCAATTTCGTGCGGGGTGGTATTCCGGCGCGACGCTCAAAGCTCAAAGTTCAAAGCTCAAGGGAAGGTTCAAGGAGCAAGCCCCAATGCGGAGCCGATTGATCGCGGGCTTCGTCGTCGCGCGAACGTTCGTGGGAGGTCGGACAAAACCTGGCGTTGGCCGACCTCGCATCGAGCTTGGAGTTTGAACCTTCCCTTGAGCTTTGAGCTTTATCCTTGGAGCTTTTTCACCCGTTGCCCTTTCCCTCCGAACGACGACAACCCCCTATTTTCATGAGCCGACTGCGCATTCTGACCGCGGGCATCGAACCCGCCGTGCTGGAAATTCCCGACGACTTAGTGACGCTCGGCCGGTTGGAGGACAACGCGCTGTGCGTGCCTGACGCTTCGATTTCGCGCCGGCATTGCGAGCTGGGTGAATCCGACGACACGCTCACGATTCTCGATCTCGGTTCGACGAACGGGACCTTCATCAAAGGCCAGCGGATCGAACAAGGAACGGTCGCGGCGGGAGAGACGTTCGTGATCGGCGCGGTGGAGGTGCGCTACGAATTCGGTGTGCCCGCTCCGGATGCTGAACCACCGGTCGTCCCACCACCTCCTGTGGCCGCGCCTGCGCCTGCCCCTGCACCTGCGCCGGTGGAGTCAACCAACCCGGTTCCCATCCCGGCGGTTGTGGCCGGTCCGGCAGCAGTGCCAGCCACGGTTATGGAGCCGGGTGCTGCACAGCCAGCAGCGCCGCATGCTGCCGGGGTCGGGGAAAAGCCGAAGGGTGTGTTTCCACCCATGCCGCCGGGTCCCAAGCCGGGCGCGCCGTTGCTGCCCAAGCCCGCAATCGCGAAGCCGGCGATGCCACATCCCGCGGGCACCGGCGGACCCGCGCCAGCGGCTCCGCAGCCCGGCACGGCTGAGGGCGTGAAACCAACAGTCCAGAAAGCGGCGGCGCCCCTTGCGGCCGCGAGCACTCCGGCGGCAAAACCGCCCGCCGCGCCACTCGTCGGCGGCATGCCTAAGGTAATCGTGCCGCCGAGCGAGCCTCCGAAATTCTCACTCGGTCATCACGCGAAGCCGCACGCCGCGCCACCTCCACCGACCAACCCAGGGTCGCCTGCTTCGCCGGAAGGCAGCGCTCCGCCAGAGGGCAGCCACGAAACTCCCGACGCGTCCGCGCCAACGCCGGCCGCGCCCCAGCCGCCGAAACCCGCGGCCCCGTTGGCTGGCGGTATGCCAAAAGTAATCGTGCAGCCGAGCGGGCCATCGAAGCTGGTGCTTGGTCATCACGCGAAGCCGCACGCCGCGCCACCTCCACCGACCAACCCAGGGTCGCCTGCTTCGCCGGAAGGCAGCGCTGCGCCAGAGGCCGGCCACGGAGCGGCCGCCGCGTCCGCGCCAACGCCGGCCGCGCCCCAGCCTCCGAAGCCCGCAGCCCCGTTGGGCGGCGGCATGCCAAAAGTAATCGTGCCGCCGAGCGGGCCACCCAAGCTCGTGCTCGGTCACGCCGCGAAGACGCACGCCGCGCCGACTCCACCGACCAACCCAGGGGCGCCTGCTTCGCCGGAAGGCAGCGCTGCGCCAGAGGCCGGCCACGGCGCGGCCGCCGCGTCTGCACCGACGCCGGCCGCGCCCCAGCCTCCGAAGCCCGCAGCCCCGTTGGCTGGGGGCATGCCGAAGGTAATCGTGCCGCCGAGCGGGCCACCCAAGCTCGTGCTCGGTCACGCCGCGAAGACGCACGCCGCACCGGCTCCTCCGGCTCCACCGGCCAAACCCGAACCTCCGGCTTCGTCGTAAACGGGCGTCGCGTCTTGGTAGGGCCGAGCTGCGCTCGGCCGTGACCTTCGCCAGTCTCGAACCGCAACACTTCCAATCGCAAGCGGCGACGTCGAGAGAGTCAGGGGGAAAGGTTACGGACGCGCGGCAACGCGTCCCTACCGCATCAATAAAGGATGGTGAATGCGCCGCTGCGCGCGAACGCGGCGGGGAGGCCCCAGACGGGAACGCCGTCGGATTTTCCTTTGTCGGCGGTGGGCTGGCCGGCTTGGTCGAAGACCTGCCAGGCAAGGGTGCCGCCGCGTTGCCAGCCGGTGCCGTGGGTCCACACGGCGAGGGTTTCGCCGGTGGGTTGGGTGACGAGGACGGGATGTTTGGCACCGCGGGAGTCGCTCAGTTTTTTCCGATCACTGACGGTGGCGGAGGGGTTGGCGAGGCCGAAAGAAACTTCGCCCGCGGTTTCCCAACCGATGAGCACGCCGCCGGGGCCGCCGGTGAGCGTGGCGGAACTCATCGGGCATTGCTTGACGGACCACGGGTCCACGACGCCGACGGTGAAGGTTTTGCCGTGGTCGCGCGAGACGAGGAGTTCGATGTCGCGGTTGCCGTCGGGGGTGGCGGAGCGATAGATGGCGAAGAGCGCGCCGGAGGGATCGACGTACGCTTTCATGCCGCAGCAGCCGCAGGCGCCGGTGGGCGCGGGGTGGGCGCGACGTTCGGGGGCGAAGGTTTTCCCATCATCGCCGGACTGCGCGACAAAGACGGCGCGGAAATTTTCACCTTTGGATTCCGGCGTGCCGGGCGCGTGCCAGAGGACGTACACATTGCCGCTCGCGTCGGCCGCGACCGCGCCACCACCGTCGAGGCCCGCGGCGTGCGTGATGAGGCTGCGCTGCGGTTCGAAGGCGGTGCCGGCGTCATCAAGGCGCGCGTAGAGCATCGGGGTGCCGCGGGCGGGTTTGGGCTGCGCGGTGTTGGAGCCGTTCCACGCGACATGCACGCGCCCGGCGCGTCCGAGGGCGAGCTGGGGTCCGCGAATGGTGCCGATGGCGATCGCGCTGCCGGGCTGGCTGTTCACGCGGATCGCCGAAGAAAAGTGGGTTTCGCCGAGCGCGAGGCGCGCGTAGAAAATGTCGGCCGCAGCAGGGTCTCCTTTCAGATAGATGAGATGGACCGTGCCGTCAGCAGCGGTGACGGACTGCGGCTGGAGGCCGCCGTTGGGGACGCGCAGCAGACGCACGGCGGCGGGAGCGGACGCTGCGGTGAGGAGCGCGCAGGCGAGCAGGATCCCGGCGAGGCAGCGGATCGCAAAGGCGGGGCGATGCAGGAAGATCATGGGTGGAGAGTACGGGAAGTGGGGGAGGTCGCAAGCAGGGATAGCGGGGGGAAGATGGCAGAAAAATAGGGGGCAGAAAAATGGGGAAGGAGAACAGGGTGGTCGCTTGGGGGATGGATGCGGGGGTGTGGGCAAAGGAATGGGGAGAGGAGCAATTTCAACACGCGCTGATCCTTCCCTTCCCCATTCCCTTGCCTCCATTCCTTTGCCAAAAATTTCCCTGCAGACCTTCCCGCGGTGGCTTTTCGTGCAGGCGGGCGGACTCCCGGCTCCTGCGGCGGTTACTTCTTCTCTTCGGGCTTCGGGGCGGGCTTGACCTCAACTTTCGGAGCGGGGCTGACCTCGGCCTTCGGCGCGGCCGGGGCGGGCTTCACGTCGAGCTTGGGAACGGGGTTGGTCTCGAGCTTCGGGGCCGGAGGTTTCGGCAGGACTGTCGGAGCGGGAGGAACGGGCGGCAGCGACGGCGGGGTCGGCGGTGCGGGCGGGACGGTGAGGCCCGGGAACGGCTGCGTGGGGCTGGGTTTGCCGTCGTCGGGTTTGGCGGGTTCTTTCTTTTCGACCAGCAGTTCGGCGCGATCTTTGAGGGCGGAATCGACGCTCCATTTGGAGACGAGGTAGGTGTATTTCTCGAACTTCTTTTCCTGCGCGAGCTTCTCTTCGAGCTTCTTGTTTTTCTCGGCGAATTCCTTGTCGAGTTTCTCTTTGTCTTCGGGCTTCTCGTCCTTGCCCGGCGTGCGCGCTTTGGGGAGATCGGCACTGACAGCGAGTGAGAAGTGGATGGAGGCCTCGTCGCTGGTTTTCTTGCCGACCTTGGCGGTGTAAGTGAAGCCGTCGAAGGTTTCAATTTTCACGACGGACGGCGTGTTCATGCCCGTGTCCTCGGGCTTGGCATCGGCGGCGACGACGTCGTTGAACGACGGGCTGGCGAGGACGCTGCCGAGCGAGGAAACCTTGTTGGTGTCGAGCACTTCGCCGGCGCGGGGGGCGGCGAGTTTCCATTCACCGGCTTCGGTCTCGCGAGAGACGCTCCAAGAGTTGGTCGCGTTGGTCGAGGTGAGGGAAACCGATTTCACCTTCTCGACCTTGAAGAATTCTTTGTCGAGCCACTGCTCGGCCTTGGGTTCGGCTTCGGTGAAAGTTTCGGAAACCAGCGCGGCGACGCCCGGCTTGGCGCTGGTCGTAATCCAGCGGCCGACGGGGAAATCACCGCCGCCGAAGGGCGACGGGCTTTCCGATTTCTTGACCTGCTTTTTCCCGAGCATCATCGAGCGTATCGTTTTGCCGCCCTTGTCCTTGAACTCGACGAGCGTGCCGCTGCCGGCCGCGCCCTTGCCGGGTTCGACCAATTCCATGCGCTCCAACTGCGACGCGCCAATCTGCTCGGACTGCACGACTTTGAGGTCGGCGGCTTTGCGGATGAGGTCGCCGATGGTCGAGAAGTTGGCGGGGTAATCCTGCCGCTCCTTCACGCGCCAGAGGTCGTCCTGCTTGACGAGGCTCACGGTCTGTTTGTCCTGCTTGAGGACGACCTGCGCGACATCGTTGATCTGGAAGGTCTCGAGCAGCTTCTGGCCGAGCGTGCCGCCGGACGAGGCGTACTCGGCGTTGTCTTTCTTCAGATAAACCAGGCCGGCACCGCCGATGACGGCGAGCAGGACGACGAGAATGAGGAGTTGTTTGCGGTTCATTTTGCGGCAGTGCGTTTACGTTTGAAGAGCGCCAGGGCGATGCCCGAGAAGGTGACCAGCAGGGGCATGCCCGCGATGTTGAGCCACTTGACGCGGTTCTCGAGCGAGTCGATGTCGCGGCGCAGGTTCTTGCGCTCCTCTTTCAATTCTTTCTTCATCCCGGCCTCCTGCTTGCGCAGCTTTTCGATCTCCACCTGTTGCTCCGGCGAAATGATGAAGCGCTGGCTCTTGTCTTTCTTGCCCTGGAGTTCGTTGAGCTTGCGCTGCGTGTCCTGGAGGCCTTCCTCGAACTTCTTGATCTTGGCGCGGTAGTTTTCCTCGGCCTTGGCCTGCATCTCGCGGATGACGGTAAAGGGCCGGTTCAGCGTCGCGCGGCTGCGGGTGCCGATCAGGTTGCTGTCGCCGGAGAGCTGCTCGACGAAGTTTTGCAGCAGGGTGAGGTTGCCGTTGCGCGGGATGACGATGCGCTGGCCGAACATCTCCTGAATCTGCACGCAGAACTGGTCGAAGAGCATGTCCGCGTCGGCGACGAGGATCACGGCGGTCTCGCCGGATTCCTTCAACGAATCGGCCTTCTTCTCATCCTTCTTGTCCTTGCCCTCGGCGTCTTTTTTGTCGGCGGCGGGATCGGCGGGTTTGCCCTCGGGGAACGCGGTCTTGAATTTGCCAGTGAGGCGAATCGCCAGTTCGCGCTTCTTGTTGTCGGACTTGAATTCCTTGGCGATCTGTTCGCCGGACAAGGTCGCCATGAAGCCTTCGACCATCTGCGAGGCCTCGGTGGTTTGGAGGAGGACGGTTTTCTTCAACCCCTCGACCGGCGAGCCGGAAAACGCGCCCGCGAACGGCATCAGGATGCTGTCGATTTGCGCGGTGATCACGTCGTCCTTGTTGATGCCCGCGGGATTGATCGAGAGCACGGTGGGCGCGCTCTCGGGCCGGTTGCCGCGCTGCATGCGGGTGAGGAAGTTCATGTCCGCGACGGTCTTGGTCTTGTCCATGTCGATGCCCCATGCCTTGAGCAGGCGGTCGAGCGAGGAGGAGGTCGGCTGGCTGGGCATCATCGGATTGCCCTGATTCTGGCGCGCGTCGATGACGGACACGGGATCGAGATAGGCGATGAGCTTGCCGCCGCGCATGAGGAATTGATCAATGGCGTATTGCGTTTTCTCCGTGATGTCGCGCGGGTGGGCCACGATGAGCACCTTGATCTCCGCGTCGATCTGTTCGGCGGTCATCTCGACCTGCTTCACCTCGAAGTCACGCTTGAGTTCGCTGATGAAGGCCCACGCGGGCTGCCCTTGCTGGCCCTGCCGCATCATCATCGGATTCATCGCCTGGCCGAACGCGGGCAGCGCGGTCATCACGCCGACGGTCACACGCGAGCTGGCTCCGGCGCGGGAAATGGCGCGGGAAAGATCGTACTCAAGATACTTCTCGCGCTCAGGCGAGAGGAACGGGAGCGCGACCTTTTGGTCGAGGCAGCTCACCGCAAGGCCGAGATAAATCTTCTCGCCGGTCTGGGTCATCTGGCCTTCGACGCCGTCGAGATTGGCGGAATCTTCGGCGTCGGAATCCGGCCGCGGATTGAGCTTCTCGATTTCAATTTTGCCTTTGGAATACTGTTTGTATTCGCCGAGCAGGTCCTCGACGCGCTGGGCGTAGGTCTTGAGGAAGACCGGCATCTCGTGATCGCCCTTGGTGCAGTAGAAGCGCACTTTGATCTTGGTATCGAGCTTTCCGAGGATCGCCTTGGTGCCGGGCGAGAGCGTGTAAAGCTTCTCGGCGGTGAGGTCCACGCGGGTGCGCGCGGCGGTGACGAGGAAATTGACGGCCAGCAGGATGAGAAACATCGCGGCCACGCCGACCGTCGAGTAGAGGACTGTTTCAAGTTTCTTGTTCATGGTGTGAGTGCGTTGTCCGGGTGAGTTGCCGTCGCGTCAGCCGCGCAAGTTGCGCAGCACCACGCCCGTCGTGAACAACGAGAAGCCGCCGATGGAGACGAAAAACACAATGTCGCGCAGATCGAGGACGCCGCGTTGGAAGCCCTCGAAATGGGTCATCACGCTGAAGGCCGCAACGGTCTCGACCATCCAGCTCGCGCTGGGGAACACCTTCGTGAGCATGTTCGTCACCGGCGGGTAGCCCGCGAGGATGAGGAACAAACACGCGACCACGGACATGATGAAACTGATGACCTGGTTGCGGGTCATCGACGAGGTCATGCAGGTGATGGCCAGATACGCTCCCGCCAGCAGCAGGCTGCCGACATAGCCGCAGAAGATCACGCCCATGTCCGGCGTGCCGAGGTAGCGCACGCTGATGACAACCGGGAACGTGAGCAGCAACGCCAGCCCGAGAAACGCCCACGACGCGAGGAATTTCCCGATGATCGCTTGCCACGTTGTGATGGGCATGGTGAGCAGCAATTCCATGGTGCCGAGGCGCTGTTCTTCCGCCCACAACCTCATGCCGACGGCGGGGACGAGGAAGAGGTAGAGCCACGGATGCCACAGGAAAAACGAGGTCAGCGACGCTTCACCGCGCTCGATGAAGCCCCCGACCATGAAGGTGAAGAAGCCGGTCAGGAGCAGGAAGATGACGATGAACACGTAGGCGACGGGCGAGCTGAAATAGCTCCCCAGCTCGCGCTTGGTGATCGTGAGGATGTTGCGGAGAGGGCTGTTCATTTGCGTGAAGAAGAATGGGCGGTGTCGGAGAGGGTGATGCTGCGGAAGACTTCGTCGAGCCGGCCTTCCTCGGTGTGAAGCTCCTCAATCGTGCCGGTGAGGCCCGCGCCGGCGATGAAACGCGCGAGGTCGCCGTGGGCCACGCCGGCCTTGGGCAGGACGCGCAGGGAAATCGAGCTGCCGTTTTCCTTGAGCGTGGTGACGCTGCGCACGCCGGCGATCTGCTCGACCTTGTGGCGAAGCGTGCCGGGTTGCGTGTTGCCGACGCGCAGCAGGACCGAGCCGGCGTTTTCGGAACGTTGCTTCAGCTCGGCGGGCGTGCCGTTCGCGACGATCTGACCGCGGTCGATGATGATGGCGCGCGAACAGACGGCCTCGACTTCCTCGAGGATGTGCGTCGAGAAAACGATGGCCTTCTTTTCACCCATGCGGCGGATGAGATTGCGAATCTCGAATTTTTGGTTCGGGTCCAGGCCGTCCGTCGGCTCGTCGAGCACGAGCACCTCGGGGTCGTGGATGATCGATTGCGCGAAGCAGGTGCGGTGGCGGAAGCCCTTGGAGAGCGTCTCGATGCTTTGATGAATGACGGCTTGGAGGAAGCACATCTCGATCACGCGATCAACGGCCTTCTGTTTCGCCTCGCCGGAGAGACCGCGGATTTCGGCCGTGAAATGGAGGAAGCCGCTGACGCTCATGTCCGAGTAGGACGGCGCGTTTTCGGGCAGATAGCCGATGATGCGCTTGGCGGGCACGGGGTCTTCGATCATGTCGTGGCCGCCCACGGACACGCGCCCGGCGGTCGGCGTGATGAAGCCCGTGATCATCCGCATGGTGGTGGACTTGCCGGCCCCGTTCGGCCCGAGAAAGCCCAACACTTCGCCCTTGGCGACTTCAAACGAGATGCCGTTGACCGCGACCTTCGTTCCGAAATTCTTTTTTAAGTTTTCGACTTTGATCATTTCAGTTTCTCCCATCGCACCGGCGGAAATCCGCCGCCGCGCTGATCGTCCGCGCTGTCATTTGCAAAAATGCGGGCCTCTGAGTGCCTGTTATGTTGCGTGCCTGTCAAGCAATTCGTTCGGTTGGAACACGCGCCCGCGGATGCGTTCAAAAATATTTTCACGAGGAAAAAGGTTTTAACCACGGATGGACACGGATGGACACGGATGGGAACAAGGCGGGCACAAAGGGTCCGCGCCGCCGCGATTTTGGAGTGCGGTGACTGGTCACCGCTTTCGCGCAGGCGACTTGTCGCCGTCGGACTGCGGCGCGCGCGACTCGGTGGGGAGCACACGCGCCCTCGCGTGTCGCCGGATGCGCCCTCGCATCCGGCGTCGGGGCGCGCCCATGCCGATGTGAAAACTTTGTGTGATCTCGTGCCACGCCGGTTTTCCGCGAGGGCGCGGAAAACTGCACCCGAGGGCGGGTGCGCTCCCCGTGCCGACGCTGGCGCGAGCCGTGAACGCCCCTCTCTCTGCCGATGCGTCCTCTCATCCGACGGCGACAAGTCGCCTCGAAAAAGCGGTGACAAGTCACCGCACTCCAAAAACATTCTCACAGCGGCTCCCTTCCCCCAAAGCCGGTCTCCAGATCGTGCCAAAACTCAATGTCGTCCTCGTCCTTTTCCCAACAAAGAAAAACCTCCCGCCCATCGCGCAGCGCCGGAAAATCAATCAACCCGCGGTCCAAATCCTTGATCTGAATCCCGCGCTGCTGGAACTCGCCCAGCACCGCCTGAATCCCCGCCATGGCCTTCACCCAGCGATTCACCGGCTCGCCGCCCTGATCGCCGTGCGCCTCCAATTGCGTGGCCAGCTTGGCATCCGTCTGCTCGAAGACGCGCCGCCATTTGTCGATCGCGGCGAACCACAGGCGGATCTGGGGCAGCAGGGCGCGCGCTTCCTCCAGCGTGTAGTGACGACGAAACTGAAAGGCCATCGCTTACTTCGCCGGCGTAACCTTGGGCGTGGGCGGCGCGGGTGCGGGAGGCGTCGCCGGCGGCGCAGCCTGCGGCACGGGCTTCGGCGCCGCTCCTTTGAGCTTCTTCTCGATCTCCGGATTCGGCTCGAGGGCGAGGGCTTTCTTCCACGCGTCGCGCGCCTCGTCCATCTGCTTCATCTCCGCAAAAATATCGCCGAGATGATCGAACAGCGTCGCGTCCGGCTCCTTGTTATGCTTGATCGCCTTGAGCATGACCGGCAGGGCTTCCTTGGTCATGCCGAGCTTGAACAGCACCCACGCCAGGCTGTCCATGAACGCCGCATTCTCCGGCTCCAGCTTCACCGCCTTCTCGATCATCTCGCGCGCCTTGTCGAGTTTCACACCGCGCTCGGCCCACATGTACCCCAGATAATTGAGCGCATCCGCAAAGTCCGGCGCGAGCTTCAGGCATTGCTCGAAATATTTCTCCGACTGCTCGAACTCCTTGTTGCGTTCGTAGGTCGAGCCGAGCTGAAAATAAAAGCCCGCCGTCAGCCGCGTCGGCTCGTTGGCGCGCGCCCAGACCTCGGCGGCCGTCAGATGCCGCACCGCCTTGGCGTAGTCTTTGAGACGGTTGTAGGCCGTGGCGGTGAAGAGTTCCAAAACGAAGTTCGGTTTGAATTTCACCCGCGCCTTCTCCAGCACCGCCAGTCCTTCCTTCGCGTGATCGAGCGAAATGTGCGCGCCCGCCAGGTCGTAGTGCGCCTGCTCATAGTAGGCCACCTCGACGTCGGGCTTGAGCAGAACGACCTTCTCAAAATATCCGACCGCTTCCTTGAACTCCTTTTCCTCATACGCGATGAGGCCGAGGATGTAGTTCGCCTGCGGATTGGTCGGGTTTTCACGGATGATCGCCTGCAACTGTTCGGCCGCGTTCTTGCGATCCCCGCTCCGCAAATACAGATCGGTCAGGCGCTCACGAAACAGCGGCTGCGAGGGAAACCGCTTCTGCAATTGGAGATAAAGCTCGGCCGCGCGCGCGAATTCCCCAATCGGCCGGTACAACTCCGCCATCCGCTCCAGCAAGATCGGCTCCCTGACCTTCAACTCCATCGCCCGATCCAACTGCACCATGATGCGCGGCTTCAGATCGCCCATCTCGCGCGGCATCAGCCGCAGGTAGGACACATACATCTCCGCCACATCGATCGGATAAGTCACCGCGCCGGGCCGGCGTTTCGCGGCTTCGTCCACGACCGACAACGCCTCCTTCGGCTGCTCCAGCCGCAGATGCACCTGAAACAAAGTCTGATACCCCATCAGCTTGTCCGGCTGCTTCTGAATGGCCGCGCGACTGGCGATGATGGCGTCCTTGGTCCGCCCATCTTGCAGGTAAGTAAACCCCAGCAACGCCAGCAAATCCCCACTGGCATCCGGCCGGTCCGTGGCGCGCGCCAGCACCTCGATGGTCTTCTTGAATTCCTTGCGCCGCAGCAACCGTCCCGCGACATCCACCACCAGCGATTCATTCGCCGGGTCCGCCATCGCCGCGAGGAAAAACTGCTGCGTCGCCTTGTCCGGCTCGTCCTTCAACTCGAGACTCACCCCATTCGCAAAGCGCGCCAGCGCCTCGACGCGACGGTCGAACTGCGCGTCCTTGATGGACTTGGCGGACGGCGGCGGGGCGTTGGTGGCGCCCTTCACCACCGCGGCGGCCGGTGCGTTGGTGGGAGCTTTCGTTACCGCCGACGCGGGAGCGTTGGTCGGGGGTTTGGTGACCGTGGACGCGGGCGCGTTAGTCGGCGCCTTGATGACCGCAGGCGCGGACGGATTGGTCGACCCCTTGATGACCGCCGGTGCCGGTGGATTAGTCTTCGCGGTCGGCGCATCCGCACCCATCACGCCCATCACCGGCAAGGCCATGACAATGCCCAACCCGGCAACCACCAGTTTGGGAATGGCTTTCATCCTAGATCCCGCAACTGCGCCTCACGCAAAGGGCGCGACGGCCGCAAAGGTAAGCACTCGGGAAGCAACAATAGATCCACCCGTTGAGTGTGGGCGCGCGGAGCAGTTCCTTCGGACCCAATTCAGTTCCGCGTTGCGTCCTTCGCGTCCTTTGCGTGAGGCCATTGCGGAATTTGGATTCATGGTGCCTGAAAACGCCCAAGCGCGCTCCGCGACTGCGGAGCGCCACTTGGGCGGAGGATAAACAGAAAGGAAGGAAGGAGGCGGGCCTACTTCTGCCAGGTACGCTTCTTATGGCGGTTGGCGCGAAGCTTCTTGCGACGTTTATGTTTGTTGATCTTCGACTTGCGACGTTTTTTCAGTGAACCCATATCTTCTATCTCTTGGAAAGCCGGCTAATACACGACTTTGTTTAACGGATACTCAATGATGCCTTCAGCACCCGCTGCTTTTAACTTCGGAATAATCTCGCGAACCACATGCTCGTCGATGATCGTTTCCACCGCCACCCACCCAGACAAACTCAAATTAGAGATGGTTGGATTACGCAGTGCGGGCAAAGATTGCAACAACTTTGGCAGATTTTCTGCCGAAATGTTCATCTTGATCCCCACCTTCGACTCCGCCTCCAGCGCCCCGCGGAGCAACAGGGCCAGCGTTTCGATCTTCTGCCGCTTCCATTCATCCTGCCAGATTTCGCGGTTTGCGATCAGCCGCGGCGTGGACACCAACAGCGTCTCCACGATGCGCAATTTGTTCGCCTTCAACGACGACCCCGTCTCCGTCACCTCCACGATCGCATCCACCAGCTCGTGCGCCTTCACCTCCGTCGCGCCCCACGAGAACTCCACCTCCGCCTTCACCTTGTGCTTCCGCAGCCACCGCTTCGTGATGTTCATCACCTCCGTCGCGATGCGTTTCCCTGCCAGATCTTTCACCGACTGAATCGGCGACGACTCCGGCACCGCCAGCACCCAGCGCGTCGGCTGCCGGCTGATCTTGCTGAAAATAAATTCGCCCACCTCGTGAACCTTCGAGCCGTTCTCGACAATCCAGTCGTGCCCCGTGATCCCCGCATCCAGATACCCATGCTCCACATACCGGCTGATCTCCTGCGCGCGAATGAGCCGAATCTCCAACTCCTCATCATCCACATAAGGAATGTATGACCGGCTGCTCAACTGCACGTTGAAGCCCGCCTTGGCCATCTTCTCAATGGTCGCATCCTGCAAGCTGCCCTTCGGCAAACCCAGGCGCAGTTTCTTCGGCGCCGTCTTGGTGCTGCTGTTGCTGTCCGCTTTCTTCATCGCATCAATCCGCAGGTGAGAGCCTCCAAGGCCGCCGCTCCTGCTCATTCTTCTTCCACAAAATTTCCACTTCCCCGCGCCCCACGCGCGAATCTCATTCACCCGTTTTCCCGCCGGGCCGCGATGATGTGCCATCGTCCCCGCCGAAACGCGATGCTTTTCTTCACCATCGCACCGCCAACCCGGTAGGGCCGCGCTGCGCGCGTCCGTGACCAGACCCGCCGACACCCCCATGTCCGTCCGTGTTGTGATGAATCCGACGCCGTCCTGTGTTTCCCAGTCTGCTGCGGCTGGTGGCCTCTACACAGCCGCGCTCCTCCCCATCCCATCCCTCCCTCGGGAATTTACCTGAGTTGCCCCCGGTTCCCTCCTGAATTTCCTTACCCTCGTAGGCGCTCCGGTGAGTGCCGGAATGCCGAATCGAAAAGCCAAAGAATCAACCAAGAGAAAGGCCTGTTATGCCCTACGCCAACCTCTCTGCCACGTTGATCGATGCGGACAAAACTTCGATCCTCACCGATCTCAACGACATCAAGACCCTCCTCCCCTTCCTCATCAACCTGACGAAGGACGAACATCGCGGTCTGCAAAGCCTCACTTCCGGCAATGAACCCTTTGTCAGCAAGGCCCTCGCCTATGCCGAGGCCAACCCGCAACTGGTTCCGCCCTATCTGGACGTGCCGGAATTCCGCAAGGACTTCAACCTTGCCCTGACCCTCCAAGCCATCCTCCAGATCTCCACTCCCCTTCAGGAGAGCATCGCGGACACCGCCCGCGCCGTCGGCCACGAGGCCTACCGCGCCGCGCTCGTGTTCTACAAGACCGCCCAGCAAGCGGCCGAACTCAACGTCCCCGGCGCCGACACGATTGCCGACGACCTCGGCGAACGCTTCGCCGGTCAGGGAACCAACTCTCCGCCAGCACCGCCGAATCCTCCCAATCCGTAAAGGATTCGTCCCCTCGCGCCGCCCGTTGTCTGCCAAGGCAACGGGCGGTTTTCGTTTTCAGTCTGCTGAGAAACTCCTGTCGCTGCCCTGCGTTTGCCAGAATACGCCGCCGCGACCGTGCCCCAGCTTGCGCGCGGCGAGCATCAAGGCGATGGCGTTGTTCACGCCGAGGAACTGGTGATTTTCCCTGCCGCTTCAGACACCCTCTCCACCTCGAACGGGGGGGCCGGGGCGAGGTGTCGAGTCGGGTGCGAATTGTGAAGTTCAGCCAGTTCACCAATCGAAACTCGTCGTTCGCCATTTCCTCCGCGCCGGGCTTCTTTAACTCGGTGACCACCACGGCAGGCCAATGACGAAGCCGACCAAATCCGGCCGGCAGGTGTAGAGCGCGCCCGTGAAGCTGAACTTGCTGACCAGCAGGAAATCATTGTTCGCAGGCTGCTCCCAATTAATCACCCTCAACCACTAAGTCGTCTACCCGCCTCGCGCCCTTACTTCCAATCCTGCACCAAGCTTGCCGATGGATCGGGAAGATTCGGAGGATTCTGGCCAAATGAATCCCGTCGCACCTCGAAAGCGTATTTTAAGACTTCGCGGGAGCGGAAACAGCGTCGCAGGTCAAGTGTGATGACGGGGGGAAGGTTGGTCTGTTCGCATCTGCATCCACATACAATCCTATTAGTGGTGGTGGTGCCGAGGGAAGCGACGTAATTCGTGACGGTATCTACGAAAGCGATCCGAGCCGAATTCGACTGGCCGCTGGGGAGGGCGCTGGTGTATCGCAGGCCGATCCACGCGCGCGTTTCCGCCACGTAGTCGCGAATGCCCTCGGCATCCGGGTCGGTTTGGGTGATGGCTGTCAAATTGGTCTGGCATTTCAACAGGGCGGCCAGCGCATTTGTAGCCGGGCCATAATCGTTTTCGTTGAATGCGTCTGTGCTCGCACTGCGGAACCACCAGACCAGATTCGTGGATATTTCCTTTAACGTCTGGTCCCGGGGGGTGTGGAGATCGTTGATCGCCGCTTGAGCGAAGGCGGCCTTAGCCAGTTCGGGCTCCTTGGCGGTGAGCAAAAGCATGCCTTGGCGGATGCGTAGCGCCGCGACGGTCGCCGGTTGGTCTGGGTGCGCCGCGATGAACGCGTCGATGCGCGCTGAAGCCGCGTCTAATGCGTTAGATTTGCCCTTTCCATTAACGGTAGCGACGACGTCAACGTCCGTTCCGAGCTGGCGTTCGAGGATGGCGGCATTTGAGTCGGTAACGATTTGCTGAACCTCCCGCCTGGTGGCGCAACTGGTGACCAGACCAGCGGCGAAAATGCCAAGGAGCAGCGAGATGGTAAGCGACGAGATAAATTTCCGGAGCGTTTTCATATTATTTGATGGTTTGGAGTTTGGTCATGCGTGGACGGTCGAGCTGGCGAACAGTTGATCGAAGGCTGCGCTGTCAGGATTCAAGGGAACCCCGCCTCCGCGCAGCCAAGCGGCCACCAATTTGTTCAAGAGGGCGGGCAGGGCGGGAAGGTCCATGCTGCGCCCCAATTCCGTTTCCGCGCGGGCCAAGCCATCCGTCAGCACCTTGGCCAGCGCCTCCACGAAGTCCGCGATCGGCTTGCCCGTGATCGCGTCGCGAGCGTGAGCAGCGACGGAGGCGAGCACTTCGCGCACGGTACCCACCAGCGTGGAACCGACGAGCAGCCGTGCGGGGTCGTTGCCTGCCGCCTTGAGGACCGCATCAAGGACTGCGGTGGCGAGATTGTCTTTGAGTTTGTCGAACAACATCGGGTTGCGAAGGATGGCTTCCGCTGCCGCTGTGGCGATGGCTGAAGCATCAATGCCGGTGATCGAGCGCACCTTGACGAGCGCCGCAAGTTGTCCGGCGAACTCCGCCAGCAAGTCGGTGTATTTTGTCCCCAAGAGATCGGGCCGGTCGGCAATCGCCTGAAGCCCGCCTTGAACCACGGCGCTCGCGAGGTTCTGCGCGTCAAGACTACTCAAATCCTTAACAGCGCCGAGCACCTTGCCGACGACCTCCTGCAAGAGACCGGGGCGGTCAAAAATCAACTCCGGATGCTCGGCAAAGGCGCCGGCCGCGGTCTTGATGATGCTCGACAATCCTTCGGCGCTGAATGCGCGCCGGACACCGGTGACTTTTACTGAGTCGATAACAGACTGGAGGAGCAATTGGAGCCAAGGAACGCCGTCGATTTTGCTCTTAAGCAATTCAGGCTTCGCGGCCACGGCGGAGATCGCGGCGTCCACAATTCCAAACAGGGTATCACTTGTGAAAAGGCTCTTGCGATCGACATCCTTGAGGTAGCCGATGGCGGCGACGAGAGTTTCCTTGAGCAACTCGTCAGAACCGGTGAGCAGTTTTGGTCCTTGTTTTTCCAGTGAGGCCAGTCCGGCGTGCAGCAAATCGCCCCAGTGTTCGGTGAAAAAGTCCTTGAAGCTCCGGCTGTCGTTGACGAGTGGCGCCGCTGCTTTCAGGACGTCGGCCGCGACTTGTCCGAAGGCGCTGGCCTGGTCTTCCGCGAGCACTTCTGCCGCACGCGCGATGCCCTTGCTCAAGAGCAGTTGATAACCGCGACCCTCCATCAGCCCAATCAGGTAGTCATCCCCGCCCGCCTCGTCGGCGCGAGCTTCGTTCAGAGCGTCCAGCACTGCCGCCAGCCACTCACTGTCACCGGCCACGGCCGCTCGTGCGTCCACCAATCCGTTCAGCGTGGCTCCGAGGGCGTGGCGCAAAAGCGGCCTCCATGCGGTGAAGGCGGACAGGTCGGGTTTGGCGAAACGCTCCAGCACGGCGGAAACGATCTTTCCCATGTTCTCATCCCGAATGATAAGGCCGATATTTTCACCCACGCCTTCGGCCAACACATCCGCGACGAGCAATCCCACACGCAGGCCATAGCTGAATCGCTTCGGATCCTGACCGGCGGCAACATGGAACAACGCGGTTAGCGTGTCGGGATCATCCAAGTTGAGCGTGGGCCAGGCCGCCTTCAGATTGCGCACAAACTCCTCGTCGGGGTTGATGGTGATCACCACCGCGCGCTCCGGATAAGCCAGCCGGTAGAGGTTCAAGACTCCTTCCTGCGTGGCGTTCGGATCCTTGATCGCGTCCTGCACCTGTTTCTTGAATTTCTTGGGCAGGTCGGGGTTGGCGAGTGCATTTGCATCTTTGAGGAATTCTTCGAGCTCTTCCTGCATCAGCGGAGTCGCCGGAATTTTCGCGACGGCTGGCATTGGAAGGACGGATTGTCCCGTGGAGACGGCCTCTTTCTCCGCAAGCAACACGTCGAGACGGTGGCCGAGTTTGACGAGACCTTTGGCGATGGATATGGCGGCTTCGGCGGCTGCGATGGGGATCACAGTTTTTGGAAGTGGATGTGTTTTAGTTTTCTTTAAATGTCTTCGGCGCGTCTTTCAGTTTGGCTAGGTCGAGCTCCAGCGTGGTCTCGCCATCATCGCACACAACGCCAATGGTGAAGGCACCGTAGGCATGCAGAACAAGTTCCGCGCAAAGCCTCTTAATGTTGACGAAATCTGCTATGTAGTAAGGCTTGGCGAAAGTGTCATGGACATGCACGTAAACCGGCCCCGTGATCGAACGGAAATCGGTTGCTTCGACTTTTATGTCTATTTTGAACCATTCCTTTTCTCCTTCTGCCAACTCGACTGTAGCTGTGACTTTGCGTCCGTTACGGGCACTCTTGCCGCCCCACATTCCCTTTTGCGGGTCGTCGGGGTCAGTAGGCTTGGTCCGGGCCGTCGGGCCGCTGACCCGCGTGACGGCCGCACCGATGCTGGGGATCTGGTCGTCAGACACCGAACCGGCTTTGAGCAATTTCAGCAATTCAACCAACTGGCGGTGGTTGTCTGTCTTGAGGTAGAAGATCGTATCGACTCCGAATTTGCGGCGATAATACTCGCGCTGGACTGCTTCGTCATCGGCGTTTTCGAGAGGCAGAAGGGCGAAATGGCGGGGTTCGCCCGATTCCTCGCCGCGCATCACGCGCAGGATTTCGGCCAGGTCAGGATCGCTGAGTGAGAAGCCGATGAAGACGACTTCGCGGGTGGCTAGGACGGCAAACAGTTCGCGCTCGGCCCGCTGGGTGCCGCGATAGCGCCGGAGGTAATCCGCCTCGGTCAGGATAATTGATTCAGGTTCCGTCATCCGACCGTGGAGGTAGATGACATGCGTATCCGCGCGATTGATCTCGGCGAGGAAGCGGCGCATGTCCCCGATGTCTTGCGCATCCACCTCCCCGGGTTTCTGGCCATTGCACGTTTTATTGACGGCGTCACTCAGCACCGTCTCGTAATTGGTTGTGAGGTAGTGCGCCCAACCGAGCGCCGAAACATGTTGAGCCAGTCCATGTGACTTCCGCTGGAGGTTTCGAACCTTAATTATGTTCGCCAAGGCTCGATGATATTTCTTTCCCAGCGTCTGCCGGTAAACTTCCGCGCGCCACAGTCCATCCTTGCTGCGGGCGATGTCGGCCCGGTCGCTGCCATTACCCCGGTCGGGAAACGCGCAGCGATGCAACTGGTCGAGCAATATCTTCCAATCCGGATACCCGGCGTCCACGCTGATTCCGGCCCCCACGAATGCGATCGGTTTGAGCGGCTTCTTCAGGACCTCATGCAGGCGGCGAAAAGCCAAACGGTTGTGGACGTCGGCGAGATGGAGTGGCTTTGAGCGCTTTATTGCCATGGCAATATTGTTATTTATCAGGCGTGATTGACGCGCGTTTCAGATGTTCACAATACAGCGACATGCTGTGGTCGCGCACGGTCGTCTTGGCGGCTTGCTTGAAATCAGCCGCCGCATTGGCGACTAGGTTCAGGAAGCGATACCAGAAGCCGATGTCACGTTGCAGGCGGCCGGTTTCGTCAATATAGACCATTTCGCCGACGTGCTCGTAGCCGACGGCGCGCGGGGCGACGCGCGTGACGAGGTCTTCGTTGTTCACCACGCGGAAGGTGCGGGAGCCGATGGCCGTTTCGTAGCTTTGCGCGAACTCAGCATTGCCAACACGCGGACTACCGTAGGTGCACACGCCTTGCACCGGATATACGCGCGCGGCTTTCAACCGATGCGCACACAACGTCGCGAGCGCGGCACCAAGACTGTGGCCCGTGACATACAACAGGGAGCCCGAGCCGGGCAGAGTCTTTACCTCTCGCTCAATCGCCGTATAAACACCCGCCAAAGCGGTGGCGAATCCGCTATGAATTTCACCGGGATATTCAGCCGGTTGCGCCATCAGCAACGCGTGGGCATCGGTCTCCCAGTCGGGCAACTGTTTCGGCTCGGTGCCACGGAAGGCAAGAATCGCCACGCCGCCGCCCACGGCAAGAAAACCCTGAGTGTTGGTGGCGGTGTCATTGAACAGGATCATGCGTTCAAAGCGCCACACGTTAATGACTGTAGCCATAATTTCTGCCTCGGCGGCATACGCCAACAGCGAAGCCTCGGCCAGCCAGTAGGCCTTGGCGGCTTGGAATTGTGTGCTGGGCTCACGCAATGCTTCGCCAATGGCCAGCAGGGGTTTGGTTGGTCGCGGTGTGGTTCCGGCGGATGTCGAGGCGCTGACCCCAGCCGATGAATTTGGCGAAGGTGTGACAGTTGCGGTGGAGTCGCCACCGCTGTCTGCTCCGGTCTTTGCGCTCAAGGTGCGCAGCTTGAGCAACTTGTTCAGGAGATCGAACCAGAACGGAGCACCGA
Organism: Akkermansia muciniphila; assembly: GCA_945861535.1. Classification (GTDB taxonomy): domain Bacteria; phylum Verrucomicrobiota; class Verrucomicrobiia; order Limisphaerales; family BJHT01; genus BJHT01. The sequence goes on along the minus strand of CAMAUZ010000036.1, from coordinate 2,150 downwards.
GGCAGACGGCAAAAGCGGTGGCAAACAAACCAATGATTTTGAGAAATATTGCTGCCCCTATCCAGTTTCCGTTAATCGGTTCATCTCCTGCGTGAAACGGCAAGAAATTCGCGCTAAAAGGTGCCACCCAACCAATCGGGAACCCGATGCGTTCGAGCTTCTGCAGTTCCTTGAGCTGCTTCTGTAACGACAACCGCAAATCCGCGATGACATTCGGGGAGGAGGCGTTCGTGGAAACGACATCCGTCAACGTAGCATTTGTAGCCAAGGCATTGGCTGGCAAGTTTGTGGATGCCACGACGGCTGCCTGGTTCGTTGGCGCTGGCGCCGGGACGCTGATGCTTTTCGCGTAATCCACCATCGAGCTACGCAATCCCGGATCACGGAACAGCACATAGCTGATGCGCAGAGCATCGCAATTCAGGATTAGCGCGACCACCAATCCGCTCCAGAATAGCGACTTCTGCACCTTGCGTTTGTAGCTGCCGGTGCTGCGCGCCATGGCCTCGTTATACCATCTGGCCAGCGCGGCGGTGATCTCAGCACGAACCTCCAAGGTTTCGGCGGGAAGATTGCGTAGCAGGCTGCTGAGGCGCTCACGCAATTTAGGCGAGGCGTATTTCTCAAACGCTCGGCTGAAGGAGGCGCGACTGTCAGGAATCACCCCATCCGCACCTTTGCCAGTCGCAATATCCAAGACGACGTTCGCAAAACGAGCTTCATCTATGTAAGCCGGCGACGCCGTATCCGCCGCTCGGAGGGGCTCGATTTCCGGGTGCGCCCAGAAGAGCTCTTCCATCCTTTCGCCTTTGGAGTTTATTTGAACTGCAAGTTTGGCGTCGCCCTCCGGTTGACCGGCGGATGGAGAGGTTGCTTCTCCAGTGCGTTCCTCGTGTCCTTTCAGCAGCGCGTTGACGGTGATTTTGAGGGTGGCATGACGCCACTTCAGCCAATTGGCAATGATCTCAACTAGAATCGAGCAAATGCTGGCGAGCAGGAAGAAAACTACGACCAAGCCGAGGCCGACATCAAGGATGGCAGGAAAGTTCATCGTAATTGTGGCTGGCCTCATTGTCTGTGATGGAATTTCATAATCGAGCCAAACTCCGCTTTGCAAGCTCAAACCCCTCAACGCCGACACCGCGCCTTGCGCGCGAAACGGGAGCAATCGATAATCGGGTCGGAGACCCAAGCAGGGAACACGGATGGATAAGCTCTAGCGTGAGGTATCCCCTGAGCAAGCTGGAGGGCCGCCCGATTTCGTCCAACACGCTAGGAGCATTGTTTCCCGGAGGTCCCGATAGGCGGGGGAAACCAGTGGGGTTGGCCATCATAGCAATGGGGGTTGGCGTATTCGGGGAGCGCGGGGCACCGGCCTACCGGTTTGGGCGGCCATGCCCGAGCCTGTGGTGTGCCGGCGTTCGCAGGTTCAAATCGGGTCGGAAAGGCGATAAAACGAGGTGGTCGGGGGGGCCGACCACGGCACGCGGGGCGCGTGTGCTTCCCAATCCAAGGGGAATGGTTCCCTGTCGGAGGCAACGGGGTCCCTGTTGGAGGCAATCGGTTGTATGCGAGATAGAACCGGGTCTATTTCGCATCGAACTGGTTCTATCCCGGATAGAACTAATTCGATGCCGGAGGGAACTGATTCGATCGCGAATCGAACTGGTTCTGTGTCCAAGGCAATCGGTTCGATGCCAGATCGAACCGGTTCTATCCCGGAGGCAACTGGTTCTATCAGTCTTTGCGAAAGTTCGTGCCGTCCGCACCGGGGCTTCTGTCTCCCTCTCCTCCGTTCCGAACGGAGGAGAGGGTTGGGGAGAGGAGGCGCTCCCCAAGGTAAGACGGCTCCCAACGGAGAGGCACCCCTCTCCCCGACCCTCTCCCCGTTCGTGCCTCACGGGGCGAGGGAGACGGACGCGCTCCTCGTCGCGGCGGTTGCGGCACATACTTTCGCAACGGGTAATAAACCCTCGTTCCCCAGTCTGCCTTTTCTACGTTTGCTAGTGTAGTGTCTCTCAAAACTATACTCATAATTCTTTCGGCGCGGAATTTGCGGCGGCCCGCGCCCGCTGAATCTTGGCCAGGATTTCCTCCCCCGCGGCTTTCCAGACGTAGCGCTTGGGGCGGAGATTGCGTTCCCGCAGGTA
>CAMAUZ010000035.1 GCA_945861535.1 Akkermansia muciniphila | reverse complement strand
ACGGGCGAAGGATCGATCTCGAAGACGGGAGCGGCCAGCGACAGTGTTTTCATCCCAGCCGATACCACCCGAAAACGCGGACTGCGTCTAGCAAAAAGTTTTGCCCCGGTGTTCACGACCGATCCGTGGGGTACATGAAAAGGCCGTGGTAGCCGCGCGACCTCCAGTCCGCAAAACCGTTCGCCGGTAAATGGCGGACGGATCTCCAGACGGTCTCCGCGGGCTTCGCGAAACATGGATGGCTGACAGCGTTCGCGTGATTCGGATCGCCCGCTATTTGGGGGCCCATCTGCGGAAACTGATTGGCAGACGAATGGGGGCAGGCGAATGAGAACAGGCAAATCTTCTCCTCCCCATTCCTTTGCCGCCATTCCTTTGCCAAAGCTCCCTGGCCCGATTTTTTACGCCAGCATCCCTCGGTCCCCATCACAGCCGCCGATTCCACTCGTCGTTCCCATACCGCGCCGCCGCCAGTTCCCGCGCCAGCGCCACCGGCGGATTTTTCATCTCGTTCTGTGCCCCCCATACCCGCCGTAGCGCCGCGCGCAAAACTTCCTCCGCCACCGGCAGGTTCATCACGAAATCCCCATGCCCGCGGCCCTGCCGATACGCCGGCTCCCGCGTCGGCGGCCGCAACACGCGCCCGATCAACCGCAGCTCAAACCCCAGCAAAAAAGTGCCGTGAAACAACAGACACCGCCGCCGTCGCCGCTGCGAATTGCCCGAAAACTTCCGTCCCGCCACCGCGAGATCCGTGTGCCCCTCGATTCGGACCGGCTGTCCCACCAACCCCGCCACCGCCTCGCGATTGCGCTCCATCACGAACTCATTCGTGCCCGTGATGCTTGCCAGCGGCCCCGACTCCGCCACCGGCAGCACCAGCGCGTAGTTCAGGCAGCCCGGCCCCTGCAACACCGTTCCGCCGCCGCTGCACCGCCGCAGCACCGGCATCCCCGCCGCGCCGCACGCCGCCACATCCACCTCCGCCCCGACGCGATTGCCATAACCCACCACCACAAAATAATCCGCCGTGCGCCAGAACCGCAGCACCCCGCCCGCCCCCTCGGCCGCTTCGCACTGCTCCAGCAGCGCCTCGTCCAGCGCGAGATTCAGCGCCGGCGATTCCAGACTCACGTCCACCAGTTGCAGTTCGTTTCCCATTTGCTTCGTCCCGTGAGGCTAACAGACCACCCGGCGGATTGCAGCGCATCGCGACAACCAACGGGCGCGCCGACCAAGGCACCGCTTTATTTCGGTTAATTTTTTCGCCGCATTCCCGGAGCGGTCGCTGGTCCCCGCGGCTGGGCCCGCGCCGCACCGTGAAGGGAAGGTCGCGAAAACCCGGCGCGATTTGGGGCCGTCGGGCTGTTCCGCGAGGGCGCGGAAAACCACCCCCCGACGGCGGGTGTGCTTCCCGGCGCGCGGCGGGCGAGGCCCTGATCGCCCGGGGCGTTGCTGATCTCGGAATTGCGGCGATGTCTTTGATTCCACCGACAGCTACGCACCGACGTTTTGCCAGCCAATCGTGCTATTTGTGGCGGCATGACCAAAGGGAGTTGAGTCAAGGCGATGGCCCTCATTTGCTTGTCTTTTACCCCCCATCTTTTACCAAAAACTTCCCCGGAAGCACCCGCACCGACAGGGGCGGGCCTTCGCCGAATGATCGCCCCATCGGCTGAACTTTTGACAATCGCGGGGCTGCCGGATCGGCTCGACGAGTTGGCGGCGCCGGCAAGCAAGCCGATCCAGCGCCCGACCCTGAAGCGATGGTAAAAGATGCGGGGTAAAAGATGGAAAAGTTCTGCTGTTTTTCGGAACTATGTCTTTGCCGCGGCCGACAGCTACGCATCGAGTTCTATGCAGCCATTTGTGCTATTTGCGGTGGCCAGATCAACGCGAGTTGAGTCAGGGGATAGCCCCAAAAACTTCGCACCGAACCCGTCAATGAGGGCGTGGAAGCGGAGCGAGGTGCGGTGGGAGTGGTTGCCTGTTTCGACAGAAAGCCGCGCGGGGGCGGCAGGAATGGGGTGGAGTCTGCGCCCGTCATTCGCCGTCGGGGGACGCTCGTGGGCGGGCTGGCCGCGCTCCGAGCGATGCCGCAATCGGCGATTATCGGCGCAAACCATGGGCGGCTTGAGGGGGTTTAGTTCGTGCGGATCGGCCCTTCTGCTTGTGTTCAATGGTGCCGATTTCTAAGCTCACGACATGTCGCAGGGTTTACAGATGACGCAACGGATGGGCCAGCAGCAGATACTGGCCCCGCAGATGTTGCAGTCGCTGGCGTTCCTGCAGGTGGCGACGCTGGAACTGACGGCGATGGTCGAGCAGGAGCTGGCGCAGAATCCCCTGCTGGAGGAAGTGCCGTCGTCGGAGCTGTCGCGCGACGAGCGCGAGCGGGGCGATCAGGACACCACGGTCGCGTCGCTCGATCCCACGGAGCCGCCGGCGGATGTGAATTATGATCCCGCCACGGAGAAGCCGAGCAACGAGCCGGTGGATGATTTTCAGGCGGAGTTCGAGCGGCTGACGCAGATGGATCAGGAATGGCGCGACCATTTTTCGCAGTCGAACCTGCCGGTGCGCACGTCGCCGGAGGACGAGGAAAAGCGGCAGTTCATGTTTGATTCGCTCACGGTCGAGCAGTCGTTGCAGGAGTTTCTCCTCGAACAGGTACGGACCTCGGAACTCGACGAGAGCCAGCAGAAGATCGCCGAGCTGCTGATCGGCAACATCGACGAATACGGCTATTTGCAGGGGTCGCTCGACGAACTGGTGCAGGCGAACCAACTGTCGCCCGAGATGACCGCGGCGATCCTCAAGGAAATCCAGACCATGCAGCCGGTGGGCGTCGGAGCGCGGGATTTGCGCGAATGCCTGCTGCTGCAGTTGGAACGCGCGGGCCAGAAGAATTCGCTCGAATGGAAGCTGGTGGCCGACCACATGGAGGCGCTGGGCAAGCGGCGGTTCCCCGAGATCGCCCGCAAGCTGAATCTCGACGTGGAGGACGTGCAGGAGGCGGCCGAGCGGATCGGGAATCTCGAACCGCGGCCGGGCCGGGCGTTCCTGCCGGACAACCGCGTGTATGTGGTCCCGGAGGTGTTCGTCACCTGGCAGGGCGACGAGTACGTCGTGAACATCAACAACGAGCAGGTGCCCCATCTGCGCATCAGCAACCTTTACAAGGACCTCATGTCGCAGGGCGAGAGCACGCCGGAGGTGCGCGAGTACATCCGCGAGAAGATCACGGCCGGAAAATTCCTCATCAAGAGCATCCACCAGCGCCAGCAGACCATCCTGGCCATCGCGCGCGAGGTCGTGAAACGGCAGCGCGAGTTTCTCGACAAGGGCGTGGCGCATCTCAAACCGCTGACGATGAACCAGGTCGCCGAGGTCGTGGGCGTGCATGAAACGACCGTCAGCCGCGCCGTGGCCGGCAAATACATGGAGACCCCGCAGGGCGTCTTCGAGATGAAGTATTTCTTCACCACCGGCATCAGCAACGCCAACGGCGAGAGCAAATCCAACACCAGCGTGAAGGAAATGGTCGCCGAGATTTTCAAGAAGGAGAACCCGTACTTCCCGCTGTCCGACGACGCGGTCGTGAAGCTGCTCGCGCAGAAAAACGTGACCCTCGCACGCCGCACGGTGGCGAAGTACCGCGGCGAACTGAACATCCTGCCGTCGAATTTGCGGAAGACGTATTGAGGGGTGGAGTGGTGGGTGCCGTACACGAAGGACGTGAACGAGCAGTTAGCGACGCAGCGATTGGGTTCTGGTCCCGGAGGGACGCCGCAGGAAATTAGCCGGGGGCAAGCTCGCGCCAGCGGGCGTAGCCCCCGGTCGATTCAGTGTCGAGCGGCTATGCCCCAGCGGGGCATCGAAGAAAATTTCGCCACCGGTTGCCACGAGGCGTCGCGCGGAACGACCGTCGCCTCCCCAATCGCCGCCAACAAAAACGCGAACCCGAGAACCCCGACCCAATCGCAAGGTTTCGGGGCATTTTCTTCGATGCCCCGCTGGGGCACAGAGCAACTTACCAAGCCAACCGGGGGCTGCGTCCGCTGCCGCGGACTTGCCCCCGGCTAATCTCCGTTGGCGTCCCTCCGGGACGGGAAACGCGCCGTCGTCCAGCCACGGAAAGGAACCCGCGGCATCAGTATTTTCCTCCGCATCGCATGGGTTTTGGCGCTGCCGCACTGCCCCATTTTGTCCGCCGCGTCAGATTCAACTGCTGAATTCGGAGCCGGCTACGCTGCGCGCAGCGCGCTTTCGGACGACGCCCCTTGCTATCACCGCGCATTGCCCTAGCGTCCGGCAGGTCTTTGATTTTGGAAGGGTGGGGAATCGCTCCTGGCGCAAGCCGGGGGAGGAAAGTCCGAACACCACAGGGCGCGATGCCGCGTAACCGCGGGCCGTGAGGCTCGCGGATACACGCGGGAGGGTACGCCGCGAGGCGTCCCGACGGACAGTGCCACAGAGAATATACCGCCACGGCCGGCAACGGTCGGGGTAAGGGTGAAAAGGTGGGGTAAGAGCCCACCGCTCCAAGCGCAAGCGCGGAGGCACGGAAAACCCCATCGGGTGCAAGGTCCAATAGGAAACTCTCGGAGCGGCTCGCTCCAGTGTTGGCGCAAGCCAGCCGGGTTTCGGGTATTGACCGCTTAGACAAATGATTCTCTCCCTCGCGCAAGCGGGGCAGACAGAATTCGGCTTACAGCCCTTCCAAAATCTGATCGACCCCTGTAGCGCAGGTTTCCAAACCTGCTGTGTCGCCGACTTCCAAGTCGGCGGGGCATCGGCCAGCCGGGGTGCCACGAAAATCTCCGGCGTTCGCAGGTTTGGAAACCTGCGACACAGCAGGCTTGGAAGCCTGCGGTACGGGCGCGCGTCCCGCCCCCTTTCCCAAGTTCAGGTCTGATGCGAACGCGGTATGAAACCGGGATTCGCCCGCAATTTTTTTTCCACATGAAATCCGAAACCCGCAACGCCACCAAAGAACTCTACCAACAACTGCGCATCCTTCCGTGGGTGCGGCTGTGGACCGAGGAGGTGCCGCGCTTCAACCGCGCCTCCGCGCCGGAGCGCCTCGCCCGCGTGGCGGTCGTGCGCGCGGTGGGTGTGGTTTTCTCTGAATCCGGCGACCCGGCGCAGGCGGACGAAGTGCGCCGCTGGCTGCGCGGATTGTTGCAGGACCCGGGGGAAAAAATCCGCCGCTACGCGATGACCGCGATGCCGAAAATCGGCGCGGGCGCGGGTGAGGAGGCGGAACTGCTGGCGTTGCTCCGCACAACGGCGGTTGAGCGCGAGAAGAAATTTCTCGGGCAAACACTCGAGAAGATCGGCGGCACGGCCACGCTGGAAACCCTGGCCGGCGCGACGGGCCTGGCGCCGCAGACCGAGCAGAAGGTGCGGGCCAGCGTCGCGCGCAGCCAAAGCCCGAGCGCGATCCGCATGGACCGCGCGCTCGCGGATTTCGGCGGACTGCGGATTCATCTGCGGGGGCGGCAGGGTCTGGAGCGGATCGTCCGCGACGAGGTCGAGGAATACATCCGCACGCATGGCAAGTTTCGCTTCATCGAGGCGAGCAGCGGGCGTGTGGCGATTGCGCCGGTGGGGCCGTTTTCTTTGGGTGATCTGTATGCGCTGCGGTGCTTCGGCACGGTGGGTTTGGTCGTGGGCAATGTGCCGGAAACCGCCGACGAAACCGCAGCGGTCGAGGCGCTGACGGCGGTGATCACATCGCCGTTGTCGCGGCGCGTGCTGGCGGCGTTCACCGAGGGACCGGTCCGTTACCGCCTGGATTTTGTGGCCAAGGGACATCAACGCGGCGCGGTGCGCGAGTTGGCCAATCGCGTGTATGCCCGCTGCCCGGAGATTCTCAACGACGCGCGCAATGCCCCGTGGACCGTCGCGATTCATCCGTCCGTCCGCAGCGACACGGTGGAGTTGTCGCCGAAGCTCACGCCCGATCCGCGGCTGTACTACCGGCAGGATGACGTGCCGGCATCCTCGCATCCGCCGTTGGCCGCGTGCATGGCGCGGCTCGCGGGCAAAGTGCCGAACGAGATCGTCTGGGATCCGTTTTGCGGCTCGGGTTTGGAACTCATCGAACGTGCGCTGCTCGGCGGCGTGCAGAGCCTGCACGGCACCGACCTCAGCGCCGAGGCGCTGGAGATTGCGCGGAAGAATTTTGCGGCGGCGAAACTGGCAGGCGTGCCCGCGCAGTTTACGTGCGGCGATTTTCGCGACATCGCCCGCGGCGCGGGCCTGGGACCGGGCAGCGTCACGCTCGTCATCACCAACCCGCCGATGGGCCGGCGCGTGCCGATCTATAATCTGCGCGGGTTGATCGCGGACCTCTTCGCCGTCGCCGCCACCGTGCTGAAACCGGGCGGACGCCTGGTTTTCGCCAATCCCCTGCGCCTCACGCCCGCCGATCCGTCGTTGAAACTCCAGTCTCGCCAGACCGTGGACCTCGGCGGCTTCGACTGCCTGCTGGAGCTGTACGTGAAGGCGGCGCGGTGACGGGAGGGGCGTTCAACCGCAATCCGACAATTGCCCGGAAAGCCGGACTTAAAACCACTAACCGGCACTAACCTGCACTAATAAAACCGGGACAAATCGCACTCGGTGAATGCAGCGGAGTCGGCTGTTTCATTAGTGCTGGTTAGTGCCGGTTAGTGGTTAAAAACGGTTTTGGGTTTGGGCCATTGCGTTCGTGCTCGTGCCCGCCGTGATTTTTTTGAGAGCAGGCTTGGCGTTGGGTGCGGCGCTCTTTATTCTCGCGGCATGTCCCGATCTTCCAAAGCTGTAGGTGCCGCGCTGAGTCGCCGGCAATTTGTCCACCGCGCCGCGCTCGCCGCCGCCGCGACCACCGCCGCGCCTCTGCTGCCCGGCACGCTTGCCGCCGCGGACGACATCGCCACGCTCCCGTTCGACAACGGCGAACGCCCGCTCGTGAAGTATCCGCAGAAGCGCCCGCTCATCCGCCTCACCTCGCGTCCGCCGCAATTGGAGACGCCGTTCTCGGTTTTCAACGAGAGCATCCTCACGCCGAACGACGCGTTCTTCGTCCGCTATCACCTCACGATTTCGCCGCCGCCGATGACGTTGCTCGAGAAGTTCCAGCTCGAGATCAAAGGCAACGTCAAGACGCCGCTCACGCTGTCGGTGGCGGATTTGAAGAGCAAGTTCGAGCCGGTCGAGGTCGTCGCCGTCAATCAATGCTCGGGCAACAGCCGCGGCTTCAGCGAACCACGCGTGCCCGGCGGCCAGGTCGGCCATGGTTCGATGGGCAATGCGCGCTGGCGCGGCGTGCGCCTCAAGGACGTGCTCGATCAAGCGGGCGTGGGCGCGGGCGCGAAGCAGGTCACCTTCCGCGGCCTCGACCGCGCGCTGGTGAAGGGGACGCCGGACTTCATCAAGGCGCTCGACGTGGACCACGCGCGCGACGGCGAGGTGATGCTCGCCTACGAGATGAACGGAGAACCGCTGCCGATCCTCAACGGCTGGCCGCTCCGCCTCGTCGTGCCCGGCCACTACGGCACCTACTGGATCAAGCACGTCAACGAGATCACCGTCATCGACGAGGTTTTCTCCGGCTTCTGGATGGGCACGGCGTATCGCATTCCCGACAACGCCAGCGGCTGCATCGCGCCCGGCACGGTGCCCGGCAAGACGGTGCCGATCATGCGCTTCAATGTCCGCTCGTTCATCACGAGTCTCGTCGATGGCAGCACGATCAAGACGGGTCAGCCGCTGACCGTGCGCGGCATCGCTTTCGACAGCGGGCACGGCATCAGCGAGGTGATCTTTTCCGACGACGGCGGTCGCTCGTGGCGGCGCGCGGAACTGGGGAAGGACCTCGGCAAATATTCGTTCCGCGAATGGACGATCAACTTCACGCCGTCGCGCGCCGGCCTGCTCGAACTCAAGGCCAAGGCCACCAACCGCATCGGCCAGTCGCAGCCGCTGGAGCCGCTGTGGAACCCCGCCGGCTACCTGCGCAATGTCGTCGAAACCGTCCGCGTGAACGCCGCCTGAAAAATTCTGCCGCCATGAAAATTCCCCCCGCTGTCCGCTGCGCCTCCGCGCTTCTCACCATCGTCGTGCTCGCCCTCGCCCACGTCGCCGCGTCGCATGCCGTCGCCGCCGAGCGCTTCGAGCTGCCGCCCGAGACCGCGACCTTCAAACCCGGCCCCGGCGTCGAGGCCGTCAAGGCGCAATGCCTCGTCTGTCATTCCGCCGAGTACGTCTCGACCCAGCCCCGCCTGCCACGCGCCTTCTGGAAAGCGAACGTGCAAAAGATGAAGGAAAAATTCGGCGCGCCCATCCCCGCTGACCAGGTGGATACTCTCGTCGAATACCTTGCCACCACCTACGGCGCGCCCGAGAAAAAGCCCTGACCCTCTGTAGCCGCCGACGTGAGGAGGCGGATCGGACGCTCCGCGTCCTTGTAGGAGACGACGTAAGGAGACTCTGACCTCCTTCTGCCCAAGCGCGCCCCTCGCCGAGAAAAAGTTAGAGTCTCCTTACGTCGTCTCCTACAAAACACGATGCGTCGGCGCGCACGATCCCATTGGCGAACGCCCGCGCATCTGTAAGCTCCCGCCCACATGTTTCACGCCGAGAAAATCGAGTCCCTCGACCTCCCCGACCTCGAACCCTACCGCACCCTCAAGCGCCCCGAGGAACATCAGCGCCGCGGCATCTTCGTCGCCACCAACGTCAAGGTCGTCACCCGTCTGCTGCACACCGACTATCCCATCCTCTCGATGCTCCTCACCGAGGAATGGCTCCAGCGCCTAGAACCGCTCCTCACCGCGCGCCCGGAAAACATCCGTGTCTTCCTCGGTCCGAAAAAACTCCTCGAAACCATCACCGGCTACACCATGCACCAAGGCGCGCTGGCATTGGCCCAAATCCCACCGCGCCCCAGCCTCGACTCCATTCTCGAAAAACTCCCGCGCCCCATCCTGCTCGCCGCCGTGGACGGCTTCAGCAACGCGGAGAATCTCGGCGCGCTCATCCGCAGTTGCGGCGCGTTCGGGGCGCAGGCCCTGCTCGTCAGCGAAACCTCGTGCTCCCCGTATCTGCGCCGCTGCGTGAGCAGTTCGATGGGCGTGATCTTTCATCTGCCCACCGTGGAATGCACGAACCTCGCCGCGACCCTGCAGGACCTGCGGGCGCGCGGCCTGCGCCTCCTCGCCGCGCATCCCGAGCCGGGCGGCAAAACCATCGTCGAGGCCGATTTCACGGGCGATTGCTGCGTCGTGTTCGGCAGCGAAGGCTACGGCATCTCTGACTCCATCCTCGCCGTCTGCGACGAACGCATCGCCATCCCCATGCTCGTCGAGATGGACTCCCTCAACGCCGCCAGCGCCGGCGCGGTCTTCCTCTACGAAGCCGGACGCCAACGCGGCGCCCTCGCCCGCCAGCGGCCGCCCGCTGAGAAAAAAACCGACCCCTCCATCCTCGCGCGTCCGGCCTGACCGGCGATTTACCGCACCGCCGGATTTGCTGATGTCCCCAAACCACCTCCACCCATGAAACTGAAAACCTCCCTCCTCGCCCTCGCCGCGGCCTTTCTCTGCGCCTGCCAAACTCTCGAACCCGCCCCCGGCATCGAGGTCACCCTTATCAACCTCGGCTTCGGCGAAGTCACCGTGCTCGAGACCACGCTCCTCTGCACCATCCGCATCCAAAACCCGACGCCCGCGCCGCTGCAACTCGAAGGTGCCGTCCACAAGCTCTACCTCAACGGCTCCTACATCGGCCAGGGCACCGTGAGCGAGACGACCGCCGTGCCGCGACTGAGTTCCACCACGCAGACCGCGAAAGTCTTCCTCAGCAACCTCTCCCTCGTCCAGCGCCTGCGTCCCATCGTCGAGACCCAGAAAGTGGACTACCAACTCAAGAGCACCTTCTACTCCCGCGACGGCAGCCACAGCCGCCGCCTCAGCACCGAAGCCGAGGGCGGTCTCAGCTTGAATGATTTCAAACTTCCCATCCCGGTGCAGTAAGTCCGCGACTCCGAGCGGCGCACGAGGAATGAACTGACATCCGCACCCGGCGCGACTACTTTTTCTCCATGCAAGACGTGACCCTCACCCTGCCTGCCGAATCGTTGATCGGGGTCCGCATTCCGCCTCGCGAACTGCATGACGAGTTGCGACGGCGTCTGGCTGCGGCGCTGTTTTCCGACGGCATCCTGTCGGGTGCGGCGGCCTGCCGGATGGCGGGCTTGGGCAAGGCGGAGTTTCAGCACCTCCTTGGCGAGCGCGGCATCACCCAGCCTCTGGACGAAGCGGGCTTTGATCAGGACCTGAGCAACCTCGCTGCATGGCAAAGCCGGTGATCATCTCCAACACCACGCCGCTCATCAATTTCGCCGAGATCGGGCGGATGGATGTCTTGCGCGCTTTGTTTGGAGAGTTGGTGATAACACCGGCGGTTCGGGATGAATTGACGGCTAAATCCGAGCTGTTTCCGAATGCCGCGTTGGTGCCCGCGCTGCCGAACATTTCCCTCCGCGCCCCTGCCGATCAACTGTTGGTCAAGGGACTGGCGCACCAAGTACATCGTGGAGAAGCGGAATGCCTCGCCCTTGCCATGGAGCATCCGGATTCATTGCTCCTGCTGGACGATCTCGCTGCCCGGGAGATCGCGTTGGCGAACGGCCTGCTCTACACCGGAACCCTCGGTTGCGTGGCGAAGGCCCGCCAACAGGCCCTGTTTCCCGCGGTCGCGCCCGTGCTGCGCGAACTTCGCACCAAAGCCCGGTTCTGGATTTCGGACCGTCTGGCCGAGCAAATCTTGCGGGACTTTGGTGAGCGATGACCGCAGGCCAGTATTGAGTTCAAGCGCACCTTCTACTCCCGCACCACCGCGGCCAGCTTTTGTCTCAGCGCCTCCACTACTTTGGTGTGCCCGGTGTTCACTTCGGCTTCGGTCAGAGTCTTGTCGGCAGCGCGATAGGTGAAGGCGTAGGCGAGACTCTTCTGACCGGCGGGTACGTTCTTGCCGCGGAAGACATCGAACAACTCGACACTCTCTAGGTTCAGCGGCTTGGACTGCTTCACCGCCATGAGCACGGCTTCGTGCGTCGTGGCTTCAGGCACGATCATCGCCACGTCGCGGCGGCTGGCGGGGAACTGCGGCAAGGGTTTGAAAGACTTGGCGTCATTGCGCCGGGCCTGCAGCTCGTCGAGCCGCAACTCGGCGAGGAAGACCGCGTCGCGCAGGTCGTATCTCTTTACCAGTGGTGGGAGCAACTGCCCCATTTCGCCCAACGGCAGCTTGCCGCCGAGACTCACGGTCGCAGACTCAAGGAACAGCGCTGTGCTCTCTGCGCGCCGCGTGAATGCAATGCCGCGCAGGCCGAAGTGTTCAATCAAGTCTTCCACCAGTCCTTTCAAGTCATAGGCATCGAACTTCGCATCCCGCTCTTCGCCACTCCAGAATCCCGGCGCCCGCAGGCCGGTCAGGGCAATGGCCACCCGGCGCTCTTCCTTCATCTGGCCATTAACATTGGTGAAAACTCTCCCAATCTCGAACAACGCGAGGTCGTAGTTCTTCCGGCTGACATTGTGCCGCAGCGTGTTCAACAGGCCCGGCAGCAGACTCGGTCGCAACACATCCATGTCCGAGCTGAGCGGATTGGCCAGCTTCACCAGTTCGTCATTTGCCACCCGGCATTCGTCGTTTCCAACCAAGGTCTGTCCCTGCGCTTCGTTCAGGCCGAGACCCGTGAGCAACCGCCGCACGTCGGCGAGCTGGTCATACACCGCATCGAAGGGATGCGCGCCGACCGCCCCGCGCGGGGGAGTGCTGGGGATCTTGTCCACGCCGTAGAGACGGGCGATCTCTTCGATAAGGTCCACCTCGCGCTTGAGGTCCACGCGGAAGCTCGGGATCCGGAAGCTGGTGGCGACCGCACCTTTGTCGTCGTGCCCAATCTGCGCGTGGATTTCCAAGCCGAGGCTCTGCAACATTTGCACTTGTTGGCCGCCGGGGATTTCCACGCCGAGCAATGCCCCGGTCCTTTCGTGCTTCAGGCAAATGACCTTGGGTTCGGCCGGCTGGGGATAAGCATCCACGACGCCCGATGCCAGCGTCCCACCGGCCGTCTCAAGGATGAGTTGCACCGCGCGCCGGCTGGCGTAGTCCGTGATCCCGATGTCACAACCGCGCTCGAACCGGTAGCTCGACTCGCTGCGCAAACCCAGCGCCTTGCTGGTGCGACGAATGTTGGTCGGAACGAAGTAAGCGCTCTCGATGAGCACATCCTTCGTATCGTCGCGAATCTCCGTGTTCGCCCCACCCATGACTCCCGCGAGCGCGATGCCTTTGTGCTCGTCGGCGATCAGCAGCATGTCAGCCGTCAGCGTGCGCTCCTGATTGTCGAGCGTCTTGAACTTCTCGCCCGCGGCGGCGCGACGCACGACAATGGTGGGTTTTCTGTCCGCGCCCGTGGTGATGAGATGATAGTCAAACGCGTGCAACGGCTGGCCGGTCTCCAGCATCACGAAGTTCGTCACATCCACCACATTGCTGATGCTACGGATACCGACTTTCTCCAGCGTGCTGCGCAGCCAGTCCGGGCTGGGGCCAACCTTCACACCGGTGATGACCCGCGCAGTGTAGCGGGGACAAAGCGCCGGCTCGTCCAACCGCACGGCGACAAGTTCCTGGATTCCGACTTCCGTATTCTGACTTCCTACTTCCGGTACCTTCAGAGGATTGCCTGTCAGCGCCGCGATCTCTCTGGCTATGCCGATGACACTGTTCAGATCAGGCCGGTTCGGAGTGACTTCGAGGTCATAGATCACATCACTCCCGGCGCGGCCGAGATAGGCGGCGAAAGGCTGGCCAACCGGCGCATCCTCACGCAACAGCAACAGACCATCCACGGCGTCCGGCAGACCAAGCTCCTGCGGCGAACACATCATCCCGTGTGACTCGACCCCGCGAATCTTCCCAACCTTGATGGTGAAAGGCTCCTTCTCACCCGGCTTCATGGGTAGAGAGGCACCCGGTAAAATGAGGGGCACCTTGTCCCCGGCCTTGAAGTTCTGCGCGCCGCAGACTATCTGCCGCTCACCCTTGCCATCATTGACCCGACAGAGCGAGAGCTTGTCAGCGTTCGGATGCTTGTCGCGGGTGATAACCTGCGCCACGACGATCCCTTCAAACTCGCCACCCAGCTTCCGCACACCCTCGACCTCGAGACCGAGCATGGTAAGCCGCTCCGCGAGTTCCTCGGGCGACCAGTTGAAATCCACGTATTGCTTGAGCCAGTTCAGGGTGACTTTCATAAGAAACTATTCGGTGTAGCCGGGCAGATGATGCTTGGTCCAGTGATTGAGACTGCGGTGTTCGTGGTCCTCAAATGACGATTCACGATAAAACCAACACGCCCCGCCACCGATGAGAATCCAAGTCCGGAACTCATCGGGAAACTCCTCCGCGAGCAGCTTGAGAGCGGAGCGCACCCGCGCCCAATCGTAGATTCTCGGCAGAACCATGGTCAGGCGATGAACATGATCCGACGTTTGCGCCGGTGCATGGTGCAATCGGCGAACTCCCCGCTCATCTGCCGCAACTCCTCGGGGGTGTAGCGGTTGCCGGGCAGTTCCTTCCAGCGCTGCTTGCGCTCGAAGCCGGCGGCCCGTGCGGCTTCCGCCGTTACTTCTTCCGGCGACTTGGTTAATTGGATGTGATCGGGGCGCATGACGGATGGCGAGTTAGGCGAACACGAGCTTTCTCTTAGTTTCCGGAATCGCTCTGCCCACGGACTTCGCCGTCTCGATCCACTCCCTAATGATGACATCA
Source organism: Akkermansia muciniphila (assembly GCA_945861535.1). Lineage (GTDB taxonomy): Bacteria > Verrucomicrobiota > Verrucomicrobiia > Limisphaerales > BJHT01 > BJHT01. The sequence continues at coordinate 57,478 of CAMAUZ010000035.1, read as the reverse complement.
ATGTTCTTGAGCGCGGCGGCGCGGGTGGGGCCGTCGGCGGCGCAGCCGGGTAGTCCCGGCACCTCGGCGATGAAGGCGTCGTCGTCCTTGCTCCAGTGGATAGAAACTTGGTAGGTGCGCATGGCATTCTCCAGTCTTTCAGAACGGCGCCGTCTGGTCGTAAAGCCGTTGGAAGAGCTGGCGTTTGGCGTCCGTCGCCGAAAGCCCTGCGGGGAGTGACGCCAGAACCATTGCGCGGGCGGCCTCGAACATCTGAACGCCCATCACAAAACGCTCTTCGCCCGAGCGAGCCATGAGTTTTTGCCGGACGAGTTCGGTGATTTCTGGCGAGGTGTCAGTCATGGGTAGTTTCCTAGCATAGGTAAACGGAGGGTTCGTTGGAAAAATGTCAGACGTCGGCTGGTTGCCGGCGCGAGGGTGACACATGAGAAAGCTTGCGCGCGGGCGCGAGCCGGATCAATCGGTCAGCAAAGCGCTCCTGCAGCTTCATATGGTCGGCAATCATTTTGCCAACGTCGTGGCCATAGGATGCGGAAATTTTCCGTCGCACGGCCCGGACTTCGTCGATCACAGGATCAGAGTTCATAGAGTTCTCCCAACAGGTTCATGGGTGTGGTCATGACCGGCGTGGACAGGCCCAGCCGGTCGTTTATGCGGTGAATATGCCCGGCTTTCAGCGGATTGGCGAGATGAACGCAATTCCAAGTCACCAAAATCTCGCAACGATAATACGATGCCAGGGCCAGATGCAGCGCATCACCCGACGGGTCTTTGGGCATGAGGCGGTGGGCGATGTAGTGCTGGACGATTTTCTGAATCTCCGTGCTTTCAGCCAACAGTGGCAGGGCTTGCAGCATCGTCAGACATTTGGCGCGTTTCTCGGCAGGGTAGCCGGAGTCTTCGAGTTCTTGAATGACGGCGTAACTGCTGACAAGGGGCTGCTTATGGGCGAGCTGGTCCCACCATTTCTGCGTCCAGCGCTGACGCGCCATATTGGCGTTATCTTTCCGGGTATTGTAGTAAAAACTCGGAACCGTGGTTTCAATGTAAACTGTGCCGGACATTGAATTGGAGTTGTCGGATTAAAACTGCCTCAAAAACCGCACATCGTTCTCATAGAAGAGCCGGATGTCGGTGATGCCGTAGCGGAGCATGGCGATGCGTTCGATGCCGAAGCCGAAGGCCCAGCCACTCCAGACCTCGGGGTCGTAGCCGACGTTCCCAAAGACTTGCGGGTGGACCATGCCGCAGCCGGCAATTTCCAACCAATCTTTGCCGAGTTTCTTCACGAGTGCGTTGGTGAAGTCGATCTCCAGGCTGGGTTCGGTGTAGCTGAAGTAGTGCGGGCGGAAGCGCAGTTTCACGTCGCTGCCGAGCACGTCTTGGAACACGGCTTCGACGGTGCCCTTGAGGTCGCCGACGGTGACGTTCTTATCCACATAGAGACCTTCGATTTGGTGGAAGGTGGGGTTGTGGGTCGCGTCGGCGTTGTCACGGCGATAGACGCGGCCGGGCACGATGATGCGGATGGGCGGGGGCTGGGACTTCATCGCGCGTATCTGCACCGAACTCGTGTGTGTGCGGAGAAGGGGCAGTTTCGCGCTGCCCCTCACCCCGTCCCTCTCCCCATCCGATGGGGAGAGGGTGCCCGACTGGGCGGGTGAGGAGTTGGCGACGTAGAAGGTATCTTGTGAGTCGCGCGCGGGATGGTCGGCGGGAGTGTTGAGGGCGTCGAAGCAATGATACTCGTCCTCGATTTCGGGACCGTCGGCGACGGCGAAGCCTACTTTGCGGAAGGCCTTCACGATGTCATCGGTGACTTCGGTGAGCGGGTGCAACTTACCGACGGCGCGGCGGCGACCGGGGAGGGTCCAGTCGGTCGGTTCCTTGGGGAGCGCGGCCTTGAGTTCGAGGTCGCTGCGGCGGGTGGCGAGGGCGGCCTCGAGTTCGACCTTGGCGGCGTTGATGAGTTTGCCGGCGGCGGGCTTTTCCTCTTTCGAGAGCGTGCCGAGTTGTTTCATCAGCGCGGTGAACTTGCCGTGTGGACCAATCCACGCGCCCTTGGTTTGTTCCAAGGTGGCGAGGTCAGGCGCGGCACTTAACTCGGTCAAGGCCGTCTGTTTGAGCGGTGCAATGTCATTCAGGAATCCCATAGATTTGTGGCGCGAGAGTACCCGCTGGCGAATGGAAGCAAAGAAAAACGGGCGACCATTGCTGGTCGCCCGTCTTGAATGGGTCTGCGACTTAGTGGCGCTTGCCGCCGTCGAGCTCGTCCTGGAGTTTGTCGAGCGTGGCCCAGTCGCCCTTTGCAGCGAGGGCGGCCTGTTCGGGCCAGGTGGTCGGCTCCATCATCGCGAAACGGGAGCCCGCAGCGTGGAGGATTTCCTTGAGCTTGGCGACCGGTGCGGCAGCGAGTCCGGGAAAGGTGGTGATGCCAGCGGCGTGCAACAACGTGGCGACTTTCGGGCCGATGCCTTCAATTTTTTCCAAGTCATCAGCTCCGGCAGCCTTCGGCGCGGCGGCCTTCGTCTTCAAAGCACTTTGCGCGAGTGAGATGATACACGCAAAGGCGGCGATGTCCGTGGCGGCGAGGTCGGCGAGAACTTTGCGATCCAGTTGGCAATTCGCGGCCTTGAGACCTTCAATGAAGCGGCTGTAGGTCATGCCGGCCGCGCGCGAGGCGGCGTTGATGCGAATCTGCCAGAGATAGCGGAACTCGCGTTTTTTGCGGCGGCGATCCCGGTAGGCATACACGCGACCGTGGTCCACGGCATCGCTGGCGTAACGGTATAGTTTGGAACGACGACCGCGGTAGCCTTTGGCGGCCCGGATCATGCGCTTGCGGCGCTTCCATGAGGCTGGGGCGTTGGTAACTCGCATAAATTCTCAGTGATTTCAGGGTTCGGTGGGGGAGCAACCGTCGTGCAACCTCAGTGGCTGAACGGCAGGTTTTGGGTGATTCGGTAGGTGTCGGTGCGGTCCACTTCGGCACCTTTGCCGAGGTTGCGCCGGAGCTTGGGCGATTTGCCCGACAACAGATGGCGACGGCCGGCGCGCGAACGCATGACCTTGCCGGTGCCGGTAATTTTGAACCGTTTGGCGACTGCTTTGCGGGTCTTGATGCCCTTGGGACGTCTCATATTTTCAATCCGTTTTTCAAAAGAGCGCGCAATGTAGGGAGTACGCGAGGCGAGAGGCAAGGACAATTTGTGAATTTTACGGTTGGCGGGGCGCGGTTCGGGTCGTTTGCGGAGCCGCGATCTTGACGGGGGGCTGGGGTGGACGGTTCCGGAGGAGATCGGCGATGGGTTCGAGTCAGTCAGCCGTTCCGCAGAGCCGAGGTCAGAGCCTCGTTACCTCGTCTTCTACCAAGTCGCGCGCGACATGTTCTTTCCTCGCCGGGTTGGCTCCGACAATATGGCGCGATGTTGACAACTGAACTGGTTTCCGCCGCCGATCCGCAATCGCGGCGGCTCATGGTCGTCTTGCACGGACTGGGCGACAGCATGGCCGGCTATCGCTGGCTGCCACCGACGCTGGAGTTGTCGTGGCTCAACTATCTGCTCGTCAATGCGCCCGATTCGTACTTCGGCGGTTATTCGTGGTACGACTTTGCTGACGAGCCCGCGCCGGGCGTTGCGCGCAGCCGCGGGATGCTGTTCCGCCTGCTGGATGATTTGCGCGCCAAGGGATTTCCCACGGAGCTGACGACGCTCTTTGGTTTTTCCCAAGGGTGCCTGATGACGCTCGAAATCGGCGCGCGTTATCCGCACAAGCTGGCGGGATTGGTCGGCATCAGCGGGTACGTTCACGAACCCGAGACGCTGGTGAAGGAACTTGCTCCGACCGCGACGCAGCAGCGTTTTCTAGTCACGCACGGTTCGCTCGATCCGTTGATCCCGCTGGCCGAGGTGCGCGAGCAGATCAATCTGCTCAAGGCCGCGGGGCTGCACATCGAATGGCACGAATTCGCCAAGGCGCACACCATCGCGGGGCTGGCGGAGCTTGGGGTGATTCAGGATTTTGTGAAACGAGGGTACCAGGCGTGACGGAGGACATGGTCTGGCAAACTGCGGCAGGCGCACGCGGCCGCGGAGCGCGGGGAGCACACGCGCCCTCGCGTGTCGCCGGATGCGCCCTCGCATTCGGCGTGAGGGCGCGTACGCAGATCGCAGAATCTCCGCTTGCTCGCGTGCCACGCCGGTTTTCCGCGAGGGCGCGGAAAACAGCACCCGAGGGCGGGTGCGCTCCCCGGGCGGTGAAGCGGTGTAAACGCCGCGCGCCCGCTGCGTCTCTCGCCGTGGCTCAACGCTGCTCCGCGTGAATCCTCCCCCTTTTCGCGCCCCGCTCGCGGCTGCTCCCGCATTGTCACGCCGGGACTCGCCGACGGGCTGTCCGCGCTCCTGGGAGGAAGTGCTCGCCGACCCCGCGCCGCTGCTGGCGCTGGCCCCGATGCAGGACGTGACCGACCTGCCGTTCTGGCGCCTGATGGCGGCTTACGGCGGCGCGGATGTGTATTACACCGAGTATTTCCGTGTCCACGTCACCTCAACGCTCGACCGGCCGATCCTCGAATCCATCGTGCGCAATCCCACCGGCCGCCCGGTCGTCGCGCAACTGATCGGCAACGACATCCCGGCCCTCGTGCGGACGGCGCGCGAGCTGCAGCATTATCCCATCGCCGCCATCGACCTGAACCTCGGCTGCCCCGCGCCGGTCGTGTATCGCAAATGCGCCGGCGGCGGGCTGCTGCGTGAACCAAAACGCGTCGATGCCATCGTCGGTGCGTTGCGCGACGCGATCAGCACGCGCTTCACCGTCAAGACCCGCATTGGCTTCGACACGCCCGTCGTCTTCGCGGAGCTGCTGCCGATTTTCGCGCGGCACGCGATTGACCTGCTGACCGTTCACGGGCGCACGGTGTTGGAGATGTACCGCAGCGAGGTTCACTACGAATACATCGCGCAGGCCGTTGCCGCGCTGCCCTGTCCGGTGCTCGCCAATGGCAACGTCCACTCCGCGCGCAAGGCCCTCGAGGTGCTCCGCCTCACCGGCGCGCGCGGCCTGATGATCGGGCGCGGCGCGATTCGTAATCCGTGGCTCTTCCAGCAAATACGCCAGCACCTGCGCGGCGAAACGCTCTTCGCACCGCGCGGCCGCGACGTGCTGCGCTACGTCCACGAACTCTTCGAAGCCGTCTCGCCCGCCGACGTGCCCGAGCACGCGCTCGTGCAGAAAATGAAGAAGTACATGAACTTCGTCGGCCTGGGCGTGGATCCCGCGGGCCAGTTCCTCCACCAAATCCGGCGCGTCGCGACCAAGGCGGATTTCTTCCACATCTGCCACGCGTTTCTCGACCACGACGGCCTGATGCCGCTGGAGCCGTTCAATTTGCCGCTCAGCGAAAAAGACGTGCTCGCGGGCGAGCATTTGTGACCCGACAAAGCTCCCGCGATGCTGGAAAAGCGAGATGCGCCGCCGGAGCGCTGCATGGGCCACGCCGGTTTCTGGCTGGCCGCTGGTCGCGGCAGCCTGCCGCGTTCCCTTCGGCGCCTCCGCTTCGTGCCGGAGGCACGCAAGAAATTAGCCGGTGGTGGAGCGCAGCGGAACCACCGGGAAAACCGTGCGGAAAGGCCCTGCGCCCTGGCGGGGCGCGAGAGCCGCGAAACCTGCTGATACGCGTAGCAAGTGCGACGGGTCATCAACGGCAGATTCCCCGACCTGCTGGCAATCCAGTGGAAGCGCGTCTGCCCGGAGGCCGAACGACGGAGGAAACGCTGTGAAGGCGGGTGGTGTCGGGCCGTTTCCACGGCTCTCGCGCCCCGCCGGGGCGCAGGGTTTGGGGAGGCTGGTGGTCCGGTGGTTCCGCTGCGCTCCACCACCGGCTAATCTCTTACGTGCCTCCGGCACGACGCAGAGGCGGGGTGAGATCCGGGTACCGCAGGCGTCCTCGCCTGCGGGTTCGGGCGGCGTCGCGCCGCTCGCACCGACTCTGGGCGAGACGCCCCGAGAACTCGCACGCGGGACGCCTGCGGTACGCTGGCACGCCCTCCCGTCAACCGGCGCGGGCCGGTTGCTTGACACTTCGGACCTCAATTTTATACTCGGCCGCACATGGAAAATCTCGTGGCAGATGACGCAGGTCAGGCGGATGGATCGGCGTCAGCAGTCCTGAATCAGTTGAAGCAATTTCACAGCGCCGGCCGCGGATACTGGGCGAAAGTTTCCGACCACGATTGGAACGACTGGCGCTGGCAGCTCCGGCACCGCATCACCTCGCTCGACACGCTCCAGCGCTTCCTCCCCACCCTGACCCCCGAGGAATACGCCGGCACCCAGCTCGCCAACACCAAGCTGGCGATGGCCATCACGCCGTATTTTTTCAACCTGATCGATGCCAGCGACGAGCGCTGCCCCATCCGCTCGCAGGTCATCCCCCGCCTCGAAGAAACCCACACCGCGCCGTGGGAAATGAGCGACCCGTGCGGCGAAGATTCGCACTCGCCCGTTCCCGGCCTGGTGCATCGCTACCCCGACCGCGTGCTGTTCCTCGTCACCGACCGCTGCGCCGCGTACTGCCGCTACTGCACGCGTTCGCGGCTGGTGAGCAACGCCACCGGCTACGATTTTCATCCGAACTTCGAGCAGCAGATTGATTACATCCGCCGCACGCCCGCCATCCGCGACGTGCTGTTGAGCGGCGGCGATCCGCTGCTGTTGAGCGATGAAAAACTCGAGACGCTCCTCAGCCGCCTGCGCGCGATTCCGCACGTCGAGTTCCTCCGCATCGGCACGCGCATCCCGATCTTTCTGCCGCAGCGCATCACGCCGGAATTGTGCGCGATGCTGCGCCAGTTTCATCCGTTGTTTGTCAGTGTTCACTCGAACCATCCGCGCGAACTCACCACCGAAGTGCGCGATGCCCTCGGCCGCCTCGCTGACGCGGGCATCCCGCTGGGAAACCAGTCCGTGCTGCTCAAGCACGTGAACGACGACCCCGTCGTGATGCGCGCCCATCTGCAGAAACTGCTGCTGTGCCGCGTGAAGCCCTACTACCTTTACCAGTGCGATCTCATCGCCGGGTCCGCCCACCTGCGCGCCAGCGTGCGCAAGGGACTCGAGGTGATGGAGAGCCTCCGTGGCCACACGACCGGTTACGCCGTTCCGCAATATGTCATCGATGCCCCCGGCGGTGGCGGCAAGGTGCCGGTCAATCCCGAGTACGTCCTCAGCCGCAATGCCGACCGCGTCGTCATCCGCAATTTCGAGGGGAAAATCTTCGAGTATCCCGAAGCCCGCGACGGCACGCCGCTCTTCGCCGCGCCGCGTGAAATCGAGGAGCCGGAGCTGGTCTGAGGGCGGGGTTGGGAAGCGCACCGGCGATTAGGCTTGGCACCGGGTGATGACGGAAGAGCGGAGGCAAAGCTCGAAGCTCGGGCTCATCGGAGCATCCCGGCATTGCGCCCCAGCGTAGCGCAGACTTCCAAGTCTGCTGTGTCGCGGGTTTCCAAACCCGCGGGCCGTCCGGCCACCCGCAACGCCACGGTTTGCCGAACGCGCCCGAAACCCCGTGGCCGCCGCCGATTTGGAAATCGGCGACACAGCAGGTTTGGAAACCTGCGCTACGGGGGGGCGGTGCGCGGATGTGCCCCAAAGTCCACGGGACAAGTCATCCCCCTTGCGATTGCGCGGGGAGCGGGCTTCACTCGCCGCATGATTTCCACGCGCTTTTTCCCGGCCATCGCCCTCTGTTTCCTCCTCTCGCCACTTGCTCGCGGTGCCGAGATCACGCTCGTTCGCGACGGCGTGGCGCAGGTCTTCATCCAGGTCGCCGCGCGCGTACTCGAGGGCGATCACAAGCTCCCGGCCGGCGCGCCCGCCGCCGCGACCGAGGCGGAACAAGCCCGCCAACGCCTCCGCGAATCCGCCCGCGACCTCGCCCGCTGCCTCGAAAAAATCTCCGGCGCACCGATTCAAATCGTCACCAATCTGCCGGCCGGTGCGCCCGCGCGATTGCCCATCCTCATCGGCGAACTCGCCACCCAACGCTTCGGTCCACCCGCGAAGAAGTCTCCGCATCAGCAGGCGTGGCGGCTCGTCGCCAACGCGCAGGGCCTCGGCCTGACGGGCGAATCCGACGAAGCCAGCAGCTACGCGATCTACGAGCTGCTCGATCAACTCGGCTGCCGCTGGTTTCTCCCCGGCGATCTCGGCGAGGTGCTCCCCGAATCGCGCACGGTGCGCATTGCCGCGCAAGATGTGAGCGCCGTGCCCGGCACCATCTCGCGGCACATCTGGTACGCCGACGAAGCCTTCCGCCGCCGCAACCGTCAGGGCGGCTTCAAGCTCTCCGCCGGCCACGCCCTCGAAATCAGCGGCTACCTCACCAAGGAACAACTCACCGCCCATCCCGATTGGAACGCCGAACTCAACGGCAAACGCTCCATCAACGGCCGCTATTGCTGGGGCAATCCCGAGGTCTCCGACGCCCTCGCCGACGCCATCAGCGCCCGCCTCGACAAGACGCCCGCGCGCACCGTCTCGCTCTCGCCCGACGACGGCGCGCACTTCTGCGAATGCGCCCGCTGCCGCGCCCTCGACGCCGGCGATTGGGACGAAAGCATGAACCGCTTCTCCAGCACCGACCGCTTCGTTCACTTCTGCAACCGCATCGCCACGCGCGTCACCCGCAAGCATCCCGACGTCCTCTTCGGTTTCCTCGCCTACGTGCAATACACGCGCCCGCCGGTGCGCGAACGCCTCCACCCGAACCTCGTCCCGCTCATCGCGCCGATCACCTACTGTCGCGCGCACGCGATGACCGATCCGCAATGCCCCTCGCGCCAGCAGCTCCGCCGCATCGCCGAAGGCTGGGGCCGCACGTCGGAAACCGTCGCCTACTACAATTACATGTTTCACCTCGCCGAGGTCGCCGTGCCCTACCCGATGATGCGCCAGATGAGCGAGGAACTCCCGCTGCTCTACCGCAACAAGGTCAAGCTCTGGAACCCCGAGACCATGCCGAATTTCGAGTCCATCCTCCCCGGCATGTGGCTCGCCATCCGCATGTCCTGGCACACGCAGGCCGAGCCGCGCGCGGTGCTCGACGAATTTTTCACCCGCTTCTACGGCGCCGCCGAAGCCCCCATGCGCCGTTACTGGCAGCACTTCGATGACGCGTGGAATCAAGTCCCCGACCACGCCGGCTGCGGCTGGAGCTACTTGAAACGCTTCCCGCCCGCCTTCCTGAAAACCGCCCGCGAAACCATGGACGCCGCCCTCGCCGCCGCCCGCACGCCGCTGGAATACCGGCGCGTGAAATTGCAGGACGACGCCCTCCGCCAGTTCGAGCGCTTCATGGCCCTGCGCGAAGACCTCGCCGCCGGACGTTACGCCCACCTCGACCGCGACAGCCTCCGCTGGCAGGGCGCGCAACTCGCCCTCGCCGACGAACACGCCGCCAGCTACTCCTTCAACCGGGTCGGCTGGAGCACCTACACCATCGCCGGCGGCTACTTCCGCACCTTCTTCGGCCAGACCTACGAAGACGCCGCGAAACTCGCCAAGAGCCACACCTTCCTCGCGCCCGCCATCCGCCAATGGCGTTTCCAAACCGACCCCGAAAAAACCGGCGAAGCCCGCGGCTGGACCTCGGCCACCACCGATGACAAAGCCTGGCGCACCATGGATTCCTGCGTGGACACCTGGTCCGGCCTCGGCCTCGACAAATACTTCGGCCACGCTTGGTATCGTGCCACCGTGCGACTCCCCGCCGTCCCCGCCGGCCGCAAAACCTTCCTCTGGATCAGCGCCAGCGACGGCGCGCTCAGCGCATGGTTCAACGGCCAGCCCCTCACCTTCACCAACCGCAAAGGCGAAACCACCCCCGACTACAATCGCTACGCCGAACCCATCTCCGTCGAAATCACCCACCTCCTCAAACCCAACGCCCCCAACACCCTCGTCTTCCGCGCCCACCGCACCGACGTCATCAACGAACTCGGCACCGGCGGCCTGCTCGGCCCGGTGGGGATTTATCGGGAGAAGTGAATCGACCGCCGCCGTCCGCCGGAGCGCGGCTGTGTCGCAGCGACCAGCCGCAGCAGCCTGCCAAACGGGACGGCTGGAAGTATTCCGAGGGTGTCGGCAAATGTCGGCGTGCTGCGGCTGATGCTCCGCACACAGCCACGCTCCGAGGCCGCGCCACAAGCGCGGCAGGCGCGCGGCGTTCACGCCGCTTCACCGTGGAACGCCGCAACGCATTCGAACCTCCCGGAACGCTTCACGCTGAAGCGGCATTAATGCCGCGCTTCTTTCCCGCTGGCAAAGGGCACCTTCATCCGGGACCACGCTCCTTGACCGGTGCGGAGTCTTCTTCCACGCTTCGGCCCATGACCAAGTCCAAACCCGTTCCGCTGCGAATGCCCGCCAGGTTGCAAAAAGATGTCAGCGCCGCGGCCGCACTCACCCACCTCAAGGATCACGAAGTCATGCGTCAGGCGATGAAGATGGGCCTGCCCCTGCTGATCGAGCGCTTGGGCGTGCCGCCCCGGATTTCCAACGTGAAGCCCTTTCCGAAGGGCACACTGGCGCGCATCTACCGCCGCCCTGATCCCGACTGGGACAAGGTCGAAGCCGCCGCGTATCGGGCGCAACCCAAACCGGACGTCAACGCGTGAACGCCTGGGACATCGTCACGTTCAAGTTCCCCGGCGCGGACTCCCACCCCGCCGTGATCATCTCCCACCCGGACCGGGTGCATCACAAGTCGCTGGTGAATGTCCTGCTCTGCTTCACCCAGCGCGGCGGACGCAAGCCCGAGGAGCACGAGGTGCTGCTGGATGCCGCGGACGGTCTCGACTGGGCGACGATCGTCAAATGCGACCTGATTTATCTGGCCGACAAGAAAGACCTCTCGCAAAAGCGCGGCAGCGTGAGTGCGGAACGCCGCCGTCAGATCGCCGCCCGAGTGATTCAGTCCACGGCCTTGGGCGGAATTTGAAGTGCCTATTCCGAGCGGTGCCCAACCCTAGTCCAGCAAGTTGAGGCGGGCCGATGGAAAGTTGGAAGACCCAACGCCCCCAACACCCGTGTCTTCCGCGCCAACCGCACCGACGTCATCAACGAACTCGGCACCGGCGGCCTGCTCGGCCCGGTGGGGATTTATCGGGAGAAGTGAGGGACGCCGAGACCTCGCGCGGGCGGACCGACATTGACGACCTGTCATAATGCCACTACAAGGTGTTGCATTATGACAGACTACCTTTCCCGCGAGATCACTCCCCGGCTGGAGCGGGCCATGCGCCGGTTGCCCGTCGTCGTGCTTTCCGGCCTGCGGCAGTCCGGCAAAAGCACCCTGCTCCAGCACGAGGCCGGCCTGGCCCGCGGGCACGCCTACCGCACGCTCGACGACTTCGCCACGCTGGCGGCGGCGCGTTCGAACCCCGAGTCGTTGCTGGAAAACGCCGCGATCCTCGACGAAGTCCAGCGCTGCCCAGAGTTGCTCGTCGCACTGAAAAAGAGCGTCGATGAGCAGCGCAAGCCCGGGCGCTTCATTCTCTCCGGCTCGGCCAACCTGGCCCTGCTGGGACACGTCACCGAAACGCTGGCGGGGCGCGCCGGCTATTTCACGCTGCACCCGATGACCCGCCGGGAACAGCGGGGAACCACGGCCCGCGAACCGTTCCTCGTGAAGTTCCTCGCTTCCCCCGCCCTGCCGGCTGGCCACGCGGACCCGGTGACTGAAACAGAGATTTTGCGGGGCGGACTGCCGCCCGCGTGCCTCGGCCCGGCGGACGACGTGGCGGAATGGTTCCGCGCCTACGTGCAGACCTACGTCGAGCGCGACGTGCGGCAACTGTCCCAGATCACCGACCTGGTCGCCTTCCGCACGCTGGCGCAACTGGCCGCCCTGCGCACGGCCCAGGTGCTCGCCATCAGCACGCTGGGACGCGATGCCAAGCTCAACGCCGTCACGACGGGGCGTTATCTCGACCTGCTGGAGGCTTCGTTTCTCATCCGGCGGCTGCCGCCGTTCTTGAAGAACCGCAGCTCGCGCCTCGTGAAATCGCCCAAGCTGCACTTCACCGACAGCGGCCTGGCGGCCCATCTGGCGGGCATCACCTCGCTGGAACCGGGGCGGGACGACCTGCAGCGCGGCGCGTTGTTCGAGACGTATGTGGCGCAGAATTTCGCCGCGCTGCTGGAGGCGCACCTGCCGGAAGCCCAGCTCGCCTTCTGGCACGAGCAGGGACGGCATGAAGTGGATTTCGTCATCGAAGCGGGCCGCAAGGTGTTCGGCTTCGAGGTGAAGGCGGCCACCCGCTGGAATGACAGCGACCTGTCCGGTCTGCGGGCGTTTCTCGACCGGACGCCCGCCTGCGTCGCCGCCGTGCTGGCCTACAACGGTCGCGAGGCCGTGAAACTGGGCGAGCGACTGTTCGCCATTCCGCTGGGAAAACTGCTGGAATAGCATTTTACGTGCGGGCATTCGCGCACTGAACCGGCCTCAAAACCAGTTTGCGCCGCTGCGATGAAACGGGCTAGGTTCTCCGCCGACATGGACTATCACATCAGACTCATTCAGTCGGACGAAGGCTGGGCGGTCAGTTGTCCGGTGCTTCCGGGATGCCATTCCCAGGGAACCACGCGCGCCGAGGCGATGGAAAACATCCGCATCGCCATCCGCGAATGGCTCTCGGTGGCGGCCGAAGAAAACGGCATCCTGTCCGTGGAAGAAGACCTTGTGACCGTGTAGCCAGGCCCAAGCTGCCTGGCATCAGTCGCCCGCGGCCGGTGCGCTTGTTCGGCAAGGTCGGATTCCGCATCGCGCGCGAGGGCAAGCACACCATCATGTCCAATGGCAAAGTGCGCCTCACGATTCCCCGCCACACCGTCATCAACGCCTTCACGATGGCCGACATCGCGCGGGACGCGGGATTGACGCCGGATCAGTTCAAGGCGCTGCTTTGAAGTGCCGCAGGCCCGGGGCTGCGGAGTTGGTTTTATACTTGGGGGCGATCTTTGGGACTACGGAGCGCGGCTGTGTCGCAGCGGCCAGCCGCTGTCGGCGGCTTCGTAGCCGTCGGGATGCAGGCCGGGGTGGAGATAGGCAATCGCTCGCCACGCGCGGACGAAGGCGGGTTTCGGAAGGCGGGCAAGCGAGTCAACGAGCGGGGTGCGGAGCTGACGCTTCGCTGAACGAAGGGAGTTCGGAATGTAAATGTAGCTCTTCATGCCGCCCTCTGAGGCACAGTGTTCCAATTCGTTTGCTGGGAAGGAAATCACACCGCCACCGTCTCGACCGTCTCGTAGAGCGCCGTGATATTCTTCGACGCGACGCGAAACTGGCTTCGTTTCTTCTGCTTCGGTTTCTTCGTGGACGCTGGCGGCCGCGCGCAAGGACTTCCAGCTTGATGCCCGGATCGTAATACATCGCGCCGCACGCTGAAGGCGTGGAAGATATCAGCCGCGAACTGGCGAAGGGCTGAAGGCTCGCCGCAGTCGCGCCACCAACCGCGCTTCGTTCTTCCGTGCCAGTTCGTGTTCCCAGATGCGCAGCACCCGCCAGCCGTTCTTGCGAAGTGTTCTCGTCACAAGTCGATCGCGCTTTGTGTTCGCCGTGAACTTCTTCCGCCAGAACGCCGCATTGTTCCGGGGCATCGTCGTGTGCTTTGGGCAGCCGTGCCAGAAGCAGCCGTCCACAAAGACCGCCAACTTCAGTTTGGGAAAGACGAAGTCCGGCTTGCCGAAGACTGGCTGATGCCGCCGCCATCCCGTGATGGTGTGCGCGCGGAACACCTGCACCATCGCCAGTTCCGTGTTCTTGTTGCCGCGCGAACGGATGCGGGACATCAGCTCGCTGCGGGTCAGGCCTGAGAAGAGCTGGCTCACGCGAGCAAGCTGTAGCTTCGTGGCTTCCCAAGGAAAAGCTCGGCGATGCGCGGCCGGGCAATCTTGAAGAGCGGGCCTTTCTCCGTGACGCTCCCGCTGGGCTTGCGCTTGATGAGATGGTCGAGGGTCACGGTGCCGTCGCCCAGCAGCCGGTCGAACTGCTCGACGCTGGGGCGGGTGGTGTGCGTGACGGACTCCAGTTGGAACCACTCGGCGGAATCCAGCTGGAGGGACTTGGCCTTGACCCAAAAAGTTTCCCGATGCTTCGCGGCCAGCCTGCCGTGCAAGTTGTCGAGCCGCCACACGCAGACCTCTTCCACGGGTTGGCTGGCGTATAGCTCCCGCAGCCGCGCTGCCGCTTCATCCATCCACAGTTGGAGTCCCTGCGAATTGGCCCGCTTCGTGGAAACCGAGCAATAAAGTTTGAAGTTCTCCCCGCGTTGATATCCGAAACGTTCCAAGATGGCCCTGCTGCTTTTGACCGCGCTTAATTCCCAATCCGGCACGCAGGCAAACAAGGTAGCTCGCGTTGCCTTGCTCACGATGGTGCTGCGACCGCTCTTGATTTCGATGCCTTGGAAATCCGGGGTTTGGCTGGAATTAATTTGGATGCCAAGCGCAGCCTCAATGCTCCTTCCGACTGCCGTATCACCACCACACACCGCCTTAAACGGACCGGCAGCAGCGACTGCCTGAAGTCGTCCTAGCAGCTCATTCGCGACGGCATTCGCTGAATCAGTAAGCTCAAGAAGGAAGCGGCTCGCAGGAGTCAGGACTCCCTGCGCCAGCGCTTCTGCCACCCGACTCTGGGTCAAATTCAGCAGATGAACCGTCGTTCGGTGGACGAAGACCGCACACACATCATCTGGCGAAGCGAAGCGTCTGAAATCACTGAACCAAAGCCGAGGGTCGCCTTTTTTTGTCACCGGCCGATAGAGCGAAACCATGGTTTTCTCGGTAACCGAATCACCAAGAACAACCGCTGGCTTGAGGACTTTCCCGGCCGGTCCCAGAGCTTGCGAAGCGTAATCATGAACCTCGGCTTCCTTGAGCCAGCGCCGCATTGGTTCGGTCGCATCAAGGATTGCCTTGCCTAGCCCCGTTGCGGTCACGAACAAGAGCACGCTACTGCTGCCAGTAGCGTTCAACGCGGCTAGATTATTCGACTCCAGCTCTGTTAGCGGCCGCGTGCTCATGGCCTAACCGTGAGCTCCCCCCTCAGAATCTTCGCGAGGTGTTTGCCAATTTTCTCAGCGAGCATGACCGGGACGGCGTTCCCAATCTGGGTGTATCGCGGAACGTCTCGTGACCAAACTCCAATGCTGGGGTCGCCGGCCCGTCGGCGTCCGCCCGTGGTTCGTGGGCCTTTGAACTGATACCAGTCGGGAAAAGTTTGGAGCCGTGCCCACTCACGGACTGTCGGTCCGCGGGGTTGCCTGTAATGCACGTAGTCTTCTGGCAGCGAGCAAGCCGTTAGGTTCGGCCCCTCCTCACCCCAGGACATCGGGAACACGCGTTGGGCAAACTTCTTCGTCTGGTATTGGGCGGGAATCTCGCCGTTGTTGGCTATCATGTGGGCGAACTTTTCCCTGATGTAGGGCGCATGGTCGGAGTATTCCTGCTCCGTGAGGAACTCGCCCTTTCGGAGCACGCGACCTTCTCGATTTGTTCGGAGGAGGCGTTGGATTTCAGTTCTTGGCTCGTTGGGATACTCGGTGGTTTCGCCGCGCTCTAGGTAGTGAGGGTCTTCCAAGTCGGACAGGAGTTCCTCCAGAGTGGGTGGGACGCCCGAAGGGCGCGGCAGGAAACCAAATTCCACGGCGCTCGGGGCGTCGAAGGACGCATCCAGCAGCGGGTCTTGCACCCAATGCGGCAGGACATCCGAGCGAATGCCGACCATAATGACGCGCGGGCGGTTCTGCGGCACGCCGTAGTTCTTCGCGTGAAGCAAATCCCAGCGAATACAGTAGTCTTGCAGGGTCTTGAACTCGTTGAGGACGGCCTTGAAAATTTCCCCGCACTCGCCCTCGGGTGTCCAGCGGGCGTTCAGCAGGCCACGGACGTTCTCGAAGAGGAACATCTTGGGCCGCACAGCGCGGATGACGCGCACCATCTCTTGGAAGAGGTGGTTCGAGGGGATGTCCTGCTTGTCCAGCTTGAAGGTCCGGCGGTGCCCGATGCCGGAGTAGCCCTGACAAGGCGGGCCACCACAGACGAGGTCAATCTCCTCGATGCCCTTATAGCGCCAGTAGGTCTGGAGCAGCCCAAGATCAAGATCGGTGAGGTTGTAAACATCGCCCACGGGGACGATGTCCAGGTCCGTGCGGTTGGCGATGTAGGTCTCGGCTGCCTGCGGATTGATTTCGCTGAAGAGCAGCGGCTGGAAGCCAGCCTCCTCCAAGCCAAGGGACAGCCCACCGCAACCAGCGAAGAGGTCAAGGCAATGAAGTTGCCGACGCGGAGGAGGAGCGACGGGGCGGTAAGCCACGGAGTCCTCAAGAAGGACCGTTTCACTCGGCTGGTAGGAGCCGTTACTTCGCGGGTGCGGCCGCTCGCTTTTGGTCGCAGGCCGACGCTGCTGGCGCGACTTGGAATGCTTCACGCTCACGCCTCCACCCCCTTGCAAAGTTCCGACGTGGTGATTTCAAGCGCCTTGGCAATTCGGGCGACGTTCTTGATGCCAGGATTCCGCTTACCACATTCGATCCCCGAGATGTAGGTCTGGTCGAGGCCGGCTTTCTCCGCCAGCATTTCCTGCGAGTAGTCCAACCCCTCGCGGCACCTCCGGATGTTCGATCCAAGGGTCGCAAGAGCAGAGTCACGTTTCGGCATGACTCATAGTCTATAGGCCTGCGGGTGGACGTTTATTGACGATGATTCATAATCGGCACGGCGTATTTCGCTGAATTATTGAGCTTCGAGGACGGATTCCAGCTTCGGCCCTCCGGCGGGAAATTCCCGGAACTCGACAGCGCGGCCCGGCTTGAACCCGACGAGGATGATCCGCTGGCGGCTCTGCGGCACTACGCTCTGCGCGTTGATGATTTTCCAGTAAACTTGGTAGCCGAGGGCGTTGGTGAGGGTGTCGTGGATGATCTCGAAGGTGCGGCCCTGATCGTGTCGGACGAGGTGCTTCACGTTCTACAGCACGAAGGTGGGCGGTTGGTGGTATTCGAGAATGTCGGCGATGGAGAAGAAGAGGTTGCCCTGTTTCACGTCCTCGAAGCCGTGTTTGCGGCCGAGGCTGTTCTTCTTGGAAACGCCCGCGAGGCTGAAGGGCTGGCAGGGAAATCCGCCGCAGAGGATGTCGAACTTCGGGATGTCAGCCACGGCCACGGAATGGATGTCGCCGTGCGGGGTCTCGCCGAAATTGGCGGCGTAGGTCTGTCGGCTGTACTTATCCCAGTCGCTGGAAAACACGCACCGCGCGCCCGCGCGCTCGAAGGCGAGCCGGAACCCGCCGATGCCGCAGAAGAGGTCGATGAAGCGCAGGGGCGGGAGCGCCGAGCATTGCTCGGCCCGGGCGTCATCGTGCCGAGCGATGCTCGGCGCTCCGGTGCGGTAGGGCGCGGAGTCTTCGCGCAGGCGCGTAGCCGCCGACGTGAGGAGGCGGACGCCGTTCGCGGAGGAGGGAGCGTCCGCCTCCTCACGTCGGCGGCTACCGGGCTTGCCTTTTCCGCTCACGCGTCCACCCCTTTGCAGAGTTCCCCGGTGGAGAGGCGCAGCGCCTTGGCGAGGCGGGCCACGTTCTTGATGCCGGGATTGCGCAGGCCGCGCTCGATGCCGCTGATGTAGGTGGGATCAAGGCCCGCCTTTTCGGCGAGCTTTTCCTGGGTGAGAGACTTTTCCTCGCGGCTGCGGCGGACATTGCGCCCGAGGGCCGCCAGGACGGGATCACGTTTCGGCATGACCGATAGTCCATGCGGAAACCAAGGCGGGGTCTATGGACGATCAGCCAGGTTGCAGGAAGCAATCGCCGTAACGAGTAGCGCGTCCGTCTCCCTCTCCCCGTGAGGCACGAACGGGGAGAGGGCCGGGGAGAGGGGTGCCCCACTATTGGGTACGGTCTCGCTGTGGCGGAGCGCCTCCTCTCCCCGTCCCTCTCTCCACCATTCCGAACGGAGGAGCGGGAGACGGCAGTTACGGTGCGGCTTGCACGAATTTCCGCGAAGACTGATACGGACGATCAGCCAGGTTGCGGGGAGCGGGCCAGGTCGTTGAGGCGTTGCTGCCAGATCCGGTTGGGAAATCCATAGTTCTCCTTGCCGCCAACCGCGCTGAAAGGCGTGCGTTGCAACCAGGTCTCGGGATCTTCAATCGGCGTCATCGCGTCCTGCCGGCGTGGCCAGGACAGGAGCTGCACCATGTTGTTCATGGAACCGACGACGGCGCTGGGGTTGCCCCGGACCGGCACGATCTCGGACGGTGTCCATTCGAGGGTCGGGGAGGCGGCGAGGAGGGCAAAACCCAGTCGCAGCCGGAAGTCCCGGTTCATCGAATCGAAGCCGCTGGCCGGCTGTCGCGGCAGCAGGAAGGTGAACAGCGTGGGCAGGTTGGTGACCATGAACCAGCGCCCGCCGTCGCCGTCATCCGACAACTCCACGCGCCATTGCGCGAGAAAAAGGTCCGGGGCCGGCTGGGTGAAGGCACGAACCGGCTTGCGCTGCAAAAAGCGCGCGGCCCGTCCGCTCAAGATCAGTTCCAACGGCGCGGGGGAGATGATCATTTGAGCCAGTTGATTTTGATTTCCGTCTCCAGCGCCTTGAACTCGGGGTCGCCGGTGACGACTTCCGCGTTCCGGAGCTTGCCGAGCGCGGCGGCAAAACAATCGGCGTAGGACAGCTTGTGGGTGGCTTTGAAGGTGGCGGCCTGGCGGGATAATTCCAAGTCGGCCTCAATCAGTTCCAGAGGCAGGTGGGACATGTCTGCTGCCACCGCCTCCGCCGCTTCCTTGCCACCCGCCCGCCACATGCCGTAATAGACTTCACCCCAGTTCACCACGCAGAACAGGAGACGGGCCTTCTCGTCGGTGGCCTTTTGGAGGAGGACTTCCACGGTCGCACCCGCCGGTTCGCCCTTGAAGAAGGCCATCAAAGCCCACGAGTCGAGAACCTTGGCAACCATGTCAGTGTTCCTTCTCCTCGCGCTTCATCTCCTTGAGCGTTTCCATCACCGGGAGGTGCTGGTACTTGCCGCGGAGACTGCGGATGTGTTTGGCCGTGAGCGGCTTGATCAGGATGCCCTCCGGCGTGGATTGCACGTAGGCCCGGGTGCCCTCCTCGATTTCAAACTCCTTGCGGAGCCGGCGGGGAATGACCACCTGACCTTTGACGGAGAAGTAAACGGTTTCTAACTTTGTTGCCGCAGGCATGAGGTTTGGATACCACGGCTAGGAAGTAAGGCAAGAGGTGTTTTGTTGGAAGTATCGAGTGAAGCGCAACTCGGTTTCTGGCAACCACCGGGGCGCGTTGGCGCAGGCCACAAGGACAACCCAAGATAGGCCAGCGCTGAACCCGGATATTTCATGCTCGTTTTGTAGCGCAGGCTTCCAAGCCTGCTGTATCGCGGGTTTCTAAACCCGCGGTGCGCTTGGCGAGGCCGACACCCTGCCGACTTGGAAGTTGGCGACACAGCAGGTTTGGAAACCTGCGCTACGAGGGCGGGCGGCCCGCAGGGGTAATGGGATTGTGAACTATTCGGGCGAAGGTCGAACTACATCCAATCCGCGGATGTGGCGGAACTCTTCGGCATTGAATGTTGCGAGGGACCAGCGCCGGTGGGTCGCGGTGGCGGCAACGATCAGGTCGTGGGGGCCGATCATTTGTCCCGTCGCGGAGAGTTGCGCCCACAGGCGGGCATGGACCCGGGCCGCCGCGGCATCCAAGGGCACGACTTCCAGCCGACGGCAAATTCTCTCCAACCAGCGGCGCCGTCGCCTGGCGCGAGCGGCCTGGGTCTCGGCCTCAATGCCGAACCACAATTCGGAAATGGTGATGGAGCTGACGGCCACGGTTTCCGGCGGTCGGGCACGGAGCCAGGCGGACAGCGTGAACTGCCCGCGTTCGTCGGCAATCAGCAGGGAACTGTCGAGGATCAACCCCACGGATTCTTGAGGGGTTGGAGGGTTTGGCGGCCTTTGCCCAGGGTGGCGGCAAACGAGCGCCGGTCGGTGGCACTCAGTTCCGCCCCGGCGAGGTCGTCGGCCAACTCGTGGGTGCTGCTGCCGCACGCGGCGACGGGAATCAGGAAGGCGCAGGACACGCCCTCCTGAACGATCTCGAAGGATTCATGCCGCGCGTGAACTGCGCTCAGAATACTCGCAAAGTTTGCCGCGGCCTTGGTTGCTTCCAAAATTTTCACACGGCCAGACTAGGTGTTGGCGCTTCCCGGTCAAGAGTCACACTGAGCCGGGATCGACAGCGGGCGCAGCTCAGAGCGTGTTGGAAAAGTCCCTTGAACCGCGGGTGACTGGGTTGGGAGTTCCGCGTTTACGCGGCCCGCTGGTTGCATCCCGCCGGAACCGCGTAAACGCCGAACTCCGAACTGGGGTTTTCAAACAAGCTTTTGGCCGGGCTATTCTCCGTCCCCCGGCGGGCTGACATGAGGTCTCCGGCCATGTGCAACATGCGGAGACGCGCCCGCCCTCCGCCAGCGGTGCAGAATCGGCAGCGCGGAATCCGCTTGCGAGTCGCCCCGCCGGACGGGACCGTCGCGCCCCATGTCGATTCAGCACAAGACTCCGTACCAGCAACTCCGCGCCGCGGGAGCGACGATGCACAGCAAGGCGATGCAGGCCACCCGTCCCCTCGGTTTCCATCCGGTCCAGATCGCCAAACGGATGACCCTGCCGGTCCTTGGCGGCTCGCTGGTTTTCGACCGTGAAGGCGCCACCCACGCCTTCGCTGATTTCTGGAGTTACGAGTACCGCGTGAACGGGAAAAGCCTGCTCGAACAAATTGACCCGGTGGCGGCGGGCCTCGACGTGGCGGAAACGGAATTCCTCGAGGCCGCCCGTCGCGCCCGCACTTCCTTCTTTCAAATCGAGGCGGTCGCGCCCGACCAACCGCAATTGCGCCTGCGCGACCTGCTGGCCCCGGACCAGCCGGACGTCTGGGTCACCGACCTCGGCTTGAGCGACTCGTTCCGCGCCGGCGGCTGGCTCGCGCTGTTTTGCCGCCTGCTCACCGTGCGCGACATCACGATGACCAGCGGATTCAGTTTTGGTTTCGCGACGAAGCTCATCCCCGGACTCCTCCAAGCTTACCGGCAGAAGACGAAGCGGGTGCCGCCCGACCAACTGGCCGAAGCGCGCTTCGTCTTTTTCTATCAAAAACACCGCCAGTGCGGCATCGAACAGACCTACCAGAAGGTAGTTTGAGGAGACAGCCACCATGACAACGCCCGTGACCCACACCACCCGCAAGGGCAAAACATACTACCTGCACACCGGCCCCAAGCGCGGCGGCGGCGTCCAGTATTTCTTTGCCATGAAATCCAGCGGTTCGCTGGCCAAACAACTGCCAGACGGCTTCGAGATTTTTGAGACCGTCAACGGTCAGGTCTTCGTGCGGCGCAAACAAGCAAGCCTCATCCGCGACGAGGAAACCGCGGGCATCCACGCCCAGATCGCAAAACTGCGCGGTGACATTCTTTACCGAATCGAAGTTCGCGGCGACACCCTGACGATCTACGACAGCGGGAAGCGTTCCAGCGGGGAACTGGAAACGCTCATGCGGCTTTCACCGCAGAAGCTGGCCGAATTGCGGGAACGCTTCGCTTATTACCAGCCGGCGATGCGGTTCATTCTGGTGGACGGCGAGAAGCGCCTGTTCGCGCCGGAACGCTTCTGCTACCGCGGCAGCGTGGACGACTGGATTTCCATCGGCCGGCCCGAGACGATCAAAAAGCTCGCCGCCAAATACTTCGTGCATCTGGGCCGGGATTCGTTCTTCGAGTTGTACTGAGCCGGATCCATGCAGTGGCAACCGATGTAAGAACCACAGAGACACGATGAACACTGGGTGGCAGAGCCGCAGCCGCAGCGGCAACATCGGAGCCGGGGTGCGGAGAATTTCTGGCGTTGTCGCAGGTGCGGAGCCGCTGCGGGCGGGGACCGCCCGCGTGCCGAAATTCTCGCGTGGCGCGAGGAATTCGGAGCGCGGCATTTAGCCCGCTTCGGCGTGAGAGGTGCGGGCAGGGTCGGACCCGCGACGATGTTCGAACGGTGAAGCGGCGTAACCGCCGCGCTCCTTGGGTTGCTGCTTCGCCGCTCTGTACGACAACTCTGCAAAACCCTCGCGCGCCGAGGGGCTTTTTCCCGGAGCGCGGCTGTGTGCGCGGAGCACCAGCCGCAGCAGGTTGGCCGCACGGGAAGCGTTTGATTTCACCGGGCACCCACGAAATTTCTGGGCCGCTGCGGCTGGTCCTCGGCGGACACCGCCGCGCTCCTGGGGTTGCGGCTGCGCCGCTCTGTGTTCCTCGCGTCTCGGTGGTCAAACAATTCGGTTCGACTGGATCGCTGGGGCTGAGAGCCTGGTTGAAAATCCCGGTTTGGAGTTCCGCGTTTACGCGGGTCGGGCGGCTTTCGACCAGCGGGCCGCGGAACCGCGGAACACCAAGCCCGGTCCCGCGCATCCCGAGGGGCTTTGCAAACGGACTCTGAAACCAAACTCCCGAATTGGTCGCAGGCTGGTCGCGAGGCGGGCGGCCTGCTGACCGCCCCAGCGTGCGTGGGTCGGCCGACGCCGCTGCGCGCGATCGCAGCCGTTCCTTCTGCGGCGTGAACGCCGCGCTCGGTGCCGCGCCGCTGCGCCCGGTACGTTCTCTGCGTCGGAGTTCGGGGCAGGCGAGGTTTCTGCCTACGGGACAGGCGGGTCCTCCGTTGCCAACTTCGGAAGCTGTCCTGCTTTGCTCGCCCCGCGACAGCGGCGGATTTCTTTTTGAGTCTGGTACCGTATCGGGCCAACCGGGCAACCGCGGCTCCAAACCCCGGCACCGTTGACCTGCAACCATCAGCCCCCATCATCCCCGCGTGACCACCGCTGAACAAACCCGTCAAATCTACGAGCGCCACCCGTATCCCGCCGCCAACCTCGCCGAGATCGCCCGCAAAGGCCGCGCCATCCCGCCGCTGAAATGGCTCCAGGCCATCGGTCGCCCCGGTCAGCCACGACCGGAACGCGTCCTCGTCGCGGGCTGCGGCACGGGCGCGGAAGCCTTCGCCCTGCGCCGGCGCCTGCCCAAAGCGGAGATTGTCGCCGTGGATTTCAGCCCCCGCTCCATCGCGCTGGCCCGACGGCTTCAGCGCACCATCGGCGTCGGCGAGCCGATCACCTTTCTCGTCGCCGATCTGACGGACCCGGACCTGGCGTGGCAAACCGGCGGCGACTTCGATCTCATCACCTGTCACGGAGTCCTGAGCTACCTCCCGGACCCGCAGCCCGTGCTGACCGGTTTCGCCGCCTGCCTCCGTCCCAGCGGGGCGCTCTATCTCGGGGTCAACGGCGAGGCGCATCCCGCGACGCGCCTGCGCCCGTGGCTCGCCAGCTTCGGCTTTGCCACCGACGCGCTGCACGATGAACGCCGCCTGCGCGAATTGCTCGGCCTCTGGGACTCGCTCCACGACGGCGAGAGTGGCGAGTTCGCGGGCAAATCCACGAGCTATCTGGCCGGCGACGTCTGCGGACCGCATTTCAACAACTGGCCCCTCAGGCGCTGGCGCGCCGTAGCCAATCGCTGCGGCTGGGAGCTGGCCGGCACCACCCTCCTGCCGCTCGCACTACGACTCACCATGGACGGCGAACATCACCGGCCGCTGTTCCCCGCCGGCCTTGGAGAATTGGCCGAGCGCATCGATCTGATCCGCCCTGCGAGTTTTCACAAACTGCTCCTGCGCCGCGCGGCCCCGGGCGCGTTGGACCTTTTCCCCGCCGACGGACGGGCTGTGCCGCTGCGTTGGAGCGGTCTCTACTCCGTCCATTTCCCGCGCACCACAGACAGTCAAAAAGTGCCGGCGACCTTCCATTGCCCGACCCTCAGTCTGCACTTCGCCTGGTCACTCACGCGCCGACAAGCCGACGGGCTGCGGACCTTCATCGAAACCGGCACCGCCTCGCCAAACTGGCTGCGTCACTGGGGACCAAGCGAAGCCGCCCGCCGCCTCCTCTGGCTCTGGGCCGGTCTCGGCGTCGTGACCCCGGGGGATCGCGGACCAGCAGCCACCGATTGAGAGCGGGTTTGAAGATCCCGGTTTGGAGATCCCCGTGCGCGCTGGTTCGCGCGGGGTTCGCCCAGTGGGCCGCGTAAACGCGGAACTCCAAACCCAGGCCCGCGCGGACCAGGCGACTGTTCAACCTGGAAAAAGGAGTCGGAACTACGGAAGACACGAAAGGCACGAAAGGAGCAGGGCTGGCGGAATTGGGGTTGTCATCTGGCGGTTGAGATATTCAGAGGTCGAGTCATCACGCTTCCGCCCTTTTTTTCAGGCTTTTCGTGTCTTTCGTGTCTTTCGTGGTTCAACCCGACGGCCGTTTCCAGGTTCACACACGCTCGGAGAGACCGGGAGGCGACGCTGGCAGCCACGTGAAACGCCCATCCCGACGAGATCAGCACAAAAAAAACGGCCGTGGCCCGAGTGCGGGCCACGGCCGGGGATCTTCCCTGCGACCTCCTACTTGCTCGCCGCGGGTTTCTTCGCGCCGCGGGTTTTGTCGGTCAGGCTGCTGAGGAACGCGATGATCTGCTGCGTCTCCGTCGCCGTGAGTTCCTTGCCCAGTTGCATTTCAGCCATCTTGCTTACGGCCTGCTCGAGACCGGCCTGTTTGCCGTCGTGGAAATAGGGGGCGGTCAGCACGATGTTGCGCAGGGACGGCACCTTGAACTTGAACTTGTCATCGGGGTCTTTGGTGACGTTGAAACGACCGGCGTCGGCCAGGTTCTCATAGGGTTTGACCAATCCGACCTTTTGGTAGCTGTTGCCGCCCAGCGCCGGGCCGTTGTGGCAGGTCGTGCAGCCGGTCTGGAGAAAGGTGTTCAGACCCGCGAGTTCGCCCGCGGACAGCGCCTTGTTGTCGCCTCGCAGGAAGTCATCGAATCGGTCGTGGGTGCGCAGAGTGCGCTCGAAGGCCGCGATCGCTTCGGCCAGGTTTTCGTAATTGATGGCCGCGGCGTCCGCGGGAAAGGCGGCCCGGAACTGAGCCTGATAGACCTTGTCAGCCGACAGCCGTTTGATGACTTCCTCGGGGTTGGGCATCGCCATCTCGCCCGGGTTCAACACCGGACCTTTGGCCTGTTCCTTGAGCGTCGGTGCCCGGCCGTCCCAGAATTGCGCCAAATGATAACCAGCGTTCAGCACGGTGGGCGAATTCCGGTCGCCCCGCTTGCCAAAGGTGCCTTGCGAAGTCGGATCATTGTCCACGCCCCCGCGCCCCTCATCCACCCGGTGGCACGAATTGCACGATTGCTGATTGTTGACCGACAACCGCTTCTCAAAGAAAAGTTTTTCACCCAGCTTGACCCGCTCGGGCGTGTCCTTTTCGCCACCTGGCATCTTCTCGGGCAACGGGGCGAGCACTTTGCGGGCCTCGGCGCGGAGCTTCTCGATCACTGCGGTGGCAGGCGCTTCGGCCGCCTGGAGGGAGGTGCCCGCCAAGGCAACGGTGGTGGCAAATAGGATGATTTTTTTCATTCAATGACTGGGATTCTAATTCTGATTCTGTTTCGGAAACTGAAGCTGAATTTGCAACGGGGACATTGATAGGTCGCTTTTTTCGTAAGGCAAATATCTTTTCCCGGCGGGACGGGCCGGGCCTCACCGGAACGCGGGAAAACCCGGCGCCGCCGACCGATCGCGCCGAACTCACAATCGCCCGGTGCGATGTTTTGGAGCCGCTCCGTGTCGCCGGTGGCTGGCTGACCCCCGGTGCGCCGGACGCTCCGGCGGTCAAACTCGCCAGCGTCAACGAGGGATGAGCACTCAACCCAAGCGCGAGTGCATCCCGGCATCCTGCTGGTCGAGCAATACTTGGACTTCTGTCTCGACGTGGGCGACCGCTTTTACATCATGGGCCGTGGCGCGATTGTTGCGCCGGGGCCGGTTGCCCAGCTCAACGACGCGATTGTAATAGAACATCTTATTGTATGAACCACACCATCACGAAGTCTCTCGTCCCTCACGCCCGACGCCTGGCTGCGGCCTCGCTCGCCCTGTTCGCGGGTGCTCCGCTGGCGGGCGCCCACCCCGGGCATTCCCTCACCGATGCGACTGTCGCGCATCTGGTCACCAGCCCCGGCCATCTGGTCGTGCTGGTGCTGTTGGGCGCGGTGATGTTTCTCGGCGCGCAGTTGGTGCAGCAACGGTTGCCGCGGCGGGCGTTGCAGGCGGCGGGCTGTCTGGCGTTTTTCGGTGGGGTGATCCTTTTCGGCCTGCGGGCTTGAAAGCGAATGCGGCAGTGGGCGCCCGCCTGACGCCGGTAGCGCAGGCTTCCCAGCCTGCCGTGTCGCAGGTTTCTAAACCTGCGAACGCCGGGATTGGTTCGAGTGCCCACGCTGGTCCGCGGCTTGCCAACTTTGAAGTCGGTGACAAGGCAGGTTTGGAAATCTGCGCTACTGGTGTGACCCGCGCGGCTTCAGTGTTTCCGATGAATGCTCTCCCTCGTGCGCGACCGCTCCCCGGTCCCGGCCCGGGCCGTGGGAGGGGCGCGAACGACCCGCGTCTGGCGTACGCGCGGCGGGCGCGGCGGGACACGGGTGACGTGGTTGGCGGCGCGGGACGGAGCCGGGCGTGAGCCGGGCCGGTTTTGGCGGGGGAATTTGGGGCGGAGGAATGGGAGGGGACGCTGGCGGGCGGAGCGGCCGCTGGCCGTGGGAGTCCGCCTCGGCACGCCGGCGGCGAAGGTTGGGCGGGATATTCCGTTGCTGGTCGGGAGGGCTTCTGGTCTGCTCGCCGCCCATTGCATTGGCATGATTATTCACCAGCTCATCGCGCGGCATTTGAAGCACAAGGACGACGCGGAGTTTTACGCGTTGCAGGCGCGGGATGCGATCCGCTGGATCGAGGATGGCGGCGGGCGGACGCGCGATGGCGCGACGGTGCTGGACCTCGGGTGCGGGCACGGGGTGTTCGGTGCGGAGTTGGCGAAGCGCGGGTGCGTTGTGACGTATTCGGATGAGCACGACGGCCTGCTGCCGGAATTGGCGGGGGCGAATTTCAAGGCGTTCAACATTGATCGCGACGATTTCGCCACGCTGGGCCGCTACGATCTGGTGGTGTGCTCGAACGTGCTCGAGCACCTGCCGCGGCCGGCGGAGTTCATCGGGCGCATGGGGATGCTGCTGAAGCCGGGCGGGAGGTTTTATCTGAGCTGGACGAACTGGCTCTCGCCGTGGGGCGGGCATGAGTTTTCGCCGTTTCATTATCTGGGCGCGACGCGGGGGCATCGGGTCCACGACCGGCTCGGGCGGGGGCAGCGGTCGCACACGCCGGGTGTGAATTTGTTCCCGACGTACATCGGCGAGGTGCTGCGGTGGATTCACGCGCAGCCGGGGCTGAAGGTGGTGTGCGCCGCGCCGCGGTATTACACGGAACTGGCGTTTTTGCTGAAGATTCCGGGGCTGCGGGAGTTGCTCGCATGGAATTGCGCGCTGCTGATCGAGGCGCGCGGCAAGTGACGCAGGGCCGAGTTTGGCAGGGGAATCTGGGGCAGGGGAATGGGGCAGCATGATGAAACTCCAGTTTTTCATTCCTTTGCCCCCATTCCTTTGCCCATCGTCTTCCGGCCGTTCATGTCCGGGTCAGTTTCCCCTTTGCACTTCGCCGGTCGCTCCTAGTATTTCGCCACATGTCGCACGCTGAGTTCGTTCATCTTCATTTGCACACCGAGTATTCGCTGCTCGACGGGGCGTGTCGTCTGGACACGTTGATGGCCAAGGCGCGCGACCTGAAATTCCCGGCGCTGACGATCACGGATCACGGCGTGCTCTACGGGGCGATTGATTTTTATCAGGCGGCGCGCAAGGCGGGGATCAAGCCGATCATCGGCTGCGAGGTGTATGTGGCGCCGGGGAGCCGGCTGGAAAAGAAGCCGGGCGGTAGTTCTACCGCCTCGGGGATGAAGGACGTTTACAATCATCTGGTGCTGCTGGCCAAGGACGAGACGGGCTACCGGAATCTGGTGAAGCTGGTGACGGAGGCGCATCTGGAGGGCTTTTACTACAAGCCGCGCATCGACAAGGAAATCCTGGCGCAGCATCGCGAGGGCCTCGTGGTGTTGTCGGGGTGTCTGGCGAGCGAGATTCCGCAGCACATTTTGCAGGAGCAGCCGGACAAGGCGCGCGAGTCGATCGACTGGTTCAAGCAGACGTTTGGCGCGGAGAATTTTTATCTGGAGCTGCAAAACCACGCCATCCCGGAGCAGGCGAAGGTGAACCGGCTGCTGATCCCGTGGGCGAAGGAATTCGGGCTGAACCTGGTGGCGACGAACGATGTTCACTACGTCGAGAAGGGCCATTCGCACGCGCACGACTGCCTGATCTGCATCGGCACGCAGGCGCAACTGACGGACACGAAGCGGATGCGCTATCAGCCGGAGCAGTTCTATCTGCGGTCGGCGGAGGAGATGCAGGCGCTGTTTCACGAGGCGCCCGCGGCGGTGCGGAACACGCTGGAGATTTCGGAGAAGTGCAATCTGGAGATCGAGTTCGGCAAGCTGCATTACCCGGTGTTCAGTCCGCCCGAGCACTTCACGCGCGAGGGTTATCTGCGGCATCTGCTGGCGGATGGATTGCAGCGGCGTTACGGCCTGCGGGCGCGCGCGGTCGGGCAGGAGTATGTGGTCGATGGAGTGGAGGATGCGCGGCGGCTGCCGACGTATCAGGCGGCGGCGGGGGCGGCGGGCGGCTCCGGTGCGGTCGGTGGTTCGGGCGGCGAGACGCCGCCGAACTCGCAGGCAGGGACGCCTGCGGTACCCACGGACCTGAGCGATCCGGCGGTGGCGGCGGCGGTGGCGGCGGTCATCGACCGGCTGCAACTCGAACTCACGGTCATCGAGAAGACCGGGTTCATCTCCTACTTCCTGATCGTCGGCGATTTCGTGCAGTACGGCCGCAGCGTGGGCATTTCGTGCGTGGCGCGCGGTTCCGCGGCCGGCTCGATTGTCACGTATCTGCTGGAGATTTCGAACGTCGATCCGATTCGCTACGGGCTGCTGTTCGAGCGGTTTCTGAATCCCGAACGCGTGAATCCGCCCGACATCGACATTGATTTCGCGGACGACCGGCGCGCGGACGTGATCGAGTACGTGCGCAACAAATACGGGCGCGACAGCGTGGCGCAGATCATCACCTTCGGCACGATGGGCGCGAAGTCCGTGATCCGCGACGTGGGCCGCGTGATGGGCCTGAGCTACGGCGAGGTGGACCGGCTCTCGAAAATGGTGCCGACGGACCTGAAGATGGATTTGAAAAAGGCGCTGGAGCAGTCGGCGGATTTCAAGCAGGCCTACAACTCAGAGGAGCTGACGCGCGAGTTGGTGGACACGGCGATGCTGCTCGAGGACATCACGCGCAACGCCAGTGTTCATGCGGCCGGCGTGGTGATCGGGCCGGAGCCGCTGGTGAATCTGCTCCCGCTCAAACGGGACGAAAGCGGCACCATCGTGACGCAATATCCGATGGGACCGGTGGGCGACCTGGGCCTGTTGAAGATGGACTTTCTCGGGTTGAAAACGCTCACGGTCATCCGCAACGCGTGCGCGCTGGTGAAGCTAACGCAAGGGATCGAGGTGCCCATCGAGGCGCTGCCGCTCGATGACGCGAAGACGTACGACCTGTTGAACAAGGCCAATACGCTCGGGGTGTTCCAGTTGGAATCAGGCGGGATGCGCGACCTGTGCCGGAAGTTTCAGATCAGTTCGGTCGAGCACATCACGGCGCTCGTGGCGCTCTACCGGCCGGGACCGATGGACCTGATCCCGGACTTCATCAAGCGCCGGCATGGCGAGGTGAAGATCGAGTATCCGCATCCGTTGCTGGAGCCGATCTCGAAGGAAACCTACGGCGTGCTGATTTATCAGGAGCAGGTGATGCAGGCGACGCAGATTCTGGCCGGCTACACGCTGGGCAGCGCGGACCTGCTGCGGCGCGCGATGGGCAAGAAGAAGCTCGAGGAAATGCAGCAGCAGCGCGCGAATTTCGTGAAGGGCGCGGCGAAGGCGAACAACATTTCCGGGGCCAAGGCGAACGAGGTTTTCGATCTGCTCGAAAAATTTGCCGGCTATGGTTTCAACAAATCCCACGCGGCTGCCTACGCGATCGTCGCGTATCAGACGGCGTATCTGAAGGCCAACTACCCGATCGAGTTCCTCAGCGCGATGTTGACGAACGACATGGGGGACACGGCCAAGCTCAGCCAGTACATCGCCGAGGCGCGCACGATGGGCGTCGATGTGCTCGGGCCGGACGTGAACGAGAGCCAGGTGGTGTTCGCGCCGGCGGTGCGCACCAATGCGGACGGCACGAGCGAGGCGGTGATCCGCTTCGGGCTGGCGGCGATCAAGGGCATGGGCGAGGTGGCGGTTGAATGCCTCCTGAAGGCGCGCGCCGCGGGCGGCAAATTCACGTCGCTCGGCGACCTGTGCGACCGCGTGGACACGCGCACGGTGAGCCGCAAAGGGCTGGAGGCCTTGATCAAGAGCGGCGCGTGCGACGGCTTCGGCGAGACGCGCGCGACGTTGTTCGGGCAGATCGACCGCGCGTTGTCGCGGGCGGCGAGCGCGGCGCAGGACCGGGCGCGCGGGCAGGTTTCCTTGTTCGGAATGATCGAGGAACCGAAGACGACCGCGCCGGAAAACACGCCGCGTTTGCCGGAGTGGCCGCAGCACGAGCTGCTCGCGTTTGAAAAAGAGCTGCTCGGGTTTTACGTCACGGGCCATCCGCTCACGCCGTTCGCGGACATTCTCAAACGCTACTCGCTGGCGACCACGACGACTTTGGCGGCGGTGCCCAACCGCGGCCTGACGCGCATCGGCGGGATGATCGCGGCGGTGCAGCAGGGCTTTTCCAAGAAGTCGAACAAGCCGTACGCGATGCTCACGCTGGAGGATCTCGAGGGCACGGTGCAGGTGCTGTGCATGAACGAGAACTACGACAAGTTTCGCGAGCTGTTCGTGGTGAACAAACCGTTGCTGATCATCGGCGAGGTGAACAACAGCGAGGACAAGCCCAAGATTTTCCCACAGGACATCATGCCGCTGGAGGACGCGCCGCGGAAGTTCACCAAACAGGTTCATCTGCGGCTGCACACGGCGCATCTGCGGCCGGAAAATTTCGATGCCGCGCTGCAACTGGCCACGGCGAATCCCGGCAAGTGCCCGCTGTTGCTGTGCCTCACGCAGCCGGGCGGGGAGATCATTTTCATCGCGGCGCACGACCGGTTCGCCGTGCAGCCGTCGCTCGCGCTGCAAAAGGCGGCGGACGAAATGTTCGGCGAGGAAACGTATTACGCGAAGGTGGACACGGCGCTGCCGGAGCGGCAGAAGAAAGCGTGGGAGCGGCGCGGCGGGGATGGGGGGA
Organism: Akkermansia muciniphila; assembly: GCA_945861535.1. Taxonomy (GTDB): domain Bacteria; phylum Verrucomicrobiota; class Verrucomicrobiia; order Limisphaerales; family BJHT01; genus BJHT01. The sequence continues at coordinate 26,017 of CAMAUZ010000035.1, read as the reverse complement.
ATGGCGGGGAGTAGTGCAGGGGAAAAGTTCCAAGGCTAAAGCTCAAAGCTCAAGGGAAGGGCCAAGACGGGGGCAAGTTCCATGGGGGTGGGCGCATGGAGCGCGGCATTTATGCCGCTTCAACGTGCGACGGGCGGGCGGGTGGGAATGCGTTGGGACGTGCGAACGGTGAAGCGGCGTGAACGCCGCGCGTGGGGCGCGCTTCCGCGTCGTGCCGGAGGCACGCAAGAAATTAGCCGGTGGTGGAGCGCAGCGGAACCACCGGAACAACCGTGCCGAAGAGCGCTGCGCCCCGGCGGGGCGCGAGCGCCGCGAAACCCCGCCGTCACGCCTCGCCACGGCGAGAACGCAGTCAGTAGTGGGGCACCCCTCTCCCCGGTTGTGCCTCTCCCCGGTTGTGCCTCACGGGGCGAGGGAGACGGACGCGCTCGGCTTGGCGGCGGTTGCGGCGCGATCTTTTGTAACGATTGTTACCACGGTTCTCGCGCCCCGCCGGGGCGCAGGGTTCGGTGGGTGGTCGGGGGTCCGGTGGTTCCGCTGCGCTCCACCACCGGCTAATCTCTTACGTGCCTCCGGCACGACGGGGTGGCGAGGCCGGGCTAGCAAGTAAGGGCCGATCGAAAAGGTTCAGACTTCAGTGTCAGGCTGGAAGCCTGCCCCACGGGACCGGTCGCGCGCCGGGGGGAATGGTGTTTGCAGATTGGGGGGCGGTCGGGTACTTAGGGCGGCCATGCGTTTTATTGGCAGTGTCATTGAAAAGTTGCAGCGGCATCCCAAGCGGGTGGTGTTCCCGGAAGGGACCGAGCCGCGGGTGTTGCAGGCGGCGCGGCAGTTTTTTTCGCTGCGCCTTGGCGTGCCGATTTTGCTCGGGGAACGGGCGAAGGTGAAGGATGCGGCGGAGCGGCTGAATGTGTCGCTGGAGGGGGTGCGGATCATTAATCCGGCGGAGAGCGAGGATTTGGAGAGTTTCACGCAGCGGTATGAGGCGTTGCGGCGCATGAAGGGCATCCGGGAACGCGAGGCGCGCGAGGCGATGATGAAGCCGAATTATTACGGCGCGATGATGGTGGCGATGCACCAGGCGGATGGGTTGATCTCGGGGACGAGCGAGGTTTCGGGGAGCGTGCTGCGGCCGTTGTTCCAGATCATCAAAGTCGCGCCGACGGCGACGACGGCGTCGAGCTGCATGGTGATGGAGGTGGAGGACACGCGGTTCGGGCATGAGGGGACGCTGGTGATGGCGGACTGCGGGGTGATCCCGGACCCGACGGCGGAGCAGCTCGCGGACATCGCGGTGTCGGCGGCGCAGTTGACGGAGCGGTTGCTGAACATCCGGCCGCTGGTGGCGATGCTGAGTTTCTCGACGCGGGGGAGCGCGACGCATCCGACGGTGATGAAGGTGCAGGCGGCGACGGAGCTGGCGCGGCAGCGGGCGAAGGAGCGAATGCTGGAGGCGGATTTCGACGGCGAGCTGCAGGTGGACGCGGCGCTGATTCCGGAGATTGCGGGGCGGAAATTGCACGGCAGTCCGGTGGGTGGCCGCGCCAATGTGCTGGTGTTTCCCGATCTGAATTCCGGCAACATCGGCAGCAAGCTCATCCAGCATGTCGCGCGGGCGAATGCGTACGGGCAGATTCTGCTGGGGCTGGACCGGCCCGCGGCGGATGTGTCGCGCGGGGCCAACGCGCACGACATTCTCGGCGTGGCGGCGATCGTGGGTTTGCAGTCGATTGAGTATCACCTGCTGTATCCGGATGCGGGCAAGCGTCTGCCCGGGGAGTAATTATTCTCGCCATGAACACCGACACGCCGCGGGTTTTCATCGCAGCCACCCGGCAGAATGACGGCAAGACCACAACCTCGCTGGGGTTGCTCGCCGCGCTGCACAAAACGTATCCGCGCATCGGCTACATCAAGCCGGTGGGGCAGCGGTTTGTGGAGATCGACGAGCAGAAGATCGACGAGGACACGGTGTTGATGGACCGGGTATTCCGGCTGAACTGCCCGCTGGTGGACATGAGTCCGATCGCGGTGGAGCCGGATTTCACGCGCAAATATTTGCAGTCGGCGAATTACGACGCGCTGGTGAAGCGGATCGAGAAGGCGTTCGACCGCGTGGCGTGGGAGAAGGATTTCGTGTTGTGCGAAGGCTCGGGGCACGCGGGCGTCGGGTCGGTGTTTGATCTGTCGAACGCGACGGTGGCGCGGATTCTCGGGGCCAAGGCGATCATCGTCACGCAGGGCGGGATCGGGCGGCCGATCGATGAGGTGGCGTTGAATCAGGCGTTGTTCGAGAAGGAGGGCGTCGAGATCATCGGCGTGATTCTCAACAAGGTGCTGCCGGAGAAGGTCGAGTTCGTCACCGAGTTCGCCCGTCGCGGGCTCAAGCGCAAGGGGCTGGAGTTGCTCGGGGTGTTGCCGCATCTGCCGATCTTGGCGCGGCCCACGGTGGATTCCATCCGCGAGGAGTTGCACGCCGAGTCGCTCAATGGCTCCCAATGCGGGCTGCGGTTGGTGGACGACGTGGTGATCGGGGCGATGAGCGTGCAGAACGCGGTGCAGTTTTTTCAGCCGGGCGTGCTGGTGATCACGCCGGGTGACCGCGAGGACATCGTGGAGGCGGCGGCGGCGGCGGCCAGCGGGCAGAAGGACACGGGGCTGGCGGGGATCGTGCTGACGGGGAATCTGCGGCCGTCGGAGGCGACGTTGCAGACGATTCGCGGGCTGTCGTTTCCGGTGCTGCTGGCGGCGGATGACAGTTACGAGGTGGCGTCAAAGGTCCACAACCTGATCGTGAAAACGCGGCCGGCGGACACGAAGAAGATTCAGGTCATTTTCGATTTGATTGAGCAGAATCTGGACATACCGAAGATTTTGAAGGCGTTGTGAGCGGGGAGGGGAGGGGAGGCTGACAGGAAAATTGGGGACAGGAAGATATGGGGAGGGGGCGTATTCTGTACTTCAATCGCAGGTCGCAAGGCTGCAACGGAACCAAAATCCGGGTGACAGCCGTCATTTCCCCGCCCTCGATTTTTCTGTCGCTAATCTTTCTGTCGGCCCCGGTCTTCTCCGTGGCGCATCATCCCAGGCTCGCCAGTTGCCGGCGGCCTTGCATGAGGAAGTCGAGGTAGTTGGCGAGCCGGGCCTTCATTTCATTGCGGGGGATGATGGCGTCGATGAGGCCGCGGTCGCGGAGGAATTCGGCGGTCTGGAAACCGGGGGGCAGTTCGGCCTGCGTGGTGTCCTTGATGACGCGCGGGCCGGCGAACCCGACCATCGCGCCCGGTTCGGCGAGGATGAGGTCGCCGAGGCTGGCGTAGCTGGCCATGACGCCGGCGGTGGTGGGATGGGTGAGGATGCTGAGGTAGGGAAGTTTGGCCTTGGCGTGGTAGGCGAGGGCGGCGCTGGTCTTGGCCATCTGCATGAGGCTGAACATGCCTTCATACATGCGCGCGCCGCCGCTGGTGGAGATGATGATGACGGGCAGGCCGCGGTCGGTGCCGAGTTCGATCAGGCGGGTGAGTTTTTCGCCGACCACGGAACCCATCGAGCCGCCGAGGAAACTGAAATCCATCACGCCCAGCGCGAGTTTCTGCGCGCCGATGCGGCCGACGCCGGTGATGACGGCGTCCTTGAGGCCGGTGGATTTCTGGTAGGCCTCGAGCTTGGAAATGTAGGTGGCGGTGCCGGTGAACTGGAGGGTGTCCACGCTGGTCATCTGGGCGTCGATTTCCTCGAAGGAACAGGTCTCGACGAGGGAGTTGATGCGTTCACGGGCGCCGATGGGGAAGTGATGCTGGCACTTGGGACAGACCTTGAGGTTCTCGTCGAGGTCCTTGTCGTAGATCAGCGTGGCGCACTTGGGACACTTGGTCCACAGGCCCTCGGGGATGTCGCGTTTTTTGGATTTGGAACCGCCGAGCTTGGGTTTCTTGACGAAAGTGGACTCGCCCGCGGGCGCCGGGGGCGGCGGGGTGACGGCGGGTTCGACGGTGTCGAAGCCGATGGATTTTTTGTGAATCGTGGTGGCCATAAAACGCGCGCCATGACCCGGACCGGTCATCGACGATTGCGGATGCTCTCAAGAAGCAGGGGGCATTTCAAAAGATAATTTCGGCCCCGCCAGACCGCGCGCGAGGGTCCAGACGGTGACCTCGCCCGCGCCCAATTTGTGCAGCACGCGGGCGCAGGCGTTGGTGGTCGCGCCGGTGGTGAAAACATCGTCAAGCAGGATGACTTTCTCGCCCTGCAAGCGCGCGCCGGGGCGGGGGGCGAAGGCGCGGAGGACATTCTCGGCGCGTTCGGTGCGGTCGAGGCGCGTCTGCGAAACCGTGGGCCGGACGCGTTGCACCAGATCGGCGCGAAGGGTGATGCCGAGGGCGGCGGCGAGGTGGCGGCCGAGGCGTTCGGCTTGGTTGAACTCGCGTTCGCGTTCTTTCACCGGATGGAGCGGGATGGGGACGACGAGATCCCACGGCTCGGGCTGCAACTCGGGCTTGGCCGCGCGAATGAGCAAATCCGCGAGGAACGGCTCGAACCACAGCGCCCGCTGATATTTGTACTGGTGGATCACTTCGAGGACGAGGCCCTCGGCGGCGACGGCCGAGCGGGCGGAGCGGAAGTGGAGTTTCACGTCGCGGCAGTTTCCGCATTCGAAAACCGTCGTGATGTCGCCGGGGTAGGGGAGTCCACAGCGGTCGCAGAAGGGCGGCTTGATGAAGCGCACGTCCTGCCAGCACGCGGCACAGACGTAGCCCTCGGCGGGCGTGGCGCGGGCGGTGCGACAAATCTGGCACGCCTCGGGAAAGAAAAAACCGAGCAGCGCATCGGCCCACGCGCGGGCGGGCGGGGTGGCGGAAGGCTCACTCATTCCGGCGCGGTTCCCCGGTTGCCGCCGGCTGGCCCCAGCGCAGGTAGATTCCGAACGTCAGCACCAGCAGCGCGAAGGTGGCCCAGCCGTCCACGAGTTTCCCCGTGCCCCACAGCCAGCCCGGCGCGTCAGGTTTGGCCACGGTGATGAAGCCGGTGAGTTTCATCCAAAACACCCAGCCCGCGTGCAGACCGAGCGGGAAGAAAAGATTTCCGGTTCGCTGATAGGAAAGCGCCAGGAAACACCCGACCACCAGCAGGCTGCCGAGGGCGGCGGCGAACATCCGTCCGTCGTCAATTTCCCGCACCATGCGTGGCAGCAACGCCAACCCGCTCGTCCACCCGACTTGCGCCGGCGGCTCGGGGCGGCGGTCGAGAAAGTGCAGCAGCGCAAAAATCGTGCTCGAAACCACCAGCGCGGAAGGCCACGCCATCCCCTTGCGGAGACCGCCGAAGAGCGCGCCGCGAAACAACGTTTCCTCTAGCACGCCCACGAACAGGCCGGAGAGCGCCGCACTCGCGAGGCGTTTGCCCCATTCGCCGGGAGTGTGGTCAAAATTGCCCACCTTGGCTCCGCAGAGCAGGGCCACGGCGGCGAAGGCGGCGAGCGAGACAAAGCCCCACAGAAACCCACGCCCCAGCAGCTTCCAGTGCCCGGCGGCGGGGCGGCACCAGCCCAGCTCGGCCCACGAACGCAGGCCCATCGCCCGCGCCCACGGCCACAGCCCGACGATGGCCAGCACCAGCATGGCGCGGCTGACAAAGCGGTGAAACGGCTGGCGGGAGAGCGGTTCGAGCGCCGAAACCGTTGACGCCCCCTGTTGAACCAGCCAGTGTAGCGCCGGTGCTAGGATCGCTCCCCCGAGAAGCACGGTCGCGACGAAGATTGTTGTTACCTTTAGTGGGCGCACGGAGTCTCTTTTACACGGAGTTGAAATCCAAGTCACCCCGGCGCTGCTAAAATCAGCGCGGCGACGACTGGCACAGAACCGGCTCTACCGCAAACGAATGTTCGCTCAGGCAATGACCAACGGCAACGAAACGCAAATGACCCAAGGCACTCCCTTTGGGCGTTTTTTTTTGCATGAGAAAATCAGCCAGGGAGCAATGGCGGAAATCTGGCTGGTCGCCGACAAGGAGGGGAACAACTTCGCCCTGCGCCGCCTCTACAACACCTCCATTTTCGGGCTGAAGACCAAGAAGCTGTTCGCCCGCGGTTGCGAGATTCTGGAGAAACTCCACCAGCACCCCTACATCATCGGCTATTACGAGCACGGGAAGATCGACAGTCTGCCCTACGTCCTCCTCGAGTATGTCGAAGGGCACAATTTGAAGATGGCCCCGAGCCGGTTTCCCGAGGTGGTCGAGGCCTACGTCGGCAACATCCTCATCGATTCCGCCCAGGCCTTGGAGCACATGCACGACAACGGCTACATGCACCTGGATTTCAAACCCGAGAATATCATGATCACCCGGGCCGGCGACGTGCGGCTCATCGACTTCGATCTCGCCGAGGAAATCCCCGACAAACCCCGGAAGATGGACAAACACTCGGGCACCCCCGCCTACATGGCCCCCGAGCAGCTCCAACGCCTCCCGCTCGATCATCGCGCCGACATCTTCGCCTTCGGGATCACTGCCTACGAACTGCTGACCAACAAGAAGCCGTTCAATGGCGACACCCAGGAAGAAGTCATCCGCCGCCATCTCGATCCGAACTTCCACATCGCCAGTACCCGGCAGCACAACCCGGAACTCCTCCTCGCCCTCGACAAGATCGTCCTCAAGTGCCTCGAACGCGACCCGGACAAACGCTACCCCTACATGAGCGTGCTGGTCCGGGATTTGAAGACGGCGCTCTACGTGGATTGATCCCTGGCTCTGTGGTCCGGTCGCTCGGCCGGGCAAAACTTTGATGGGGTGGGGCGCGTCTGTCCCCAGCGCGCCGCGAGGATTTTTCTCCGGAGCGCGACTGTGTGCGCGGAGCACCAGCCGCAGCAGGTGGGCCGCACGGGACGCCTCCGATTCAAACGGGTGCCGACGCGGTTTCGCGGCCGCTGCGGCTGGTCCTCGGCGGACACAGCCGCGCTCCGTCGGAGTGCGGGCGCGCCCGCGCGCAGAAAGGCGTTTTGTTTCGGGCGCGGGCGTTTTAGCGTCGGCGCATCATGGCGGACACGTTGACAGAGGATTTGCGGAAATTGATCGGGGCGAAGCAGGTGCTGGTCGTGGTCGGGACCGGCGTGACCATCGCGGCGACGAGTTCGGCCAAGGTGCCGAAGGGCGCGCCGGCGGCGTCGTGGCCGGGGTTGCTGAGGCTGGGCGTGCAGGAGTGTCGCAAGTTGTTTCCGGGAAAGCTGGATGCCGCGTGGCAGGACCGCGTGCTCGGGGAAATCTTGTCGGGCGATCTCGACGACATGGTTTCGGCGGCGGAGAAAATTTCCAAGAAGCTCGGCGGCAACGACGGTCCCGAGTTCAAGCGCTGGCTGCGGGAGACGGTCGGCCAACTAAAAGCCAGCGACGCCACGGTGCTCGAACGGTTGGATGCGCTCGACGTTCCGCTGGCGACGACGAACTACGATGACCTGCTCGCCACCGTCACCGGGCGGCGCGCGGTGACGTGGCAGGACCCGGACGATGTGGCCGGCGTCTTGCGCGGGGACAGCGACGGCATTCTGCATCTGCACGGGCATTGGCAGACGCCTGCGTCGGTCGTGCTCGGCATCCGGTCGTATGAGGACGTGCGGCAGGACACCCATGCGCAGGCGGTGGTGCGGGCGCTGGCGATGACCAAGAGCCTGGTGTTTGTCGGGTGCGGCGAGGGTTTGTCCGATCCGAATTTCAAGCCGTTCCTCTCGTGGCTGGGCGCGGTGAGCCGGCACCATACGGCGCGGCATTATCGGTTGTGTTTGGAGGCGGAGGTCGGGGCGTTGCACGCGGCGCACCCGCCGGAGCAGCGCATCTTTCCGGTGTCTTACGGCAAAAAACACGCGGACCTCGCGGGCTTTCTCGCGGGCCTGGCGCCGCGTCCGGCGGAGACGGAGACAAGCGTGACGGTGGTGGTGGGCGCGAAGGGTTCGGCCGCAAAAGGCAAATCCGGCGGGAAGGGAACGGCATCGCCGCCGCGGCATTCGGCGGCGATTGGTGAGTATTTGAAGCGGTTGCGGAAGGCGACGGCGAAGCTGCAGTTGGTCGGCATCGGCAAGGGCATTCCCATCGAGTTCCCGATCGAGCAGGCGTACGTGCCGCTCAACGTGATGGCGCGGATGGATGTCACCGGCGGGCGGCGGAAGCCGGGTGCGCTGTCTCAGGGAGCGGGTAGGGCGGGCTGTCCTCAGCCCGCCGCCGACCGACTGGACGGCACCGATGCGGAGCGGCGCGGTGAGGACACCGCGCCCTACCGACCGCTGGCTCCGGAGGCCGACTTCGGCGAGGGACCATTCGGCGATGGCAACATCGAACTGGCGGAGATTTTCGGGTACGCGACGAAGCGCGAGCACTCTGGCGTGATCCTGCTCGGCGATCCGGGCGCGGGGAAGACGACGGGGGCGCGGCAGTTTTGCTGGCGCGTGCTGAATGCGGCCGCGACGGCGGTGCCGGGTTTGCCCTCGGATGTGCTCCCGGTGTTTCTGCGGTTGCGCGATCTGCGGCGCGAGCACGCGACGTTGAATGACTTCATCCGCCACGCGCTGGCGGCCCCGAATGCCGGGCGCGCGGAGCTGGCGAATCCCGCGGACGACCTGCTCGCGCGCGAACGGGTGCTGTGGGTGTTTGATGGTCTTGATGAAGTGGTGGACGAGGCGGCGCGGGTGCGGGTGTGCGGGTGGATTCGGCAGGCGCTGGCGGACCGGCCGGAGGACTTCTATCTCGTGACGAGCCGGTATCAGGGCTACCAGGGAAAGGTGAATCTGGGGCCGTCGTTCTGTCAGTTTCAGGTGGAGCCGCTGACCGAGCCGCAGGTGCGGGAGTTCGTGGAGCACTGGTATGGCGCGGTGTTCCGGCGGCTGCATGGCGAGGGGGCGGAGGTGGCGGAGAAAGCGGCGGCGGAAATCAAGTCGTTGCTCGATATTCTGGCGCAGCCGGACTACCGCATCGGGCGGTTGCGGGAGCTGCCGGCCAATCCATTGATGCTCACGATTCTGTGCGTGGTGCATCATGAGAATCACAATCTGCCGCGGCGACGGGCGGATTTGTATGCGCGGTGCGTGCGGGTGCTGGTGGAGCACTGGCGGCAGGCGGTGCGCGAGGCGGCGGGCATTGCACCGTTTGAACCCAAGGCGGCGGAGAGCGTGCTCGGGTCGGTGGCGTGGTGGCTGCACGGGACGGAAAACCGCACGACGGAAACCGTGGCGGCGCTGGGCGCGGAGGCCACGAAGGCGCTGGTGGACATCGCGGCGAGCGCGGGTTTGGGGCGCGATGGCACGGTGTTCATCGAGCGGATGCGGGACGAGAGCGGGATTCTCGCGCCGTATGGGGACGGACAGACGGGGTTTCTGCATCTCACGTTTCAGGAGTATCTGGCGGGCGCGCACGCGGCGCAGGAGGGGCGGGTGGCGAAGCTGGCCGAGACGTTTGGGCGGAGCTGGTGGCGCGAGGCGACGCTCATGGCGGTGGCGCTGGGGTCCAAGGCGTTTGCGCAGGAATTTTTCACGGCGGTGTTGAAAGCGGGGGCGCTTGGTGCGCAGCGGGAGTTGGTGGAGCAATGTCTGGAGGAGGCGCAGCATGTGACGCTGGAGCCGTTCGTGGCGGAGTTGCGGGGGACGAAGCACGCGGCGCGGCGGGTGGAGATTTTGCGGCTGTTGTCGCGGCACAATCAGCCGGACCTGCTGGCGGTTTGCCGGGAACTTGCGGGCACGAAGGACAAGGAAGTGGTGGCGCTGGCGCGGGAGATTTTACAGCGGGCGACGGGTGCGGCGCAGCCGCGGGCGGTGGCGCGTGGGAAGGGGTTTGTGGATGCGCGGACGGGGATGGCGTTTGTGTGGATACCGGCGGGGGAGTTTGAGATGGGGCAGGCGAAGAGTGACTTCGACAATGAGCGGCCGGTGCATTGGGTGACGATTTCCAAAGGGTTCTGGCTGGCGAAATATGCGGTGACGAATGCGGAGTATCAGAAATATCTGGAGGCGAATCCGCAGGCAGAGAAACCACGTGAGTGGAACAACAGTCAGTTCAACGATCCGCTGCAGCCGGTGGTGGGAGTGTCGTGGTACGACGCGCAGGCGTTCTGTGCGTGGGCAGGCTATCGGTTGCCGACGGAGGCGGAGTGGGAGTATGCGTGCCGGGCGGGGACGACGACGCAGTTTAGTTTTGGGGACGATGAGGCGCTGCTGAAGGATTACGGCTGGTATGACAAGAACAGTGGGGGAAGGACGCACGCGGTGGGGCAGAAGAAGCCGAATCCGTGGGGCTTGTACGACATGCACGGCAACGTGTGGGAGTGGTGCCAGGATAGTCCGCGTACGTATGAAGCGAAGGCGGTGATCGATCCCGTGGGGCCGGAAAATGGCTGGGCCCGCGTGCTCCGCGGCGGTAGCTGGATCTCCAGCGGCAGGCGCGCCCGGGCCGCCATCCGCTACGGCAACGCCCCGGACCGCGGGAACAACCGCATCGGCTTCCGCCCCTGCCCCAGTTCCATCAGCCCAGCCGGGGAGGCCGGAGGCCGAAAGTCTTCCGCGGAGCGGGGCAAGGAGTGAGGCGAGGGACGAGCGGAGGCGGCGCAAGGACCGGGAGACGGAGGCTGAGGGACGAAGCCGGAGTCGAACGGGCCGTGCGCCGCCGGAGCGTGAAATGTCCTGCGTCTCGGGCCGGAACAAATTCCGCGCAGCGGAAATTTTTTGGAGTGAAGAAGGTGCCGGCAGAATAATGGGGGCAGAATAATGAGGAGGGGAGGGGTGTGGGGCAGGCATCCTTGCCTGCCAGTTCACGGGGCATCTCTGCCCCGTGTTTCCGCGCCCGGCAGCTATCCGTCCGCGCCCGCCGCGGGGAACGGGCGGCAGGATGCCGCCCGAACTGGCAGGCTGGAAGCCTGCCCCACGGGATCGGGGGCGAGTCGGCGCAGTCGCGCAGGGACGACCGAAAATCGCCCGGCACTTCAGTGCCGGGTCTGTTTAGCGCCAAAGGCGCGGGCTTATACCAGCCTGGGGCACCGTCCCAGGAAGCGCGCCATTTTCCATTTGAGCGCTGAAGGCGCGGTCCATTCGCGGGGAAGCATTATCCTGCAGCAGAAAAATCGAACGGGCTTTCAGCCCTGAATTCATTGGCTGGCATCTGCCGTGGGGCGTTGCCCCAGGCTGGTATGAGCCGCGCCTTTGGCGCTAAACACATACTCAATGCTGGGTCTGGAGTTTGGCTATTTTCTCTCGTCCCCGGCCGTGCGCGCGGTCGTGCCTCCGGCACGAAGCCGAGGCGGGCAAGGGAGCGCAGCCGGGTAGCGCAGGTTTCCAAACCTGCTGTGTCGCCGATTTCCCAATCGGCGGGGGCTGCGTTGTTCGGGGCGCGTCCGGCAAGCCGAGGCGCGGCGGGTGACCGGACCGTCCGCGGGTTTGGAAACCCGCGATACAGCAGACTTGGAAGTCTGCGGTACGAGGAGGCGGGCGCGGATTCGCCCGCGCGCCGTGCGAAACCATCTTCACTCTTTGCATCGCGAGGGGGGTGCCGTAGCGTGCCGCGCCTTAAACGCGGTATGCCTTCGGTGTTTATCAAAACGTACGGGTGCCAGATGAATGAGCGCGATTCGGAAGCGGTCGCCGCGCAGCTCGTCGCGCAGGGGTATGGGCTGGCGGCAACGGAGGCGGCGGCGGATGTGATTTTGCTGAACACGTGCAGTGTGCGCGATGCGGCGGAGCAGAAGGCGCTGGGGAAGATGGCGAATCTGGCGGCGGAGGTGCGGCAGCGGCGGCCCGAGGTGGTGCTGGGTTTTCTCGGGTGTATGGCGCAGAGCCGCGGGTCGGAGTTGATCGCGCAGCAGCCGGAGGTGGATCTGGTTTTGGGCACGCAGAAGTTTCATCGCGCGGCGGAGTATCTGGCGGACATCGCGGCGGGGCGGCGGACGAAGGTGGTGGACACGGCGGAGGAGGCGGGGAGCGAGGGGACGATCCGTGAGCATCTGGCGGTGGGCGGCGGCGGGGCGGTGTCACCGGGAAAGGCGCAGGGGGTGACGGCGTTTGTGAGCATCATGCAGGGGTGCAATCAATATTGTACGTTTTGCATCGTGCCGTACACGCGGGGGCAGGAGCGGAGCCGGCCGATTGCGGAGATCGTGGCGGAGTGTCGCGAACTGGTGGCGGGCGGAGTGCGGGAGATCGTGTTGCTCGGACAGATTGTGACGAGCTATGGCAAGCGCGAGATCGGGGTGCGGGACGGGCGCTCGGCCTTTGTGCAACTGCTCGAGGCGGTGCAGGGGATCGAGGGGCTTGAGCGCATCCGGTTCACGTCGCCGCATCCGAAGGGGTATGGGGAAGACTTGGTCGCGGCGTATGGGCGGCTGCCGAAGCTGGTGGCGAGCGCGCACATTCCGGTGCAGAGCGGGAGTGATCGGATTTTGAAATTGATGCACCGGGGTTACACGCGGGAGCGGTTTGCCGAGATCGTGCGGCAACTGCGGCAGGTGCGGCCGGCGATGGGGTTGACGACGGATTTGATCGTGGGTTTTCCGGGGGAGACGGAGGCGGATTTTCAGGAGACGCTCGGGCTGGTGCGGGCGACGGAGTTCGACAACGCCTACGTTTTCAAATACTCGCGTCGCCGAGACACGCCGGCGGCGGAGCTGCCGGGGCAGGTGCCGGAGGACGTGATCGAGGAGCGGCACGCGCGGCTGCTGGCGGCGGTGAACGAGATCGGGCAGCGGAAGTATCAGGCGTGCGTGGGCGGGACGATGCGGATTCTGGCGAGCGGGCCGAGTCATCGGAACGCGGCGCGGCTGGAGGGGCGGACGGCGTGCAACAAGATTGTGATTTTTGACGGGGCGGAGCGGCATGTCGGGCAGTTGCTGGATGTGCGGATCACGCGGGCGGGGTCGTTCACGCTGTATGGCGACCCGGCGATTTTGAATCTGAACTAGCGTTGAGCGTTGAGCGAGCCGCTGCTAAACGACCACAGAGACACGATGAACACAGAGAAGACAAAGAATTATCAAGCCGACAAGGAGTCACCAAATGGTGACTTCCCGGGGCCGATGCCAGCCCTGGTTTTTCTCTGTACTACAACTCTGCAGAATCCTCGCGCGCCGCGAGGATTTTTCCCGGAGCGCGGCTGTGTGCGCGGAGCACCAGCCGCAGCAGGTTGGCCGTCAGGGGACGCCGCTGATTTCCACGGATGCCGGCGAGGTTTCGGGGCCGCTGCGGCTGGTCCTCGGCGGACACAGCCGCGCTCCTTGGGTTGCGGCTCCGCCGCTCGGTGTTCATCGCGGCTCTGTGGTTCTCTTATCGGTTTCCATTGCATAGATACGGACTAGCGGGTGGCGGCATATTTTTTTCGAATGAAACTTTCCACTTTGGCGATCGTGTTGGGGCTGGGGTTTGCGGCGTTGCAATTGTTCGGCGTGTTGCAACCGGCGCGGTATGGCGCGGCGTTGCGGCGGTTCCCGCGGTCGCTGGTGTGGGGCTGGGTACTGACGTTGCTGGGGACGGCGGGGTTTTTGTACAATCTGCGGCAGGAGGCGATCTCGGACTTCGCGGCGTACAAGCCGATGATGCTGGGGGGCTTCGGGGTGCTGGGGGTGGCGACGTGTATTTTCGTGAAGGATTTTCTGGCGGTGCGCGGGCTGGCGGTGGTGTTGCTGTTGCTGGCGAAGGTGCTGGTGGATGCGGCGCGGTGGTCGGACACGCCGTGGCGGCTGGTGATCGTGGTGTGGGCGTACGGGTGGATCGTCGCGGGGATGTGGTTCACGGTGTCGCCGTGGCGGCTGCGGGATTTGATCGAATGGTCCACGGCGACGGTGGAGCGGACGCGGATGCTGAGCGCGGTGCGGCTGGGGTTCGGGCTGTTCGTGGCGGGGTTGGGGGCGACGGTGTTGTAGCGCGGCGGGGAAATGGGAATGGGAATTGGAGAACCACGGATGGACACGGATGGACACGGATGGGGATGGGGGGCGCAAGCGGAGTTGCGGTGGATGGACGGGATATTTCACAGATGTCCGCAGCAACATGGGTGGCACGAGCTGCCAGCGCGTGGCGTCCGGCGACTGCAGTTGTCTAGCCCCAACGGGGCGGACTCATACCAGCCCAGGGCAGAGCGGAGCGACGCCCTGGGTTGGATAGCCGTAGGGAATTCAGCCCTGAAGGGGCGGGCCATCGCCGGAGCCGCGCGCAGAATTGGGCCGCCCCTTCAGGGCTTTGTCGCTACTACAACGCCAACCCAGGGCGATGCCCTGGGCTGGTATGGCACCGCCCCGTTGGGGCTAGATGGATGCTCGCGACTCGCCGGACGGAATGGGTGTGACGCGGGATCAGTCGTTGCGAAAACTTGTCCAGTCCGCCTCGGGGTCTCCGGCTCCCTCTCCTCCGTTCGGAACGGAGGAGAGGGTTGGGGAGAGGAGGCGCTCCGCAGAGTTGGACCGCTCGCGAGTGTGGGGCACCCCTCTCCCCGGCCCTCTCCCCGTTCGTGCCTCACGGGGCGAGGGAGACGGACGTGCTGCTTATTACAACGTTCCTGGCACGATCTTTCACAACGATTGATCTTCGGCCAAGCGCGCTGGAGCAAAAGGAAGTCTCCCGCCATTCCGCCGGGCCAGTGGCCCGGCGGCACGGGCGGGTCGCCCGTTCCACCCGTGGGCAAAGCGTTGCGCGCATGAAAAAGAGTGGGCGAATCTTGGTGGTGCGGGGCGGGGCGATTGGGGATTTTGTCCTGACGTTGCCGGTGTTGGCGGCGTTGCGGGCGCAGTTTCCGGACACGCACATTGCGTTGCTCGGGTATCCGCACATTGCGCGGCTGGCGCTGGCGGGCGGGCTGGTGGATGAGGTGCGGTCGATTGAGGCGCGGGCGCTGGCGTCGTTTTTCATCAATGGGGGCAAGCCGGACGCGGCGTTGGCGGAGTTCTTCTGCAGTTTTCACATCATCGTTTCGTACCTGTATGACCCGGATGAGTTTTTTCAGGGGAATGTGCGGCGGAACAACAAGGCGCAGTTCATTGCGGGACCGCATCGGCCGGATGAGAAGGAGCGAATCCCGGCGAGCGCGGTGTTTTTGAAACCGTTGGAGCGGCTGGCGATTTTCGATGCGGACGCGGCGCCGCAGTTGCGCGTGCCGGCGGACGCGGGCGAGCCGTTGCCGGGCGGCGACTGGGTGGCGGCGCATCCGGGCAGCGGGAGTGAAAAGAAGAACTGGCCGGAGGCGAAGTGGGCGGAGTTGCTGCCGCGGTTGCTGGTGGCGGAGCCGGAGACGCGGCTGCTGCTGATCGCGGGCGAGGCGGACGGGGACAAGGTGCAGCGGTTGGCGCGGCAATTGCCAGCGGAGCGCGTGCGGACGGCGTTCAATCTGCCGCTGCCGCATCTGGCGCAACTGCTGCAACAGTGCCGGACGTTCATCGGCCACGACTCGGGGATTTCGCATCTGGCGTCGGCGCTGGGCGTGCCGGCGGTGTTGTTGTGGGGCGACACGGTGGAGGAAATCTGGCGTCCACCGGGGCGGCGGAATGTGCTGCTGAAGCACGCGACGGGGTTGGCCGAGCTGCCGGTGGAGCTGGCGCTGGCGGCGGTGCGGGATGCGCGAAATGGGTGAGGAGTGGGGGCGCGAGGGGGAAGAAGCTCAAAGATTAAAGCTCAAAGTTCAAGGGAAGGAGCAAGGTCCAAGCATCAGGGTTAGCATCTCGCCTGTGTGGATTGCCGTCGGTCAGATGGGTGAGACTTCGAGCCTAACGCTGGAGTTTGGACATTTTCGTTCGGCCCTATCCGCGCGTCCGGCCTCGCCTCCGCGTCGTGCCAGCGGCACGAAGCGGACGGGAGGAAGGGAGCGCGACCGGCGGCCGCGGTCAGCGGTCAGCCCGAACCGGCGTGGCCCATGCCGGTGCGTCCGTGCTGCGGCTGGTCGCGACGACACAGCCGCGCTCCCGGGGGGCCGGGCGCGGGCGGAGCGCGGCTGTGTCCCGCGCCGGGCGGGATCAGCCGCAGCGGCCCCGACGGGAGTGGCGGAGACGACAACCGCAAAGCCCTCGCGCGGTTGGCTGCGTGCTGCGGCTGGTCGCGGCGACACAGCCGCGCTCCGGGGGCGGACGCGCTGGTCTAGAACTTGGCCCTTGGTGCTTCCCTTGAGCTTTGAGCTTTGTCCTTGGAACTTTTTTTCAACTCCGTCCGTCCAGGCCAAGCCGCACCAGACCCGGTGGCATTTTTTGCCCGCACTTTGACAGACGGGCCGGAAGGGTGTTCCTTCCGCCGCTCGATTTTCAGTATGCGTAAAATGTTGTACCGGGGGGGGATCTCCAAAGAGTGCGGACCGGGGCAGGCGTTGGCCTGGCTCCGCAGCGGCAAGCCGCTGCACGCGCTTGCCGTGGTAATGTTGCTCCTGGCGGGGGCGATGACGGCGGGCGCGCAGGCGATTTTGCCGGAGGGATTTTATGAAACCCAGGTGCGCGGTCTGTCGTCGCCGACCGCGCTGGCGGTGGGACCGGACGGGTGGATTTTGGTGTGTGAACAACGCGGCGCGTTGCGGCTGATTCGGGACGGAGCCCTGCAAACGCAGCCGTTTCTCCAGGTGGACGTGCAGGCGTTCCAGGAGCGGGGTCTCGTCGGCGTGCAGTTCGATCCGGGCTTCGGCTCCAACCGGTGGATTTACCTTTATTACACGGCGACGCAGCCGACGTTCCACAACCGGCTGAGCCGGTTCACGGCGGGGGAGACCAACGCGGTGCCCGGCTCGGAGGTGGTTTTGCTGGACCTGCCGACGCTCGGGGTTTCGGGCTGGCACAATGGCGGCAGCATCGCGTTTGGGCCGGATGACAAACTGTATCTCGGGGTCGGGGACAACAACCTCGGCGCGTTGGCACAGCGGCTGGACTCGGTGCTGGGCAAGGTGCTGCGGCTGAATCGCGACGGGACCATTCCGGCGGACAATCCGTTGGCGGGGACCGCGGAGGGCGCGAGCCGGGCGATTTGGGCGCTGGGTTTTCGGAATCCGTACACGCTGGCGTTTCAGCCGGGGACGGGCCGGTTGTTCGCGAACGATGTCGGCCTGGATACGTGGGAGGAGATCAATGAGGTGGTGCGCGGGGGGAATTACGGCTGGCCGGTTTATGAAGGGCCGGCGAACGATCCGAATTTCAACGCCCCGCTGTTTGCCTACCGGCATCTCCAAAATGTCAACGCGAGCAGCGCGATCACGGGCGGCGCGTTTTACAATCCGGCGACCAACCAGTTTCCCGCGGAGTACACGGGGAAATATTTTTTCGCCGACGGGTTCACGCAGGTCATCAACGTGCTCGATCCGGTGACGCGGGCGGTGACGGGTTTCGCGACGTATGCGCCGTTTCCGGCGAGCGGGCCGGATGTCACACCGCTGTATCTGACCGTCGCGGCGGACGGCAGCCTGTATTACATCGCCCGCAGTCAGCGCACGCTGAACCGCATCCAGTATGGGGTTTCGCCGGTGCCGCGGGTGGGCGGGCAGCCGGCGGACCTGGTGGTGGTGGTTGGGGAGGCGGCTCGCTTCATGGTCACGGCGTATGGCCGCGAGCCGCTGGCGTACCAGTGGGAACGGAAAGCGGCGGGGCAGGGGAGCTTCACGGCGATCGCCGGAACGACCGCGCCCGAGTACGTGCTCGGGGCGGCGGGTGTTGCGGATGACAATGCGGAGTTCCGCTGCGTGGTGACCAATCCGTTTGGGGTGGCGACGAGCCGGGCCGCGGGCCTGCGGGTGCTGTCGGACACGCCGCCGGTGCCGGTGATCGAGGTGCCGGTCGAGGGGGCGACGTACCGGGCGGGGGACACGCTGGTGTTCCGTGGGTTTGGGACGGACCGCGAGGATGGCCGGCTCGCCGCCACGCAACTGAGCTGGCGGATTGATTTCCAACATCACGATCATTCGCATCCGTTGTTGCCGGACACGCGGGGGATCGCGGGCGGGAGTGTCACGATCCCGACGAGCGGCGAGACGAGCGACGACGTGTGGTATCGCATTTATCTCACGGCGACGGATGCGGCGGGGATCAGCCGGACGGTTTTTCGCGAGGTGCTGCCGGTCAAGAGCGCGATCACGTTGGAGACGGTGCCGCCGGGGCTGGTGGTGGCGCTGGATGGCACGGAGGTGAGCGCGCCGTTGGTGTTTGTCGGGGTGGCGGGGGTCGAGCGGGTGATCGCGGCGCGCAGCCAGGTGGTCGATGGCGTCGCGTATGAGTTCGAGTCGTGGGCCGATGGCGGCGCGGCGGTGCGCACGCTGGCCACGCCGGGGCGTGACACGACGCTGGTGGCGCGGTTCCGCGCGCTCACGACGGAGGCGGATGCGGCGGAGTTTGTCTCGCAGACGGTGACGAACGAGATGGTGGGCGGCGCGATTTATCCCGTGACGGTGGTGGTGCGTAACACGGGCACCACGACGTGGACCACGGCGGAGAATTATCATCTCGCCGTGCAGAATCCGCCGGACAGTCCGCGGTGGGGGATCAATCGCGTCGCGCTGGCCGGGCCGGTGCCGCCGGGGGCGCTGGCGACGTTTAATTTCACCGTCACCGCGCCGGTAGAACTGGGGACGAATGACATGCAGTGGCAGATGGTGCGCGACGGTTTTTATTACTTTGGCGCGCTGACGCCGAACGTGGTGGTGCGGGTGGGCGAACTGGCGAACGACGCGCGGTTCATCGCGCAGTCGGTGCCGGCGACGATGGTGGCGGGGCAGCTTTACGACGTGACGGTGACGATGCGGAACAGCGGGGCCAACGCGTGGACGGCGGCGGAGTTGTACCGGCTCAGTTCGCAGCGGCCGGAGGATAATGATACGTGGGGGACGGCCCGGGTCGAGCTGGAGCGGACCACGGCGGCGGGTGCGAACGCGACGTTTCGGTTCACCGTCACCGCGCCGCCGGCGCCGGGGGCTTATGATTTTCAATGGCGGATGATTCAGGACGGCGTGGCGTGGTTCGGGGAGTTCACTTCCAACGTGGTGGTGCAGGTGACCGCCCTGCCGGAAATCCGCAGCCAGCCGGCGGACGTGACGGTGATGGTTGGGGAGCCGGCGGCTTTTGGGGTGACGGCGATCGGGCCGGAGCCGCCGACTTATCAATGGCTGCGCGACAACCGTGTGATCCCCGGGGCGACGGCGGCGGGGTATCGCCTGGCCACGACGACGACGGGCGATGACGGCGCGAAGTTTTCGTGTGTGGTGAGCAGTCTCGCGGGCAGCGTGATGAGCCGCGCGGCGGTGTTGCGCGTGACGTTGCCGCCGGTGCCGGAAATCCGCAGCCAGCCCGCGGATGTGGCGGTGCGGGCCGGCGAGCCGGCCAGTTTCACTGTGACAGCGGTGGGGCCGAATCCGCTGAGTTATCAATGGCAGCGCGACGGGCGCGCGATCACGGGAGCGACGGCGGCGGCGTATCGGATCGCGGTGACGACGCTGGGCGATGACGGCGCGAAGTTTTCCTGCGTGGTGAGCAATCGCGGAGGCAGCGTGACGAGCCGCGCGGCGGTGCTGCGCGTGACGCCGCTGCCGCCGGAGATTCGCAGCCAGCCTGCGGATGTGGCGGTGCGGGCTGGCGAGCCGGCCAGTTTTACGGTGACGGCGGTGGGGGCGTCGCCGCTGAGTTATCAATGGCAGCGCGACGGGCGCGCGATCACGGGAGCGACGGCGGCGGCGTATCGCATCGCGGTGACGACGTTGGGCGATGATGGCGCGAAATTTTCCTGCGTGGTGAGCAATCGCGGAGGCAGCGTGACGAGCCGCGCGGCGATGCTGCGCGTGACGCCGCTGCCGCCGGAGATTCGCAGCCAGCCGGCGGATGTGGCGGTGCGAACCGGTCAGCCGGCCAGTTTCACGGTGACGGCAGCGGGGGCATCGCCGCTGAGTTATCAATGGCTGCGCGATGGGCGTGCGATCACGGGAGCGACGGCGGCGGCGTATCGCATCGCGGCGACGACGCTGGGCGATGACGGCGCGAAGTTTTCCTGCGTGGTGAGCAATCGCGGAGGCAGCGTGACGAGCCGCGTGGCGGCGCTGCGGGTGACGAATCCGCCCGTGCCGGTGGTCACGCGCGTCAGTCCGGGTCGTTCCGCGGTTGAGGTGTCGGCGAACGCCGCGATCACGGTCACATTCTCCGTGGCGATGCAGGCCGGCACCCTGACGCCGGGCCGGTTTTATCTGCAAAAGGCGGGCAACTCCGCACTCGTGCCGGCCGTGGTGACTTACGACAATGGAACGCGCACGGCGACGCTGCGGCCGCTGGGCGGACTAGACCCCGCGGGGGCGCGCTATCAGGTGGTGCTCCGGGGTGGCGCGAACGGGGTCAAGAGTCTGGAAGGGGCGGCGCTGGCCGGCGACGTAGGCTGGGGATTCCGCACGGCGGACACGGTGCCGCCCAAGGTGGTGGGTTATGTCCCCGGCGGGGGCTCCGCGGTGACGGAGCGCCCGACGATCTCGCTCACGTTTTCGGAGGCGTTGAACGAAGCGACCCTCACGGCAGGCTCGCTGACGCTCCGGGAGACCGGGGAAATGCGCCTGTTCGCCGCCTACATCGCGTACTATGGCGGCACCCGGACTCTGACCCTGGTCCCGACGAAAAAGCTGAAGAAGCACAAGACCTACGTGGTGACCTTGCAGGGCGGGCGCGGCGGCATTGCTGATCGGGCGGGCAACCGCCTGGCGGGGGATTTTGTCTTCTCGTTCACCGTGGGCGGCGAGCGGGAACGGAAGTGAGTTTTTCCCAACCGACTGCATCTGCCAACCACGCGCACGAAGGCGGCCGCGCCTGGCCGCGCCTGGCCGCGCCGGCCACAGTTTCCGGAGCGTCGTCCGGGGGGGCCGCCGTTGCGCGCGGAGGTCAAAAAAAGAGCGGGAGTTTCTTTTGATACCCGCGCAAACGAGTGTTCCCTTGGGTCCTTGTTTTTAAGTGTCTTGAGCACCATTCACGAAGAGAAATGAAGAACCACATCGTTGCGATATTGAACGCCGTGCTGCACCGGCTGGCCGGGCGACCGCTCCGTTGGCTGGCGTTGGCGAGCCTGGCCGGCGCGCTCTGGTTGCCGCGCGCGGCCCACGGCCAGGCCACGTTGCCCGCCGGGTTTTCCGAGACCCGCATCCGCAACATCTCCTCGCCCGCGGCGATGGCGCTGGTGCCCGACGGCCGGGTCTTGGTCTGTTCCCAAGGGGGTGCCGTGCGGGTCATCAAAAACGACACCCTGCTGGCGACCCCGATGATCACCCTGGACGTGTCGGCCCACGAGGAGCGTGGCCTGGTTGGCGTGCAGGTGGATCCCGATTTCGCCAACAACGGCTACGTGTATCTCTACTATGCGGCGCTGTTGCCGGCGCCGCACAACCGCCTCAGCCGCTTCACCGTCGTCGGCGACACGGCCAATCCGAACACGGAAGTCATCCTGTTTGATCTGCCGAACCTGAGCGAGTCCGGTTGGCACAACGGCGGGTGCATCCGGTTCGGGCCGGATGGGAAACTGTATTTCTCGGCGGGCGAAAATAACGTCCCGGCCTACGCCCAGTCCCTGGAAACGACATTGGGAAAGATTCTGCGCATTAATTCCGACGGCAGCATCCCGATCGACAATCCGTTTTACGCCCAGACCACCGGGCAAAATCGCGCCATCTGGGCGCTCGGCTTCCGCAATCCCTACAACTTCGCCTTCCAGCCTGGCACCGGCCGGATGTTCATCAATGATGTCGGCTACTACAGTTGGGAGGAGATCAACGAGGGCGTGGCCGGCGGGAACTACGGCTGGCCCACTTACGAAGGCCCCAGCGCGGCGTCGGGCGTGCGGACCCCCTTCTATGCCTACCCGCACCCCGTGACTTTCCCCACCAGCAGCGCCATCACCGGCGGGACCTTTTACAATCCGGAAGTGGTCAATTTCCCGGCTTCGTATGTGGGGAAATATTTTTTCGCGGACGGTTTTCAGCTCTACATCAAGGTGCTGGACCCGGCGACCAAGGCGGTCACGCCGTTTGCGACCTTCAAATCTATCTACGCTACGCCGCCCGACGTGGACGGTGTTTCCGCGTTGTATCCGACGGTGGGGAAAAATGGTTTTCTTTACTACATCGCCCGCTCCGGCCTGTCCGCGCAATACTCGTCGCTTAACATTGTGAAATACACGGGCGGCAGCGCGCCCATCATCGGCACCCAGCCCACCGACCAGCTCGCGTTCAGCGGCGGCGAGGCGGCGTTTCAGGTGGCGGCTTTCGGCAACGCGCCGTTGGGCTATCAATGGTTCCGCAAAAACTCCGGTGCCGCCAGTTTTCAGGCCATCTCCGGCGCAACTGCGCCCCGCTTGAACCTGACCGGCCTATCCTCCGGCGACAACGGTGCGCAGTTTCAGTGCCGGATCACGAACCTCGTGGGCACCGCCTTGAGCGCCATCGTCACCCTTACTGTGACCGGCAACCGCCCGCCGGTGCCGACCATCGCGTCTCCCGTCATCGACACCTTCTACCGCGCGGGCGACACGATCGTGTTTTCCGGCTCGGCGCTGGATGCCACTGATGGCACGCTGCCGCCGGCCAATCTCAGTTGGAAGGTTGATTTTCATCATCTGGAACACACCCATCCCGTCTTGCCTGACACGGCAGGCATCGCCGGCGGCTCCTTCACCATTCCCACCCTGATTGAACCCAGCCCGGACACCTGGTTCCGCCTCTATCTCACGGCGGTCAACTCCGCCGGTCTCTCCGCCACCGTGTCGCGCGAGATCTTCCCCCTCAAAACGACCAACACCCTCGCCACCGATCCGCCCGGACTGGTGGTGTTCCTCGATGGCCGGCCCGTCGCGACCCCGACCAACTGGGTTGGCGTGATCAATGTCACGCGCTCGCTCGGTGCCGCCGCCCAGGTCGCCGGCGGTAACTCCTATGTCTTCGACTCGTGGTCCGACAATGGCGCGGCGGTACACGACATTTCCACGCCGGAGAACAACACCACTTACACCGCGCGTTTCCGCCTCGTGCCGCCGGTGGACAATGCCGCGATGACCTCGCAGACGATTCCCGCTCAGATGACCGTCGGCGTGACCTACAATGTCTCCGTGCGGATGCAAAACACCGGCAACACCCTCTGGGCGGCCAACTCGACCTACGCCCTCGCCGCGCAGAATCCGGCGGACAACACCATCTGGCGCGCCACACCAGTCACGCTCACCAGCGCGGTGGCGCCCGGCGACAGTTTCACCTTCACCTTCCCCGTCAAAGCGCCGCTCGTCGTCGGCCCGTATAACTTCCAATGGCAGATGAAAAAGGCCGGCACCTTCTTTGGCACGCCTTCGGCCAACACCGTGGTCAACGTGGCGGCGGCGACCGGCCCGGCCGCCAACAACGCCGCGTTTGTCTCCCAATTCGTCCCCCTCGTCATGGCCCCCGGCGGCACCTACCATGTGCTCGTGACCATGCGCAACACCGGCACCAGCATCTGGTCCTTCGACACCAAACACAAACTGGGTTCCGCCAATCTGCAGGACAACACCCGCTGGGGCTTCACCCGCGTCGGTATTTCCAACAGCACTGCCAACGTCGTCGCTCCGGGCGAAACCCAGACCTTTAACTTCCGCGTCAAAGCCCCCACCACCGTCGGCCAGTACAATTTCCAATGGCGCATGGTGCAGGAACTGGTCGGCTGGTATGGACTGCCCTCCGCCAACCTGATCATCAATGTCACCCCCACCGCCGCCGCGCCGCCCACCGTGGCCATGCCCCCGGCCAGCCTGACTGTGAATGCGGGTACGCCCGCCTCCTTCTTCGTCGGGGCCATCGGCTCCAGCCCGATCACTTTCCAATGGCAGCGCCGCTCCGTCGGTGACGCCGGCTTCACCGCCATCGCGGGTGCGACCACCCCCACCTATCGACTGGGCCTCGCCGGACCCGCGGACGACGGCGCGGAATTCCGTTGTCTCCTCACCAGTCCCGCCGGCTCCGCCACCAGTGCCAGCGCCACGCTCACGGTCCTCGGTGGCGGCAGCCCGATCCCGCCGGCCATTTCCGTTCCTCCCGCTCCTCTGACCGTCACCACCGGCCAGCCCGCCGCCTTCGATGTCACCGCCACCGGCACCGCCCCGCTCGCCTATCAGTGGGAGCGGAAAAATCCGGCGGATGCCGGCTTTAACCCGATCGTCGGGGCCACGGACGCCACCTATCAGCTGGTCACCACCGTGCTCGGCGACAACGGCGCGCTCTTCCGCTGTGTCGTCACCAACGCGGCTGGCAGCGCCACCAGCGCCGGAGCCTTGTTGACCGTCAACGGCCCGGTTGGCAACGCCCCAACCGTCGTCGTCCCGCCCGCCACCCAATCCGTCGCCTTGGGATCGCAGGCCAACTTCACCGTCAGCGTTGCCGGCTCCGTCCCGATGACCTACCAATGGGAGCGCAAGAATCCGGCCGCTGCCGGGTTCACCCCCATCCCTGCCGCCACCTCGGCCGCGTATCAAATTGCGGCCGTCACCGCCGGCGATAACGGCGCCCAGTTCCGGTGTATCGTCGGCAACACCGTCGGCTCCGCCACCAGCGCGGTCGCCACCCTGACTGTCACCGGCCTTGGCGGCGGCACCGCGCCGACCATCCTTTCGTTCACCCCGGCCAATGGGGCGCGCAACGTTCCCGTGACCACCGCGATTCAAGTTGTGTTCTCCAAAGACATGGACCCGGCGACCATCAACACCAGCACCTTCACCCTGATCCGGCAGTCAACCACCGTCGTCCTCCCGGCAACGGTCACCTACAACCCGCTCACCCGGACCGCCACCCTGACACCCGCCGTTCCGCTCAAGACGGACTGGACCTACCTGCCGACCGTGGTGGGTGGTGCTGCCGGTGTGAAAGACCTCGGCGGCCTCGCCCTCGCCGCGTCCAGGACGTGGAACTTCTACTCCACCGACACCCTCGGCCCGCGCATCTTCAACATCGCTGTCAGCGCCATCGGCACCACCTCGGCCACCATTTCTTGGGACACCAATGAAAACTCCGACAGCCAGGTCAGATACGGAACGACCACCGCCTACGGCCAGACCACCCCGCTCGCCGGCGCCCTGGTCCTCCGTCGTTCCCTGCCGCTCGCCGGCCTGACGCGCGGCACCCTCTACAACTTCCAAATCCTCAGCCGCGATGGCTTCGGCAATCTCTCGACCGCTGCGAACGCCACCTTCACCACCGCCCCCTGACGCGGCCCCGGCATTATCCAGGCGACGGCCCCCCGGCCGTCGCCTGTTTTCTTTTCCCCCCATCCCCTCCGCGCCCTCATCCCATGAAACCATCCACCCTCCTCCTCACCGGCCTCCTCCTCCTTGGCACCCTCACCCTCACTGCCGCCGAAACCCCACCGCCCACCACCCACATCTTCGCCGAAGTTGACGGCCAGCCGCTCGCCCTCGACCTCCACCTCCCGGCCGCATCCGCGACCGCGTCCGCGCGACCGCCCGTGATCGTCTGGGTCCACGGCGGCGCGTGGCGCGCCGGCTCCCGCAAAGACATGCCCCTCGCCAAACTTGTCGCCGCCGGCTACGCCATCGCCAGCGTCGATTACCGCCTCTCCACCACCGCGCGCTTCCCCGCCCAAATCCACGACCTCAAAGCCGCCATCCGCTACCTCCGCGCCAACGCGGCGAAGCTCGGCATCAACACCGACAAAATCGCCATCGCCGGTGCCTCCGCCGGCGCGCACCTCGCCGCCCTCGTCGGCGTCACCAACGGCCACCGCGAACTCGAAGGCACCGTCGGCGTCACCGGCCCCTCCTCCGACATCCACGCGATCCTCAGCTTCTTCGGCATGTCCGACCTCACCACCATCCTTTCGCAATCCACCCCGCACGGCCTCTCCGTCCGCGTCCCCGCGCTGCAACTCCTCCTCGGCGGCCAGCCCGACGCCATGCCCGCCCTCGCCCGCCTCGCCAGCCCGGTATTCCACGTCGATGCCACCGATCCGCCGCTCCTGCTCATCCACGGCGACCAAGACCCGCAAGCCCCCTTCGCCCAGTCCCGCGCCCTCGAAGCCGCCTACCAAAAAGCCCAACGTCCCGTGCAATTC
>CAMAUZ010000034.1 GCA_945861535.1 Akkermansia muciniphila | reverse complement strand
AGGCAGGCATCCCCGGTCAGCAACTGGATGTCCTCCGGGCAGTCCCCGCCGACGGTCTGCAGGAGCAGGAGGGTTTCGATGAACTGGCTCTCGGAGAAACCGCGCTGGCGGCGTTTGAGCGTGAGATTGGCGGCGATCAGGTCGGGCAGCTGCAGCGAGCGGAAGGCGCGGGCGGTGGCCAGCAGGCCGGCGTGGCTGCTGGCGGTTTCCTCGAGGGGCCGGGGATCGATGGCGAAGGGCGACTTGTGCTGGATTGGAATGCGCGCAGGCATGGCGCGATATAGAGAGTATATCTACAACTCACGCAAGCCAAAAAGCGCGGGACAATGAGGTCTTTTTGCGGTTTCAGAAAATTACGCGGCGACTAGGGTTCAAACGGCTGTCGCCTTCGACCCGTTCAGCGCAAAGCCGGTGGCGGAGACGAGCCAGCACATCGCCCGCGCCGCCGGAGCGCGGCTGTGTCCCGCGCCGAACAGAATCCGCCGCCGCGGTTGCACTCGGCAGGACGCGCCAACACGGACCGTGAGCCGCACAGTTTGCGCACGCGCTCCGGTTGGTCGCGGCGACCCCGCCGCGCTCCAGGAAGTGCCACCCGAGTGCGCCCGTCCCCAGGCGCAGCACCCGGCGCGCAGCGTGACGCGGGGCGAACAACCCCCACGCCTCCCGTGCGTGCGTGCGTCGCTGGGGCCGAGGACGGCCGCACTCCGGGCCGCGCCGCCTGGTGCCTGGAGCCTGGTCCTTCCCTTGAACTTTGAGCTTTATCCTTGGTGCTTTCTTCTCCGCGTTTTGCCGCCTTGCCACTCCCCGCGATTTCCGAAAGGCTCGCGCCCGCAATGAAAAAATCTGTCGCCAAATCTCCCGCGAAATCCCCCGCCAAATCTGCCTCCCTCGAACGCAAGTGGTCTTCCGTCGTCGTGGACGGTGCCGAGCGCGCCGCCAGCCGCGCGATGCTCCACGCCGTCGGCTTCAAGCGCGATGACTTCCGAAAATCCCAGGTCGCCGTCTGCTCGACGTGGAGCCAGGTCACGCCCTGCAACATCCACATCGACCAGCTCGCCGTCAGCGTCGCGCTCGGCGTCAACGAGGCCGGCGCCAAGGCCGTCGTCTTCAATACCATCACCGTCAGCGACGGCATCTCGATGGGCAGCGAAGGCATGAAATACTCGCTCGTCTCGCGCGATGTCATCGCCGACTCGATCGAGACCGTGGTCGCGTGCGAAGGCATGGACGGCCTCGTCGCCGTCGGCGGGTGCGACAAGAACATGCCCGGCTGCCTCATCGCCATGGCGCGCCTGAATCGCCCGTCCGTGTTCGTTTATGGCGGCACGATCCTTCCCGGCGATTTCCACGGCAAACCCGTCGATGTCGTCTCCTGCTTCGAAGCGGTCGGCCTCCACGCCGCCGGCAAAATGAGCGACAAAGATCTCGCCGACCTCGAGGCCGTCGCCATCCCCGGCGCCGGTTCCTGCGGCGGCATGTACACCGCCAACACCATGGCCAGTGCCATCGAAGCCCTCGGCATGAGCCTCCCCAATTCCAGCGCGCAGGCCGCCGTTTCACAGGACAAAACGAAAGACTGCGAGGAAGCAGGCAAGGCCGTTCTCAACCTAATCCAGCGCGGCATCCGCCCCCGCGACATCATGACCCGGAAGGCCTTCGAGAACGCCATCACCCTCGTCATCGCCCTCGGCGGTTCGACCAACGCCGTCCTCCATCTCATCGCCATGGCCAGCGCCGCCGAGGTCAAGCTCACCATTGATGACTTCACCCGCATCGGCAAACGCGTCCCCGTCCTCGCCGACCTCAAGCCTTCCGGCAAATACGTCATGGCCAAGCTCGTCGAGATCGGCGGCACCGTCCCGCTCATGAAAATGCTCCTCGACGCCGGCCTCATGCACGGCGACTGCCTCACCGTCACCGGCAAAACCCTCGCGGAAAATCTCGCCAACGCACCCGCTTATCCCGCCGGCCAGGACGTGATCCGCAGCTTCGACAACCCCATCAAGAAAGACAGTCACCTCGTCATCTTCCGCGGCAACCTCGCGCCCGCCGGGGCCGTGGGAAAAATCAGCGGCAAGGAAGGCCTCCAGTTCAACGGCAAAGCCATCTGCTTCGACTCGGAGGAAAAGGCCCTGGCCGCCATCCTCGATGGCCGCGTGAAAAAAGGTCACGTCATCGTCATCCGCTTCGAGGGACCCCGCGGCGGCCCCGGCATGAGAGAGATGCTCTCACCCACCAGCGCCATCATGGGCAAGGGCTTGGGCAAAGATGTCGCGCTCATCACCGACGGACGTTTCAGCGGTGGCTCACACGGTTTCGTCGTCGGCCACGTCACGCCCGAAGCCTACGAAGGCGGCCCGCTCGCGATTGTGAAAAATGGCGACCCGATTGTCTTCGATGCCGAGAAACGCGAGATCACGCTCGGCATCCCCGCCAGCGAAATCAAAGCCCGCCTCAAAGCGTGGAAACGCCCCGCCCCGCGGTACCAGCGCGGCGTCCTCGCCAAATACGCCGCCACCGTCCGCAGCGCCAGCGAAGGGGCCGTCACCGATCTCGGCCTCGCTGTCTGAGGTGCGCCCTGGTGGCGAAGCGCGGGCTTCAGCTCCGATGTGAAACGTAGCCGCCGAGGTGAGGAGGCGGATGGAACTCACGCAGATGCGGGGGAATCCGCCTGCCGACGTACGGTTGCACCCGGGTACCGCAGGCGTCTCGCCTGCGAGTTCGCGGGGCGTCCCGCCCCGAGTCGGTATGGGCGGCGAGACGCCGCCCGAATTCGCAGGCGAGGACGCCTGCGGTGCCCCGGCCCTCGGCCCGTCCGCTCGCCGAGTCCCACAAAGGTACGTTGCCCCCCCGCTGCGCCGTTTCGGCGCTCGGAGTCTCCTCACTTCGGCGGCTACATTTTTACAAAGTCTCTGAAGCCGGGCACTAATGAGACGGCTGCGGCGGTGATCGAGAACCACGCGCGGTCGCCCGGACGCACCGCAGTTATTCTCCCGCCGTCAACGGCCGCCGTTCCGCCTGTTCAGGTGCTTCCCTTGAGCCTTGAGCTTTAGGCTTGGAACTTCTTCCCCCCCCTTTCCGTTGCCGCAACAGCTCCGACCGTTCCCGCATCCCGTCCGGCCGTCGGCCAAGGATTGCGTTCAGAAATTCGTTTCGCTAGCGTCCGCGCAATGAATCGAACGGTGCCCCTTAGCAAACGCGCGGGTTGGCGGTTGTTGCTGCTCATCCTCCTCCTCGCGTTGCCCGCATGCCGGGCGGAGGATCCCGAGGTGCTGGCGTTGCGCAAGAAGGCGCAGGCGGGCGATTCGAAGGCGCAGGTCAGCCTGGCGTGGCGGTATTTCAACGGCGAAGGCGTGGGCAAAGACCTCGCGGAGGCGGCGCAATGGTATCGCAAATCGGCGGAACAAAATGACGCCGTGGCGCAGTTCAACCTCGGGAGCATGCACGCCAAAGGCCTCGGCGTGGAACTCGATCACAAGGAAGCCGCCCGCTGGTATCGCCGCGCGGCCGAGCAGGGACACCCGGCGGCGCAGGCCAATCTCGGCGTGCTGTACGCGAACGGCGACGGGGTCGCCAAGGACGATGCCGAGGCCGTGAAATGGTATCGCAAAGCCGCCGAACAGGGGTCGTCGCAGGGGCAGTTGAACCTCGGCGTGATGTTCGTCAGCGGCCGCGGCGTCGGGCGCGACCTGGTCGAGGCTTACAAATATTGGTCGCTCGCGTCCGCGCAGGGCGAAAAGGACGCGGCGGGTTTTCGCGACGTTGTGGCCAAACTGATGACGCCCCAACAACTGACCGAGGCGCGCCAGCGCGTCGAGGCCAGCGCCGCGAAAAGAAACGGGGTAACGGAACCGAAGTAAACGGCGTCTCGCCCATCTGTGAACCGGTTCTCCAGCCATCGCAAATCACCGCCCGCGACCCTCGTGTCATCATGATTTCCCAACGTCATCGTCCGCTCGTCTATGGCGTCGTCCTCGTCGCCGCCATCTGGCTGGTGGCGCTCGTCGGTTACGCGGTCGCCAAGAATTCGCGCGTCACCGGCGAGAAGGTGCGCGCCTACATGCGGGGCAACGACCTTAGCCAGCTCTCCGGCGCGCCGCGCGCCAAGGCCATCAAGAAACTCACCGACCAGCTCAACGCCCTCCCCGCCGACGAACGCCGCACCACGCGGCTCGACGGCGAATGGAACCGCTGGTTCGGCGCGATGGATGACAAGGAAAAGGGCGACTTCATCGAGCAGACCATGCCGACGGGTTTCAAGCAGATGATCACCGCCTTCGAGCAACTCCCGCCGGATAAACGCAAAAAGGCTGTCGATGACGCCGTGAAGAATCTCAAGAAGGCCCAGGACAACCCCGAACTGCTCGCGCAAAATCCTGATCGCCAGCGCCCCCCGCCGATGAACGAGGACCTGCAGAAGAAGATCACGACCATCGGCCTGAAGACCTATTATTCGCAGAGTTCCGGCCAGACCAAGGCCGAGCTGGCCCCGTTGCTCGAGGAAATCCAGCGCACCATGGAGAGCGGCAAACTCTTCCGCCAAAGATGAAAGCCTCGCCTGCCACAGCGGTTTTTCGGACCACCGAGCCGGTCACGACCGCCCCCGGCACCGGAGCGCGGCCTTCAGGCCGCAGAGACGTCCGCCAGCAACGAGCGCGTCGGGTAGTCCGAATCCCCCTCTCGCGATCCCCGCTCCTGCGGCGTGAACGCCGCGCTCCGCACGCCGCGCACGCCTCGGCCACCCGCGATTGCGCCGCCTTCACCCTCATCGAACTCCTCGTCGTCATTGGCATCATCGGCATCCTCGCCAGCCTGCTGACGCCCGCGCTCTCGCGCGCCAAGGAAAACGGCCGCGTGGCCAAGTGCCTCGGCAATCTCCACCAGATCGGCATCGGCTTGCAGCTTTACGTCGGCGACAACGAAAGCCGCATGCCCATGATGCGCGATGCCACCTACGGCACCAACGCCGTCGTCTCGACCAACGCCCCGCTGCCCAGCCCCGATGTCGTCCTCGCCCGCAATCTCTCCGGCACCAACGTCTGGCAGTGCCCGTCCGACCGCGATGGCATCTTCACCCAGAGCGGCTCCAGCTACGCGTGGAACAGCCTCCTCAACGGCCAGGATGCCGATCATTTGAAAGTCTTCCTCCTCGATCCGGGGCAGCACAACATCCCCGTCTTCTACGACAAGGAGTCGTTCCACAAAGCCGTCGGCGTGGACAAAGAAGTAAACTTCCTCTACGCCGACGGCCACATCCGCAACCTCCTCGAACTCGGAGGCACGCGGTGATTCAACTCCGCAACCTCTGCAAAACCTTTGGCGAACGCGAGGCCGTCAAGAGCCTCGATCTCACCGTTCCCCAGGGCGAAATCTTCGGTCTCCTCGGCCACAACGGCGCGGGCAAGAGCACCGCCATCGGCATGATGCTCGGCCAGGTCTGGCCCACCAGCGGCGAGGCGCGCGTCTGCGGCTTCGACATCACGAGCGACCGCCAGAAGGCCCTGCGCCACGTCGGCGCGATCTTCGAGGCACCCGTCTTCTACGACTACCTTTCCGGCTGGCGAAACCTCGAGATTCTCTCCCATTACACCGCGCCCACGCCGGCCGCGCGCATCCGCGAAATCCTCGACTGGGTCGGCCTCAGCGGCCGCGAACACGCCAAGGTCCGCACCTACTCGCACGGCATGCGCACGCGGCTCGCGCTCGCCCAGGCGCTCCTGCCCAATCCGAAACTGCTCATTCTCGACGAACCCAGCGATGGCCTCGACCCCGAGGGCATCCACGAAATGCGCCAGACCATCCTGCGGCTCCAGCGCGAACTCAGTCTCACGATTCTCCTCTCCTCGCATCTCCTCGTTGAAGTCGAGCAGCTCTGCACGCGCATCGCCGTCATGAATCAGGGTCGCCTCGTTTTCGAAGGCCCCATTGCCTCGGCCCGCCGTAAGCAGGACGCCGTGCGCCTCAAGGTCAGTGACTTCACCAAAGCCACCGCCGGTCTCCGCACCGCCGGCCTCATCACCGAAGTCAACGCCGGCGAAAGTGTCTTCCTCACCCCGGGCGTCACCACCGACCAGCTCGTCCGCTGGCTCGTGAAGGAAAACTTCAGCGTCCACGAAATTTTTCGGCAGGAACAAACTCTCGAAGACTTCTACCTCTCGCTCATGAAACCCGCTGCCGCGCCCGCCGCCGAGGCGGCACGCAATTGATCCGCGAGGCGAAGGATGATTTTGGAAGCCATGGCGCGCGAAGCTCAAGGGGAGCGGGAAGCTCAAAGCTCAAAGCTCAAAGCTCAAGGGAAGGGCCAAGCGCCAAGTTCCAAGACATGGCATAGCGGTTCAGGACTTCGTATCAATTGTTTTGAGAGTTCGTGTCGGGACGGCTGGACGAAGAAGCGCGTCCGTCTCCCTCGCCCCGTGAGGCACGAACGGGGCGAGGGGTGCTTCACCATGGCGAGCGGCACAACTTTGCGGAGCGCCTCCTCTCCCCAACCCTCTCCTCCGTTCCGAACGGAGGAGAGGGAGACGGAGGCCCCGGTGCGAACTGCACGAACCTTCGCGAGGGCTGCTCACCATTTAGATTCCCCAAAAAAACCAACTCAAAGTCCGAGTTGCCCCATCCCGATTGTAGCTTGTCCCTTGGCCCTTCCCTTGAGCTTTGAGCTTTGTCCTTTGAGCTTTCCCCCATCCGCGTCCATCCGTGGTTAAAAGTCCTCCCTCCTTAATTGTCACCGCGCATGCTTCTCGCCCAACTCCGCAACGAACTCTGGAAACTCTTCGGCAAGAAGCGCACCTACATCGGCTTCGCGATGCTGCTGGCGGCCCAGATCATCATCGTCCTCGTCTTCCGCTACTCGCGCGCCTCGAAGGATATGGTGAACACCCTTGAGGGCGTCGGCCACGTCGCCGGCCAATACATCTCCGTACTCACCATCTCGTCGGTGATGCTCTTCCCGCTCGCCTTCATTTTGCTGCCGCTCTACGTCGCGCTCGTGAGCGGCGATCTCGTGGCCAAGGAAGCGGAAGACGGCACCCTGCGCATGATTCTCTCGCGCCCCATCTCGCGCCTGCGCCTGCTCTTCGTGAAATGGCTCGCCGGCGTGATCTTCTCGATCCTGCTCGTGACCTCCTTCGGCGCGTGCGGGTTGCTCGTGTCGCGTTGTTTCTTTCCGTGGGGCGGCCTCTTCGTCTTCATCCCCGGCGAACTCTTCGGCGTGTTCGATCCCAGCGACGGCTTGCAGCGCTACATCTATGCGCACATTTGCATGATCACGAAGGCGATCACCATCACCAGCCTCGGCCTGATGTTCTCGTGTTTTAATATCAAGCCCGCCGCCTGCACCATCCTCGCGCTATCCGTGCTCTTCATGAACGCCATCCTCCAGGAAATCCCCTTCTTCCGGGAACTCAAACACTGGTTCCTCAGCTACCACCTGAACATCTGGCTCTTCATCTTCGCGCAACCGATTCCGTGGTGGAAACTCGGCGAATCCTTCAGCCTCCTCCTCGGTTTCAACGTCACCTTCTTCGCCATCGGCGCGATGGCCTTCCACACCCGCGACATCAAATCGTAGAGCGCGATCGGGACGGGCCGCCACGGGACCGCGCACGTTGGCGGCTGGTCGAGCGGCTGAAATTCGGAATGGCGAAGGAGCCGGTTATGGGTGGATGATTGTCCCATGAAATCCAACCGTTCGATCGCGGGCTGTTTGACCCGGCGGCATTTTTTGAACCGCGGCAGTTTCGGGCTGGGCGCGCTGGCGGTGGCGTCGTTGTTGCAGGAGGAAGGTTTGCTCGGGGAGGTGACGAAGCCGAACCTGGGGCCGGTGAAGTTCGACACGCTGCCGCGGCAGCCGCACGGTGCGCCGCGGGCGCGGGCGATGATCTCGATGTTTATGCAGGGCGGGCCGAGCCACATCGATCTGTTCGATCCGAAGCCAACCTTGGACCGGATGAACGGGGAGAAATATCCGGGCGAGATCAAGCACGACGACGTGGCCAATGCGTCGATGAAGCTGCTGGCGAGTCCGTGGAAATTTCAGAAGCACGGGCAGTGCGGCGCGGATGTGAGCGAGTTGCTGCCGCACTTCAGCCGCATCGTGGATGACGTGGCGATCCTACGGGGAATGCGCACGGGGGTGAACAATCACGGGCAGTCGGTGTTTGCGTTGCAGGCGGGGAGCATCCTGCCGGGGCGGCCGGTGCTGGGGAGCTGGCTGACTTATGGGCTGGGGAGCGAGAGCCGCGAACTGCCGGCGTTTGTGGCGCTGCCGGACCCGGCGAGCCTGCCGGTGGAGGGCGTTCACAACTGGTCGAATGGCTGGTTGCCGTCGCTGTTTCAGGGCACGGCGGTGCGGGCGCGCGAGCCGCGGATTTTGAACCTGGATGCGCCGGCCCATTTGCGCGGCGAGGCGCAGAAGGGGTTCCTGAATTATCTCGGGCAGTTGAACGAGGCGCATCTGCGCGAGACGCCGGGCGAGCTGGATTTGGAGGCGCGCATCGCGAGTTACGAACTGGCCGCGCGGATGCAGACGGCGGCGAAGGAGGCGTTGGATTTCTCCGGCGAGAGCGCGGCGACGAAGCAGCTCTACGGCGTGGACGAACCGGTGACGCGGGATTTTGCCACGCGCTGTCTGATCGCGCGGCGGCTGGTCGAGCGGGGCGTGCGGTTCGTACAGATTTTCACCGCGAACCAGTATTGGGATCATCACGGCGGCATCATCGGGAAGCTGCCGACCGCGTGTCGTTATGTGGACAAGCCGGCGGCGGCGCTGGTGGCGGACCTGAAGGCGCGGGGGCTGCTCGACTCGACGATCGTGCATTGGGGCGGCGAGATGGGGCGGCTGCCGGTGATCGAATTCGACGGGCCGCGCGAGAAGATGGGGAGGGATCACAACACGTACGGCTTCACGCACTGGGTGGCGGGCGGTGGGTTCAAGGGCGGCATGACGTATGGCGAGACCGATGAGTTCGGGCACAAGGCGGTGAAGGACGTGGTGAATCACTACGATTTCCACGCGACGGTGCTGCATCTGCTAGGGCTGGATCATCGCAAGCTGGTGTTCAAGCGGAACGGGAGCGAGCACACGCTGGTGGAGAATTCGGCGGCGCGCGTGGTGACGGAGGTGTTGCGGGGGGCGTGAGTGTGAGAGTGGGAGACGGCAGGAGGTTGGTGATTTTTTGAGCCGAAAATTCGAGGGACGGCTGAAACCGGCGGGCGTTGGTAGGGCGCGTCTGTCCCCAGCGCGCCGCCCGACGTGCGGACGCGCAACCGGCGCGCTGAGGACAGGCGCGCCCTACCTGATGGCGGTTAGAAAGTTTTTGGCTCGCGGCGGTCGGAGGCACCGGGGAATGAGTCCGGTGCTGGCTTCCCACGGGCGAACCCCAGCGGGGTTCTCCGTGAATAGCCGGGGGTGGCGCGAGGGACGAGCGACACCCCCGGACTGCCGCCGCAGTGCGCCAGAACCCCGGCGGGGTTCCCCTCGTTCCAAGTCGTCCACGGTGCGGTGGATGGGGCCACCCCGCCGGGGTGGTGGGCATTGAGGTCGCCATTTCCGGGGGTGCGCTCGTGCCTCGCGCACCCCCGGCTATTCAGTGACCATTTTGCGCGTCGAGCCAAGCGCTCGCGCCCGTGGATTGGACGCCGTGAGCGGGCGAGACGCCCGCGCTCCGACTGCATTGTTGCGGTTCAGCCCCGACGGGGCGGTGCCATACCAGCCCTGGGCAGCGCCCAGGGTTGGCGTTGGCGAAGCCTCAAAGCCCTGAAGGGGCGACCCATTCCCCCGCGCCCTGCCGCCCATGAAACGCCCCTTCAGGGCTGGGTTTCCTCTGACTCTATCTGACCCAGGGCGGCGCTACTTTGCCCTGGGCTGGTATAGGTCCGCCCCGTTGGGGCTAAACCGTAACCATGGAGTGAGGGCGACCGGAGCGCGGCCTTCAGGCCGCAGAAATGTCCACCCGCAGCGACCGTTCCAAACCACCCGAACCCGTACCTCCACGCACCATTTAGTGAGTCAAAAAAGGCGTCTGGAAATTCGCGCGCCCCATCCAGTATCCACGCTTCTGCGGCCGGAAGGCCGCGCTCCGACAGCATAGTCACGGCTAAACAGATAAACGCGCCGCCGCCCGCTCACCCGCCCAGATACGCGCTCTTCACCTGCGGATTGTTCCGCAATGCCGCCGCGCCGTCCTGCAAGATGATGCGCCCCGTCTCCAGCACGTAGCCCTCGTGCGAAATGCCCAGCGCCAGATTCGCGTTCTGCTCGACCAGCAGAATCGTGATGCCCTGCTGGCGGTTGATCTCCACGATCTTCTCGAAAATCGTTTTCACGAGCAGCGGCGCGATGCCCAGTGACGGCTCGTCCAGCATCAGGAACCGCGGCTTGCTCATCAGCGCGCGCCCGATCGCCAGCATCTGCTGCTCGCCGCCCGAGAGCGTGCCGGACACCTGCTGCTCCCGTTCTTTCAGCCGGGGAAAAATAGTGAAGACATAGGCCAGGTCCGCCGCGATGCCCGCCTTGTCGCTGCGCAAATATGCGCCCATCTGCAAATTCTCCAGCACCGTGAGATTGGCGAATACCATCCGCCCCTCGGGCACATGCGCGAGGCCTAGCTTCACGATGTCGTGCGCCGGCAACGCCGTGATGTTCCGCCCGTCGAACACGACCTCCCCGGCCGCCGCCCGCTGCAAGCCCGAGATCGCCCGCAGCGTCGTCGTCTTCCCCGCGCCATTTCCGCCGATCAGCGTGACGATGGCCCCCTGCTTCACGGACAGCGAAATCCCGTGCAGCGCAGCGACCGCGCCGTAGTTCACCTGGAGGTTTTTGACTTCAAGCATGGGGTTCAAAGTTCGCCGAATTCGCGGAGCAACCCCGTTCGCAACTCCCGCGCGTAACGGAAGCCTATCGAATCCAACCGGTCAAAGTCCGGCCTGAGTTGCTTAATGAAACCAGCCTGCCGCGCCAGTTGGAGAATGCCCAATGTGCCGATCAATCGGAGTTTTAACCGCACTGCCGTCAGGCGGGCTTTCGCGTCGTCGAGGACCAGCAAGCGATCTGGCCGGGCAACGCCGAGCGCCAGCACGCCGCGTTCGCCGGGGCCTAGCTGGCGATCGATCACTAGTTCCTCCGGGACCCGCGCTGGCGTTTCCACGCGCACCCAGTTGAGCGCGCCCAGGTCGGGCACCTCCATCCCCTGGCTTCGCCCTACGGCAATTTCTTGCACCACGGCGGGCGGCACGATGATCGCGCCCAGCATACGGGGCAGTAGTTCCAGTCGGTCGAGCTGATGGAGATACTGGAGCGGTGAGGTGTTGCAGATGGCCTCAGACATTGCGGACTTCCTGGGCGAGGTATTCTTCGGTCACCACCACTGCGGGAACGCCCAGTTCCACGAGCCGCGTTAAGAATTCCGGCTTGGAGATGCCGGCAAATTCAGCCGCGGCACCGGAGGAGAGCCGGCCGAGTTCAAAGAGTTTCACGGCCGCCAGGAGGCGCACTTCCGCGCCCGCCCGCTCGGGTCCGAGTCCGAGAACGCCCAAGCGCTCCTCGGGGATTTCCATGGTTATCTGGCACATAAGCTGATTCGCACATTAGCACACGGGGTCGTCGCCAATGGAGTCATTTCTCCTCCACCACCGTTTCCTCGCCCAGATACGCCTCGATCACCTTCGGATTCCGCCGCACCTCCGCGGGCGTGCCCTCAGCGATCTTCACGCCGTAGTCGAGCACCGCAATGCGCTCGCAGATGCCCATGACCACCTGCATGTCGTGCTCCACGAGCAGCACGGCGAGGCGATACTTGTCCTTCACGAAGCGGATGAGCTGCATCAGTTCGACCTTCTCGGTCGCGTTCATGCCGGCGGCCGGTTCGTCCAGCAGCAGGAGCTTCGGGCGCGTGGCGAGGGCGCGGACAATTTCCAGGCGGCGTTGATCGCCGTAGGGCAGGCTCTTGGCGGGCGTGTCGCGATGTTTGCCGAGGCCGAAGATTTCGAGCAGGTCCATCACCTGCGCGGCGATCTGCTGCTCCTCGTTCCGGAAGACCGGCCCACGGCACAGGGCGTGAACCACACCGCTGACAATGTGCAGATGAAACGCGACGCGCACGTTGTCGAAAACCGATAGCGACGGGAACAGCCGGATGTTTTGAAACGTCCGCGCCAGTCCGTGCCCGGTGATCTCGTAAGGGGCGAGGCCGTGAATGTTCCGCCCCTGAAAGGCGATCTCCCCCGCTGTGGGTTCGTACACGCCGGTGATGAGATTGAACACCGTCGTCTTCCCCGCGCCGTTCGGGCCGATGAGGCCGAAGAGTTGGTTCGGCTGAATCCGGAGGTCCAGCGCATTCACCGCCGTCAAACCGCCGAAACGGATCGTGCAATTGCGCACGGCGAGGAGGGGCGCTGGAGTGGCGGCAGCGGCATTCATGACGCTCAAATCTTCGGCTTCGTCGCGCCGCGGTCGGTCCACGTGAACAATCCCTGCGGCCGCGCCAGCATCAGCACGATCACCAGCAGCGAGTAGATGATCATCCGCGTGTCGGCGATCCATTTGAGATTGTTGAATGGCGCGGTGAAGGGCAGCGACACGGGCGCGCCCGCCAGCATGCGCAGCCCCTCGGGCAGCAGCGTCAGCAGCACGGCGGCGATGATGACGCCGGTCGTGTTGCCCATGCCGCCGAGGATGACCATCACCACGATCTCGATGGATTTCATGAAATCAAAACCCGTCGGCGCGATAGTGAGAATCGAGTGCCCATACAGCCCGCCCGCCACGCCGGCGAAGAACGCGCCGACGACGAACGCCGTGATTTTGTAGCGCGTGGTGTTGATCCCCATTGCCTCGGCGGCGATCTCGTCGTCATGCACCGCGAGGAAGCCGCGGCCGTAGGTCGAGTTCACCATGCTGACGACGACATAGACCGTCACGGCGGCGAAGGCATAGACCCAGAACAAATTCGTGTAGGCGGGAATGCCGTTCAGCCCCAGCGCGCCGCCGAGGAACTCCACGTTGCGCAAGAGCACGCGAATGATTTCGCCAAAGCCCAGCGTGACAATCGCGAGGTAGTCGCCCTTGAGCCGCAGCGATGGCGCGCCCACGAGCACGCCCGCCAGCGCGGCCATCAGTCCGCCGCCGAGCAATGCCAGCGGGAACAGCGCCTGCACCCCCGCGCCCTGCGTGAGGCCCGGCGCGAATTTCGGCGCGCCGAACATCGTGATCGCCGCCGCCGTGTACGCGCCCACCGCCATGAAGCCCGCGTGTCCGAGCGAGAACTGTCCGGTGTAGCCGTTGATGAGATTCAGGCTGACCGCGAGGATGATGTTGATCCCGATGTTGGAAATGATGAGCGCGAAGTACGAGTCGAGCCGCGCGGACCCGGCCGAGACCACGGCGGCCACGGCGATGGCGGAGAGCAGAACGATTTGGGAACGCGGGATCATTGGGGAAATTGCGAATGGCGAATTTCAAAGGCCGAATTGAGCCGCATGAGTCGTCGGCGTGTTCGCCGAGTCCTTTCCCAATTCGCCATTCGAAATTCGCCATTCGACATTGGTCACACTTTCTCGACCTGCATTTTCCCGAGCAGGCCCGCCGGGCGGAACAGCAGGATCGCAATCAGGATGGCGAAGGCAATCGCATCGGTGAAGGTGCTGAAGCGGCTGCCATTCACAAAGGTCTCGACCACGCCCAGCAGCAGTCCGCCGAGCGCTGCCCCGGGGATGTTCCCAATGCCGCCGAGCACCGCCGCGACGAACGCCTTCAACCCCGGCAGCACGCCCATCAGCGGATCGATGGCTTGATAATTCAGCGAGTAGAGAATGCCGCCCGCCGCCGCCAGCGCCGAGCCGAGCGCGAAGGT
Source organism: Akkermansia muciniphila (assembly GCA_945861535.1). Lineage (GTDB taxonomy): Bacteria > Verrucomicrobiota > Verrucomicrobiia > Limisphaerales > BJHT01 > BJHT01. Next base: position 57,872 of record CAMAUZ010000034.1, on the reverse strand, counting down.
GAAGGAGATGATGCGGTCGTTGTTGATGCCCACGAGCGACGCGGCCTGCGGATTGAAGGAGACCGCGCGCATCGCCGTGCCGATCTTGGTCCGCAGCACGATGTATTGCAGCGCGCCCAGCAGCGCGAGCGCGGTGACCAGCACGACGATCTGGTTCGAGGCGATGACGAGCCCCGCGATGTTGAAGGTGTGAACGGGGAAGAGCGTGGGGAACGCCTTCGGGGCCGCGCCGAAAACGAATTGCCCCGTATTCTCCAGCAGCAGCGAGACGCCGATGGCCGTGATGAGCACGGTCAGCTTGGAACGGTTGCGAAGGGGGCGGTAAGCGAGCCGTTCAATCGCTACGCCAAGCGCGGCGCAAATCGCCATCGCGAGAGTCAACGCCAGCAAACCACCCCAAACGGACTCCAGCGGAAGCGACGGAAAATTCGGCAGCAGCTTGCGAAACCACTCAGGGGGTTTGGCGATGTAGAACCCGGCGAAGGATCCAACCATGAACACGTCGCTGTGGGCGAAGTTGATGAAGCGCAGCACGCCATAAACCATCGTGTAACCCAGCGCGATCAGCGCGTAGATCGCGCCGAGCGAGAGGCCGTTGATGAGCTGCTGGAGGAATTCAGTCACGAGCGGAGCGGGATACGTTCGATGTCGACAATGCGAACTTCCCGGACGGCGTGGTCGGCACGCCAACTGATCAGCCAGTCTCCAAATCGGTTAACATTTACTCGCGATCCGTCGGGGCGCATGAATTCAAGTTCAGGCGGGTGAAATGGATTGCCGGTAAGTTGCTCAAAAGCCCTCCGCAATCGATCGCGGTCACGCTTTGGAAGGACGAAGGCATCTTCCAACACGGATCGGTCGGTGGCGTAGGTGTAGCCGAGATTCATCGGCCCTCGGCGATCAACTTTTGATGCATCGCCTCAAACTCGGCGGCCGTTACCTTCTCGCCCCGGTCCATCCGCTCCATCCGGCGGTCCAACTCGGCGAGGTATTCCGGATCCTCCTGGTGGGCTAGGACCATCAAATACGCCTCCAAATCCAGCCGCTCCTCGCGGCTTAACTTGGCGACTTCATCCCGGATTTCAGCGAAACTCATGGACTGAAATTAGAACACTGCCACTCGCAGGGAAAGCCCTCTTTTCCGCGTGCGGATTCAGCGGATTCCGTGGCCCCAAATTCCGTCTTTCGGCGCGATCCCGACGGGCGGTCGTCGCCATGCAAATCCAATCTAGTTTTTCGCCGCCTGTGGGGCTGACACTCGCGGGCGGGCCGTCCGCGCTCCGTGCGCGGGTCAGCTTCGGTTCACGCGGCCTGCGCCGTCGGTGCCGTGATTCTCGATCCCGCTTTTGGCGTGGTCCCCGCGGGCCTGGCGGACGTCATCGCCGGCGCATCGCATTTCACCACTTCCTCGGTCGTGGTGCGGCAGAGGTTGATGAAGGTTTCCTCGGTGAGATTCAGCGGGCGCGCCGTGCGATGCAGGATGCCCCAGTTGCGCTTGAGTTTGCGACGTCCGAGCGGGAAGGAAACGAGCGAGCCGTCGAGCAGTTCGCGGCGCGCAATCCACGGTGCGAGAATGCTCACACCCAGGCCGAGTTTCACGAGTTCCTTGCTGGTCTCCATGCTGCCGACTTCGATGAGGCTGTGCAGCGCGACCTGCTCGCGCCGGAAATATTCCTCGACCAGTCGAAAGGTGTAGGTGCCTTTGTTGTAGAGGATGTAGCTCTGCGTCGGGATTTCCTCGCGGGCGACCGCGCCGCGCAACGCCCACGGATGCGTTGGCGCGACGAGGAACACGAGCTCGTCAGTGAACAGCGGGTGAAACGCGAGGCGCGGTTCGTTGTGCGGCTCGAGGGCGAGCGCGAGATCGATCCGGTTTTGCAGCAGCAACTCCATCGCCACTGGCGTGTCGCCCGGCTGAATCGTGAGCTGGCACTGCGGGAAGCTCTCCTTGAATTTGCCCAGCACCGGCGGCAGCAGATACTGGCACGCCGTGGTGCTCGCCCCGAGGCGCAGCCGGCTGTGTCCCCACTTGGCCAGTTGATCGATCGATTGCCGGGCGTCGAGCATCTCGCGCAGAATTTTTTCCGCGTAATGGAGGAGCTGTTCGCCGGGTGGCGTCAGTGAAACTTTTTTACCCACCCTGTCCAAAAGCCGACAGCCGATGTCGCGTTCCAGCGCCTTGATGCCGTGGCTGATGGCGGACTGCGAAAGGAACAATTCCTTCCCAGTTTGCGTGAAAGAACCCGTGCGGGCCAGTGTGACAAAGGCCCGCAGTTGGCGGCTATCGATGATGGTGTTCATGTCGGAAACGCCGACGGAGGCGAATCAACATCTGCCTCAAGCAGGCACCGGGCCAGCGGTGGGCGGGGCGGGAAACTGCGGAGGGGCAGGGGAATGAGCGGGCGTTGGCGGCTCGAAGCGGAGATTTTTTTGAAGGGGCGAAGTTCAAATCTCAAAGCCTAAAGCTCAAGGGAATCTCCAAGGGTCCATCACGCTCGGCATGGATGTTTATCCGCGGCACCAATCGAATCTCGCGGGCCGTCCGCTTTGAAGCTTCGCGCTTGCTGCTTCTCTCCGGCTTTGTCGTTGGAGCTTTTCCCGCTCCCACCAGGTCGGGCTTCGTTTGCGGAGTGACCTGCTCGGCCTTGCTGTCGCGGCACCTCGATTTGATTCAGAAAATCGCCGGTCGGCTTTTCCTTTTCCGCGCTCGGACTGCTCCGCCGCGGCCGCCGTCGAGAAAACGTCGCGCTCGGGACTCGCCGTGGAAATCCGGTCGCAAATGAAATCCGCCGAAATGGTTCCTTGCGTGTGCCGAAGTCCTCTTGCTACTTTCCGCGTCGCTGAATTTGTCCGGCTCCTCTGAGCGGCCCATGCGGGTCGTTTGGCGGAACTGGCGAAGCAGCAGGTTTGCCGCACCGCGGGAACGGGAGAACCGGGTGCGCAGGTTGCCGACGTGGCGGAATTGGCAGACGCGCTGGACTCAAAATCCTGTGACCGCGAGGTCGTGTGGGTTCGACCCCCTCCGTCGGCACCAACAAACCAAAAGGGGAATCTCGGGCGGTTGCCCAACCGGGCGACGGCTCCCTGCCACGGTGACTGCTCAACGACCGGCGCGGGCTTGGCGCAGTGGCGGCACCCAGCCGTCAGCGTTCAGATTCGCGTCGGTGCCGGAAGTTTTCCCCATTGCCTCCGCGCTTTCACCCTCCTTCCTTCCGGCCATCGGACGTGTGCGGTGCCGGGTTTCGTACAAAGCTCGGCAAATCCATTGCGACGCGTCTCCGACAGGCCAGTAAGCCCCGAGGAAATACGGAGATGGGCCGCGCAACGTGCCGGTTGTTTCATCGAAAGCGTCTCCTCGACCGACCGCCGCGGCGTGTCGGCGGGCTTTGGTTTTCGAGTTTCGCCGGTGGGTTCGAGTGCTTGCTTTCCACCGGTTGCCTGTTAGCAATCTCGCCCATCGAGTCCGGTTTCTTCTGGGTCCGCCTGCCAGCGGCTCCGCAATGAATGGTTCGCGCGGGGTTTAAGCCCGGGGAGACGGGACCGATCACCAATCCAGTCCATGGAATCGTCCATTTTGCCGGGCGCTGATTCGGGATCGGCGCCGTCAGTTCCCATGTCCGTGAATCAGCGTGCGACCGATCCCGCCTTGGCGCGGCGAATGCCGAAGGGGATTGATGCTGCTGGCGGGCCGGGGCCGCGTCCGGCCGGCGGACATCCACCGCCGCCCCGGAAAAGTTTCCGCGCCTTGTATTGTGAAGCGGAAGGGATTCGGCGCGAACGGTTCGCGCGCCACCTGTTTTTTCGCTGTCTGCGGGGCTGGGTGTTTCCGTTGGTGGCGCTGCAATATCTGGTGAAGCGGCGGTCCTTGGAGAACGATTTTCGTTTGATCGGGGAGGTGGCGGAGGTGACCACCTATCGGGAATTCATGGGGGCCTTGGAGACGTTCACCTATCGCAATCGCGAGAGCGGTTTCTTTCGGGAGGTGCTGCGAATTCGCATGTCGGCAAAGATGCTGATGAAATTTGGCTCCAAGCTCCTCCGGCACACGGACCGCGAGGTGTTGCACGAGGAGAAGGAAATCTACGCCGCGCTCAAACCCGGCGGCCAGCCGAACCGGGTGCCGCGGCGGTCGGCCCGGCGATTTTAGGCGGCGGTGCTACGGGGGCGTTGGTGGGGGCGGGCTCCCGCTCGTTTTTGTCGGAGACGACGCAAGCAGAACCAGACCTTTACGACGGGAGGAACGCGGGTGGGCAAATGGAGGATAGCGTCTCGTACAAGGTTCAGGAGACAGGGATGGTCCCCCCCCGGTTCTGAACGCGCGTCGCGGTCGTGAAAGGCGACGGAGCGCCGAGCAATGCTCGGCGCTCCGATTTTTGAAAGGCGGGCAAATTCCGCGAGGCGTTTCTTTGAACGTGCGCCGGAAACTTCTCCCCTCAGTTCACGCCTTTGATTTGCAGCAGTGTGAAGGGGTAGAGAATCAGCGCGTAGAGCGTGCCGTCGCGGGCGACGATCAGGCCCTGATGGCCGTGCAGGGGCGTGAGGGTTTGGTCCGGCAACGTTTGATAGCCGTGGCTCCACGGCGGGCGTTTCCCGTCGGCGCGCGGGCCAAAGGCGAAGAAGTCCGGATTTTTCACCGCCAGCACGCCGAGGTCTTCCATGCGGTTGGTCTTGGGATCGAAGCGGGCGATGTGGTGCAGATAGCCGCTGCCGAAACCGGTTTGGTTGTCCACGCGCAGAATCGCGTACACGCGGCCGTCGGGCGCGATGCTCAGCGACGCTCGCGAATCAAATCCTTTGCCCGCGAGCATCGGACCCAGGTTGCGTGCGCGGACGATTTCGCGGTCGCCGACGCGCTGCGGGACGAGGTCCACCCCGAGGAGATGCGGGGCGTTCATCAGGATCAGGTAAGCCGTGCGCCCGTCGGCGGCGAGGTGCCAGGTGGGGATGGCGGAAGTGTTCGCGCGCAGCCATTTCGCGCCGTCGAGCTGGATTTCGCGCACCGTGACTTGGTCGGTCGTGGGGTCGTATTGCGCCATTTGAAAATCCGCGGTGATCGCGTGGGCACGGCCGGCGGGGTCCACGAGGGTCGTGGCATAGGAGGTAAGCAGCGGGCCGAGTTCACGGTAGCGGCGGGTCTTGGCATCGTAGCGCATCCAATGTTGGTTCTCGCAGGTGACGATGTAGAGGAGGCCGCGGGTTTCATCGGCGACCACATCGATCACACCTTCGGTGGGAAAGGGCATTCCGAGGTTCTCGGCTGTGCCGGTGCGGGGATCGTAGGTCATCACGTAGCCGCCCGGATAAACGCCCTTGTCCCCGGCGCGCGCGTAGCCTTGTTTGCTACCGACGTAAACGGTGCCGGAGGGGCCGACAAAATTGCGCGTGTGAATCTTGGCTTGCGCCGCGAAACCGGTGGCGCTCAGGCTGCAGACTTTATGCGTGTCGATGGCGATCTTCTGCTGCCCGGTGGCAGGATCGAAATCCACGAGGAAGGCGTTGGTGTTGTACTTGGCGGTGCCCACGTAGATGTGGCCGTTGCGGCCCTCGACGATCGAGAAGTAGCCCGATTCGTCGGAGTGCGTCCCGGGCAGGATGTGGTAGGCCGTGCCCCACAAATATTTGAACGGCGGCTGCGTGGGCTTGGCCGGCGCGTCTGCGGCACGAATGCCGACGGGAGCGGTCGCACCGAGGAAAAGGGCGAGGCACGCGATGATGAGTCGGCGGGGTGGGGCGGGAGGGAATGCCAGCATAGGTAATCGTGGATTAGTTGGTGAATCGGCGGCGACTCTTCTCCCGCACCGTCGCGCTGGCAAGCCTGCTCGCGCGGTGGCTACGGCTAAGAACCAATTATTCCCACCTCCGCTCTGGATACGCTCCGCACAGGCAGATTCACCGTCCCTATCCGTGTCCGTCCGGGGTGTCACGGCCACCCGGACGGCGAGGGAATTTTTCGGGGCACCCCTCTTTATTTACCGCTGTTCCTGGTTTTGGCGGCGATTTCCGTCCGCAGTCGTTCCATGCGCCGTTTGGCGGCGGCGATTTGGTCCTGGGATACGATCTTCTCCAACTCATCCCGTTCTTTGGCGGCATCCGGGTTGGTCTTGGCGGCCAGGGAGTACCAGGCAAAGGCTTCCGTGTAATCGGTCTCGAGGCCCTGGCCTTTGAGAAAGCAACGGGCCAGCCGGAGCTGCCCCAAAGCGTCATTCTGTTCGGCGGCCAGGCGGTACCATTTCACGGCTTCCTTGTCGTCCTTCTCGACGCCCCAGCGGCTGGCGTAGCAGACGCCCAGACTTTCCTGGGCGGCAGCGTAGCCCTGGGTGGCGGCCAGCCGATACCATTTCACCGCTTCCTTGTGATCTTCCGTGACGCCCTGACCCGTGAGATAGCAGAAGCCCAAATTGTATTGGGCCTCGGCGCTGCGCTGTTCGGCGGCAAGGCGATACCATTTGGCGGCTTCGACGGGATCTTTTGGCACGCCCTGACCGAAGGCATAGCAGACACCGAGATTGAACTGTGCGCGCGCGAGGTTTTGCGCGGCGGCCAGGCGGAACCACCTCACCGCCTCGGTCTCGCTCTTCTCGACGCCGCGGCCCCGGATATAGCAGATGCCCAGATTGACCTGCGCGTTTGCGTGGCCCTGAAGGGAGGCTTTGCGATACCACTTCACGGCGGTCGCGAGGTCTTTCGCCACGCCCCGGCCATTGGCGAAGTAAAAGCCGAGGTCGTTTTGCGCATCCGGGTCGCCGCGCTCGGCGCGGGTTTGGTAGTCGCGGATTTGCTCGGGGGTGGGGTCGGCGGGACGGGAGGTGGCGGCGCGGACTGCTTGGCCGCCAGCCAACAACGCGAGCATCAAACACAATGTAGAAACATGAAGGTTCATGGGTGGATCGGTTTCTTCACGGCATCTTTACAGCAATAGTCGGCTGATTTCCATAAACCAGCGTACTTCGGGAAAAGTCGGCGCGTAAAACAGATTCGGCATTCGGCCCGGAACCGGTGCATGAAGTCGGGGAAGACGTTTGGGCCTGGGCCAGGCGATAATCACCGGGGCACTCGGTCGCACGCCGCGCCCGGCGTTGGCGTCGCTCCATCCGACGGACGGCGCGTCGGGGGGGCCGTGTCCGGCGATTTTGCCCGAGGGATTTTGCCGCTACTGCCTAGTCCGCAGCATAGACGACACTCTCCGCACCAAAAAAGGACCGGACCAAGGGCACTTTGCCGTGAAGCTTTACCAGGTCTTCCTCGATGCGTTGGCGGAGTGACTCGCTTTTCTTCAGCGGTTTCTTGGAGACCCCGTTGTTTTTCATGTGACTCCGGACAAATTCTTCCGGATTTAAGTCCGGGCAGTAGGGCGGCAGCTTGTGTAACCCTAGGCGGCCGGCCAAGCCCGCCAGATACTCTTGGACGGGTTTGGCGTGATGCACGGCCAGCCCGTCGAGGACCAAGAATATCTTCCCGCCTTGGCTCTTCATGAAATCCTTCAGGAACGCCACGAAGGAGTGGGCGTCGAGCTTGCCGTCATAAGTGGCCGCCCAGAACTCTCCGCGCCAGTTGACGGCACTGATCACATTGATCCGCTGCCGGCGGCCGGAGGTTTTGACCACTGGGGTTTTACCTTTCGCCCCATACGTGCGGCCCAGGTTCGGGTCGGATTGAAAGCCCGCCTCGGCGAGGAAGAAAATCTTGGCCCCGAGCGCCGCGGCCCGTCGTTTCAGCGCGGGATAGCGATCGTCCAGCCACGCCCGCACCTGTTTGGGATCCCGTTCATACGCCCGGCGTAACGGCTTCTGGGGTGTGATCTCCAGACTGGCCAGCAACCGGCCCACCGCCGTCAGACCCAGTTGGATTTGCATCCGCTCCGCAATCAGCGTCTGCACAATCCGGCGGCTCCACAGTCCGTAGTCCATCCCATATTGCCGGGGATCTTTGCCGAGAATCCACCGCCGGACCTGTTGCCGTTGCTTCTCCGTCAGTTTGGGTTCCGGCCCCCGCGCAATCCGTTCGGCCAGCGCCGTCCAGCCCTTGTCTTTAAACTCCCGCAGCCACGGATAGATGGACGTCCGACTCAGTCCCATTGACTCCATGACCGCGCTCGGGGCTTCCCCGTCCTCCACGACCCCGTTGCGGACTACGGTCCAGGTTAAAGTGTCGGCTATCTCACGGACTTGGCAGTACAAACTCCGCTGGCGCGTGGAACTGTTCTTCAAATGGATAAAACAGAACCTGCGGATCAAACACTTTCTCGGCACGAGTGAGAACGCCGTCAAGACGCAGGTGTGGATCGCCGTGTGTGTCTATGTCCTGGCCGCGATCCACCGGAAGGAACACCGGGCGGACTTGAGTCTGTCCCAAATGCTACAGATTGTGAGCGTCAATGCGTTTGAGCAAGTCCCTCTGGCTGAACTGTTTGCCAATCTCACCTCCCAAGATGAGGCTGCCTATTCTCGTAACCAGTTGATGCTGTGGGACTAATATCCGGATGGTTATGAACTTGTATAGCGGGTCCAGGTAGATGAGGTAAACGGATTCGGGCACGAGGTGCTCGCGGAGCACCTGCAAATTATCGCCGAAGTAGTGCTGGTTCACGCTAAGTTGCGCAAATTTCACGCCGCCACTTCGATTTCGCGAGTTTCGCTTGGCTGGGGAATTGGTTCGCCGCGTTCGCGCATGTCTTCGATGTGCATTTCCAAGGCTTCTTTCATTAGCGCGAGCGTTTCCATTTCCGTATCTGCCGCTGCGACGCAGCCGGGAAAATCCGGCGCGTAGGCGCTAAAACTTCCCGACCCGTGTTCAATGATGATTGTGTAGCGCATAGTCATTTGAGTCCCGCTTGTCGCAAGATACTGGTTAATGTTTTTGGATGTAGATCCTGTCCGGGGTGCCCGGCAATGGTCACCGTGCTGGGTTTCGCCGCATGATGATACTGACGATGGCTGCCGCGTGTGCGCACCTGAAACCAGCCGTCGTTTTCAATCTGCCGAATGATTTCCCGAATTTTCATGTGCAAAAATCATGTTGTTTGCAATGCTGTTTCGCATTTAAGCGCGGAAACAATTTTGCGGAAATTCTTCCGGCAAGCGAACCAAATGCTTTGCGAGTCGGTGGGTTTGAGGACGCGGTGGAACTGGAGCAGGCGGTTGGCCACCATGGTGAGGCAGGCCATCATGTCGTTCTCGCCGAGGAAACGGCGGAGCGCCTGCACCATCTCGGAAACGTCGTTCTTGGGCGCATGCACCAGTTCGTCGAATTCGCGCTCGTCCAGTTCGCCCCAATGCCACGAGTCTTCAAAGGCCGTGATCTGCGCCTCGCTCTGTTTTCCCTTGGGTGAATTGAAGTGGAGATTGTAGGCGCGCTTGGAGTTGAACGGCGGGTCGAGGTAGATGGGATCAATGGATTCCGCGGCGAGGTGTTCGCGCAGGACTTGGAGATTGTCGCCGAAATAGAGTTGGTTCATCAGGCGCGGCAATTCTTAACCGGCGCGCGGAGGCGGAGCAACGAGGAGTTGTGCTGAATTGATCGGAGGTCGCCGGAGTGCGTGTCTTCGCGGACCAAAATAAAAAGCCCCGCCGTTGCGGGCGGGGCAGGGGAGGGCGGTGGTTGTTTTCGTTTCGTTACCGCTGCACGCGGGCGCCGCCGCCTTTCATGAGCTTCTCGACTTCGCCCTTGTCCGCCATCGAGGTGTCGCCGGGGGTGGTCATGGCGAGCGCGCCGTGGGCCGCGCCGTATTCCACGGCTTTCTGCGGGTCGCCGCTGGTCATCAGGCCGTAGATGAAGCCCGAGGCGAAACTGTCGCCGCCGCCGACGCGGTCGAGGATCTCGAGGTCGGGATATTCGCGGCTCTGGAAGAACTTGCCGTCCATCCACGCGATGGCGCTCCAGTCGTTGATGGTCGCGGTCTTGGCGGCGCGCAGGGTGGTGGCGGTGGCCTTGAAGTTCGGGAAGGTCTTCACGGCGGTTTCGATCATGCGCTTGAAGGCGCTCACGTCGATGTGCAGCAGGCTCTCGTCCGCGCCTTCCACATGGAAGCCGAGGCACGCGGTGAAGTCCTCCTCGTTGCCGATCATGACATCGACATAGCTGGCGATCTCCTTGTTGACGGCCTGCGCGCGCTTCTGGCCGCCGATGCTTTTCCAGAGGGACGGGCGGTAGTTGAGATCGTAGGAGACGATGGTGCCGTATTGCTTGGCCTTCTTGACGCACTCGATGACGAGTTGCGGCGTGGTGTCCGAGAGCGCGGCGAAGATGCCGCCGGTGTGCAGCCAGCGCACGCCGAGTTTGCCGAAGATGTGGTCCCAGTCGAAGTCGCCGGGCTTGAGCTGCGACGCCGCGCTGTGGCCGCGGTCGGGCGTGCCGACGGCGCCGCGCACGCCGAAGCCGCGCTCGGTGAAGTTCAGGCCGTTGCGCACGTCGCGCCCGATGCCGTCGAACTTCGCCCACTTGATGAACTGCGTATCGACACCGCCCTGGAGGATGAAGTCCTCGAGCAGCCGGCCCACGTCGTTGTCGGCGAACGCGGTGGCGACGGCGGTTTTGAAGCCGAAGCAGCGCCGGAGGCCGCGCGCCACGTTGTATTCGCCGCCGCCTTCCCAGACTTTGAATTCGCGCGCGGTGCGGACGCGGCCTTCGCCGGGGTCGAGGCGGAGCATGATTTCGCCGAGGGCGAGCAGATCGTAAGCGCAGGAGCCGGCGGGTTTAACGGTGAGCGTGGACATGGTTGCAGGATGTGTTGGTTCAGTGTTTTCGGAAGGCCGTCCCGGTCGTGTCAACACGCGGCAGATGGCCGTGGTGTGAGGTGTCAAAGGCTCCGGGAAAGGCCGACAATGCGGGCGGAATCTGGGTAGCGATGCCCTGAAACTCAACACATTTTTCCCGCAGCGGACGAGGGACCGCGGGACGCGAAAAATTGCGAGCGACCCCTGGTTCGGAGTTCCGCCTCAGGCGGCGGGGCGTGGGTTGGCGCGGCGTGGCAGGAGCCTTCCCGCGGTGCTGTCGAATCAGCGGCTTACCGGCTGAAGCCGGGACTCCGAACTGCGAGCAGCGAGAACCGCCCGCCGCCCCAGCCGCCAGCGGTAGTCAATCGGCGCGACGCGTGTGGCGCACTCGATTTTCGCCTCGTGCTGGCCGAGGTCGTCGAGAAATTGCCAGTGCGCCGCCCTTACCCGCAGCGGGTGCTCCCGCCATTGCTGCTCGTCGCGGAACACTTCGGCCAGCTTCAGCGTGGTGTTGCGCGCATCGACGGCGAGACCCAGCGGGCGGTACTTCAGAAACGCCGTTGCTTCCGCGACCTTGTTGAAGCACGAGCCGGGGGCCAGTTCCGCGACGGGAATTTCCCGGGCGGAAAGACTCGCGTCGCCCCTTCGGTCAGTACGCGAAGCCACTCGCAATTCCACCGCCGAGCTCGTCGCCTGCAAATCAATGGCTGCGCGATGAAAACGGAAATCGCTGAACCAGTTCCCAGCGCCGGCGATCAACGCATTGTCCGCGTCGCTGCGCAGAAAATGGAGGCCCTCGACATTCGCGCCATCCGCCGTGCGCGCCCGCGCATACAGGCGGTACGCGACATGCGAATAGCTGATCCCAAGCCACGCCGGCAGGCCCGCCGGACGCATATCGGCGACGCGGCAGACGACGATGTTCCAGAAGGCCCAGTCGCCGTGTGTCACCAACTCCAGTCCGGTCGGCACGAGCGCGCGCACGCTCGCGGCGGGCGTTCGATACGCGAGCAGCACGCACTCGGCGAGCCGTCCGGTCATGGTGAGCGTCATCGCATTCCTCCTTCAGCGTCCGGCGAGCAGGCCCGCCAGCACCACGGTGAAAACGCCATTCAGCACGCCGAACCACAGCCCCAGTCCCGCCCGCACGTTCACGCCGAGCGGGCGCGCCTGCGCGACAAACATCGCCGCCATCGCGAGGTTGGCGGCCACCAGCACCGCGAGATGAAAGCCCGCCGCCGGTGGCGCGATGAGGTTCGCCAGCACCGTGGTCATCTTGATCGCCATGCCCACTGCCATCGTTCGCAGGCAGACATCCGCCCAATGCCAGACCGACGGACGACGCCGCGTGACCCCGAGCAGCACGAGACCAAACACGATCCACGACACGCCCGCCGCGATGCCAATCGCCGCTGCCACCGGCAGCCAGCGCGTGCGCTCGGGGACATTCGCGAAGCTCAAGGCGTAAAGCGTCGAGCCACCGAACGCGACCGCTGTGAGCAGGATGCGCTGCGGCCAGGTGAGGAGATGAACTCCAAGCTGACTCATCTCTTTCGTCATCTTTGCCTCCCCTCACCCCGCCTCCGCCAGCGCCTGCACATGTCGCAGCACGCGCAGATGGATGCGATGGATGATTTCATCCGACCATATCTGCCAGTAGGCGACCGGCCACATGTGGTGCCGGTACCACGTCGTGCCTTCGAGGCGCGTGCGGCCGCCGGGCAGCTTGGTCAGCAGAAACTGCCCTCGCTCCGACGCGAGAAAGCCTTTCAGATGCGGCGGATGAATCTCGCGATACGGCGTCCATTCCTGCATCGGTGCGGGATTGGACGTGACGCTGAACCGCAGCAGCCGCGGCTCATCCCACACCTCGATCGGTTCGACAAACGGCCCGGTCGTGAACACGCAATGCCGGATCGCGCCCGGCCCGGTGCCCTGAATTTCCGCGCGCAGCGGATACGCGATGCCCGCGCGGAACAGCCATTCGGTCGGCGCGGGCAGTTCGCTGAAAGTCACGACATGCCGCCACACTCGTGCGGGCGGCGCGTTTACTTCGATGGCGGATTTCACCGTCAGCAGCGGGGCTTCTGTGTCTCCGAGTCGCTCGACCCCGAGCATCGCCGGCAGCGCAAGAAACGCTGCGCACGCCACCTGCGGCGAACCACTCCGCCAGCGCGCCGGTTGCGCGGAATGGCCGGCGAGTCCGCCGATCACCGCCAGCGGCAAGGCGAGCGGCACCGCCATCGCGATGCAGATCAGCCCTTCAATCGCGAACAGCAAAAACCCCACGCCGGCAATCGTCACCGCGAGCGCCGCCACGGCCAAGCTCTCGCCCATCCGCCGCACCTGGGTCGCGCCGTGGATAATTGCGGCGAGAAAGCCGGTCATGAAGGGCACGCCGACAAACAAGCCCCAGCCGTAGTTTTTCAAAAAGCCCGCGCCGATGGCCGTGATCGCCACGGTGATCAGCGCCGAGATTCCGACCGCCGCCAGCGCGCTGCCCATGCGGCTGCGCGGGAACACGCGCCACGCCGCGCCCGTCGCGGGATCGGGCTGCGTCAGCACGGGCGACGCCTCGCGACGCGGCACGAGGCTCGCGAGCAGGAAGAGAAACCATTTCACCACTGGCACGACGAAGAGCACCGCGAGCCATAGCGGCAGCCGCGCCGAGCGCAGCCGTTGGATCGTGAGCACCACGCCCGCCCAGAGGAAGGGCAGGGCCGCGCACAGTAGTTGCCAGCCGTGCTCGCGCAGCATGTCCGGCGATCCCAGCGACGGCGACGGGAAGTTCCATTTGAGATAATCGAGCAGGTTCCATGACGCATCGAAGACTTGGAGGAAGAGGAAGCGGTCCAAGTTGCACTTCATCGCGAACAGGATGACGCCCCACAGCAGATAGCCGCGCCGGCCAATCGTGCCGTTCCAGTTCCACAGGTCGGAGAGTTTCATGGCGAGGGTGGTGCTAGCCGTGTCTATGCAGTCGGAACGGAAGTTGAGACCACCGAGACACGATGGACACAGAGAAAAATCGGGGAGGGCGGCGCCCCGACGAAGTCACCAAGCAGTGAAGGAAGATTGATTAGCGGGTCCCTGTCTTCCTCTGTGTGCATCGTGTCTCTGTGGTTTAAGAAAATCGGCTCGACTGAATTGTTACGTCTTCGCGCGGATTATACTCAGCTCTCTTGCAGCCGGGTGCCGCGCGCCCCTGTAGCGCAGGTTTCCAAACCTGCTGTGTCGCCGACTTCCAAGTCGGCAGGGTGTCGGCCTCGCCGGACGGGTCGTGGGTTTGGAAACCCGCGATACAGCCGGCTGGGAAGCCTGCGCTACGCGACGCGCGCGAATTATCCGGGCCACGCGATGTTTCACGGCAGTTCGAGGAAGACGATGGTGCGGCGGTGCGGCGGGGCCGGGCGGGCGATGCGGCGGGTGTCCTCTTCCCGCGCCAGCCAGCCCAGCCACAGCAGCAATTTTCCGAACCAGCCCCGACCGTTTTCAGCGAGTGTTTTCATGGTGAACCTTTTCCGGGCGCAGGCGGCCTTGGTTGCCCCGATTCGCCCGTATAGTCTGGAATTTCAGTAGTTACAGAATTTCGACTGCAAAAAAATGAACCGCCGGGCCGGCTATTCGCCCAGGCCGAGCGCTTTGCGGACCTTGTCGCCCAGCTTCATGAAGCGGGTCAGGGCCGGCGTGGGCAGCGCCCGCACCTGCTGATACCAGCCGGTTGTCGTCTCGAAGAACTCGAGCAGTTCGCGCAGTTTCGCCTCGGTGTGTTCGTCGGCCTGCTTGTCCTTCTCGGCCTCGATGATGCAGTCGCGCAGGACGGTGAGCATGGGATCGACTTCGCGCTTTTTGCGCTCGTCGAGCACCACGCGGAACATCTCCCAGACATCCTTCATGCTCTCGAAATGGTCGCGCTTGTCGCCCATGACATGCACGAGCCGCACGATCCCCCAGGCCTGGAGTTCCTTGAGGCTGGTGCTGACGTTCGAGCGGGCGACGGTGAGCGTGTCGGCGATGTCCTCGGCGTTGAGCGGGACGGGCGAGATGAAAAGGAGCGCGTGAATCTGGGCCACCGTCCGGTTGATGCCCCAGCGCGTGCCCATTTCGCCCCAATGGAGGACAAACTTTTGCTGCACCTGACTGAGAGCTTTCATGGATTCGTTAGTTTCTGTCGCGGCAGAAATTACCGAATCATGGAAATGGTGCAAGGGGTTTTTGCGGGCATGGCGATGGGCGGGGCATTCCAGTTTATTGCCCATGGCCGGTCCCTCGTGCCAGCCCGGCGGGCGAGAGATCATAGCCCAGCACTTCTGTGCTGGGTCCGCGGCGGTGGCGAACCAAGTCCCGACAGGGACGACCGAAAATGCGCGTCCACGCCTTCTGTCGTCCCTGCCGGGACTTTTTGGTTCCCCGGTCGCCAACCCAGCACTGAAGTGCTGGGCTATTTTCCTTTGTCCCTGCGGGACTGCTCCCACTCGCACTGCTGGTTGCAGGAAACTGGAATGCGCTCTACGCCCGGGTGCATCCGGGCGCTGCCCCCGGAACGCCGGTCTCCGACCCGGCGGGCTGCTCGCTCGGTGGGTCTGCGAGCCGGATCGGAGATCGGCGCGGCGGCGGGGCTGCGATGCCGCGTCGGGGGCAGTGTCGAGCTGCGCCCCACGCCCTGCCGTTCCGGCTTCCACCTTGTCACCCGCCGCAGCCGCAACTACCGTCCGGCCCTCGTGCATCCTATCGCCTTTAGAATCGGCAGCCTCGAAGTCCATTGGTACGGCATTTTTGTCGCCACGGGTTTTCTCGCGGGCCTGTGGACGGCGCGCCGCCGGGCGGAGCAGCGGGGGATCTCGTCCGACACCATCGTGGACCTGAGCTTCTGGATTCTGGTCGGCGCGCTGGTCGGGGCGCGGACGTTGTATGTGATCACGTTTTGGAAAGAGGAGTTCGCCGGCAAACCGCTGCTCGACATTTTGCTCCAACGCTCGGGCTTGGTCTTCTACGGCGGGCTGATTGGCGCGGTGACGCTGGCCATCATCATCCTGTGGCGCAAAAAGCTGCCGCTCTGGAAGATCGGCGATGCCATGGCCCCGAGCATCGCGCTCGGGCACGCGTTCGGACGGCTCGGCTGCCTGATGACGGGCTGCTGTTTCGGGCGCGAATGTGCGCAGCCGTGGGCCATCCATTTTCCCGAGGGTCACGCGACGCAGGGCGTGGGCGTGCATCCGGTGCAGCTCTACGAATCGGTGCTGAACTTCGCGCTCTACGCCGGGCTGGAATGGTTTTATCGCCGGAAGAAATTCGATGGTCAGGTGTTCGCCTGCTACCTGTTGATTTACGCGGTGCTGCGCGCGGTGATCGAGTCGTTCCGCGGCGATTACGCGGTGCGCCTCCTCCTCGGCGTGCTGACACCGGGGCAGTCGGTCAGTATTCTGATCCTCGCGGCGGGCGCGGGTTTTTACTGGTATTGCTCGCGGCTGGCCGCCCGCCCGAAACCGGGTCGGTGAGGTGGTCGTCCGCCGTTCGTTTGCCAGCCCATGCCCAAACCCACTGAAAGCTTCACGGTTGAACATTCGCTTCCCGACGACCGGCTGGACAAATATCTCACGCGGCAACTGTCCGAGGTTTCGCGCGGCACCTTTCAGCGACTGATCGACGAGGGGCGCGTGCTGGTGAACGGCGCGCCGGTCAAGCAAACCCACGCGCCGCGCGCGGGCGAAAAGGTGATCATCCATTTCCCCGAGCCGCGGCCGGCGAAGGCCGAGGCGCAGGACATTCCCCTCACGGTGATTTACGAGGACGCCGATCTGATCGTCATCAACAAGCCCCCTGATCTGGTCGTGCATCCGTCGCACGGGCACGAGGATGGCACGCTGGTGAACGCGCTGCTGCATCATTGCGGCGACCAGCTCAGCGGCATCGGCGGCGTGGCGCGGCCGGGCATTGTCCATCGGCTCGATCTGGAAACCAGCGGCTGCCTCGTCGTGGCGAAGAACGATGTCGCGCACGTCGCGCTGCAGGCGCAGTTCGCGGGGCGCACGGTCGAGAAGACCTACCACGCCATCGTGTGCGGCGAGGTGCCGAATTCGCGGGGCGAAATCCGTGCCGCCATCGCGCGGCATCCCACGCATCGCAAGCGCATGGCCGTCACCAACGGCGAGGGCCGCGAGGCTTGGACCACCTATCGCGTGGCGTCGCGCCTGAATCACGCGACGCTGGTCGAAGCCACGATCCACACGGGCCGCACGCACCAGATTCGCGTGCATTTTCAGCACCTCGGCTACCCGGTCGTGGGCGACACGATTTACGGCAAACGCCCGAGCGCGCTGCTGCTCGAACTCACCGGCTACACCGCGCCGCGCCAGTTGCTGCACGCACGGCAGCTTGCCTTCACGCATCCGCGCTCGGGCGAGGAGAAGGTTTTCCAGGCGCCGTGGCCCGCGGATTTTCAGGAGGCGGTGGAGCGCCTGCAGCCGGTGTAAGAGCCGACGGCAGGAAAAGCTTAGGTGCCGCAACCAACACGAACCAGAACCGATCGCCGACGCGGCCTGCTGGTGTCGCGGAAATTGCCACGCGGGATTTGCGCCGCTAGCGTCGGCCCCCGATGAACGAACGTCTTGCCGACACCCGGAACCGACCGCTGCGCGATCTGCGCCTGTCGGTGACGGATCGCTGCAACTTCCGCTGCACCTACTGCATGCCGCGCGAGGTGTTCGGCGCGGACTTCCGCTTTCTGCCGCGGGAGGAATTGCTCACCTTCGAGGAGATCACGCGGCTGGCGGGAATTTTCGCGGGACTGGGCGTGGAGAAAATCCGGCTAACGGGCGGCGAACCCTTGCTGCGACGGAATCTGCCGACCTTGGTGGCGATGCTCGCCGCGGTGCCGGGCATTCGCGATCTGACCTTGACGACGAACGGCTCGCTGCTGGCGGCGCAGGCGGGGGCGTTGCGCGCCGCCGGGTTGCACCGGGTGACGGTGAGTCTGGATTCGCTGGACGACGACGTGTTTGCGGCGATGAACGACGTGGGCTTTCCGGTGGCGCGCGTGCTGGCGGGGATCGAGGCGGCGCGGGCGGCGGGCTTTCGCCCCCTCAAGATCAACATGGTGGTCAAACGCGGGGTGAATGAGGACAGCATCCTGCCGATGGCGCGGCAGTTTCGCGGGGCGGATTTTGCGCTGCGATTCATCGAGTACATGGATGTGGGAAACACCAACGGCTGGCGGATGAACGACGTGGTGCCGGCGGCGGAGATCATCGCGCGCATTGCGGCGGAGATGCCGCTGGAAACGGTGCCGCAGTCCTATCGCGGCGAGGTCGCGCGGCGCTATCGGCATGTGGCTGGTGGCGGCGAGATCGGTGTCATCTCCTCCGTGACCGAACCGTTCTGCGGCGACTGCACGCGGGCGCGGGTATCCTCGGAGGGGCGGCTGTACACCTGTTTGTTCGCGACAGACGGGACCGATTTGCGGGCGTTGCTGCGCGGCGGGGCAGGGGACCGGGCCATCGCAGAAGCGATCACGCGCGTGTGGCGGGGACGGGGGGATCGCTACTCGGAGTTGCGCTCGGCCAACACGACGGCGCTGCCGAAGGTGGAGATGTCGCGCATCGGGGGATGAGCGGAGGCGTGGGCCTGGGGGATGGGGGCGGGCGGATGGGGGGAGTGGGAGAGGTGGGAGAGGTGGGAGCACGGAGAGGTGCAGCTCAGTTTCTGGCAGCGACAGCGGCACGGTTTTGGACGTGCCGGAGGGACGATCGAGAATAGCCGAGCACTCTTGGGTGCTGGGTAGGGGGTGATTCAATTCGCAAGTCCCGCAGGGACGACCGGGTCATCGGCACGAGGGTTTGCCGTCCCGGTCGGGACTTGGTTCCTTCCCATCACTGCCCCGGCGGCGTGTTCGCATCGCCACCGTAGGGCAAGACCGTGAAGCTCGTGTCGGACGTGGCTTTCACGCTGGAGAGACGCCCGTAGCCGCCGACGGAAGGAGGCGGATTCGGCGGACGTTCTCAGGGAATCCGCCTCCTCCCGTCGGCGGCTACGGGCGCGCGGCGCATGAATTTGGCATGCCCCTCACGGCCCGACCACCAAGCCCGCCGCCCGCGCCAAGCTCCGCTGGTGCAGATCGAAACTCAGGAAGCTGTCGGCCGCTAACACCACGGCCCCGGCGACATGGGTGATGTCGTAGGCCCGGCAGCCAAGCTGAAGCGTATGGGCGGCGCTCAGGCGGCGGCATTCCGGTCAGTGAAGTTCGGCGGGAATTTCGCAGGCCACGAGTATTCCGCTGGCAAAATCCGCCGCGATCTCTCCGAGGGCCTGCTGCAATTCCGGCAGCGTGAGCTTGTCGCGAAACCGGGCGAGTCGCAGGGCGTTCTCGGTCTCAAACCGCAACGCGCCGGTAATCCACAGCGGCGTGCCGTTGGCCGCCATCCACGCACGGGCCGCAGGCGTGTTCACGTCGCCCCCCATAGCGCCGGACTGCCGCCCGGCCGTAACCTTTTCCGCGCGGGAAGTGAGTGAGTGCGAACGCGCCCGGGGGATCGGGCGCGGTGGGGCGGAGGTTACGGACGCGCGCAGCGCGTCCCTACCACGGTAGGGCGCGGGTGTCCTCACCCCGCCGCTCCGGCCGGATGATTGCCACGCTTCCGGCGCGTTGGGGACAGACGCGGCCTGCCGACTCGTCCCGTCCGCCGTGCGGAGTCCGGCGTGGAGTGCGGGGACTCGTCACCGCTTTGGCGAGGCGACTGGTCGCCGTCGAATGACCTGGCAGGCGCGGACGCGCGGGCATGCCACCGCTGGCGCGAGCCGGGAACGCCCCTTTGCGTGGGCACGACCTCGGCAGCTCGACGGCGACGAGTCGCCTTGGGAAAGCGGTGACGAGTCACCGCACTCCAGAGCGGGCGGGCGGGACGCCCACCCAACCGCCGCCGTGGGGCAGGCATCCTTGCCTGCCAGTGACGGGGCATCCATGCCCCGAGTCATCGTTCCCGTCGTGCCCCACCACCGCCAAAGGAACAGGCGGCACGGATGCCGCCCGAACCGGCAGGCTGGAAGCCTGCCCCCCACCGGCGCCCGCGGTCCGGCGCGCGACCGTCCCGGTCGCTCGGGACGTGGGGACTCCGTGACGGTGGGTAGGGCGCGTCACTCCGTGCGCGCCGCTGCCGAGGCCAGGGACGATGGCTGCGACCCGCGGTGCGCTGGGGACAGGCGCGCCCTACCATCGCTGGCGCGGAGAGGTGGCAGTGCCGTGTTGAGCCGCGGCCTTTGCGGCTCTTTTCGGCGCGGAAACGGGCGGAAAGCCAATGTTTCCCGCCCCGAAGCTTTTTTTAAACGCAATTGGCGGTTGGCAATCTCTTCAGCGCGTGTTTAGCTGCGCGCGTTAATCTTCGAGCAAGCTGCGGAGCACCGCGTTTTGCCGGGAGTTTCAGGTCGGATTATGTGCGTGTCAGGCCAGAGACGGTTCCGGCGAAGGTTCGCGGTGGCCGGGGTGACTTCCGTTGCCCCAGTTCGGAGCGGAGCGTTTCCAGATCACTTTCGCGGGGCGGGCGATGGTTTCGATGGCGCAAGGATGCCTGTCGGCCAGAAGTTCGCGATGTTTCCCGGGAGTTCCCCTCGCTCTGCCGCGACCGCGCCGTTCTCCGGTCCGAGTCATGTCTCCCCATCCCAGACCCGCCCAGCCCCCCTTCGTTGCCAGTTTTTGCCCCCCAAGTCGGATTCCTCAACCAGAACAGCCATGAACCTATCCTCCATCCTGCACCGGCAGCGCCACCTTGTGAATGTGCCGTCCCTCCGCCAACCCCGCTTGCCCGCCGGTCTCCGCCGGGGCTGGTCCGCGCTGCTCCTCGGCGCCCTGTTGTGTCTGGGCCTGGGCGCCGGACCGGCGAATGCGGCCCCGCTCTCGGGCACGAAGTCTGTCGGTCCCACCGGGGACTACACCAGCATCGGTGCCGCCATCGTGGACATCCAGATGCAGACGCTGGGCGGGGCGCTTGTGCTGGAGCTGCAGCCCGCCTACCTCGGCACCGTGGAGACCTTCCCGCTCACCGTCCCGGCGCTCACTGGCGCGAGCGCGATGAACACCCTCACCATCCGCCCGGCCAGCGGTGCGACGGCGCTCTCCCTCAGCAGCGCGGGCACGACGACGGTGGATTTGAATGGCGCGCAGTTTGTGACCATCGACGGGCGGCCCGGCGGCGTGGGGAGCAATGCCGGGAGCGGCGGCGGGGCGGCCTCGCAGCTCACCATCGCGAACACCAGCGCCAGCGGCGTGGCGCTGCGTCTCATCAATGAGGCCGGCGGCAACACCATCACCTACACCACGCTCCGGGGCGTGAACACCAGCACCAACAGCGGCACGGTCGTCTTCAGCACCACCACGGGCGCGAACGGCAACGACAACAACACGATCGACCACTGCGACATCGGCGACGGCGCGAGCACTCCGGCCAACGGCATCTACGCGGCCGGCTCCACCGGCACCACGGCGCAGAACAACAGCGGCAACACGGTCTCCAACTGCAACATCTTCAATTTCTACGCCGCCCTCGTGGACGCGGCGGGCGTGCGGCTCGACGCCGGCAACACCGACTGGACCCTCACCGGCAACAGCTTTTACCAGACCGCCACCCGCGCGGCCGCCGGCACGAGTTCCGTGCCGGTGAACACCCAGGCGATCTACGTCAACAATGCCTCCGGCAACAACTTCACCGTGACGGGCAACTTCATCGGCGGGGATTCGCCCGGTGCCGCCGTCACCACGCAGAAATGGACGACGACCGGCACGACGGTGTTGAATTATTTCCAAGGTATCCGGCTCAATGTTGGCACCATCACGCCGAGCAGCGTGCAGGGGAATACCATCCGGAATTTCGTCTGGACGCTTAGCGCCGGAGGGTCGGCTTGGTTGGGGATTCATGTGGAGGCCGGCTCGGTGAACATTGGCACGGCGACGGGCAATACCATCGGCAGCGGCACCGGGACTGGGTCGGTCTCCGTCACCTATGCTAGTAACGGCACCAGCACCGGCATCAGCTCGGCGAGCAGCGGCACGGTGGCTATCGTGGGCAACGCCATTGGTTCGATCACGGTCGCCACGTCGATTAACAGTGGAAGGGCCTCGGTTGTAGGCATCGATGTCACCGCCGGGGCGAACACCATCAGCAACAACACCGTGGGCAGCACCACCACCGCGAACAGCATCAACTCCAGCACCGCGGCAACACCCACTGCCGGTGGTGTCTTTTCTTTTCAGTTTGTCGTGGGTATTCAAAGTAGAAGCCCTACTAGCGCGATCATCACGGGCAACACGGTGGCCAACCTCAACAATAACTACAAGGGGGTTACCAGCAGCGAGGGTGATCTTACTTGCGGCATCTGCACCAGAGCCGGGTTGAACACCATCACGGGCAACACTGTCCGCAACATTTCCGGGGCGCGCCGGGACCGATATTCTGATGTAGCCGTTATCGCTGGCATCTTCCACCGCGTGACTTCTTCTCTCGTGGCAGGCCAAACCATCGCGCAAAACACCGTGCATTCGATCGCCAGCAGCGCCGCTGCCGGAAATTCTAGCCCAACCGGGATATATTTCTATGGGGGAGCCACCGATGGGCATGATATTTCGCGGAATCTGGTGCATAGCATCACGGGCGCCAACACCCTCCCAAACATTAGCCCGATTGGTATGATGTTTGTCGCTGGAGATTTTAAGGCACAGAACAACATAGTGTGCGTGGGTTTTGATGCGAGCGGCGCCTCTGAGATATCCGCAGGCTCGCTGTACGGCATTTATGACTACTCCGTAAGCGAGGGCCGGAACTTCTACCACAACTCCGTCTATGTCGGCGGCACGCAGACCTCGGGCGCGGGCAACTCCTACGCTTTTTACTCGACGGGTGTGAGCAACGCCCGCACTTACAAGAACAACATCTTCGTCAACGCCCGCAGCAGGAGCGGCACGGCCACTGGCAAGCACTACGCCGTGACCTACGGCGGCACGACCGTGAACCCCACCGGACTGATGGCAGACGGCAACCTCTTCCTCGCCAGCGGCACCGGCGGCGTATTCGGTTTCTACAATGGCGCCGACGTCACCAGCCTCGCCGCCTGGAGGACCGTGACCGGGCAGGACGCGAACAGCCTGAACACCGACCCGCTCTTTCTGAATCCCACCGGCGATGCGACGACCGTGGACCTGCACATTCCCGTCACCAGCCCGGCGAACAACGCCGGTCGCCCCTTGCCCGCCGTGCCCGCCGACTTCGACGGCCAGTCGCGCAGCGCCACCACGCCTGACATCGGCGCGGATGAATTTGTGGCCGCCGCGCTTACCATCACCGGCGCGACCGGGCCGTCTGCGGGGAGCTACCAGGCGGGGCAGAGCCTGAGCTTCACGGTGAACTTCAGCGCCGCGGTGACGGTGGACACCATCGACGGGACGCCGACGTTGCCATTGACCATCGGCGCCTCGTCCGTCAACGCCACCTACGCCAGCGGCAGCGGCAGCACCGCGCTGGTCTTCACCTACACCGTGTTGGCCGGGGACACGGACACGGACGGCATCGCCTCCACGTCGCCGTTGGCGCTCAACGACGGCTCGATCAAGGCGGGCACCACGGCCGCCACGCTCACCTTCACGCCGCCCACCACGACGACGGTCCTCGTGGACACGACGGCCCCGACGATCAGCGTCGGCGCCCCCTCCGCCAGCAGCACGACGGCCGGTCCCATCACCTACACCGTGACGTATGCGGACGCGGCGTTTAACGCGAGCACCCTGGCCGTGGGGAACATCACCTTGAACAAAACCGGCACGGCCAACGGCACGGTGACGGTGGATGCGGGCACGGGCACGACGCGCACGGTGACGATCAGCAGCATCACGGGTGCGGGGACCTTGGGCATCACGATTGCCGCCGGAACGGCGAGTGACGTGGCCGGGAACCTCGCCCCGGCCAACAGCCCGAGCACCACGGTCTCGGTGGCTCAGAGCGTGGATACAGTTCAGGCCATCGTTGCCCGTCTGGCGGCCTTCCTGTGCCGGACCGAGGCGACCAACATGGCCCTGTATCCCATCTCTGCGCCGAGCATTGTTTCCAACGTCCCACCGCTGTCTTCCTCGTTGGTGGATGCGGAGATTTGCGGAATTTGGGCCAATGCCTTTGCCCCCAAGGGCGTGTTGCTGAATTCACCGAATTTGCAACTGAAGCTACTGAAGTCGATCGAACTCAACATTCAAAACTTCGTGGGGACGATCACCAAGGACGACATGAAATCACCCTCGTTCATCGCCAAGATCAAGGCGGATGCCGAGAGGCGATTCAGCGACCTGCTCCTGCTCCTGACCACGCCGCGGCTGAAAATCGTCCCCCCGGAAAACGGCAGAAGAAGCGGCGGCCGGAAAGTTGGTCCTCTCGATGGAGAAGCTCACTTGGATCATGCTGGATGCGGAGTGGATGTTTTTGGCCAACCAGAAGCGGGCGTTGCAGGTCTGGGACAACCTCTATCTTACCCACCTGCCATTGATCGCATCGGTCCCGACCAATGACCCGGCGGTCAACGCCTACCTCGTGGCGCTGGCGGCAGGTTTTAACGCCCCGGACGCGCCCACCGTGACCGCCATAGCTCCCACCAGCGGCAGCCCGGCGGGCGGCACGAGCGTGACGATCACCGGCACGGCCCTCACCGGGGCCACGGGCGTGACCATCGGCGGCGCCGCCGCGACGAGTGTCGTGGTCGTCAACGCCACGACGATCACCTGCACCACCCCGGCGGGCGCCGCCGGCACCGCGAGCGTGGTCGTCACCACCCCGGTTGGCCCCAATGGGGCGAACACGCTGTTCACGTATGTGTTGCCGAACACGGCGCCGACCGTGGCCGGGCCCATCGTGGATTTTGCGGTGAACGAGGACGCGGCGAACGTGGTGCGCGATCTCACGGCCGTCTTCACCGACACGGAAACGCCGGCCGCGAGCCTGATCTACGCGGTGGTCGGGAACACGAACACGGCGCTGGTGACGGCGACGATCACGCAGGGGACGAACCTGACGCTGGCCTTCGCGCCCGACGGCAACGGGACGAGCCAGATTGCCGTGAGCGCAACGGACGGGGGCAGCCTGGCGGTGACGAACACGTTCGTGGTGACGGTGAACCCGGTGAACGACGCGCCGGGTTTCACCAAGGGTCCCAACCAGACGGTGATCGAGAATTCAGGCGCGCAGGTGGTGCCGGGCTGGGCGACGATGCTCAGCGCCGGGCCGGCCAATGAATCCGGGCAGATGGTGAGCTTTCTGGTGATGAACAACAGCAACAGCATGTTCGCCGTCCAGCCCGCCGTGGGCGCGGATGGCACTTTGACCTTCACCCCGGCGGCCAGCGGGATTGGCACGGCCACGGTGTCCGTTTACGTGCAGGACGACGGGGGCACTGAGCACGACGGCGTGGACCACAGCGCGACGCAGACCTTTACGATCACAGTTGCGCGGCCGCTGAGCCTGACGCTGTGGGCGCTGGGCGACAACCGGCTCGGGCAGTTGGGCGACGGGACAACGCTGCCGGGTTCGCCGTTTGGCCGGCCCGTGCCGGTGCCCGTGGCGAGCGAGGTCGCCGCGGCGGCGGCCGGGGGCGATGCGATGGTGGGGCATAGCTTGTTCGTGAAGCGCGACGGCGCGCTCCTGGCGATGGGCGCCAATCAACTGGGGCAGTTGGGCGACGGGACCGGCGTGGACCAGAGCACGCCCGTGCCGGTCGCGACCGGCGTGGCGGAGGTGACGGCCGGGGCGTTGCACAGTCTGTTCGTGAAACGTGACGGGACGCTGTGGGCGATGGGCGGCAATGCCTTCGGGCAGTTGGGTGACGGCACTTTGATCAATCGCAGCAACCCGGTGGCCGTGGCCAGCGCGGTGGCGACGGCGGCGGCGGGTGGCGGGCACAGCCTGTTCGTGAAACGGGACGGCACGCTGTGGGCGATGGGTGACAATTCCTCCGGTCAGTTGGGCGATGGCACGACCAGCGCGCGCACGAGTCCCGTGCTGATTGCCAGCGGCGTGCAGCAGGCGGCGGCGGGCGAGGCGCACAGTTTGTTCCTGAAGATTGACGGCACGTTGTGGGCGATGGGCCGCAACACCGAGGGGCAGTTGGGCGACGGCTCGGCCGCGCAACAGAACACGCCCGTGCTCGTAGTCAGCGGCGTGCGCGCCGTGGCGGCCGGTTCCGCGCACAGCCTCTTCATCAAGACCGACGGAACGCTGTGGGCGATGGGGAACAACGACCGCGGGCAACTGGGTGACGGAACCCAGCTCCAACGCACCACGCCCGTGCAGGTGGCGAGCAGCGTGCTCGTGGTGGCAGGCGGGGCCGATCACAGCCTGTTCGTAAAGAACGACGGGACGCTGTGGGCGATGGGCTGGAATGGCTTCGGGCAGTTGGGCGACGGGACATTCATCGACCGGCTTGTGCCGACGCCAGTGGTGGTGGACGGGGGCGCGGTGGTTGTTTTCCGGGTGCTGGCACCACCCGCCGCGATCATGGCGTCCGGCGTGCTCGTCGTTGCGGGCGGTGGCAGCCACAGCCTGTTCCTCGGCGACGCGCTGGCGCCGCAAATCATCTGTCCCGCGAATCAGACGGTGCGGAATGACGCTGGCCGCTGCGGCGCGAAGGTCACGTTCACGCCGACCGTTCGCAACGGCGCGGGAACCACGCTGGTGTGCGTGCCCGCCTCGGGCAGCGAGTTCCCCGTGGGCACGAACACCGTGACCTGCACGTTGTGGGCGGGTGCGCCGTCCGCGCCGGTGGCCGTGTGCAGCTTTACCGTGACGGTCACGGATGGCGAAGCGCCCCGGTTCTTGACGCGTCCCGCAGACCGGCAAATCGCCATGGGACAGTCCACCGATCCTGCGGCCACCGGCCGTCCGACCGCGACGGACAACTGCACCGCGCTCCCGCGCATTGCCTACACGGACGCCGTGACCACGGGTGGCCCGGTGCCGCTCATCAAAACGATCAAGCGCACCTGGACGGCGACGGATGCCGCAACCAATCGCGCGACGTTGGTGCAAACCATCCGGGTCGTGAATCCGATCGTCATCCATTGCCCGCCGGATCGCACGGTCGAGTGCGGCGCGGGCATCATCCCGGAGAAGACCGGCACGGCGACCGCCACGACCGCGACCGGCTGCGGCAAAGTGACACTGACTTACAAGGACACGTCGGTGAACGGACCACAGCCCATCGTGAAAGTAATCACCCGGACCTGGACGGCGACCGACGGTTGCGGCAACAAGGCGACCTGCGCCCAGAAGCTCACCGTCGTGGACACCAGCGGTCCGAAGATCCACAGCCTGACGGTCGCGCCGGTGAAATTATCCCCGGCGAACAACCAGATGGTAACGGTCAAAGTCACGCGGGTGGTCGAGGACAGTTGCCATGGGAACCCGGGCCTCAAATTCACCCTGACCGTGAAGGTCACCGACCCGGCGGGCCTCGACGGCAAGACTTACTTCGTCGTGAAGAGTCTCGACGAAGTGTCGCTGCGCGCGAAGAAGGGCGTCACTTACACGCTGACCCTCACCTGCCGTGATCCGTTTGGAAACGTCACCTCCAAATCCATCGCGGTGCCCGTGAAGTAAGCCCGGGCGCGTGCTGTGTGCGGAGCCAAACGGCACGCTGAAACTGCGCAATGCGGCGGATAGGCGCGAGGTGGCGTGGGCCGACCCGCAGGCGCGCCGGCGGGCGGCTGCATGGGGTGATGCGCCAAACCTGACCTTGGCGTTTACGATTCTGCGCCGGGCCTGTCGGTGATCCGTTCCGGGGGATGGCTGGGCCGGAACGGGGGCGCGCCGTTGCGAATGCAACTGCCCGGCGGCTCACTTCCTGGCATCGCCCACGATGACGTGCGGTGTGCTTACGGTCGCGCGCCGGTTGTCCTTGACCGTCAAGAAGTAAACCAGCGGCCGTGGAGCACCGGGAAAGATTGCCGAGGGTGCGATGTTTGACCTTGCCCGCCTCCCGGTACGAACTGCGCAGGAGGACGCGGGAGTAGCGGCGGCCCTTGGCGGAGGTGACGCTGGCGGTGTCGAGATACATCGTGGGCTCAGTGTATTCGCCAGAACAGGCAATATAGCGAGCGAATTATGGTATTTTATATATG
The DNA here is from genome assembly GCA_945861535.1 of Akkermansia muciniphila. Classification (GTDB taxonomy): domain Bacteria; phylum Verrucomicrobiota; class Verrucomicrobiia; order Limisphaerales; family BJHT01; genus BJHT01. The sequence goes on along the minus strand of CAMAUZ010000034.1, from coordinate 30,026 downwards.
TTTTAGTGGCTACACATTCGAGCACAAAATGCCTGTAAGTGATTCACTATAACCAAGTTTAGCTGGCGGAGTTGGCGGGCGGAGGGAACTTCCGTTCGAACACCGCGCTCCGGGCGATCTCAGAGCAGCCCCTGATACGCCAGCCACAGGCTGCGGTAATAGTGCATCACGCGCACCGGGTCGGTGCTCTCCGGAATCTCGGCGAAGCAAAAGCCCGTAAAGCCAATCTCGTTCAGTCGCGTGAACAACCGGCGGAAGGGATACTCCTCCAGATAAATGTCGCGCAGGTGCACGGTGAAAATCTTGTTCTTCACGAGATCGAAATTCGCATCGAAGCCGTCGCCGTCGAGGTCGGTGGGATTCGAGTTCCAACAGACACCAACCCGCGGATGGTTGGCCACGTCCATCATCGTCTTGATGTGCGGGAGTTGCTCGGTACCGCGGCCGTGGACTTCCACGCGAATGTCCTGCCCGTGGTTGGCCCCGAACTCGCCGAGTTCGCGCAGACTGCGGCCGATCTGTTCGAGCGTCTTCTCGACCGGGACTTCCGTGGGGAGACCGTTGGGCCGCACCTTCACGCCGGTCGCGCCGACGTCCTCGGCAAGCAGCATGTACTCCTTGGTGGCCTCGATGTCCTTGCGCAGCTTGGCCTGGTCAGGCGTGTGATAATCAAAGGCGCTGCCGAGGCTCCACAGCTTCACCGGTGAATCGGCGAAGCGCTTCTTCACCTCGGCGCGCTCCTGCTTCGAGAGCGTCACCTCCACGCCGTGCTTGTGCGTCGTGCGCAACTCGACGCCCTCGAATTTCGCGGCGGTGCAATTCTTGATGATTGTCGCGATATCCCAGTCCTTCGCGAGATTGTACGTCACGGTGCCGAGGTGCATCTTTGCGGGCTTGGAAAACAGCGGCAGCGCGGCCTTGGGCGCGGCTGCTGCCGCGGCGGCGCGGGCGGTGGCGGGCAGGAGTCCGGCCGCGCCGAGACCGAGGCCAGCGTGTTTGAGGAAAGTGCGTCGAGTGGTGGTGTTCATGGTTGGTTGAGACAATTGGGTTCGAGCCGCGACGCTAGGGATTTGCGCCCCGTGTGCGAGGGGAAATTTGCCGCGCCAGAACGAACTGAGCCATGGCGCGACTGGGTGTCGGGGGATTCCATCCGACTGCCAATGGTCGCCGTCGTCCTCCGCGCCTTCTTTCGGAGCGCAGATCCGTAGTCCCCTCTCACTTAGTCCCGGGGCTGTCGCGGGGCTTGCATTCACCGGCGTGAGGAGAGAGCTTCGCCCACCTCTAAAAAGCTTTCGGCATTTGCCGGGGATGGAATGTGCGTTGGCCGCTCCAGCAGACGATTAAAGATTTGATATGAAACAGCAACCTGATCGGGAACACGGTCCGCGTCTGGCCGGCTCCGTACCCCGCGGCTTCGTCATCGCCGCCTTCACCCTCATTGAACTGCTCGTGGTGATCGCCATCATCGGCATTCTGGCGAGCATGTTGTTGCCGACCCTGGCCAACGCCAAGCTCAAGGCCACCAGCACGATTTGCATGAACAATTTTAAGCAGATGGCGGTGGCGTGGAAGCTCTACTCGTCGGAATACAATGACGAGCTGGTGCAGACGCATCTCTGGTACAATCCGCTGGGGACGGGCTTTTGGGGTGGGAGCAACGTCAAGAATCCCGAGGCCTGGGCGATAGGGGATGTGCAGAACGACAGCGCCTTCTATTACATGCCGACCGACGGTGCGACCATGGGCTATCCGACTAACACCTTTGGGATCACCCGGACCCTGTTCTATCGGTATGTCGGCGATCCCAAGGCGTACCGCTGCCCGAGTGATAAAAGCGTCTGGAACGGCGCGCCCAGGGTCCGCAGTTATTCCGCCAATTGTTTCATGGCGGGACGGGACATTCTCAACGGCGGGGCGGGTTTCAAGGTGATGTTCAAGGAGTCTGACGTCGACAAGCCCGCTGACCGCTGGGTGTTCATTGATGAAAATGAAAAGAGCATCAACGACAGCTTTTTCGTGGTGGACATGGTCGGCAACAGCGGCCTGCCAGATTCCGTCAGCGTGCGCCACCGCCAGTCCTACGGCATGGGCTTCGCCGACGGCCACGGGGCGCAGATCAAGTTGCATGACTCGCGCACGCTGACGTGGGCGGGTGGGGGTGGCAACGCCCAGGTGCTCGGTAACAAGGACTGGGAAAACTTGACCAACTCTTCGACCTACAAACCATGAACGACTTCTCCATTCGCCACCATTCAGTGGTCGTGGCTGGCGCCCTCGTCGGCTTCCTGATCGGGTGTGGCAGACCAGAGCCTCCGCCGCTTGCCCCGTCCGCCGCCCCGCCCGCCGAACAGACCTTGGAACTCCCCGGCACCCCGCCCGCGCCGCGTGCCCCGGCCACTGTGGCTGCGCCAGCGACCTCCAGCGGACCCGCGCAAAGCCCCCCCGTGGATCCCGCCACCAAGCTGGCGATTGAACGCTACTTCAACGAAATGGGCCGCGCGCCGCAGTCATGGGCCGATCTGATCGCCAAGAAATACATAGCCGCTGTGCCCCTCGACCCGACGGGCAAGCCTGTTGACTTCAATAAATTCCTCTTCGACATGCGGTAGCCCGACCAGTGCGGGATCGCTGGCCGTCCCGCACCAGCCGACATTCAGTTCATCCCATCGGCGACCACGCTGCCCACCGTTCCGTCCTTGAGCCGCGTCTTCAGCCGCCGTCCGGCGGTCACCCCGGCGGCGGAACGGAGCACAGCCCCCGAGTCGGCATCGAGCGTGATCGAATAGCCGCGCTCGAGCACGTTGAGCGGCGAGAGGAGCTTCAAGCGCGCGGCCAACTGGGATTGCTCCGCTCGCAACACCGCCAGCCGCCGCCGCGCTCCCTCGGCGAGGCGTCGCCGCAATTCCCTCAGCGCCTGCCGTCGCCGCTCGACCTGCGCCTCCGGCCGCAGCCGTCCGAGCCGCTGCGCCACGGTTTCCCAGCGCAACTGCGTCCGCCGAAAACCCGCCCGCGTCGCGCGCGCCAGCGCCTCCCGCAGATCGTCCACACGCTGCCCATGCTCCTCGACGCGGCGCTGCGGATGCACCCGCGCCAGCCGGTGTGCGGCGGCGGCGACGGCGGACTGCGCGCGTTCGAGCCGGTGCGCGGCCAGTTGCGCCATCCGCGCCCGCGCGTGCGCCAGCAACTGCCGGCTCGCAAACGCTCCCTCCGTGATGATCTCCGCCGCCGCGCTCGGCGTCGCCGCGCGCAGGTCGGCGACAAAATCGCTGATCGTGAAGTCAATCTCGTGTCCCACCGCCGACACCACGGGAATCACCGACTCGAAAATCGCGCGCGCGACCACCTCCTCATTGAACGCCCACAAATCCTCCAGACTGCCGCCACCGCGCGTAACGAGGATCAGATCGAGGGCGGCAGGGGTTGAAGGGTTGAAGCGTTGAAGGGTTGAACCTGCGTCCGCTTCGGCGCTTTCGTGGATTGGCGTGGCAATTCCAGCGGCCCATTCATTCAGCAACCGCACCGCCGTGGCGATCTCCTCCGCCGCGCCCGCGCCCTGCACCCGACACGGCACGAAGACAATCTCGAGGCCCGGCTGCCGGCGCTGGATGACATGCAGCACGTCGCGAATCGCCGCGCCCGTCGGCGAGGTCACGAGACCGATGCGCTGCGGATAGCGGAGCAGGGGACGCTTGCGCTCGGGCGCGAACCAGCCCTCGGCGGCGAGCTTTTGCTTCAGCTTCTCGAACGCGATCTGGAGCGCGCCGACGCCTTGCATTTCGATCGAGCGCACGACCATCTGGTATTGCCCGCGCGGCTCATAAACCGTCACGTCGCCCTGCACCACGACCTTCCGTCCGTCCGCCAGCAGTGCCCGGCTGGGCGTCGTCGTGCCGCGGAACAGCACGCACGTCACCTGCGACGCCGCGTCCTTGAGCGTGAAATAAATGTGCCCCGAGCTTTGGACGCGCAGGTTGGTGATCTCGCCGGTGACCCAGACCAGGCCGATCTGCTGTTCGAGCAGGCGCTTGACCTGGCCGGTCAGCTCCGTGACCGACAACACGCGGCGGGTTTCAGCGACGGGAAACAGCTCGCCGAAGTTCCATTGGGATTTGGTGGGTTTGGACATGTGCAGAAACCGGGAGCGATTGAATCCGGCACCCGACGGTGTGGCGAGGAACAAGTGGGCCGCTATAAAGTGGGCGCATCTCCGTATTTTGCACCTCTCATTGGCACCCGGCTTCGTATGTGTTTAGCGCCAAAGGCGCGGCTCATACCAGACTGGGGCAACGCCCCAGGTCAGATTCCAGCCAAGGAATTCAGGGCTGAAAGCCCGTGCCATCTTCCTGCTGAAGGATGATCCGTCCCCGCGATGGACCGCGCTTTCAGCGCTCAAATAGTAAATGGCTCGTTTCCTGGGGCGTTGCCCCAGGCTGGAATTAATCCGCGCCTTTGGCGCTAAACAGATACCCGGCTTCAGCCGGGTGCTAATGAGATGGGAAATCGGCTGCAAAAAATTGCGATGTGCCGCCGGAAAGCAGGGCTGGAATTGCCGCCGCGCGCATCCTAACTTGGCCCCATGAAATCGGTCAGTGATACCACGGCGCTGGAGAAACTCTTTCGTCCCTTGTCGCGCAGTCTGACGGTCGAGCTGGCGCGCGCGCTGGTGAACCTGCAGGCCGATGAGGAGACCCAGGCACGTTACGAAACCCTCGCCGAGCAGCGCACTCAGGGCAGCCTCACTCCGCCGGAGCACGACGAACTCGAAGCCATCGTTCGGGCCAACACACTGCTGGGCTTGCTCAAAGCGGAAGCCCTGCTGGTCGTTAATCCGGCCCGCCCGGCCTGATGGATCCGGCGACGAACCAGTTCGTCCGTCAGCGCGCCGTTTCCCCTCCGACCCACCACCAATGCCCACACCACCGGGGCCAGCCTTGATGCAACGGCACCGCTCCAGTTGAAGAATTCCCAATCTTGCGGTCCGCGATCCGCCAGTGTTCCCAATCCCGTTCACCGTGCTAGCATCCGACCAAACACCTCAGCCCATCAGCTTGTGCCATGACTATGAAATCGTCCGCCAGCCTCCACACACCCTGCCAACCGTTGCCTTCATTTTCCCGTCTCCGGTGCCGGCCAGCGGCGCTCCTCGCGCTCCTGCTGCTGCCATTTGCGGCCCCTGCGGCCACCTTTCAGACCAACATCATCGAGGGCTGGACCGTGCTCGTGAATGAGCAACTGCTGCGCGACGACAAGGCCCTGACCGCCGTTGCGCTCGGACTGCTGCGCACGCAGTTGCAGGAGATCGCCCGCGTCGTGCCCGCCGAAGCAGTGGCGCGGTTGCGCGAGGTGCCGCTGTGGTTTTCGCCCGAGTATCCGGGCGTACGACCGCGCGCCGAGTATCATCCGGGCGCGGGCTGGCTGCGCGCCAACGGGCGTAACGCCGACATGGTCAAGGCGGTCGAGTTCACGAATGTCCGCAGCTTCGCGGCGGAGACGCGGCGGATGCCCAGCTTCGCGCTGCACGAACTGGCGCACGCCTATCACGATCGTGTCCTGGGCAACGGCCACGCGAGCATCAAGGCCGCCTACGAGCAGGCCAAGGCCGGCGGCAAATACGACCGCGTCGAGCGCCAGGATTCCGAGGGACGCCGGCGCTTCGACCGCGCCTACGCGCTGGTCAGTCCGCAGGAATATTTCGCGGAGAACACCGAGGCGTATTTTTCGCGCAACGATTTCTTCCCGTTCACCCGCGCCGAACTCGAGCAGCACGATCCCGCGATGTTCAAGCTGCTCGGAGTGCTGTGGAGTTCGGCAAACGCGACGGCGACGGCAGCCGCGCCCGCAACGCCGCCCGCTGCCGCTGCCGCGTCGGCATCGGCCACCGCTTCCCCGGCCTTGGCCGTCATCGGCCCGCCGCCGCCGGAATTGAACGCCCCCGCGTTCTACCGGAAGCATCTCGCGGCCGAGGGCTATCCCATTCTCGCGTCGGAAAAAGTGAACGACTACGCGCTGCGCGAGGCCGCCTATCTCATCAACCTGATGCTCGCCAAACGCCCGGACGTGCGCGCCGCGATGATCAAGAGCGGCTCGCGTCTGTGCATCATCGCGCACAATGAATTCACCACCGAACTGCCGGGTTGGGAGCATCTCAAGCCGAAGGATTATTGGGACGCCCGCGCGCGCGGCATGGGCGGCTCGCAGCGCGATCCGCTTTGCTCGTGCGCCGAGGAAAACCTGCTCGCCTTCCCCGGCGACCCGTATGCGGCCGAGAACATTCTCATCCACGAGTTCGCCCATAACATCCACCTGCGCGGCATGGTGAATGTGGACCCGACTTTCGACGGCCGCGTGAAAGCGACCTACGACGCCGCGATGGCCGCGGGCTTGTGGAAGGGCAAATACGCCGGCGTGAATCATCACGAGTACTTTGCCGAGGGCGTGCAGTCGTGGTTCGACAACAACCGCATAAATGACCACGACCACAACCATGTGAACACCCGCGCCCTGCTGCTCGAATACGATCCCGGCCTCGCCGCGCTCTGCCGCGAGGTCTTCGGCGACACGGTGCTGAAATACTCCAAGCCCGCCACGCGCCTCCGCGATCATCTCGCCGGCTACGATCCCGCCACCGCGCCGACCTTCACCTGGCCCGCGCGGCTGGACAAAGTGAAAGCCGAGATCAAAGCCAAAGCCCAGGCCCGCAGCGACGCCGCGGAAAAAGCCCCGCCCGCAGCGACGAAACCGCCGGGGAAATAGGCGGCGTCTTGTAGGAGACGACGTAAGGAGACTCTAACTCTTTCTTCGCGAGCAGCGTGCTCCGAAACAAGAGGCGCGACCTCGCCGAACCGCTCCCTCCATGTTCACCAAGGCCTCGCTCTCCCTGCCCGGGTCTGATGGAAAACCGTCTCGCTTCCGCCCTTGTAGGAGTCGAGGTAACGAGACTCAAACCTCGTTCAGCGATATAGTCGTCCTGACCCGCCGCACCCACGTCGTGAAACCGCGCTCCGATTCCACGCGCCTTGAGCCAGCCAGTGCCGCGAGACTCAGGGCGCGTTTTGCGCGGAAGGAGTTAGAGTCTCCTTACGTCGTCTCCTACAAGTTCCTCATTTCAGCGACGACAGGAACTCGACGAGGTCTCGGAGGTCGCGCTTGCTGAGGACGTTCGCCAGCTCGGCGAGCATGGCGGACTGGCCTTTCTCTCGCTTGGTGATGTTGGCCTTGGTGATCTTGATGATGCCGTCCTCGGGCGAGTTGAGGACGAGTTCGGTGGGCGTCTCGCTCTTGAGCACACCGGCGAAGCTGCGACCGTCCTTGAGCACGACGAGGAAGCTGTCGAAGCCGGGCGCGATGGTGGCGTTGGGATCGACGATGGATTCGAGGAGGTACTCGCGCTTCTGCTTGGCACCGATGCCGTCGAGCACGGGGCCGACCTCGCCGCCTTCGTCGCCGAGCTTGTGGCAGCGCACGCACGAGGCTTCGGCGCGTTCGAGGAAAATCTTGCGGCCTTCCGCCGGGTTGCCGCCGGTGAGGCATTCGCGGAAGCCGGCGATGGCGGGCTTCTTCGGACGCGCGGCTTCGAAGCGCGCGAGCTTGTCCTTGAGCGTGGCATCGCTGCGTTTGGCGCTGGCTTCGAGCACTTCCAGTTCGAGTTCCGGCGCGAGTTTACCGGCGAGCAGGCGGTCCAGATACTGCCCGAGGATGGCGTCCGCCTCGGCACCCGCGACGCCGCCGAGGGTGGTCAGGGCGTTTTGTTTTTCACCGACGGAGCCGCGTTCGAGCACGCCGGCCAATTGTGCCGTGGCATTGCCGGGCTTGAGCGAGGCCTGGAGGCGCGTGGCTTCCTTGCGCAGCGTTTCGCTCTTGTCCTTGAGCGCGAGTTGCACGGCCTGCGGCAGGCGCGTGTCGTTGCGCGCGCTCATGGCTTTGAGGGCATCGACGCGGGCATCGGAGCCGGCCGCGGTGTTCGCGACGATGGCCAGCAGATCAAGATCAGCCCCGCCAAAATTAAGGCGGATGGCGACCTTGGTCGCGGCCGCGCGGATCGCCGCGGAGGGCGATTTCACGAGATCATTGATTACCGGGCGCGCGGCCTGCGCAGTGGCGGCGTCGCGCGCGGCCAGCGGGCGGTAGAGGCCGGAGACGCGGTCGAGATTGGAGGGCGCGGTCCAGTCGCCGAGATGCTGGAGGGCCTCGAGGCGGCGGGGTTCGGGCGCGGTCGCGGTGGCGGCGAACGTCGCGAGCGCGGTGGCTGCCCCGGGCGTGCCGAGACGGAGGTTGGCATTGAGCACGCGGCGCAGGATCGCGTCACGCGGGCCGGGTTTTTCTTTGGTGCCTTCGGGAAACGCGACGAGCTGGCCGGCCTTCGCCGCGAGCGCGGCAAGTTCGGGGAACGCGGCGGTGATCGACTCGTCGTTGATCGCGCGGGCCGCTTCGGCGACGACGAGCGGATCGGAGTCGGCGAGAAATTTTGCGACGGCGGGAATTTTCAGCCGGCGCAGCGCGACGACCGCGCCGAGGCGGGCGGCGCGCGAGGAGTCGGTCGTCGCCGCGGTGAGCGCCGCGAGATCCCCGCTGCCGACGAGACCAAACACGGCGGCGTGGCGGAGCACTGGGTCTTTGTCGTCGGCGTCGCGCAGGACGCGGAAGACCGCGGGCGCGGCCTCTTTGCGGCCGAGCTTGCCGATGGCGATGGCGGCGAACGAGCGCGTGCGGGGGTTCGCGTCGGCGAGCAGTTTGAGCAGGCCGTCGAAGGCCCCGGCGGCGCGGGCGCTGCCGAGCACCTTGGCGGCCTGGGCGCGCACTTCGGCGTCGCTGTCATTCAGCAGCGCGACGAGCGGCGTGACGCTCGCGGCATCGGCGGTGCCGGACTTCCGCAACGAAGCGGCGGCGATTTGTCCGAGGCCCCAAATGCCGTGCAGGCGGGCGAGTTGGTTCGCGTTGGCCGCGGCGACGGCGGCGAGTGCCGGAAGTCCGGCCGAGCCCTTTTCCGCCAGTGCGAATTGCGCCTCGCGCCGCACACGCATGTCGGCGTGCGCGAGCAGTCGCGCCAGCTCGGCGACAGGCCGTGTGTCCATGCCGTCGGCGATGAGTTTCTGCGTTTCGCGCACGAGCGCGGAAGCGGTCACGGCGGGATCGTGGATGCGATAGATGCGGCCTTTGCCGGGCTTCGGCCAGCCATTCACCCAGTCGGAAACGTACGCGCCACCATCGACGCCGATCTCAACGTCGGTCGCGAGGATGTTCCAGATCATCTGGTCGGGCTTGTTCATCTCGAAGCCCGCGCCCTTGGGCGTGACGGAGACGGAGAAGATGCCGCTGTTGCCAGGACCGCCGCTGAAATTGGCGACGAAGAAGCGGTCACGATACTGCTCGGGCAGGCCGGTGCCGGTGTCGCAGGTGATGCCGGAGGGGCCGTTGCCGAGGATCGCGACGGGCGGGACGAGGTAGGCGGCCTGGCCCTCGAAGTGCGGGTAGCAGAGGCGTTCCGCAAGCCACGGGCCGCGGGCGTTGGGCTGATTGATGAACTGCCAGCCGACGCGCCAGCCGTTGTCCGCGCCCTCGACGAGATAGACCCAGCGCGCGGGATCGCCGGCGTCGGAGTTGTTGTCGGCGGTCCAGAGGTTGCCCCATTTGTCAAAGGTGAGTTCCTGCGGATTGCGCAGGCCGGTGCAGAAGACCTCGAGTTCCGAGCCATCGAAATTACAGCGGAACACCGCGCCCATTTCCGGCGTGGCAACTTTGCTGCCGTCCACGGCGGTGGCCGTCGCCCCACGGTCGCCGACGGTGAAATAGAGCTTGCCGTCCGGTCCGATGCGCAGGCCGTGCAGGTCGTGGCCGATGAACGCGGTGCGCACGCCGTAGCCGCGCGAAAGGGATTTTTTCACGTCGGCGACGCCGGTGTCCTTCGTGTCCTGCAGGAGCCAGAGGTCGGGGATGCAGGTGAAATAGACGTTGCCCTTGCGCGCGAGCAGGCCCGCGCCGATGCCGTCGAGCGGATCGTTGAAACCTTCGGCGAAGACCGTCGCCTTGTCGGCGCGCCCGCTGCCGGTGCTGTCCCAGACGCGGCGCACGCGGTCGGTCTGTTGCGACAATGTGGCGAGGTTGATCTTGGGATCGCCTTTCAGAATCGCGAGCCGGTCGGCGATGGTGGTGGCGGCGAGTTCCTGTTCGAGCCAGTGCATGTGGCCGCGAATGTCCGGCACGCCGTCGCTGTGGCGGAACGTCTCGGCGACATACCAGCGGCCTTTTTCATCAACGGTGATGGCGACGGGATTGGCGAGCAGCGGCTCGGCGGCCCAGAGATCGACCTTGAGGCCGGGCGCGACCTTGAAACGTTTGATCGCGGTCTCGCCTTCGTCGGAGGCACCGGAAACTTTCGGACCGCCGGTGGCCTTGCCGACTTCGGCGGCGGTGGCGGCCGACGCAAACAGGGCGCCAAACGAAAGTGAAAGCGCCAGCGCCAGCGCGCGGCGGGACCGGAGAAGGGACAGCGTTTCATTCATGGGCGGCGGACGCTAACAGCGGAACCGATGGAATCAAGGAGTGATAGCCGCAGACAGCGGCGGCAGCGCATCGCCAAGCCGTCGGGGCGAAAAGGGGGTGGAAGCGCGAAGCCCAAGCCGCACCTATCCAGTCGAGCGGATTCTGATGGACCACAGAGGGGAGCGGAACATCCAGCGGCGGCACGGCCACCCAAGGAGCGCGGCTGTGTCCGCGGAGGACCAACCGCAGCGGCCCCGAATCCCCGCAGCCACCCATCGGAATCAGCGGCGTCCCATTGGGCCAAACGGCTGCGGTTGATGCTCCGCGCACGCCGCCGCGCTCCAAGCGGGGCGCGCACCGCCGCCGCGTAGCGCAGACTTCCAAGTCTGCTGTATCGCGGGTTTCCAAACCCGCTGGTCGCCCGGCTACCCGCAACGCCCCGACCTGCCGCACCCGCCCGAAACGCCGCGGCCCGTGCCGATTTGGAAATCGGCGATACAGCAGGTTTGGAAACCTGCGCTACGGGTACCGCAGGCGTCCCCGCCTGCGAGTTCGGGCGGCGTCTCGCCGCCCGCTGGAAGATAGACCTTTTTTGCCGATGGATGCCGTTCCGCTCAACCGCGACAGAGGTCGCCGCCCGGCCCAAAGGAACAAGCCGGTTTCCGGCTGGCTGCTGGTCGCGAATGACTGGAGTGCTCGCGTTCACGGCCCCCTCCGGCGGCACGACGAGAGGCCGAACCGCTCCCGCTAAGGTCCCGAACTAAAATGTCCGAGTTCCAAACCCAACACTTGATCGCTGGGCGCATGTCGGTGGCAAACCAGATCCCAGCATGGACGAAAGAAATATTTGCCCACCCGCCCCGCTCGTCTCTGCCGGGACTTTCCGATTCATCGACCGCAGACCCAGCACTGAAGGGCTGGGCTATTTTCAGTTGGCCCCGCGGGCCGACCGGTTGTAGCCGCACTGTTCTTGACGGTGTCGGTGTCCACGATGAATCGCATGCGGATTTGTGCTGACCGGTTTTCCTAATTTAACTCCTCGCCGGTGGCGATCTGGCCGGGTTGCAAAAAGGTTTTCACGAGTTCGCCTTCACCGCAAACGGTCAAGCCGGGGAATTTCTTGAACCATTTTCCCTCCGGCACTTCAGGCTCGGCGGAGAGCTAGTCGGCAAAGAGGCCCAGTTGATCGGCGGAGATGTTTCGCCGGCTCACGCGGTCGAGCAAATGGGCCAGAAGTTGCGGCGGAAGATCGTGACGGCGGATGCGCGGCATGGCTACTCGCCGTAAAAGCCACGCGTGATTTCCGCTTTTAAACTTTCAACTTCGGCAGGGTCGTTTGAATCCGCCATTCGCTGCGCGAGTGCGACCAGTTCATTGCCCGAAAGCTGGCGCGCGCGCGCCAGTGCAAAAGCGAACTGGATCACCCGCGACTGTTCCGCGCCGGCAGTTGCTTGATTTCTTCGATGACACCCATTGCGGTCATGGGGCGACAGTGGTGGTCAACGGGGTTGCATTCAAACGCAAAAATGACGGCTCCGAAGAGCCGCCATGACTAATGGATTCGTGCCGGATTACGGCGGGGAGTTTCGTTACCCCCTGGCCATCAGAGTTCGTCACCCGGCACGGGCGGGGCGTCGGGAACTCGGACGAGAATATCGCGGAGGTCGTCGGGGCGACCGCGTCGGGCGCGGGTGGCCATGTCATCGCGGACTTTCCACGCGCTCAGTTGCGCGGAGAGGGCGAGCGCGATGATCTGATCGAGCGTCGTCTGCTCCTTCGCCGCCGCCTCGCGGGCAAGGGCGGCGAGGTAGTCGGGAACTTTGGCCTCGATGGTTGTCATGCCCGCAGAATCGCGAGGAAGATTTCCAAGTCGCTGCGGACTTCGGTCTCTGGGGCAATCGTCCGCGCGGTCCGTTTCTATTGCGCTTGCGGCGCCTGCGATTCCCCCCTCGCGGCACCGATGATGGCTTCGAGCCGCCGCCCATACTCGACGAAATTTTCGCGCGTGGCGTCATCGGAGACGGGCTTGCCGGTGGTGTCGTGGAAGACGACGACCATGTGCGGCTCGATGCTAATGCCGGCGTCGTAGCCGCGGGTGAGGGCGTCTTTCAGAATGTCGGCGACGCGGCCTTCGCCTTCGCCGGGCCAGTTGTAGTCAGCGTCGTTCTTGGCGGGATTCCAAGTGGCGTCTTTGACGTGGATGTGCGCGGTGTGGTCCCGGAGGTGGGTCCAGAATTCCCACGGGTCTTGGCGTTTCCATGGCTTCGCGCCGCTGCGGTCGGCGTTGAATATTGGGTTGGCGGTGTCGAAGACCCACTGGAGGCCGGGCGCTTTGTCGAGAATCTCGCGGGCGTGCTGCCAGCTCATGCCGCCGTAGTTCATGCAGTTCTCGTGGACGGGCTGGAGGCCGGCGTCGAGGAACATCGTGGTGACCTCGCGCACGCGGGTGAAGACGGCGGCGGGGATGGAGACGTCGTCGTCCTTCGGCTTGAAGCTCATGATGCGCACGAAGCGCGTGCCGAGCTTTTGCATCCGCGGAATGGCACGGCGCACCTCGGCGACCGTGACATCGAAGGGTGTCTCGACGGTCTTGGCCCAGTTCATGATGGTCGAGCCGAAGCAGTAAACGCCGAGGCCGTTGTCTGCGAGCAGGCCGGCGGCGCGATCAAACGCGGCGTCGGGGATGTCGTGGAAATTGCCCTTGGCGAAGCCGGGGACTTCCACGCCGCGCATTTCGATGAACTTCCAGCCCAGCTCGCGCGTGGCCTGGATTTGTGAGTCGAGCTTTCCGCCCGCTTCGTCGCCGATTCCCATTAAGTGCATAAGTAGAGTGCTGTTGGAGTTGTGGGAGCGCCGGGGTTATTCGCGCTCGACGCCGCTGTTCCAGATTTTCTGCAATTCCGCGGAGGCCGGCACCTTGAGCGGGCGCACGATGCGGAAGCCGAGGAACTGCGCGTCGGTGAGATACCAGATGCTCTTGGGCAACTGCGGGTCCTGTTGCTTCCATGACTTGTCCGAGGCGCGGCGTGCGGCGCTGCGCAGCTTGTCGGGATCGTCATCCCACGAGCCGCCGCGGGCGACGTGCGGATACGGTTTGGTGCCGACGTTCCACGGGTTGTCGAGAACGGCGTCGGTGAACTTCTCGTAATTCGGCTCGTAACCGTCGAGACACCACTCGGCGACGTTGCCGTGCATGTCGTAGAGGCCCCAGGGATTCGGCTTTTTGCGGCCGACCTTCTGGTATTTGAAATCGCTGTTCTTCTCGAGCCACGCGTACTCCTTGATCAACGCGGGATCATTCCCAAACGAGTAGGCGGTCGTGGTCCCGGCGCGGCAGGCGTATTCCCACTCGGCCTCAGTCGGGAGGCGGTAGTATTCGCCGGTCTTGGCGCTCAGCCATTCGCAATATTTGCTGGCCGCATGATGGGTCATGCTGATTGCCGGGAAGTTGTCCTTGCCCATGCCGAAGCTCATCTCGACGTAGGGCTTGGTCGGGCGGGCGATGGCGTCGGAAACCTTGTCAAGGTTGGCGTCGGTCTTGAGCTGGTCTTTGAACCGGCGCTCGGCATCGACATACATGAACAGCTCGAATTCGTTCCAGGTGACCTCGCATTGGCCCATCCAGAAGGGCGCGATTTTGACGCGGCGTTGCGGGCCTTCATCGGGCTTGCGGCCCTTCTCGGTGGCGGGACTGCCGAGGACGAATTCGCCTGAAGGAATGGGCACGAGCGCGTATTTCACATCGGTGCCGGCGATGAGATTGGTGTAGGGCTTCATCGCCGCCTCGGTGGTGATCGTGAGGTTGGTGGTGATGAGTTGATGAATCTGGGCGACGATCTCGGCTTCATTCGCGCCCGGAGCTTCCTCTTTCTTTTTCTGCGTCAAGACCAGCCCCGCCGGCCAGTCCGCCCCCTGCTCGATCCAACCGGCGAGGAGATCGGTGACGTCCTTGGGCAGCGGGCCGCCCTTGGCCTTCGGCGGCATCACGCCCTCGTCGTCCGTACCGAGGATGGTGGAGGTGTAAATCCGGCTCTCTTTCGGTTTCCCCGGCACGACGCCGACGCCGCTCTCGCCGCCTTTGAAGGTCGTCTCGCGCGTGTCCATGCGCAGGCCGCCCTTGATGTAGCCGTCGCGATGACAGGCCACGCAGTTGAACTCGAAGATCGGCTGGATGTCCTTGACGAAATCCACGCGGCGAACGGCCTTGAGCGCGACACCGGCGGGCCACACGGCGCCCTGTTCGATCCAGTCCTTGAGCACGGCGGTCTGCGCGGGCGTGAGCTTGGTTTCCTTCTTGGGCGGCATCACGTCATCGTGATCGGGTGCGAGCGTCGTGCTCGTGTAAAGCTTGCTCTCGGCGGGTTTGGACGGCACGAGCGCGGTGCCGCCGCTGCCGCCCTTGAGCGCGCCCTCGCGGGTGTCGAGGCGCAACTTGCCCTTTTGCTGATCTTCGCCGTGGCACTTCACGCAGTTGAGTTCGAGGAGCGGCTTAACCTGTTTGTTGAAGTCCACGGGATCGGCGGCGCGGGCGAGCGTTACGGACGCGACGACGAAAGCAGCAGTGATGTGGGATAGCGTTTTCATCAAAATAAAAGCGGGGCACTTTTGGCGGCATGGAAGTGAAAGTCAACGCTCCCGGGCATTCCCACCGATGCGACCTGAACCCGGGCGCTCAAAAAGAGCGCGCCATGATAACACCGTGCGCGGCGGGCGGAACAGGGCCGCTGCCAGCGAGTTGCGCGATGTCGGTGCGAGCACGGGAGTGGGGCAGGGGCGCAGCAGGAGGCGAGCAAGAGCGAAATGGGCAAAGGAATGACGGCAAATGATTGGTTACGGGAAAACTTGTCGCCTTCATTCCTTTGCCGTCATTCCTTTGCCAAATCCGTTTCGGGGCTCGGTGTTCAGATTTGGGTTGGCGCTGGCGCGGTTCGACGGAGTGCCGCGGCTCCGGACATGCGGAGAATCGTGGCACCCGACGGCACAGCATCGGAGTCAACGTGTTCGGTCGGTGGAGTGGGCGTTGGGCGGGCGTCCGCCTCCTCACGTCGGCGGCTACGGATCTGCGGCGAGTACGCCAACCCGGTCCGCCGTGTCGCCTTTGGCTTGCGCCGTCGCAACAGCAACAAGCTCACGCCTGCGGTCATTCCCACCACGCCGCCACCGAGGACGCCGATCACGAGGTGGGGCAGGCGCTCGAAATCCGCACCATGCAGGGAAAGCCCGAGGCACCCTTCATCGGGTTCCCTTTCGGCGGCATGAGAAGCCAGTCAATTCACAGGCCCAACCCCGCCCCGACGACCGTGGCCCTCGCCGTGAAAAACATCCTCCCACCCCGCGCCAGACCCCGGTGCGGGCCGCGCGGGCGGGATTGTTGGCCGGGCTGTCACTCGTTGCCACTCATTAATCTCTACTCACCATTTCCAACCCACGGCTCGACTTCCCTACTCAGCAACTACTACTCAGTAGCGACTAATTACTAATCACTAATCACTAATTGCTTTCCCCCTCAGCCAACTCTTGTAATCCGATAACTCTCCCGCGCCGGATCAAACAACTCCGGCAGTAGCTTCGTGCCCAAGCCCGGCCCCTCCGGCGGCAGCGCGAAGCCCTGCTCGATGACCACATTCGTCTCGATGAGTGAGCTGTAGAAGGTGCGGATGTGCGCGCGGACCGATTCCTGAAACGTGACATTTGGCACCGCCGTCGCGACGTGCAGGCCGGCGAAAAGTGTCAGCGGCCCGGTGCAGTCGTGCATCGTCGCGGGGATGTTGTAAGTCTGCGCGAACTCCGCCAACCGCCGCGTCTCGCTGATGCCACCGACCCAGGTCGGATCAATCATCACGTAATCCACCGCGCGCCGTTCGAGCACCAGGCGGTAGTCTTCCCGGCTGGTCAGCATCTCACTCACCGCGATGGGCAGCCGGGCCTTGTCGCGGAAATCGGCGAGCGTGTCGGCGTTGTCCACGCGCATGATGTCCTCCAGCCAGAGGGGGCGCAGATCGCGCATAGCCTCGGCGATGCGCAGCGCGGCGGGCAGTTGAAAAAAGCCGTGGCCGTCGAGGAGAATCTCGATCTTGTCACCCACGCGCGCACGCACTTCCTCCATCGGCTTCACGCACGCTTTCACCGCGGACCACGGGAGGAAATTGCCGCCGTGCTCGTGGAACGCGCGATCAAAGGTCCAGAATTTCATCGCGCAATAACCCTCCGCGACCAGTTCCTCGGCGAGATCGCCCGCGGCGTAGTTTGACGACCAGTTGTCTTCGAGCGGACCCGGCTTGCCCACGTCGCCATGACCGGGCCAGCCTTGGTCACGCCCCGCACCGAGGCGACGCCCATAAGTCGGGCCGCCGGAGCTGTTGTAAACGCGCACCTTGTCCCGCGCCTTGCCGCCGAGAAGTTGCCAGACTGGCTTGCCGCAGACCTGCCCGAGGATGTCCCACAGCGCGAGATCGATGGCGCTGATGGCCCGCAGTTCGGTGCCCCGCGAGCCGAACGCGCTCGCCCGTTCGTAGAGAAAACGCCAGTGATTCTCGATGGACAACGGGTCCGCGCCGAGCAGCCGCCGTCCCATCCAATCGTGAATCATCGCCGCCACCGCGTGCGGCACATAGTAAGTCTCGCCGTGCCCAATGAGGCCCGCATCCGTGTGAATGCGGAGCAGCAGCAACCCCGGCATGATGTCGTCGGGAATGACCGTTTCGATCGCCGTAATTTTGAGACCGGAACTGTTCGGCACGGGCTTGGGCGTGGGCGAAATAGTGGCGGCAACGGGAGCGGGCTTGGCGTTTTTTTTCATGCGGAATTGGCGTTGGTGCGTGGTCGGTTTCGGCGAAAAAACTGAACGGGACCGTCGGGATCGTCAATCGTTCGCGCAGTCTTCGCACCGGTGAAGATTTCCGACGAGAACGAAGCACGGGGTCTCCAAAACCGGGCGCGCGCCGCAACGGCGTGGTGACAGACGCACCGTCCCCGGGACCGTGGCGCTGCCGCAAGCCACCCCGCCGCGCCGGTCCCATCGCCCGGCGAATAAACTTGCCCCGTCCCCGAATTCTGGCGAAATGCGCGCGGTGGTTGTTGCCAGCGAATCCAAACGGCGCAGTTGGTTTTCGCCCACCGGGGTGCGCTTCTTGCCCCCCGACAACCGGGCGCAATGACCGGTTGTCCGCGATGGATAGAAGGAAAAGGGCGGTTGCCGGTTGCCGGCTGACGGCGGAGAGATGGCTGAGTGGTTTAAGGCGCACGCCTGGAAAGCGTGATTACTCAAAAGGTAACGGGGGTTCGAATCCCCCTCTCTCCTCCAAGCCTCCGCGGGCTGCGCCGACTCGGGCGGCGGAGTGATTTCAAACAACCGGGGGAAAACACTCACGGCGTGAGATTGTCCACCATGGACAAGAATTACGCTCCCATCGGCGCTCCCGGTGTCCTTTGCAATGAGTCCCTGCGAACTGGCCGTTTCCGTCGCAACACCCTTCCCCGCGCCGCGCCCACCATGCTAGCGTCTGCCCACATGTCCGCACTCAAGCTCGAATCCATCGCCCTGCGCCTGCGCGACAGCGACGATGTTGTCGTCCTCAAGCGCCCGCTC
This sequence comes from Akkermansia muciniphila, assembly GCA_945861535.1. GTDB lineage: Bacteria > Verrucomicrobiota > Verrucomicrobiia > Limisphaerales > BJHT01 > BJHT01. Next base: position 11,959 of record CAMAUZ010000034.1, on the reverse strand, counting down.
AAAGCCGGCGCGGAATTCACGCTCGGTGACCGCACCTTCACCGCTGCGCGCACGATTCCGGCCGGGCACAAGCTCGCCGTGCATGAACTGCCAACCGGCGCGCCGATTCGGAAATACGGGCAGATCATCGGTTTTGCGGCCGCGCCCATCGCGACCGGCGACCATGTCCACACCCACAACGTCGCGTTGCGCGACTTTGCGCGGGACTACGCCTTCTGCGCGGATGCGCGCCCGCTCGCGCCGCACCCACCGTCAGAGCTGCGCACGTTTGCGGGTTTCGCGCGGCCCGGTGGCGCGGTCGGCACGCGCAATTATGTCGCGATCATTTCCACGGTGAATTGCTCGGCGTCGGTATCCAATTACGTGCGCGACCGTTTCCGCACACCGGAGTTTCAACGCGATTTCCCCAACGTGGACGGCGTGATCGCCTTCACCCACAAGAGCGGCTGCGCCTACGATCCCGGCGAGCCCCAGCAGGTGCTCCGGCGCGTGCTCGCTGGCCTTGCGCGGCATCCAAACATCGGCGGCTACGTGATGATCGGCCTCGGCTGCGAGGTGAATCAGCTCCAGGAGGTGCGCAAACAATTCGCGCTCGACGCCCTCCGCCCCGGCGACGCCGCACCGATTTTCCTGAACATCCAGAGCGAAGGCGGCACCCGCAAAACCGTCGAGGCCGGCGTGGCCGCCGTGGCGAGACTCCTGCCGCAGGTCAACGCCCATCGCCGTACGCCGCAGCCCCTCAGCCAGATCATCCTCGCCGAGAATTGCGGCGGCTCCGATGGCAACAGCGGCATCACGGCCAACCCCGCGCTCGGCGTTGCCTCCGACGAACTCGTCCGCTGCGGCGGCACCTCCGTGCTCGCGGAAACGCCCGAGATTTACGGCGCGGAACATTTGCTCACGCGCCGCGCCGTCACGCGCGAGGTCGGCGAAAAACTAATCGAACTCATCCATTGGTGGGAAGCCCACGCGCGCCTGCACAACGCCACGATCGACAACAATCCGTCGTTCGGAAACAAGGAGGGAGGCCTCACCACGATCTACGAGAAAAGCCTCGGTGCGGTGGCCAAGGGCGGTCAGGCCCCGCTCATGGCCGTCTATCGCTACGCCGAGCCGATCACCGCGAAGGGCTTCTGCTATATGGACACGCCGGGCTTCGATCCGGTGAGCATGACCGGCCTGATCGCGGGCGGCTGCAACGTCGGCGTCTTCACCACCGGCCGCGGCAGCGTCTATGGCTGCAAACCCTCGCCGTGCCTCAAGGTCGCGACCAACACCCCGCTCTACGAACGCATGGAAGAGGACATGGACATCAACGCCGGCACCATTTTGGAAGGCAAAGAAACCGTGGCCGAAGTCGGCCAGCGCATCTTCGAGAAAATCGTCAGCGTCGCCGGCGGCGAGAAAACCAAGAGCGAACTCGCCGGCCTGGGTGATGAGGAGTTTGCCCCGTGGATATTGGGGCCGACGTTTTAATCGCCAAGCCGCGGGTGACTCACGGAGAGATCCGGCGCGCCCACCGCCGTCACCGAAGGAGCGCCGCCGGTGGAGTGCGGTGGCTGGTCCAGCGCTTTATACGAAACGTCCCCCCTGCGGCACCGACACGCCTCGCTTCCCCTCGGGGGGGGCACCTACGACTGGGGCGAGCCGTTTCTTCCCCGCGCTTCTGCTGGCCCCGGCCCGGCGGACCCCATCGCAAAAAATATTGCTCACCCGCTGAAGTATTGCCGGAAACTTCCGATGACAGGGAGTCAACTAGACAAGAGTGGCCGGCGACTCTGAAAGCGCCGGCGAGGAGCAAGATGGAAACCTCTGTAAAAACTCCGTCCGTGGCATGGATGCCGCGACTAACAACACCCCTCACCGGGTGACTCATGGAAGGGTCAGTTTATGGTTATCAATACAAACGTTCCCGCACTCCAAGGCAGCCGTCTCCTCAACGAATCCTCCAGCATGCTGGCGAAGTCGCTTGCCCGCCTGTCCTCGGGTTCCAAACTCACCAGCCCCGAAAACGATGTCGGCGGGTCGGCGGTGTCGTCGCGACTTGACGCGCAGATCAACCGCAATGCGGCCGCGAAAAACAACGTGGGCAACGCCACCTCATTCAGTCAGACGCAGGATGGTTTTCTTCAGAAGGTCGGCAAGGCGTTCGACCGGATGAGCGAATTGGCCGTCATGTCGGCGGACGTCACCAAGAACGATGGCGACCGCGCCCTCTATAACAAGGAGTTCACCAACCTCGCCGCCTTTGTCACCAACTCGGCGACCAAGGATTTCAACGGGGTGAGTCTGTTCGTCAGCGCCGCCCGCGATGTCTCCATTGATTCCGAAGGCGCCACCTTCAGCATGACCGGCGTCGACCTCGGCACCGCCAGCTACACCAGCGCCACCGGCGCCACGGTCTCGACGACCACGGCCGCGGCCTCGGCCCTGACGGCGGTCAAGACCGCCATCACGCAGCTCGCCACCGACCGCGCCACGGTCGGAGCGAATGTCTCGCGCCTCAGCAGCACCAACGACCAGCTCGGGGTCCTGGGCGACAACCTGTCCGCCGCGAACAGCCGCATCAAGGATGTCGATGTGGCGGAGGAAAGCACGCGGTTCGCCAAATACAACATCCTGGTCCAGGCCGGCACCGCGATGCTCGCGCAGGCCAACTCGACTCCGCAGTCTGCGCTCCGGCTCATTGGTTAAGGCCCGCTGGTTCAGACTCGTCTCGATTAGAATTGCAACCAGCCGGATGGCGCTCAGGCGCTGTCCGGCTGCTTTCTTTTTCAAGCGTCACTCAGAACCGGAGGCGCCACAGGCATAAGTCGAATGGAATCGGGGAGCCCGGCCAATCCACCAGCGCACGGAAATCGCGGAGTTTCTGAGCCGTATCTAACGGGATCACGGTTTGGCCGCGGGCTTGAGGCGGTCGAGGGCGTCGCGGATTTGGCGTTCGAGTTCGGCGTTGGCCTGCGTGCGACGCAGGGTGGGCGGGAGCTTTTCGAGCGTCTCGACTGATTCGCGGAAGGCGCGGCCGGCTTCCTCGCGGCGGCCGGCTTGCTGGAGAATGTCCCCGCGCAAGGCGAGCCACGACGGCGCGCGACGGCTGCGCACGAGCATCGCGTCCGCGCGCACGAGGGCGTCATCGAAGCGGTTTTGTTGGAGGAGCAATTCGATGGCGGGCAGGGCGAGTTCGGGATTTGCGCCGAGCGCCGTGAGGCCGCGGTCGAGCCAGGCGAGTGCATCGTCGAGTTTGCCGGCTTTGGCGAGCAGGTGGGCGGGTTCCAGAAAATGACCGGCGTCCGGCGCTGTCACGAGCGGGATGCCTTTGGCGAAATCCGCGACGGCCTCGGCGGTGCGCCCGCGCAAGCCCAGCACGCGTGCGCGGTCGAGCAGGACGACGGCATTGGTCGGTGACGCGGCGACGAGCTGGTCGAGCAGCGCGCCCGCTTCGTCGAGCCGCCGCGCGCCGGTGAGCGCGCGGGCGCGGGCGAGTTCGAGACCGGGCAGGGCAGGGGACAGGCGACGCGTTTCCTCGAAGTCCTTCAACGCCGGCAGCCATTCGCCGTGCTGCAGCAGGAGTTCGCCGCGTTGGAAATAGAGCGCGGCATTGGTCGGCGAGTTCGCAATCTCGGCGGACAGCGCCTGAATGCGCTCGTGCGCGGTCCCGTGGGCAAAGGCCACGTGGGGGAGCACAAGCGCGAGCGCGAGCCACAGCCCCGCGGCCACCCGACTCGCGCGCCGCCGCACGCGTGAGGTGCGTGGGCAGGCGCGGGCGGGGGCGCGAGGATTGTTTTTCGAGTTGGCCATGAGCGATCGGTGAGTTGGCAGGAAGGTGGCCGTAACGCTTGGCAGAAGAAAGGCCGAACCCGCGGGAGCCGCTCCTACGGCGGTTGCCGAAGGTGATGATGAAGAGCCATGCAAGCCGGTAACTGACACGCGAGAATGGCGCGCGCGGCGCTTACGCCGTTTCAGCTTGGAGACTCCGAGCGGGTGTGAACGCGGGGTGACCTGAGAACATTGAAATGACGTGAACGCCGCGCGCCGGACGCGCCTGCGGAGCGCGGCTGTGTCCCGCGCGGAGCGGGATCAGCCGCAGCACGCCCAAGCGTCGAGCGGGGTTGGATTGCTCACTTACGCCACGCGTTGCGAAGCTACTGCGGCTGGTCGCGGCGACGCGGCCGCGGTCCGGGGGGGGCGCGGCTGTGTCCCGCGCCGAGCGGGATCAGCCGCAGCGGGTCTGAACGTCGAGGCGGGTTGGATTGTTCCCACGCGCGACTCGGTGCGAAGCCGCTGCGGCTGGTCTGGGCGACACAGCCGCGGTCCGGGGGCGGAGCGCGGCTGTGTCCCGCGCCGCGCGGGATCAGCCGCAGCGCGTCCGAATGTCGAGGCGGGTTGGATTGCTCCCACGCGCCACTCGTTGCGGAGCTGCTGCGGCTGGTCGCGGCGACACAGCCGCGCTCCGGGAGAGGTTCCGAGACTTGCGGCACCCGCGTGATTGAGGCTCAATGCAGAGCATGAGCCAATCTCCCAAACCGCGTCGTCCCGGGCCACCGCACAATCCCGGGGTGCGTGATTTGGTCGAGGGCAAGCGCCGCTGGTCTTCGCCGTCGAAGGTGGAAAACCTCAAGGAAGGCTTTCGTGGCTGGAATGAGCGCGGATTTCTACCGCACCGCGATAAACGGGGGCTGTCGCAGTTCGTCACGTTCCGACTGGCGGATTCGTTTCCCGAAGGACTTCGTTCCGAGTGGGAACATCTCTTGGAAATTGAGGACAACCAGCAGCGGCGGGCGGAACTGGAATCTTACCTGGACAGAGGTCGCGGCGAATGCCATCTGCGCCAACTGGAGATCGCGCTGTTGGTCGAAGCTGCGGTGCGGTTCTTCCACGGCGAGCGCTACGATTTACGTGCGTGGGTGGTGATGCCGAATCACGTCCACGCGCTGTTCAAAGTGGACGCCACGCCGATGGCGGAGATTGTGGAGAGCTGGAAGAAGCACACGGCGCAGATGGCAAACCGGCTGTTGGGACGGCGCGGTGAATTCTGGCAGGCGGATTACTGGGACACTTTCATGCGCGACAGCGGGCATGAATTGGAGACGCGCTCATACATCGAGAGCAATCCGGCGAGAGCGGGTTTGGTGCTCGACCCGAAGGCATGGCGATGGAGCAGCGCGAGATTTCGTGATGACTATGGCGTGCTGAGGATTTGACGGAGCGCGGCTGTGTCCCGCGCCGGGCGGGATCAGCCGCAGCGCGTCCGCACGGCGAGGCGTGTTGGATTGTTCTCACGCGCCACTCGTTGCGGAACTGCTGCGGCTGGTCTCGGCGACACAGCCGCGGTCCGTGCGCGGAGCGCGGCTTACTGCGCCGTCGAGATTTCTAGGGTTTCTTCTTTTTTGTGCGGCGCGTCTTCTTCGCGTTCGACGGGGGGGACGGTCGGGGGCGGGACGAGGGGGGTGGGGGTGTGGTCGGTGACGGGTTCTTCGTTTTTGTGGAACTTGACGCTGACGATTTTGCTGACGCCGTGTTCCTGCATGGTCACGCCGTAGAGGACGTCGGCCATGCCGATGGTGCGCTTGTTGTGGGTGATGATGACGAATTGCGAGTGGACGAGGAAGCGTTGCAGCACGCGCACGAAGCGGGAGATGTTGGATTCGTCGAGCGGGGCGTCCAGTTCGTCCAGCACGCAGAAGGGGCTGGGCCGGACCTGGTAGATGGCGAAGAGCAGCGCGACGGCGGTCATGGTCTGCTCGCCGCCGGAGAGGAGGGTGATGCTCTGGAGTTTTTTGCCGGGCGGACGGGCGAAGATTTCGATGCCGCTCTCGAGGACGTCGCCTTCATCGACGAGCTGGAGGTCGGCGCTGCCGCCGCCAAAGATTTCGGTGAAGAGGATGCGGAAGTTGTCGCGGACCTTGTTGAAGGTTTCGACGAACATTTCCTTGGTCTGTGCGTTGATGCGGTTGATGACTTCGAGGAGCTGTTCCTTGGCTTTGACGAGGTCGTCGTTCTGGGTGCTGAGGAAGGTGAAGCGTTGTTCGGTTTCCTCGTATTCCTCGATGGCGACGAGGTTCACGGGGCCGATTTCGTCGATCTTCTTTTGGAGGACGAGCACCTGGGCGGCGACGGTGTCCCAGTCGGTGGCGACGCCGGCGGCGGCCATTTCCTCGGGGGTGAGGGTCTGGATTTTGGGCGGGCCTTCGTCGGCGATGGTGATGGTGATGCACTCGCTGCGGATGTCGTCGAGGTGGAGCTGGTATTTCTGCTGGATGCGCTCGCGGAGGTTTTGGACGGACATGCTCTTCTGCGCGAGTTCGACATCGAGGACGCCGCGTTGTTTCTGCTGTTCGGTGAGGCGGGCGCGGCGTTCGCGGAGCTGTTCTTCGCGCTGGGCGACGGCGGCTTCCTGCTCGGTTTTCTGGCGGGCGAGTTCGCCGACCTGGACGTTGACCTGTTCGCGCTCGTGGTTGACGCGCTCGATGTTGCGGCGGAGTTCGGTGATGTCGGTTTCGTATTGGGTTTTGCGCTCGACGAAGGAACTGACTTCCTGGCGGCGGGACTGGACGTGCTGGAGGAGTTCGCGGAGGCGCTGTTCCAGCGGGGCTTTCTGGCGGGTGAGGGAGGCGCAGAGTTGTTCCTCGCTGGCGAGGGCGACCTTGGATTCGGAGAGCGCGGCGACGGCGGTGTCGCGCTGGAGGCGGAGCGAGTCGAGGCCGGCGGATTGCGAGGCGACCTGGGTGAGGAAGCCCTGCTCGGTGGTTTCGAGTTCCGCGATGCGGGCGGCGAGGGCGGCGCGCTTGGCGAGGCCTTCCTGATCGTGGGCGGTGAGGTTTTTGAGTTCGTAGCCGACGTTCTCGATTTTCTGAATGAGGGAGCGCTGCGAGTTTTTGAGGGCGTTGAACTCGCCCTGGCGCGTGGCGATGGCCACTTCCTGCGCGCGAAGCTGGGTCTGGGCTTGTTGGAGCGTGGCTTGGAGTTCGGTTTGTTCGCTCTGGAGCGAGCCTTTGCGGCGGCTGGCTTCGTTGATCTGTTCCTGCAATTGATCGAGCTGGGTCTTGAGTTCGGCGATCTGATTTTTGCGGCCAAGAATGGAGGAGGCGGCCTTGCCGGAACCGCTGGTCGCGCCGCCGGCATAGACGCCGTGGCGGGTGAGGAGGTCGCCGCTTTCCGTGACGAAATCCCACGCGCCATGGGTGTCGCGCCAGGCGCGGGTGGCGGCGGCGACGTCGGCGACAATGATGATGCGGCCGAGCAGGCCATCGATCAGCGGGCGCACGGCGTCGTCGCATTCGACAATGCTGGCGGCGCGGATGCCGAGTTCGGCGGCGGGCGGCTCGGGCGTGGTCTCGGGGGCGCGCTGGGCGAGGAGGGCGAGGGCGGCGACGCTGGCTTTGCCGCGTTTGTTGGCGCTGAGGTCGGCGAGGATTTGCTCGGCGGCTTCGGGTTGATTGGTGAGGACGAGCTGGAGGTTGACGCCGAGGGCGGATTCGACGGCGAGGACGTATTGGTCGGGGACGCGGATGCGGTCGGTGAGGGAACCGAGGACGGACTGGGACTGCTTGAGGGCGGCGAGCGCGCCGGCGCTGAAGCCTTCGTGGCTGGTGACGAGCTGTTCGAGGACGCTGAGGCGCGAGCGTTTCTCGGCCTGCGGACGGACGAGGGCGTCGAGGTCGTGGGCGGCTTGGTTGAGTTCGATCTGGATTTCGCGGAGGCGTTTCTGGCGTTCCTCGACGGTGCCGCGCTGGGTCTGGATGCCGAGCTTCTCGGCTTCGACGTTGGTCTCGAATTCGACGAGGCGTTGTTCGAGGCGGGTGCGTTCTTCTTCGAGCTGGGTTTTCTCGGCGGCGAGTTTTTCGAGGCGGACGAGGTTGCCCTGCTTCTGGAGGTCGAGGGCGTTGATCTCGTTGCGCGAGCGGGAGAGGCTCTGCGTCGTCGCGAAGGCGTCGGATTGCGATTTGCGGAGAGCCTCCTGGACGCGCTGGAGTTCGCGCTCGACCTGCTCCTGCGCGTCGCGGCGTTCCTTCACCACGCCCCGGTGCTGGTCGAGGGCGGTTTGGGAGGCGGCGAGGCGTTCGGTGACGCTGGCCAGCTCGGTGGTGCTGACCGTGTGGCGCTCTTCGGCGGCGGTGATCTCGGCGATGGCGCGGGCGTTTTGTTCCTCGAGCTGGCGGAGGCGTTCCTCGTTGAAGGCGATGCGGCTTTCGTCGCGGCCGACCTGGGCCTTGAGTTCGAGGGCGTGGTGCTGGGTGGCGCTGATCTGGGTGTCGAGTTCGGCGAGGCGGGCGCGGAGCTGGAGGATTTCGCCTTCGTCGCGGACGACGCTCTCGGAGGAGATTTCCATCTCGACGCGGAGCTTTTCGGAGCCTTCCTGCCGGGACTGGATTTCGAGCGTCAAGATGTCGAACTGATGCCGCGCGAGCTGGGTTTCCAGATGCTGAAGCTCGACCATGAACTGCTTGTAGCGGCGCGCCTTGCCGGCCTGGCGCTGGAGCGAACCGATCTGGCGCTTCACTTCTTTGATCAGGTCCTGAACGCGAAGGAGATTCTGGTCGGTGTGTTCGAGTTTCCGCAGACATTCCTTGCGCTGGCTCTTGAACTTGGTGATGCCGGCCGCTTCTTCAAACACCGCGCGGCGATCATCCGGCCGGCTCGAGATGAGCTGCGTGATGTGCCCCTGCGCCATGATGCTGTAGCTCGTGCGTCCGACGCCGGTGCCCATGAAAAGCTGCTGAATGTCCTTCAACCGGCTCGGCGTTTTGTTGATGAAATACTCGGAGCCGCCGTCGCGGAAAATGCGCCGCGTGAGCGTGACCTCGTTGTAAGCCAGCTCGACCCCGGCCGCGCGGAGATGCTCCTCGTCCACGCCCCCGATGGTGAGGGAAACTTCCGCCAAACCGAGCGCTTTGCGGGTGTCGGTGCCGTTAAAGATCACGTCTGCCATCTCGCCGCCGCGCAGGGCCTTGGCGGACTGCTCGCCGAGCACCCAGCGGATGGCGTCGGACACATTCGACTTGCCGCAGCCGTTGGGGCCGACGATGGCGGTGACGCCCGGTTGAAAGTTTAGCGACGTCTTGTCGGCGAACGACTTGAAACCGAACACGGTGAGGTTTTTGAGATACATAACTGGGTGAAATTGAATTCAGCCGGTGGGGGTTGGTAAAGGGAAAACCACCATATATGGTGTAAAGTTATTCACAATTGCACAACTAATAGAAGTACAACGGGTTGAGCGGGGCAAGGAAGCTCCAACGATAAACCTCAAAGCTCAAGGGAAAGGGAGGCCAAGCACCAAAACGCTTCGGAGGTTCGGCAAATGGGGGGTTCTTGACGGAGCGAACCGGGATTTGGAGAGGGTTATGGTGGGATATAGAAACGCGTTGCGGGCTGCCGCCGGGGATGCAAACGGAGAAGGAAATCGGGGTGTTCTCGGCATCAAGCGTGTCTGCGAATCCGGTTGGAGGCGCATCCCGGTTTCTTGCGGTGACCAGGGCCGTCCGAGCGGTCCCGCAGGGACGACTGAAAATAGCCCGGCACTGAAGTGCTGGGCTATTGTCGTTCGCCCGCTGGGCCGGCCTGTGGGCGCACCCCTGCGGCTCTTGGTCGCTTCAATCGGGTGCTCACCCGAATCCTGCTCGGCAAGCTGGAGTGAGCTCGACAGATTCTCGTCGCGAACTGGCGACTAAACGCTCCGCCCCACGTCAACACCCCGCCGCGCATCGCCTGCCTCCGCCCCCTCTTCGCCCGGCTCGAATCGCAACCGGATGCGGCGCGGCACGCCGATTTCCAACTCGGCGCGGGGTGCGGGGCGGGAGGGCGCGCCGAACGGGAGTTCGGCGCTCCGAGGTTAGCGCCACGCGGGGCCAGTGGGGTATTCGTGGGTGGCGAGGGAGGCGGCTTTCATTTCCGTGCTGTAGCCGGGCAGGGCAGGGGGGAGGTAGCGGCCGTGGCGCATCGTGACGGGGTCGAGGAAGTGTTCGTGGAGGTGATCGACGTATTCGATGATGCGGTTTTCGAGGGAGGCACTGACGCAAATGTAATCGAAGATGGAGAGGTGCTGGACGTGTTCGCAGAGGCCGACGCCGCCGGCGTGGGGACAGACGGGGACGCCGAACTTGGCGGCGAGGAGAAGGACGGCGAGGACTTCATTCACACCACCGAGGCGGCAGGCATCGATCTGGCAGAAGCGGATGGCGTTGGCCTGGAGGAGTTGTTTGAACATGACGCGGTTCATGCAGTGTTCGCCGGTGGCGACACCGATGGGCGCGACGGCGCGGGCGATGGCGGCGTGCCCTAGGACGTCGTCGGGACTGGTGGGTTCCTCGATCCACCAGGGGTTGAAGCGGGCGAGTTCTTTCATCCACGCGATGGCTTGGGGCACGTCCCAGACTTGGTTGGCGTCCATCATGAGCTTGCGGTCCCAGCCGATTTCTTCGCGGATAATGGTGGCGCGGCGGATGTCATCGGGGAGGTCGCGGCCGACCTTTATTTTCAGATGGTTCCAGCCCCCGGCGATGGCTTCGCGGCAGAGGCGGCGGAGTTTGTCATCGGAATAGCCGAGCCAGCCGGCAGAGGTGGTGTAGGCGGGATAACCGTCGCGGCGCAACTCGGCTTCGCGGGCGGCGCGGGTGGGAGCGTGGCGGTGAAGAATGGCGAGGGCGTCGTCGGGCGTGAGGGCGTCGGTGAGGTAGCGGAAGTCGATGCAGGCGACGAGTTGCTCGGGGGTGAAGTCGGCGAGGAGTTTCCAGAGAGGTTTGCCCGCGCTCTTGGCGTAGAGGTCCCAGAGGGCGTTGACGACGGCGGCGGTGGCGAGGTGGATCGCGCCTTTCTCGGGGCCGATCCAACGAAGCTGGCTGTCGCCGGTGAGGTGCCGCCAGAAGGCGCCGGGATTGGCGGCGAATTCTTCGAGGGTGTGGCCGACAATGAGGGGGCGGAGGGCGTTGATGGCGGCGACGACGATCTCATTGCCGCGGCCAATGGTGAACGCGAGGCCGTGGCCTTCGTGGGGTCCGTCGGTGGTGAGGATGACATAGGCGGCGGAGTAGTCGGGATCGGGGTTCATCGCGTCCGAGCCGTCGAGGGAGCGGGAGGTGGGGAAGCGGATGTCGCGGGTGGTGAGGGCGGTGATTTTGAGAGGCATGGGAGGGGGGAATTAGGAGTGACGGGTGACGGGTGACGGGTGACGAGTGACGGGTGGGGGAAGGGAATAGGGAATAGGGTCTTGGGTTTGGGGAGTAGGGATGAGTTAGAACCATTAACGACTCAAGCTCAGTTCTCGGCAGGGCCATTGTGCGTCGGTTCGTCCGGTCGGGAGTCAGAAGTCACCGTGCTCGATAGGTGCTCTGCACGACGTCGCGCATGACGACGAGCAGTCCGGGCCAGTCGCGCACGGAAAACTGCGCGAAAGCGGCCATAATCCTTGCGTGGATGCGGGCTTCGTTCGGTTGGCGAAGGCGGATAATGAGAATTCCGTGGTGTTTCTCATTACGATATTGCGAGAAGCCTTTGTCCGTGGTGATGAGCATCAGTCCCTCGGCTTGCGCCAGCGGCCACAACTCGTCGTCAAACATGCCTTGCTGAGGCGTCCCGCGGATGTCCAGCACGTCATGGCCTGCGGCACGCAAGGTATCGACTGAGATGTTCGGGATGTTCTCGTCCACGAAGATCTTCACTTGGCAAGTAGAGCGGCGTCGAGTGGTGTGAACTGCTCTTCGGCCAGCGAAGCAGCGTAGTCGAGGCAGGCCAGAACATCTTCGCGAGTGAGAGACGAATAGGCGCGGAGGAGATCGTCGATACTGTCGCCGTGAGCAAACATGCGAACAATCTGATGCACCGGGATGCGAGTTCCGGTGACGCAGGCTTGCCCGTGGCAGATTCTTGGGTGAATCGAAATTCGTTCATTCATGCGGGCAACGTCTCAGAGAATCCGCCTGGACTCAAGCGCTCTCAAGAGTCGCCTGCCGACCCCAAGCTC
>CAMAUZ010000033.1 GCA_945861535.1 Akkermansia muciniphila | reverse complement strand
CGGGCGAAGGATCGATCTCGAAGACGGGAGCGGCCAGCGACAGTGTTTTCATCCCAGCCGATACCACCCGAAAACGCGGACTGCGTCTAGCAAAAAGTTTTGCCCCGGTGTTCACGACCGATCCGTGGGGTACATGAAAAGGCCGTGCTGCCAACCTGGCGTTTAACAAAACTTTGTTGCATATGCGACAAAGTTTTGTCGTGGTCGCGGCGCGGGTTTTCCCTGCGGCTCTGGTCCCATTCCGCGGGGATCGGAAAACCTCCGAGACGGCCAACCGCAGCTGCTTCGACTACTGAGTACGTTGACCCCATGCTGCGCCTTTTTTTGGCGCTCGGGTTCCCCTCACGTCGTCTCCTACAACGCTCCACGCTTCCGCCGCCCGTTCAGCACCGTCCCGATGAACGTGTACCGCACGCACCAGTGATAGCTCACGAGCAGGAAGGCCAGCGTCGCCACATTCACCAGCGCGAATTTCAGCCACCCATTCACGCGCCACTGCCCCAGCACGATCTGCAGCCACATCACCGGCACCAGATGCAGCAGGTAACACCAATACGACGCATCCGCCAGATACCGCACCCACGGCCGGTGCTGCCCCGCGAACCGCAGGAACCACCCCGTCACCGCGAAGGTCATCAGCCACGCATACAACGCCGCACAACTCAGGCTCACCACCTTCAACCCCGTGTAATGGGGATGCTCCGGTTTCACCGCCGCGCTCAGCAAACTCCAATGCACCAGCAACGTCACCACTGCGACGCCAAAGCTCATTTTCAGGAAACGCGACAACTCCCCGAGCCACAACCGCCGGCGGTGCAGCCACCAGCCCGCCACGAAAAACAATCCGTAGTATCCGACCACCCGCAACCGGATCACCGAATCCATGCCCGCCGCCTCGACCTCGCCCCACATGGGTCCGTTCCACAAACACACCACCGTCGGCGGCACCCACCACAGCGCCCGCGTGCGCGAACCTAACAGCCAGTCGACCGCCCGATCACCCGCCGCCAGCACCCGCGTCGGCAGCCTTCCCACCGCCGCCACCACGCCCACCGACACCGCATAGAACACCAGCAGGTATTGCAGAAACCACAGATGCCCCGACGGAATCGACCCCAGCCGCGGACGCTGCTCGAACGGCAGCACGATCGGATTTTCCCGCTGCGACATGCCCCAAAACCACAGCGCACCCACCATCGGCAGAATCACCACCATCCCCGCCACCAACGGCACGCCGATCCGCAACAGCCGATGCTTCACGAATCCCCACGCGCCGAGCCGTTCATGCAGCAACCGCGCGAAGAAACCCGCGAGGAAGAAAAACAACTGCATCCGAAACCCGTGGATCGCCCCCACCAGCACATCGAAACTCCAATGCCGCGCCACATCCCGCACCGGCCACGGCGTGTCCAACAGCATGAACGAAATCCCCGCGTGCAGCACGATCCCGAGCCACATCGCCACCGCCCGCAGATTGTCCAGCGCATGAATCCGCTCCTCCCGCGCCGCGCCTGCGGGACGCGTCTCGACACCCGCCGCTGACGATTCGACCTTGCCATCCAACACGCCGCGCACGCTACGCACCCGCCCGCCCGCGGCAATTGCGAATCCCCGTGGCGCCCCTCCGCCGTTCGGAGTCCCGCTTTTAGGCGGCTGGGACGTGCAATGAAACGCAATGGTCGAGAAGAAACCGCACGCGTTCTCGCCGCCCCCGCCGGCTAAAGGCGGAACTCCAAACCCGCTGGCGCGCCGCCACGTCGCCGCCAGTTTCCTGTTGCCGCTCCCCTCCGCACCCGGCTTCCATCGTTTTCCAATGCCGCCCGCCGCCGCTCCCACCACACCTCGCCGCCCCTCCCCGCGCCCGCGCCGCACGCTCTGGCGCGTGCTGGGCTTTGCGACGCTCCATTTTCTCGCGCTGAAAACGGCGGACTTCCTCCTCTTCTTCCTCAGCCATCTCCCGCCCGTGGTCTTCAACATCGACGGGGTCATCAACCTCGCGCTGATCGGCTTTCGCATCCTCTATTTTCCCCGCCACCAACTCCGCCTGCTCTGGCCCGGCGAGAACACTCCGGGCTGGGTTAACCTCGCCGCGGCGATTGCGGCCAGCCTCGTCTGGGGCGCGGCCCTCACCGCGCTGCTCGCGGCCCGCGAACGCCGTGTCGGACGCAGCACTTAAGCCGGTTTTTTGCACCGAGGATAGCCGAAGAGTCGAGTTCGGATCGGTCTGAGGGCGCATCTCAGTTTCTTGCACTTCTCATTAGCTCCCGGCTTCAGCCGGGTGTTGTTCGGGAAAAGAATCGGGCAGCCGTTTCAACGGCTTTAGCAAAGGTATAGACCGCAGCAGCAAGACCGAAAGACCGCTGAAGCGGTTGCGCCGCATTGCCTGCCCAAACACCCGGCTGAAGCGGGGTGCTAATGAGATGGAATTCGCCTGCAAGCAACTGAACCACGTCCTCCTTCCGCAAAAATTCCCGCAACTGCTGCGCGGCCAAAAATAATCTGTAACCTCCCCCCGCCGATTCCTCAGGAAGAAGTGTGATGAACAATGCCAATCCACGTTGCCCGGCCTGCGGCGCCGCGATTCCCGCCGCCGCGCCCGGCGGCCTGTGCCCGGCCTGCCTGCTCGCGGGCGTCGGCAATCCCACCGACGCCGCTCCAACCGCGTCCGCGCCGCACCGCGCACCGCCGCCCGCGCTGGCCGACGTCGCCGCCGCGTTTCCACAGCTCGAAATCATCGAGCTCATCGGCCAGGGCGGCATGGGCGTGGTTTACAAAGCCCGCCAAAAATCCCTGGACCGCTTCGTCGCCCTCAAGCTCCTCGCGCCCCAACGCGTGACCGATCCGCAATTCGCCGAGCGTTTCGCCCGCGAAGCCCGCGCTCTGGCCGCCCTCAGCCATCCCCACATCGTCACCATCCACGACTTCGGCATCGCCCGCGCCGGTGGATTGCAATCGACGCCGCCTCCCGCCCAACCCGAAACCTCAAACTCGAAACTCGAAACTCAAAACCCCCAACCCGAAACCGCCTTTTACTATTTGCTGATGGAGTTCGTGGACGGCGTGAATCTGCGGCAAGCCATGAAGGCCGGCCGCTTCACACCCGAGCAGGCGCTGGCGGTCATCCCGCCCGTGTGCGAGGCCCTGCAATTCGCGCACGAGCACGGCATCGTTCACCGCGACATCAAACCCGAGAATCTCCTCCTCGACAAATCGGGGCGCATCAAAATCGCCGACTTCGGCATCGCGAAACTCGTAGCTCGACACTCCGATGTCGAGTCCGTCGCCCCTCAACAAACTAACTCACCCGTCCCGCCACCGCCCCCGAACTCGACTTTGGAAAGTCGAGCTACCGTAGCTCGACACTCCGATGTCGAGTCGGACGCTCCCGAACCAACCGACACTGCCGGGCCATCGCTGCGGCCCGACTCGACTTTGGAAAGTCGAGCTACGACCGCCGGCACGCCCGGCTACATGGCCCCCGAGCAGAAAACCTCCCCGCAACGCGCCGACAGCCGCGCCGACATCTACTCGCTCGGCGTCGTCCTCTACGAACTCCTCACCGGCGAACTCCCCGCCGACAAACTCCAACCGCCCTCGCGCAAGGTGCAGATCGACGTCCGCCTCGACGAGATCGTCCTGCGCGCGCTGGAGACGAAGCCTGAGCTGCGCTTCCAAACCGCCGTCGAGATGCGGACGCAAGTCGAGGAACTGGGCAAGGAGAAGAGCCAAGCGCCGCCCCCGCTACCTTCTCTCCGCTCTCCTCTACCCTCTGCCCCCGCCCCGCCCTTCCTCAAGCTAAGCACCGCCACCCTCCTCACTCCGGCGGAACTCGCCACCATCCGCGGCCAGCTCTTCGCCCACCAGACCCGCGGTCAGCTCATCCTCGACACCCACCAACTCACCCACACCCGCACCGGCCACACCACCGTCATCGCGCTCACCGCCATTCGCGACGTGAGCCTCGGCCAGTATCCGCGCTCGATGAACCCCGTCGGCATCTCGCTCGTAAGCGTGACCTACGAGGATGCCGGCCAGCTCCGCCAAGTGCTCATCTCGCCGATGGACGGCTGGTTTGCGTTCCCCTCCACTTGGGATGCGAATGCCGCCGACTGGCACGCTGCCATTCGCGCCGCAGTCAAATCCGCCACCGGCCGCGAACCCACCTCGACCCCGCGCGAACAACTCGGCATTCCCGGCGGCTTCCCGTGGCTGCAACTGGCCATGATTGGCGTGCCCCTTATCGCGGGCCTGGTGCTTTTCCTCACCATTCTTAGCCAGACAGGAAAACCTCCTCGCTCGGTGCTGCCAGTCGTCCTCCTCACCCTCGCGCTGACGCTTGGGTTCATTATCCCCAGCCTCTTCATTCCGTGGGTGATGCGACGGCGCGCGGCGACTCCGCCCTCCGTGCCCGCCGCACCGAAAGCCTACGGACGAAGCCTGCTCGGCGTCGGGCTGATTTGCCTCGGCATGTTCCTCGGCGGGATGAAAATTCAGGAAGCCAGCCGCGACCACTTCCAGCGTGTGAACCCGCTCACCAGCCAGATTCCGCCTCTGCAACAGCAGTGGATTGCGGCCGGCAACGAAGTCTTCGTGGCGAAATCGGATTTGAACCGGCATATCGTGCAGGAACCGCTGGCCCGCACCGACGCCGAGCGCCAGCGCTTCCTCATCGAGCAAGGCCGACTTGAGGGCGAAGTGTCGAAAGCGGGAGTCCGCCGCGACATCATCAACGGCCAAATCCGAACCATCCAGGACAGCATTGACGCCCAGCCCTTCCCGACCGCCGCCGACTTCGTGTTCGTGCTGAAGTGGAGCCTGCCCTTTATCCTCGCCGGGTTGCTCGTGCTTGCGTGGCGCGGCCGCCGGCGTGCCGACGAAAGCACGCCCGGTAGCAGCCGACATGAACAGGCTCCCCTCATTCGCTTCCAGCACGCCGGCCTGCTGCTGCTCACGGTGCCCGTGCTGCTGCTCGGCTTCCTGTTCCTCCAGTTCTACGCCCGGCAATCCGAACCCGCTGGCGTCACGCATTTCGGCTTCACCACCGTGGGCGTGAGCAACCACGTCGTCATCGTGGACGTGAACGCCGAGGTCGGGCGTGGGAACGCCGAGTTACGGCCCGCGTTCGAGGGCCCGTCGCTGTCGCGCGAGGCCGACGCCGCGCTGGCCGACACGTTCTTCCCGCCATTCAACGGGGATTTCATCAAGCCCACGCCGCACGCGGGCAACCAACCCTTCCGCATTCTCAAGGAAGGCCAGCACCGGCGCCGGCTCGGCTTCGTGCTGCCGGATGCCGCGCTCGCGCAGGCGGCGGCGGCGAACCTCCAGCCCTTCGGCCCGCTGCCTGCCGTGGATGGACGCACCTTCTCCGGCCCGCTCTTTGAGGTGCGCCAGACCAACGGCCAGGTGTATCGCGCCTCGCTGAACGTCGGGCCGCTGATTACTGCCGCCGACCCCGACTGGGTTTCCGTCTCCACCTCCTCCCAGCACAACGAATCGGTCGTGAGGTTCACCTGGGAAATCCTCGCCTCGCAGCCCGGCGTCGCGAAGTTCCGTCGCGAAGGCAACTCCGGCAGCGCCTCACTGCAACGTGACCCGAATTCCAAATTCCACCGCATCACCGCCAGCCTCGAACTCACGCGCGCCAGCACCAACCGCGTCCGGCTCGTAACGAAACAGGGCTACGCAACCACCACCGAGGAGTTCCCCGGCAACTTCCGCGAACTCGCCGACGAGTTGCTTCGCGGCGTAAACTTCACCGCCAAAACCACGCGCGGCGCGCCCATCGAGCTCTGCCGCGTGCAGGGCAAGCCGCTCGTTGTGACGGTGGAAGCCGCCCCGCCGCGCCCCGCGCCCACGCGCGCCTCGACATCGAGAAGGTTCGGGCTGGATACCACGGCCGCAGTGCTCATCGCCGCGGGTGCGGTGGTCATCGGCTTCGGCGGTGTGGCGTTGCTCGTGTGGCTGCTGCGGAAAGGCGGAGCCTCGACTCGCGTCGTGCTGCTCGTGCTCGCCGTGCCGTTCGTGCTGCTGGCCCTCGCAGTCGCGGCGCTCATCGGTGTGAAATCCCTGTCGCATGACTTCGGGCCGGGCTTCGGCCTAACCCGACTCGCAAAAGCCAACCAGATGGTGCTGGAGTCGAACTACCCGGCCCCGGTTCAGCCGCAGCCGCCCGGCACC
This sequence comes from Akkermansia muciniphila, assembly GCA_945861535.1. Lineage (GTDB taxonomy): Bacteria > Verrucomicrobiota > Verrucomicrobiia > Limisphaerales > BJHT01 > BJHT01. Next base: position 66,446 of record CAMAUZ010000033.1, on the reverse strand, counting down.
GTGCAGCAATCGCAGAACGGCTTCCGCCTCAAGCTGCCCGCCGCGCAACTCGCCAGCTTCGAGTTCTTCATCCGCCAGGCCGACGACTCGTGGCAGCCGGTGCCGCAGCTCACCGCGCTCGTCGCCACTGGCACGAACAGCAGCTACAACGACACGCTCTACTGGACCCTGCGTCGAGCCGACGCCACCCGCGCCACCGGCCTTACGAACCAGCTCTGGTTCTGGACTGTCAGCGCGAACACGGGCGGAGGCCGCCCGATTCCCCAGCTCACCGACCACGGCACGAACTTCACGCACACCGTCGCGCCCGGCGAGTCGCTCGACTGGTGGCAGCTCGCCACGCCCGCACAAACGGTGCTGAAGCCCGGTCAGCAGCAAATCATCCCGCTCTTCCGCACCCACGGCACCGCCACCGCGCGCGGCGCGCAGCCGAAGGAAGCCTTCCTCCGCGTCCGCTGCGAGCCGCTGCCCGCGGGCTTGAACGTCGCGCCCGGCCAGCAACTCACCGAAGCCGGTCTCGCCGCGCACCGGCTGCTGACGCAGGCGTTGCCCGCCACCAACGCCACCGCCGCCATAGCCATCCCGGCGCACATCGAGGTCAAAGTCCTCCGCGGCGAGAACCCGCCCGGTGCAGGCACCAACTCTGCCAAAATGAGCCGGCTCGGCTTCCCGCTGGGGACGTTTCTGACGATTGAAGGTGTCCGGTCCGAGCACGGCAAAGGCCACGCGCGCACGCTGCTGGTGGACAAGGTCGGCAACCAGACGCTAAACCCTCCCGTCGGCATCTGGATGGAGAACGTGGAGTTGCCGGAGGCAGTGCGCTGCGTGTTCAAGGGCTATGAGACCGGCCGCTGGATTGGAACTCCTCCCGAAGTTCTGGAGGCCACAGGAGCGCCCGAGCCGCAAGCTGAGTGGCAGTTTCACACCTACTTTCTCGCGACCTCGGTCGAGCAGCCGGCGACGCTCAAAGTCCAGGGAGCACCTATCCCATCGCACATCGAGTTCAAAGTCCTCCGCGTCGAGAACCCGCCCGGCACGCGGAACATCCTCCTGCACTTCGAGCGTGACTCGAACTACGGCCTCGCCATCGAAGTCTGGCAGGAAGTGACGCGGTTGCAGGGCCGCCCCGGTCCCGCGCCTGACCAGCGCGATTGGCGGCACAAGGAATGGGTGGGCGTCAACGACCCGCGCGTGTTGCGATGGGTGTTGCCGCAGGAATTCACCCCGGACGAAGCGAAGGCGCTGGCGAAGGAAATGGAGCGGAAGTGGAAAGGCTCCCATCCGCTCCCGGATGGCGCGGTGCCAGAGTTCGCCACCGCGCTGCATCGCGACGGCTGGAAATTTCACCTCGTTACGAAGGTGCTGCGCGAACCGGGTTCACCGCGCCCGCCCGCGCCGGCTGGCGCGCTGTTCACCGCCGAGCAGCGTTTCCTCGTGCCGGGCGACGCGCTGGTGGGAGTGCGCCTCGACCAATCGTCGAAGGATGGACCGAAGACCGAACTCGGCGAGCGCCTCGTTTTCAAAATGGCGGCGAACCGCGCGACGGGCTTCATCCTGCGCTGGCACGCCTACCCGGCGCAGCAGGGGAAGTTCGGCAATCGGTGGATGCTGGATTGGGTGGACCCGGACACCGGCGTGATTTTCCACCGCGTCGAAAACAGCTTCATCAAGCCGGTCCAACTCACCTCGCCCGCCGTGCCGCCGCTCCCCAACCTCGGCGGACCCACACGCCTCGGTGAAACCAAGGCGTCGGCCGCGTTCCAGCTCCTGCGCGCGGAAGCACAGAACGCTGCTGGGGCGGCGCTGACCGAATGGTGGGATGTTTTCGCCGAAGTCGGAATCGTCAGCCCCGGAACCGGGCAGGCCACCCCAGCGTTTCAAATGGCCCCCAAGCCGTGAGCGGCAGCCAGCGAAAGCCGGTAACCTTTCGTCTCCAAAACGTCAGGCCTCCGTGGCACGGTCTGTTCGTGCCCGAATGACTACCGAAGCCACACCGCTCTCCACCACACGCGTGCCTGTGGCTGCGCCGGGCGCGACCTTCCGCACCACGCGCTGGACGCAGGTGCGCCAAGCGAAGGCGGAATCGCCGGAAGGCCGGCGGGCGTTGCACGAGCTGTGCGAGGCCTACTACGAACCCGTCGCGGCGTTTCTCCGCTCTGAACTGCGCGACCCCGCGACCGCGCGCGACCTGGCGCACGACTTCTTCGCGAACATGCTCGCGGGAGGGGCCATCGCCCACGCCCAGGCGGAGCGCGGGCGCTTCCGCTCGTATCTGCTCGGCGCGGTGAAGCACTTCCTCTCGCACCAGCGCGCGGCGGCGCTGCGGCTCAAGCGCGGCGGCGGCGCGGAACAAATATCCCTCAACGACACCGAGGCGGGCGAGGCGCGCACGGTGGCGGACGCGCGTGTGCTGTCGCCGGATGCGGCCTTCGACCGGCAATGGGCGCTCACCGTGCTGGCCCGCGCGCTCGAAGCGCTGCGCGCCGAATGTGTCGCCGCAGGGCGCGGGGAGTTTTTCGAGGGCGTGAAACCGTGGCTCACCGGCGAGGCCGCGCACGGCGACCAGACCGCGCTGGCGGCCCGTTGCGGAATGAACGCCAACGCACTGAAGGTCGCGGTGCATCGGCTGAAGCGGCGCTTCCGCGAGCTGTTGAAGGCGGAGGTCGCCGGGACGCTGGAGGATCCCGGCGCGGTCGAGGAGGAGATGCGCGCGCTGTTTGCAGCGCTGGGAAGTTGAGGAGGAACATGCAGGCATTGGCAAAACACTCAGCGCTGGCAATCGAATGGGGGCAAACGAATCGGGCTGCGAAGGAATTGTTCGCCAGCCCCATTCGCAGGCGCAGCTCGCCGCCCCCCGTAGCGCAGGTTTCCAAACCTGCTGTGTCGCCGATTTCCAAATCGGCGGCGCGTGGAAAACCCCAGTGCGCGTGGACCGGCGAACGCCCTGCGGGTTTGGAAACCCGCGACACAGCAGGCTTGGAAGCCTGCGCTACCCGCGTGTTCGCAAGCGGCACCTCCCCTTGGCTCGCCGCGGATGCGAGCGTCTGGAAAACGTTTTCCGGTGTAACCAATCGCCACCCCCACGTCAGGACACCGGCATGAGCGAACCATCTGCTTCACCGAACTCCTGCCCCAAGTGCGGCGCGGCGCTGCCCTCGGCGGCCACGGCGGGGCTGTGCCCGCGCTGCCTCATGTCCGAAGCGATGCAGCCGACACAGCCGGATGCGGAGCCGGTCGCGTCGCGCAAGGTCCTGTCGCCGGCGGAACTCGCGCCGCATTTTCCGCAGCTCGAAATCCTTGAATGCCTCGGGCGCGGCGGCATGGGCGTGGTTTACCAGGTGCGGCAGAAATCGTTGAACCGCTTCGCCGCGCTGAAGCTGCTGGCCCCGGAGCGCGTGGCGGACGCGCAGTTCGCGCAGCGCTTCACCCAGGAGGCGCAGGCGCTCGCGGCGTTGAACCACCCGAGCATCGTTACCATTTACGACTTCGGGCAGGCGGGCGGGTTCTACTTTCTGCTCATGGAGTTCGTGGACGGCGTGAACCTCCGGCAAGCCATGAAGGCCGGCCGCTTCACGCCGGAGCAGGCGCTGGCCGTGGTGCCGCCCGTGTGCGAGGCGCTCCAATACGCCCATGAGCACGGCATCGTGCATCGCGACATCAAGCCGGAGAACCTGCTGCTCGACAAAGAAGGCCGCGTGAAAATCGCCGACTTCGGTATCGCCAAAATGCTCGGAGCGCCGGCCTCCGGCCCGGCCGCGCGGAGCGCCGAGCATTGCTCGGCCGGAGAACCCGCGAACACTTCTGCCGAGCAATGCTCGGCGCTCCAAACCGATCCCACCCACGCCTCCGTCGCCGGCACGCCGCAATACATGGCCCCGGAGCAAAAGGCCCACCGCGTCACCGATCACCGTGCCGACATCTACTCCCTCGGCGTCGTCCTCTACGAACTCCTCACCGGCGAACTCCCCGCCGACAAACTCCAGCCGCCGTCGCGCAAAGTGCAAATCGACGTGCGCCTCGACGAAATCGTCCTGCGCGCGCTGGAGCACACGCCCGAACTGCGCTTCCAGACCGCCGGAGAATTCCGCACGCAGGTGGAGACCTTCGAGCGAGAGGATAGAGAGAAGAGGATAGAGGATGGAGAAGAGAAGATAGGGAAGAACAAACAGCCGCCCGCTCTATCTTCTATCCGCTCTCCGCTATCCTCTCCTCCCCCGCCGCTCCTCAAAACCGCCAACGCCTACCTCAGCACGCCCGAGTGGCTCGCCAGCGCGCGCGGCAAATTCTGGGCCTACACCGGCAAGGGCACGCTCGTCCTCACGCGCGACCAACTCGCCTTCACCGATGAAAAGACCGGCGCGACCACCAGCATCCCGCTCGCGGCGATTCGCGACGTGAGCTTGGGCAACTACCCGTGGCTCGCGAAGCCCGCCCCGCTCCACTACCTGAGCGTCACATGGGTGGAAAACGGCCTCACACGCTGCCGCTACTTCACCCCCAATCGCGGCTGGTTCATGCCCGTGTGGGAAACCAACCCCGTCGTTATCGAATGGCACCAAGCCCTCCGCGCCGCCGTCACCACGGCGACAGGCAAGGCCCCGGCGGAAACGCCTGCGCCGCCCCATCGCCCCACCGCAGGCGAACTCGTCGGCGTGGGCCTCACCTTCGGCCTGCCGCTGTGCCTCATCGCTGCCGCGTTCATACACCTCCGGCAAGTCGCGGATAATCCCGAACCGTGGTGGCAAAGCGGCTGGTTCCTGGCTTCCATCGCCATCGGATTCGTTCCGCTTCTTCTGGTCTGGTTCCTGACGCGTCGGCCCAGCCAGGCCAATGGCCAGCCCGGCGGGGAACCCGCCAAGCGCGTCACGCCCGCCGTGCTGCTGATGCTATTGTTGCTGAACGGGATGATCATCTCGATGGTCCTGATCGCGGCGCGGCTGCTCACGGACTTTTTCGCCAATCCCGCCCTGGCGGGAAGATCGAACATCGATCCCGCCTTCATCACCAAGCTAGCGAACCTTCTCGCAGAGCATCCGGGGATCGCGGTCTTCGCCGCGATAGTTGTCTCGGTGGTGGTGGACTTTCTCATCATCGGCTCTGGGTGGGGTGCGGCAAGCAGGCCGGCAGCCGATTCAGGCGTGTCCATTCCCCCGGCTCCTTCCGCCGCGGCTGCGGTCGAGCCTCAAACAATGGCCGCCGAAGCACCGCCTTTCCCCAGTGCATCCGCATCCGAATACGTCTCCTCGTGGGGCTTCCGGATCACGCCCGGCCCCGCCATCAAAACCGGCTACGTCCGCTTTTGGGAGAGCCTGTTCGGCAGCGTCAATTCGCCCGGGGCCATCAATGCACTCAATCTCTCCCGCATCGGCTTCATCGGGATCCTTGCCCCGCTGGCGATCCTGCCGGGTTGGCGCTGGTGCTGGCCCGCGTTCGGCTTCCTAGGGATGTTTGGAATGATCAGCGCGGCATACCTCAGTGAAGCCACCGCTCGGAGCGGAGTGGACCTGTCGAAAACGGACGGGGCTGAGGACGCCAAAGCCCGCAGAGCGGACTGGAGGAAACGCATCGTCTGGCTGATTGTCGGCGGCGGTATCCTCCCCATGACGTTCTTCGCATTGGCACTGTTCGTAGCACTCGGGCGAGGGGGCGAAAAGGCAATGGAGGCAGCGACGATCGAGCAAATGGTGACTGTTTTCGCGAAGGTGCTCGGGGTTGGGTTGGGCTTGGCGCTGATGATTTGGGCGCTACTGCGAGTGGTTTGGCCGAAGCCCGCGAATGCGGCAAATCCCTGGCCGCGGCATCCCGAAGCGCTGGTCGCGCTGTCGTTACTCTGGCCGCTCCTGCTGATCACTGCGCCCTTCGCCATTGGGCAGTTCGTCGGGACTTCGGCGGAACGACTCCATTGGGAGACTCTCCGCGCCGATCCGAGCCGAAGCGCTCTCATGAATTCCACCGAGTGGGTCCTATGGGGCTTGGTGCTGGTTCTTGTTGTGGGAGGCGCAATGGAGATCACGCGGAATTTGCGGCGGACGATGCGTGCAATGGACGATCCATCCGCCAGTCCAGAGCCGGAACCACCCACGCAGTCGCGCTGGCAAGGCTGGGATGTGTGGACCATCGGGCTGCTAGGTTTTCTCGGCTTCGTGCCGGGGCTGGAATTCATGGCGGTGTGCAGCGTTGTCTTCGTGTTCATGGCCTTCGCGCGTTTGACCGAGTGGTGGTTTCGCCGCCGGCAGTTGGACGGTTCGCTCCCGGTTCGCAAATGGTGGCACAAAGTGCTCATCAACGTGCTCCTCGCCATCGCCATCGCCATCCCGCTGCAAGCCTGGGTGCTGCAGGCTTTTGTCATCCCGGTGAAATCCATGGAGCCAGAGCTGCCCGCAGGCAGCCGCGTGCTGGTCTGGAAGCTCACGCGACAATTCGCGCCGGGCGACATCATCGCGCACAAGCACGGCGAGCGAGTGTGGCTGAGCCGCGTGGTGCGCGCGGAGAAGGAGCAGCTTGTCTTACATCGCAACCAGTGGCCCGAGGAGAAACTGCCGCGCGCGGATGTCATCGGCAAAGTCATCAGCGTGCTCTGGCGGGCGTCGGCCTCTTCCGGCGTCACGCAGTTCGACATTGTGCCCGTGGGCGTGAGCAACAACGTCGTCATCGTGGACGTGACCACCGAGGTCGGACGCGGCAATGCCGAGTTGCGCGCGGTGCTGGACGGACCGGAATCACACGCCACGAACATGGTCCCGTTGTTTGCTGGCACCTTGGTCAAACCGGCGCAGAACGCGGTCAACCATCCCTTCCGCATCCTCTGGCCGGGCCGGCAAAGGTGGCGGCTCGCTTTCGTGCTGCCCAACGCGGCACTTGCGAAGGAAGCCTTTGAAGACATCCGCCCCATCGGCGCGCTCCCTGCGGTGGGAGATCGCACAATGGCCGGCACGGTCTTTGAGGTGCGCGATGCCAACGGCCAGGAATTTCACGCCACACTGCAGGTCGCGCTGCCCTTCACCTCGAATGACCCAAACCGGGTATCTGTCTTCGGCCACTGTCAGAATACTGAGTCGGTCGTGACTCTGACCTGGCAAGTGCTCGCGTCCGGCTCCGGCCTGGCCCATTTCTCCCGCGTCGGCAGCCCCATCCTCGCCCTGCGACACAACCCGCAGACGATGCTTCACGGCGTCACCGTCCGACTGGAACTGATCCAAGCCGGCGCGAATCGCGTCCAGTTTGTCCGGCACATCGGCGGGGACCCCATTCGCGAAGAGCTGGTCGGCAACTTTCGCGAACTCGCCGACGAACTGCTCCGCACCGCCACTTTTGGCGCGAAGGCGACGAGCGGCACGCGCATCGAACTATGCCAGTTCCAAGGGAAACCATTCACCGTGCAAGTGGATGTCCCAGTCTCCACCGTCACGACGTCTAAGACCGCGACCAGCCCAGCGATTTCGCGGGTTGAAATCTCCCGGGACAGAGCGGTCGCCCACTCGGCGAACTACGATGGCTCCGGACTGCTCATCACCTTCGGCACGGGAACCAATCGCTGGACTCCTTCGGGCCTGTTTCTCGACGGACTGTTCAATGTCACGCTGGAGTGGCCCTCGACTAAGAGCGGTGCCCGTCATGTCATCCAGCCCCGGCACGGCATCCACATGAACTACCGGCTCGATGGCCCGCCGGGGCCGATGCTCGGCAAGCTGGTCTTCCATCCCGGCACGGCGCGTCCCGATGCAGAAGGCTTGTGTGTCATCGGCGAGTTTCGGCCCGACACGGGCGAGCCTCTGCCACTCGCGGTGCAGTTCGTCGCCGACCAAGCCACGCAGCCGCGCGCTGCGTCCCCAAGCTCAATCACAACTCTTGCGCCAGTGAAGATGGTTAGTTGGTCGTTTCCGATTCTTGGAATTGGAGTCATCGGACTGTGCGTCATCGGCGGCATTGTGCTGCTCGTCTGGCTCGTGCGCAAAGGCGGGACCGCTGGCAAGGTGGTGGCGGTGCTCTGCATTGTGCCGATGCTGCTGCTGGCCGTCGTCCTGGTCGGGTATTTGTCCATGCGAACTGGAAGCGCGACGGAGGAATTACAAACAGCCAAAGACGCTGCGGCAAGGGAGCAGGGCCTCGCGCGTGCCTCAGTGACCCTTTTCCTGCTGGGCACCGACGGGAAACAGATGCCACGGACGACGCTCGCGCTCGTGGAGGTCGGAGGGAGAGTCAGCAAAACCAAAACTCAAGACCGTGTCGCGTCGGGCCTGACGGACGACATGGGCTTCGTCCACGCGCTCGGTGCTCCGCCAGACCGTCCGTGGGAGATCGTGGTCCTGCGCGACGGAGAGGAAATCATGCGTTCCGCACCCATCAGCACGCCGGTGGCGGCAAACTCCCGAACCGGTGCGCCAAACTATTTTCTCGAGCTTCGAGCCACCGCCGAGGCGAAGCTGGACGCGCTGCTCACGCCATTGAGTTTGGAGGCGAATCTAGCTGTATCCGATGCTCCGTTGGATGGCGTGCTCGCCGCCCGCCTCGCCATCGCCACCAAGCTGCAAGAGCTGACTGCCATCCCCGAGAATTCTGATGAAAAGGGTGCGATATTTGTGCCCCCTTTCGCCTTTGCGCCAGTGCCAAAGAGGGTCGAAATCGCAGGCCAGATCGAACTGCTCCTTCGGCAAACGCGGACTGGTGGCGAGGATGAGACGGATGTGCCGTCGGGGGCTGCCCGGCCTTCATCTGCGCAGGTGCGCAAGTCCGAAGCCCCCGCGCCGCCCGGTGCGCTCTTCAGTGCTGAAAAACCAGTCGTGTTGCCGGGCGATGCGACGGTGCGCGTGCGGCTCGTGCTCGCCGCCAAAGACGGTAACAAGCAGCGGCTCGACGAAGAAATAATCTTCAAGACCGCGACGGACCGGGCGACCGGGTTTGTGCTCCGCTGGCATGCCTACGGCGACAAGCATCCGCAGCAGGCCAATGAGGTGCTCGTGCATCTCGTCGATCCGGACACTGGAGTCATCTTACACCGCATGGAGGGCGGCTTTGGCAGCGGCCTGAACCTCACGTCCCCCGATCATCTTCCGCTCCCTGCAAAAAACAAAAGCCACCTCCTGGCCGGGCCGGGAACCTACACGTCCTTCCATTTGATCCGCGTTGAACAACCCGCCGCGCCCGGCGTGCCCATCACGGCCTGGTGGGATATCCATGCCGAAGTCACCCACATCAGCCCCGCCGCCGAACGCCCCGTGCCGGCCTTTCAAATGCCCACTTTGGCACCCAAGCCGGCGCCGCCTGCCAAAGCCGCTCCGGCGGTTGCCCCGCTCGTTCGCCGCGAGGTGAAGGAGAAGACTCCCGACGGCAGGGACGTCGCCATGACCTTCGCGGAGCTGCGACGCGACGCGAAGACCTCCGTCGCCACGGTCAAATCCGTGGGCGGCGGATCGGTGGGCTCCGCGATGTTCATCACCCGCGGGGCCTACGACATCGCGAAAGCGCGCGGGGCGGCCCACTTCATCAACCTCAAGGAGTGGGAATCCGAGGACGGTGCGTGGATGATTCTCATCGGCTTCGCGCCGGACAAGAACGTGGACCCCAAGACCTACTTCGACTTGAAAGAGCCGCTGCCCGCGGACAAACGGCTGCTCTTCCTCTCGGTCGCGGCCTATGAACGCATCTTCAAGGACCAGCCGTGACACGGGGGTTGAGTTGCTGTTGATTCGGCGCGTAAACTCATGCGCTTCACCTCAACGCCCAACTCATCCAACTCATCAAAACCATGACCACCTCCGAAAAGACCAACCTGATCAAAAAGAACTCACTCTGCTGGGTCGGCGCGCTCATCCTGCCGCTTATCCTCCACTTCGGCCTCAGCTCCACCAAATTCCCCTGGCCGCTCATTCTCCCCTTCCTGCTCTTCGGACTGATGCTCGCCTCGAACAACCTGCTCTCGCAGGCCATCGGCAAGGCCACAGACGATGCGAGCCACAAATAGCCGGGAAATGACGGGGAGCATCGGCCACCCACCACCGTCCCTCTTCACACCATGAAAAACCTCCTCGCCCCGCTGTTCTGCGCCGCGCTGCTCGCCACCGCTACCGATTCGTTCGCTCTCACCTTCGAGTTGGACAGGCCGGGCCTGGCGTTCCCCAAGGATTTCCCCGCCGCCACGCGCACCAACCTGATGGCAGTGCTACAGCGGCCAGACTGCACATTCCTCGGCGGCAAGGGCTTCAACTCCGACACGCACCTGAAATACGGCGGCGACACGCTGGCCTTGAACCTCTTCCTCGATGCCCTCACGAAATGCCCCGGCCTCACCCTCTCCATGCGCTTCTACCGCTATCGCGAGGACGAGAAGTGCGACTGGACGGTGCAGCACTCCGGTATTCGGGAGCCGACCCACATTTGTGTCCGCGTTAATCTTAACTCCAAGCTCGTCAAGCTGGACGATTTGGCGGTGCCGGTCACGATGGGACCGAGGCTGCCCGACAAACCGTGACCAACCACACGCGGATGCCTGAACCCTCGCCATTCTCAAACGCTGCCTGGGATTGAATCGTCTCCGCTTCTCTCCTCCCCGCCGAACCGCATCATCTGCGCGCACACCATGAACAACGATACACCCAGTCATTCAAGCTTCGCCGCGACACCTGAGCCGCCGTATTACGCGGTCATTTTCACCTCACAGCGCACCGATGGCGATCAAGGCTATGGCGACATGGCGGATCGCATGGTCAAACTCGCCGCCAGCCAGCCCGGCTATCTCGGCGTCGAGAGCGTTCGCGGAGCCGACGGCGTGGGAATCACGGTTTCCTATTGGGCCAGCACTCGGGCCATCGCCGACTGGAAAGCGAACACCGAGCATCGCATTGCCCAGGAAACCGGGAAACGTGACTGGTATGCCAACTATCAGGTGCGCATCGCCAAAGTAGAGCGCGCCTACGGCAAACAGAACCCAACATGAGCGATGCATTTTCAATCCGTCTTGCGCGAGAGGATGACATCCCGGCTTTGGAGGTTCTCATTCCACTTTCCGTGCGTGTCTTGCAGGCTCCGTTCTATTCGCCCGCGCAAATGGAAGCGGCTCTTGGCCCCGTCTTTAGCGTGGACCGGCAGCTTATCAGCGATGGCACTTATTTCGTCGTCGAGCACTCCGGGCACATCGTCGGGTGCGGCGGCTGGAGTCGCCGCCGCGCAGAGTTCGGTGGCGACCAGACACGATGCGCAGAAGACGCCGCTCTCGACCCGGCTCACGACCCCGCTCGCATCCGAGCCTTCTTCGTGCATCCCGATTGGGCACGACGCGGCATTGGCCGCTCCATTCTTTCCGCCTGCGAGTCCGCGATCTGCGCCGCTGGCTTCCGCGACGTCGTTCTCGTCGCCACGCTTGCAGGCGAGCCGCTTTACTCATCATTCGGCTACTCCGTGGCCGAGCGTTACGACGTTCCACTTCCCGACGGCCTCATGCTCCCCGTGGTGCGGATGGTCAAGAGCTTCAAATCCGAATGACGCCCTACGAACCACGCCCCATCCGCTTTCTGGAAATCTGGCAACCATCAGGCTGGCGGCTGAAGCTGTATGGCATCGCGTATCGCAAAGAGCGACCGAACGCGGAGCTGGTCGCGGCGGCGAAGCGTGTGTTCGAGCCGGTGCTCGCGACGGCGGCGGAGCCAAACTACTGCGTCGGCTTTGTCGGTGTGCATGAAGGCAAGACGGCGGACTTTGTCTTCCTGGATTTTTGGGCGGACGAGAACGAACTGCACCACCATGTCTTCGTCTCACCAGTCGGGCAGCCGGACGCGCTGCGCTGCGTGACGGGCACTGGACTGTCGGCCTGCGTGTGGGATCTGCGATTGCAGTCGTTCGAGCGCGATGCGTGGGTCGCGCATGTGCTGCGTCGCGCGCCGCAGCCGGACTTCGAGGGTTATCTCGCCACGCATTTGGATGAGACGGGAGCGTTGCCCACGAGTGATGCGAACGCACCGGGCTGCATCATCCGCGAAGGAATCGCCGCCATGGACTTCCAGCGTGTCCATGCCTGGCTGACGGCCACGTATTGGACGCCCGGCATCACCCGCGAAGCCGTGGAGCGTGCCGCTTTGCATTCGGCGCTGGTGGTCGGTGCTTTTGATACGGATGGCTCTCAAATCGGCTACGCCCGTCTGGTTTCCGACAAGAGCCGCTTCGCCTACCTGGCCGATGTCGTTGTGGATGAAGCCCACCGTGGGCGCGGCATCGGGCGTGCGATGGTGCGGCATCTGTTGGAGCATCCCGATTTTGCCACCGTCAGCGCCTGGATGCTCACCACCCGCGACGCGCACACGGTTTATGCCCCGCTGGGTTTCCTGCCCGTTGTTGATCCGGCAAGCAGGCCGGAGGACTGGATGGTGCTGCGGCGCGACGCCGCCACTGCCGTGGTCCCGTCCTCACCATCATGACAGCGACCATGAACATCACCAAACTGCCATTCAATGAACTCATCGGTTTGCAGCCCGCCGCGGAGGATGGGTGGCTGCTTCAGTTGCCCGGCGGTGCGCGATACACCAATCATGTCGGCACCGTTCACGCGAGCGCCCTCATGGCCCTCGCCGAGGCGAGCAGTGGTGAACTTCTTCTCCGCGCGATGGGCGACATCGGAATGGACGTCATCCCCGTCGTCCGCCGCTTCGAGTGCAAATTTCGCAAAGCAGCGAGGGGTGCGATCCGGTCGAAAGGCGTGATATCCGCCGACGCCATTGGCGATTTCATCTCCACCCTGCGCTCCAAAGGCCGGGCCACGATAGCCATTGCTGTCGAGGTCTGCGACGAGTCGGCGTCCTGCGTCCTGTCGGCATCGGTAGAGTGGTTTGTCGCCATACGGAGCGCATCACCCACGGAAACCATTCGCGAATGAAGACGATGGAACAGCACCGAATCCTCTTCGACGAGATCGAGTGGCAATCGCCGCACCCCGGCGCACGCTTCAAAGTCTTTCGCGATGGAACGCGGCAGGTGAGGCTGCTGGAGTTGACGCCTGAGTTTGTGGAGACCGAGTGGTGCGAGAAGGAACATGTGGGCTTCGTGGTGGAGGGCGAACTGGAAATCGATTTCTCAGGTCGTGTTGTTCGTTTTCCGCAGGGATCGGCGCTCTTGATTCCATCAGGAGCAACACACGCCCACAAGGCACGGGCAGTCACCGCCCATGCCCTCCTTTTCCTTGTTGAGGAGGTTGTCGCGTCAAAATGCTGAATCTATGATCACTTGCTACCTGCGTTACACGATTGATCCCCACAAACTCGCCGAGTTTGAGGAGTATGCTCGCCGCTGGCCGGCATTGGTGGAAAAGTTCGGCGGCACTCATCACGGTTACTTTCTGCCCCACGAAGGTGCGAACAATATCGCGGTTGCCCTTTTCAGTTTTCCAAGCCTCGCTGCCTACGAAGACTATCGCATCAAGAGCCAGTCCGACCCCGACTGCATCGCCGCCTATGCCATGGAGCAGGCCAACCGCTCCATCCTTAGCTACGAACGCAGCTTCATGCGGCCAATGTCAGGCGTTGCTACGCTCTCTCCCAAATGACGACACGAATCGGAATCATAGGCGATTACAACGCCAGCTTCGAGCCACACCGCGCCACAGACGCGGCTCTCACCCATGCCGCCACCGCATTGTCGCTCGGCATCGAGGCTGTCTGGCTGCCCACTACTTCACTCGACGCGCCCGATGCGATTCAGTCGCTCGCTTCATTCGGCGGTCTTTGGGTGGCTCCCGGCAGTCCCTACCAGAGCATGAGCGGCGCGCTCTCTGCCATCAGGTTTGCTCGTGAGTCTGGCTTGCCGTTACTTGGCACCTGCGGCGGCTTTCAGCATGTCATTCTGGAGTATGCCCGCCATGTCCTTGACTTCTCGGACGCGACCCACGCCGAATATGACCCCTATGCTTCCAGCCTTTTCATTTCCCGATTGGCATGTTCCCTGGCCGGTCGGGCACTGGTCATCTCGTTACAGCCGGGCAGTTTGGTCGCGCGCACCTACGGCGCAACATCTGTCACCGAGCAGTATTATTGCAACTTCGGCGTCAACCCCGACCACAGCGCCACGCTCGCCTCCGGCGACCTAGCCATCGTCGGCTCAGATGCCGAGGGCGAGGTGCGAGTGGTCGAGCTGCGCAGCCATCCCTTCTTTGTCGGCACGCTCTTTGTCCCTCAGCTTCGCTCGCAGGCCGAGAGTCCGCACCCACTTATCCTTGGCTTTCTCAACGCAACTCAGAATGACCGCAACGCCTAATGAACCAAACGGATGCAGGCAACGGCTCGTATGGCATCTGTCGTGTCATCAACGCTCCCCGTTCGCCGCCTGCTCCGAGACGTTAGGCGTTTCTCGCGTTTTGCCCACATGAGCATCCCGTATTACCAGATTGATGCCTTCACAGGCAGCCTCTTCTCCGGCAACCCCGCTGGTGTTTGCATCCTTGCTGACTGGCTGCCTGACCCTGTGCTTCAGTCCATTGCCGCTGAGAACAACCTCGCTGAGACGGCGTTCGTGGTGCAGCGAGACTCATTCTTCAATCTTCGCTGGTTCACGCCCGCGCTCGAAGTGGACTTGTGCGGTCATGCGACGCTCGCTTCCGCCCATGTCATTTTCCGGCATCTCGGCTATCGTGACGCCGTGGTGCGTTTTCAGACCCGTGCCGGCGAGCTTACTGTCACCGCCAACGAAGATCTCCTGACCCTCGACTTTCCAGCCCGGCCTGCCGCCGCCTGTCCCACGCCCGCAGAATTGCGGGAGGGTCTTGGCCTCTCCCCGGCAGCCACCGCCAAAGCCCGCGATTATCTCGCCATCCTCGACACGGAGCGTGCGGTCCGCGAGCTTCGCCCGGACATGTCGGCTCTGATGCGTCTCGACTGTCTGGGGATCATTGCGACCGCGCCCGGAGATCACTGCGACTTTGTCTCGCGATTCTTCGCCCCACGGGCGGGCGTTCCCGAAGACCCGGTGACCGGCTCCGCTCACTGCACACTGATTCCATACTGGGCAGAGCGATTGGGCCGCTCTCGCATGCGCGCTTTGCAAATCTCTCCGCGTGGCGGCGAGTTGTTTTGTGAGCATCGCGGCGAGCGGGTCGGTATTGCTGGCCGTGCGGTGACTTACTCAACAGGATTCTTACACGTCTCGTGAACTCGGCGAACGCTTGGGCGTTAGTCGTTTCCTCGCACATCCTATGAACGAAGACCAAACTCCAGGCACTGCATTCGAGAGCACCGGCGGCATCGTCTATTTCGCCCGTATGCTCGACAAGATGCGGCTTCACTCAGCAGGCCGTCTCCGCGCTGACTTTCATCCTAACCTTGGCTCCAGCTTCGATGCTGATTGCTGCCGCTTCCTCGGCGTCGAATACCCCGCCCTACGCCAACGCGTTCTCGCTGGCGGCTCCGATGACGACATCCTTGCATGGTGTTACTCTACCGGCACGCGCCCTGACGACGAACAAATCCTTGTTTGGAACAAGTTCATGCTCAAGCGCGGCTGGCGAGACGAGGACGACGGCTCGACTCAGGCACTGGAATCCTACAAGGCTGCCAGCGGACTCGCGCATCGCACAGACTTGCTCACCTTCTTCGATTACTACGAGGTGGACGAGGGCCGCAAACCATGAACTCGGAATCGCCATGCGCTGCCATGAAGCAGTCGATCGGACAAATCGCGCTGGTCGTGCGCGACTACGATGAGGCCATTGATTTCTACGTCGGAAAGCTCGGCTTCATTTTGGTGGAGGACACCTTCATTCCAGAGCAGGACAAACGTTGGGTCGTCATCGCCCCGCCAGGCTCAACGGAATCTCGATTGCTGCTCGCGCGGGCGACCAGCGGAGAGCAGGTGTCACGCATAGGAAATCAAACCGGAGGCCGGGTGTTTCTGTTTCTCTTCACGGATGACTTCTGGCGCGACTTTCGCGATTACAAGGCCAAGGGCGTCGTCTTTGTCCGGGAGCCAAAGGAGGAATGCTACGGCACCGTGGCCGTGTTCAGAGATCTGTATGGAAACCTTTGGGATCTGCTTCAGCCCAAAACCCCATGAACGCGAACACCGAGCGCATTCGCATTCGGGGATTGCAGCCCGAAGATTCCGTCACGGCCATTACCGAGTTGCTGCACGTCGCCTACGCGCCATTGGCGGCAATGGGCTTCAAATATCTCGCGACGCACCAGGATGAGGCGACAACGCAGCGGCGATTGCAAAGCGGCATCTCCATCGTCGCGGAGCTAGATGGCGTCATCGTCGGAACGGTGACGTTGCGTGCTCCGAAGGCCGAGTCTCGATGTGCCTGGTATTCGCAGTCGGGCGTCTGGTCGTTCGGTCAGTTTGCCGTGCGGCCCGATCTGGCACGAAACGGCCTTGGGACACGGTTGATGAGCGTGATTGAGGAAAGCGCGCTCCAGCATGGCGCGACGGAACTCGCACTCGATACGGCCGAGGGCGCCACCCATCTCATCCGCTGGTATGAGCGACTTGGCTTTCGTCTCATCCAGCATGTCTCGTGGGACGAGACGAACTACCGGAGCGTGGTGATGTCCAAGCGATTGACCGCGCCCAATCCGTGACTCCGAGTTCCACTGGCTGACTACGAGGCGCACATGGCGCGGCCATCCGGCGCGCAGTCACTGCGGCTCGCCACCACATTGCAAAGCATCGTTAGCCGCTTTCACCCGCGTTCGCTGGCAATCCTCGGCGCAGCAGGAGGCAGTGGTTTGGAGCTTGTTGACGCTGCCATCGTGCGCCGGATCATCGCGCTGGACATGAATGCCGACTACCTGCGGGTCTGCGCCAGCCGGCACGCTGCGCCCTTCGCTGAGTTTGAACCAGTACAGCACGCTTGTCACAGGGGCCGCCAGCCATCGAACCAGTCGAGTGCATCTTTGCTAGCCTCGTGTTCGAATATCTTCGCTTGGATGTGTCCCGCAGCAGATGCCAGTCCCTGTTTTTCTCTGTGTTCATCGTGTCTCTGTGGTTCACTCGGCAGTTTTCAACTGCATGGACACAGTTGAGTTGGTAAAATCCGAGGCAGCCAGTCAGAACCACCGTCCAAACAAATATTCCCGACAACCCCAACAAACACCGTGACCCAATCCGAAAGGAGCAATCTCCTGAAACAAAACACGCTTTGCTGGCTCGGAGCCATCGCCCTGCCGGTCATCCTCCACTTCGGCCTCAGCTCCACCAAGTTCCCGTGGCCGCTGATTCTCCCCCTCCTGCTCGTGGGACCGATGCTCGCCTCGAACAAATTGCTCTCGAAGGCGAGCGGCGAGGCTACGAACGATTCGAGTCAACGATAGCCCGGGGGGAATAGCCGGGAGTTTTTGCCACCCACCACCGTCCAACTCCGCACCATGAAATCCTTTCTCGCCCCGCTTCTCTGTGCCGCCCTGATCGCCACCGCTACCAACGCCTTCGCCCTCGCCGGGGATTTGAAGGAACCCGGCGTCGCCTTGCCCCAAGATTATCCGAAGGCAGCGCAGGTGCAGGTCATGGCCGCGCTGAAGCAGCCCGACTGCAAGTTCCTCAAAGGCTCGTTCATCAACTGGCACACCACCCTGCTCTATGCCGGCGAGACGAAGGCGTTGAACCAGTTCCTCGAAGCGCTCGCGAAATGCCCCGGCATCACGCTCCACGTCAGCTTCACGACCGATCCGGTGCCCCGAGACGACGGGCAATGCGACTGGTTCGTCTCGCATGACGCGCACGCGAACAGCTTCCACGTTCGCGTGAACCTCAAATCCGAGCGCGTCAAGCTGCCGGACCTTTATCTACCGGAGGTCAAAGGGCCAGCACTCAAGGCCAGCGCCGCGCTAACCACGAACGAACTCGTCGGCGAGTGGACCGGCCCGTGCATCGGGTTCAACCTTGCGGCGGACGGCACCGGCGCGTGGCTGGTGAAGGACCCTTTCGGGCCGCTGGAAAAACCGGAAGCGTTTCGGTGGGACTTCGCCGGCTCGACCGTGCGACTGCGCGAGGCGACTGGCGAACAGAAGCTGGAGGTGAACCGCGGGGAGCAGGATTCGCTCGA
Source organism: Akkermansia muciniphila (assembly GCA_945861535.1). Taxonomy (GTDB): domain Bacteria; phylum Verrucomicrobiota; class Verrucomicrobiia; order Limisphaerales; family BJHT01; genus BJHT01. Next base: position 48,433 of record CAMAUZ010000033.1, on the reverse strand, counting down.
ACTCAAATTCGCCAACGGCCGTGCGGTGCGAATTTGGAAGCAGGCCGCGACGAAAACCTCCGCTCCTCCCCGCCCGCCAGCCGGCAGCCCCGGCAAGTAGAACGATGCCTTCCGCCATGCAACAGCCTCTGCTCCTCGCGCTCCTGCTCCTTGCCGCCTGCCGCACGCCGGACTACACCCGCCACCAGCCGGACCGTTGTCCCGTGCATCGCGTGGCGATGACCCAGCGGGTCGTGCCCATCGCCTACGGGATGATTCCCATGAGCCAAGCGGCGGCGGAGCAGGGTGAATGGCGGCGGCGGATGGACTCCTTCCCACACCCGGGTGACTGCCTCCCGGCGACGAGCATCAACGTCCACGGCGAGCGCCGTGCCCGGGTCTTCGTCTGCGCGGAATGCGCGGCGGCGCAACGGCAAGACCTCGTCGGCACGCGCCAGGAACTGACGGTGGAAGCACTCAAGCGCCGCGGCCAAACGCCCCCGTCCCGAACCAACCGATGAGTTCCCCCGCCGACTTTCGCACCACGCGCTGGACACAAGTGATCGCCTCGCGCGGCGAATCCGTGGCCGCGAAGACGGCGCTCTCCGATCTCTGCGCCGCGTACTACGCGCCAGTCGTGGCGTTCCTGCGCGCCGACGGACGGGAGGAGGACGCGGCCCGCGAACTGGCCCACGAGTTTTTTGCCCGCGTGCTGGAGCGCCAGTCGCTCGCCGGCGTCGATCGGGCGCGCGGACGTTTCCGTTCGTATCTGCTCGGCGCGCTCAAACATTTTCTCGGCGACCAGCGGTCACGCGCCGCGGCCGTCAAGCGCGGCGGGGGCATCGTTTCCGTGCCGCTCGGGCCCGGCACCGACACCTCGCCGGGCATCGAGATTCCCGATCCTTCCACCCCGCCGTCCGACCTGATCTTCGACCGTCAGTGGGCGCTCACGCTGCTTGATCGTTCGCTGCTCGCACTCGGGGCCGAGTTCACCAGCGCCGCCGAACGCGCGCAGTTCGAGGCGCTCAAGCCCTGGCTCACCGGCGAACCCGGCACTCCGCAGTCCGCGGTCGCCGCCCAGCTTGGACTCAATGAAAACGCGGTGAAGGTGGCCATCCACCGCCTGCGCCGACGCTTTCGCGAACTGGTGAAATCCGAGATCGCCCAGACCGTCGCGGACGCCGCCGAGCAGCGCGCCGAACTGGAACACCTGATCCGGGTGCTCGCTCGCTAGGATGAATGCCTTTCGGTAATTCCACTCCGCTGGACGCGGTGCCGCCAAGCGCGCGTGCCGCAGCACTCGGCAACCCCAACGGGGTTGGGTCCTCCAGCCCAGGGTTGCGAGGAACGAGCTACCCTGGGCCTGCAGCGGAAAGGTTTTTCAACCCCAACGGGGTTGCGGCACGCTCTCGCCGTGGGGCCGCAACCCCGTTGGGGTTGTTGAATTGTGAACCCCTTTCCCAGGGTAGCTCGTTCCTCGCAACCCTGGGCTGGAGGCCGGAATCCCGTTGGGATTCTGCGTTGGAATTACCGAAAGGCATTCCCGCTAGGCTGGATTCTGAACGTTTTTCGAGGCGCGCGGGCGGTCCCCGCCCGCAGCGGCAGCGAACTCGCGGAGGTGCCAGGACAATCCAGGTCGCCCACGCGGATGCGCCCGCGCTGCGACCGGGGACCGGTCGCGCTCCGGCGGTGGCGGCTACCCGCCCGCCGGTGCCGCGACGAGTTGTGGCAAGAGCGGGCGCAACATTTTCTCCAGCCGCTCCGCGATCACCGCATAGCCGGCCGCGTTCGGATGCACCTGGTCGAGCATCAGCGCCGGTTTCGCGAGCAATCCATCAAGGATGTTCGGCACGTACAAAGTGCGCCGCGCTTTCGCCAGCCGCTCGAATTCCTCCGCATACTTGTCGCGGATCGTCGCGCTGCGCACGCCGATCAGCACGACAAACGCGCCCGCGCCCTGCAACTGCTCGATGATCGCCGACAGATTGCCGAACGTCTCGGCCCGCGGCACCTGCCGCAGTCCGTCGTTGCCGCCCAGGCACAGCAGCACCACGCGCGGACGCGTCGCCGCCAGCGCCGCCACGCGTTGCAGACCGTCCGCCGTGGTGTTCCCGCTCACACCTTCGTTGCGGATGGGCACGCCGAGCCGGGCCGCCAGTTGCGTCGGATAATCCTGCTCAGGACTCATCTCGTAACCCGCCGTGAGGCTGTCGCCGAATGCGACCCACTCGCCCGGATTTTGCGGGGGAAAGTTGGCGTAGTCCGGCGGACGCGCACAGCCCAGCCACCACAGCGCGAGCGCTGCGAGCAACGGAACACCAGGATGAATATTCAGGAACACGGGACGCATGCTTGCCGGAATCGATGCGCCGCGGCGCTAAATTTTTCCGCCCAACTTTGTAGGAGACGACGTGAGGAGACTCTAACCTCCTTCTGCCCGCGACCCTGCTCGTGCGGAAAAAGTTAGAGCCTCCTTACGTCGTCTCCTACAAGCCTCGGGGAAAAAACGAGAGTCTCGTCACCTCGACTCCTACAAATCACTCGGACGCGCGCCAGTCGAGGACTTTGAGCTGCACGGTGCGGCGACCGTTGTATTCATTGATCTGCGGCGTGCAGGCGAGCTGGAAGCGGCCGGTGGGCAGGCCATCCTTGGGCGCATTCCACCAGACGGCTTCGGCGGTGGCTGCGCCGTCGGTGACGACGAGTTTGGCGTGCTGTTGTTCGCGGCCCATGCGCTGGGCGGGGCGTTGTTGCTGGAGGTTCGGCACGACGACTTGCACGGCGGGATTTCCCTGTCCCATCGGCGCGAGGCGGGCGAGTTCGTCGAGGCGCGCGACGGTGAGTTCGGCGAGCGCGACGGTGGCGTCGAGGCGGAGGAACGGCACGAGGTCTTCGGGGCGCAACGTGCGGCGGGCGATGGTGTTCAGGCGCTCGCGGAAGGCATCGACCTTGTCCGGGTGAATGGTGACGCCGGCGGCCATGGCGTGGCCGCCGTGCTTGACGAGGAGGTCGTCGCACTCGCGCAGCGCGGCCGCGAGATCGAAGCCGGCGATGCTGCGCCCGGAGCCGCGCCATTCCGCGCTGTCGCCGCCAAGGATGAACGTGGGCCGGTAGAATTGCTGGAGCACGCGCGAGGCGACGATCCCGACGACGCCGATGTGCCACAGCAACTGGCCCTCGACAATCGCGTAGTCGCGCAGCGGATCGAAGCGCGCGCGCACCGCGCCGACCACGTCGTCGAGGATGCCGCGCTCGACGTGCTGGCGGTCGCGGTTGCGCGTGTCGAGCGTGCGGGCCAGGCGCTCGGCGATGGCGGGGTCGGTGGCGAGAACGAGTTCGAGGGCTTCGGCGGCGTTCTCGAGGCGCCCGGCGGCGTTGAGGCGCGGGGCGAGTTGGAAGCCGACTTCGTAAGTGCCGATGTCGTCGGCGATCTGCGCAACCTTTTTCAAGGCCAGCAATCCGGGGCGCTGTGTCGCACGCAGGCGCTCGAGACCGACGGCGACGAGGATGCGGTTTTCGCCGGTGAGCGGGACGAGATCGGCGATGGTGCCGAGCGCGACAAGATCGAGCAGCGGGCGCAGGTCAAACTCCGCCGCGCCCGGCAGGCCGAGGTCGCGGGCACGCTTAACGAGGGCGTGGGCGAGCTTGAAGGCGAGGCCGGCGGAGCAGAGTTCGCGAAAGTTGGGAGATCCGCCTTCAGGCGGCTGGGGCGCCGTCGCCGAACCGCCGGAAGGCGGAACTCCGAACCCGAGCTGCGGATTCACCACGGCCACCGCGTCGGGCAGCGGGTCCGAGACCTGATGATGATCCAGCACGATGACCTCGACGCCGCGTCCGCGCAGCCACGCGATGCTGGCGGCGGCGGTCGAGCCGCAGTCCACGGCGAGCAGCAGGGTGACGGGAAATTTTTCGAGGCAATTGGCGGCGGCCTCGCGGCTCAGGCCGTAGCCTTCTTCCATGCGGTGCGGGAGGTAATGCTCCACCTGCCAGCCGAAGTGCCGGAGCACCTCGGTCAGCAGCGCGGTCGAGGTGACACCGTCCACGTCGTAGTCGCCGAAAATCACGAGGCGTTCGCCGCGTTCGCGGGCTTGGAAGAGGCGGTCGATGGCGCGCCCCATGTTCGGCAGGAGAAACGGATCAGCGAGCTGGCGCAGGCGGGGGTCGAGGAAGCGGCCGCAATCGGCGGTGGTGCTGAGGCCGCGGTTAAGCAGGCATTGCGCGAGCAGGGGCGAGACGCGCAGTTCGCGGATCAGGACATCCGCCGGCAGCGGCAGCGGCGGGGCGAGGGTCCAGCGGAATTTGGGTGGGTTCATGGCCGGTTCAACTCCTATTCACTGCCAGCCTTGCTGAATCACGTGGAGCATTTGGCGAAGCGCGGCGGCAATTGCCCCGGCGAAGAGCGCGAAATAAACCAGCGTGGCGAGCGCCAGCGCGTAGCCGACGAACACGGTGACGCCATCGGATTCCATCATGCTGGCGGCCATGACGATCACGGTCAGCGTGGGCAGGGAATTGGTGAACGGGACGGGCAGCGGCAGGGTCAGGAGCACGGCCATGAGGGCGATGAGCGAGCAATGGGCGATCCGCGTGGCCGGCCAGGCCATCCACGCACTCCGGCGCGGCCGCACAAACCGCTCGATCCAGAGCAGCGCCCGCACGCCGCCGCCGCTGATGAACTGACGGAGGCCGGGCGGCAACGCCCGTTCGCCCACGGACCGCGGCACCCACGCCGAACGGCCGAGCGCCAGCCGCACCGCGAGGAAGACGATCACCGGACCCAGAATGGAGCTCAACCCGATCAGCGGGATGGGCGAGATGAACGGCGCGCTGAACACGATGATGACGAGGTAAACGCCCCGCCCCTCGGTGCGCGCGAGCAATTGATTGATCGTGAGATCGGATGCCCCCGCGGGATCGGCGAGGATTTCGCGGAGTCGCTCGGACAGCGGTTGCGAGGTCATGGCGGCGGCAATCGGACTGGAGGTTTTAGCCACGGCTGCGGGAACGAGGTTTAGCAGGAAGGCAGAAAAAGATCGGTGTGAAGGCGTGCTCAGTTTTCCGGTTTCCTACCGGCCTGCCGGCCTGATTCCTTATTCCACGGCCGGCGGTTCCTTGTCCCGATGTGATACGGCGATCGAGATGCCGATCGACACGAGGAGGATCACCACCACGACGCCGAGGGAGGCCGCCGTGGAAATGGTGAGGCCCGCCAGCGCGGGAACGCGCGCGGCGACCAGCGGCAGCAACATCTTGGCTCCGATGAAAATCAGCACGATGGACAGGCCGATTTTCAGATAACGAAAAGCGGCGATGGCGCCCGCCAGCAGAAAGTAGAGCGAGCGCAGGCCGAGGATGGCGAACACATTGGAGGTGAAAATGATGAATCCCTTCTGCGTGACGGAGAAGATCGCCGGGATGGAATCGAGGGCGAAAATGAGGTCGGTCGTTTCCACCAGGAGGAGCACCAACGCCAGCGGTGTGAGGGCGCGCCGGCCGTTCAAGCGGGTGAAGAAGCGGTCGCCTTCGAACTCCGTGGTGACGGGGAAAAAACGGCGCGCAAGGCGGAGGACGGGGTTGCGCTCCGGATGCACGCCCTCGTCATCCACCACCATCATCTTGATGCCGGTGAAGACGAGGAAGCCGCCGAAGACATAGAGCATCCAGTGGAAGCGATGGATGAGCGCCACGCCGGCCCCGATCATCGCCCCGCGCATCACCAAGGCGCCGAGGATGCCCCAGAACAGGACGCGATGCTGGTATTGGGCGGGGACGCGGAAATAGGCAAAGAGCAGCGCGATGACGAACACGTTGTCCATCGAGAGGGACAGCTCGACGAGATAGCCGGTGACAAACTCGAGGGCGTCCTCGCGGCCGCGCGTGGGGACGAGGCCGAGGGCAAACGCCATCGCGAGGGTGAACCAGACCACCGACCAGCCGAGCGCCTCGCGGAAGCTGACGACGTGGGCTTTGCGATGGAACACGCCGAGGTCCAGCGACAGCAGGGCGAGGATGAAAACGACAAAACCCACCCAGATGAGGGGGTGGGTTGGCACTTCCGGCGGCATGGCCGCTGATTACGCGCGAATGGGCTGGGCCGGGACCGGCGCGGCCGCCGCCGAGAGGGTCGGGCGCTGGCCCTTGTGCCACCAGAGCACCAGCGCGCTGGCGATGTAGATGCTCGAGTAGGTGCCGGTGACGATGCCGACGAGGAAGGTGAAGGCGAAGTCGTTGATCACGCCGCCGCCGAACAGATAGAGCGACAGGGTGGCGAGGAAGACCGTGCCGGAGGTGATGATCGTGCGGCTGAGGGTCTGGTTGAGCGCCTGGTTCATTACTTCCTTGAAGCTGCCGCGCACGCCGAGTTTCAAGTCCTCGCGGATGCGGTCGAAGATGACGATGGTGTCGTTGATGGAGAAGCCGATGATGGTGAGCACGGCGGCGACGATGGGCGCGCTGAGTTCCCGGTCGGTGAGGAAAAACCAACCCATGGTCATGAGGATGTCGTGGATGATGGCCACCACGGCCCCGACGGCGAAGGAGAATTCGTAGCGGAAGGCGACATAGACCAGGATGCCGAACATGGCGAACAAGGCCGCCATCACGGCCGTTTTGGTGATTTCCTTGCCGACGGTCGGTCCGACTTTGTCCAGGCTGAGCAACGTGAGATTGGCGGCGGTGAATTGTTTCTTGATGGCCTCGAACACGCGGGCACCCTCGTTGAACGCCACCGTCACGCGCAGGGTTTCCACGCCCGTGGACAGATCTTTCTGGAACTGAATCGCCGGATCGCCGGCCTTCATTGCGCTGACCGAGTCGCGCAGTTTGTCGATGGGAATGGCCGCCTTCTGGGCTTGATCGAATCGGATGGTCAGGCTGTCGCCGCCAATGAAATCCGGGCCGAGCACCTTGGTGCCGCGATAGAGGCCGTAGCCGTTGCCGATCACAATCAGAACCCACGACGCGATGAACGCGGCCTTCGCCACCTTCATGAAATCGATCCCGCCGCCTTTGACGAGCTGCAGCATGGGCAGGCTCTGGACCAGGTTTTTCTCCAGCAACCAGTCGAAGATCAGGCGGGTCACGATGAGGGCCGAGAACATGCTCACACTCACGCCGATGGTGAGCGTGACGCCGAAGCCCTTGACCGGGCCGGTGCCGAGATAAATCAGCAGCACCGAGGCGATCAACGTGGTGAGGTTGGAATCGAAGATGGTGCTGAACGCCTTGTCATAGCCGGCCGAAACTGCGCCACGGATGGATTTGCCCGCCGCCAGTTCCTCGCGGATGCGCTCGTAGATCAGCACGTTGGCGTCCACCGCCATGCCGATGGTCAGCACGATGCCCGCGATGCCCGGCAGCGTGAGCGTGGTGTCGATGGAGCACATCACGCCGAGCATGACGATGATGTTGAGCAGCAGGGCGACGATGGCGACGGCCCCCGCGAGCATGTAATAGACGAGCATGAACACGACCACCGCCGCCGTGCCGATGAGCACCGCCGTGATGCCGCTCTTGATCGAGTCTTTGCCGAGCGACGGATCGACCCGGCGTTCCTCCATGATTTTGACCGGCGCTTCGAGCGGGTTTTCCAAAACGCTCGCCAGTTCCAAAGCTTCCTTGAGGTCGAAGTTCCCGGTGATCTGGCCGCTGCCGCCGGGGATTTCGCCCTGAATGGTGGGCGCGGAATAAAGTTCGCCGTCCAGCACGATGGCCATCTGCCGACCGATGTTATCGCGGGTAATTTTGGCGAACTTCGCACTGCCCTCGTCATCGAGCGTGAAGTGAATCTCGGGGCGCATTGTGATCGGGTCGCGGTTGACGCCGGCGCGTTTCACGTTTCTGCCGGTGAGGCCCAGTTCGGAAGAGCGCTTCACGAGGTAGGCGACGAGGACATCTTTGCCGTCGCGGCCCTTGCGTTTTTCCTTCAGCAACTCGTAGCCCGGCGCGAGGCGGCCGTCGCGGACGAGGGTGTCGGATTCAGGATGCACCATGCGGAACTCGAGGAAGGCGGCTTTTTCGATCTGGTTGCGGACGCTTTGATTCTCCGATTCCGAGAGGCCGGGCATCATGATGAGGATGCGGTCTTCGCCGGAGGGTTGGATGACGGGTTCCGCGACGCCGAACTTGTCGATGCGCTTGCGGAGCACTTCGACGGCGTGGGAGAGGGCGGTCTCTTTTACCGCCACCTTGTCCGTGCGGTTGGTGTCGGAGAGGAGCTTGGAGCTGTCCATGAACACCAGGAACGACGTGCCGCCCTGAAGATCGAGGCCGAGCTTGATCTTGCCGGCCCCTTCCCGCTGAAGACGGTTCAAAATCGCGCGGGTCGGCTCCTTCTCGGCGGCGACATTGAAGATGGGGAAATAGCCGGTGATCGAGTTGGTGCCGATCGCCTCGAACAGGTTCTTGTAGGCGTTGTTTTCGCCGACCTGCTTTTCGAGCGACTGCTTCTGCAGCGCCTGGGCGCGCTCGACGATGCCGGTGAAATTGGTGTCCTTGCTGCTGGCGCGGCGGGTGAACTCCCCGATGAGCGGCCGCGGCGTGGGCGGATACAACTCATACAAGGCCCAGACGAGAACAAAGATAATTGAGACTACTCTCCAAGTGTTATTGCGCTTCATGCAGCTAGGGGTTCCCCGGACGGTGGCTTGACGGTGACTGAACGGTGACTCAATTTGCGGACGCAGGGGCGCTCCGCTCGATGATTTCAGCCACCGACGATTTGAGAATTTCGAACTTCGCGTCGCCGGAACGGATCGAGACGTTCTTGTCCTTCACGCCCACCACGATCCCGACAATGCCCGAGGTGGAGACAATCTTGTCACCCGAGCGCAGGCTCTCCAGCAGCGTCGCGAGATCCTTCGCCTTCTTTTGCTGGGGACGCAGGATGGCGAGATAGAAGACCACCATGAGCAACACCAACGGCACCATGTTGACCCAGAAGGGCGGCTGCGTTGGCGTGGCGGCCTGCGCCAGAAAAGCGTGAACTGAGAGTGAAAACATATTTCCGATTAAATTGAGCGCGCAAACTTAGGGTTGGGACCTTCTTTGGCAAGCATAACCGTTGGTTGCACGGTTTGGCGCCACGCCAGCTCCCCCATTTCCACCGCCGGAAGCCGTCCGGTCAGTTCCCCGCCGTCCGTTCCGCCGTGATCTCCGGATGCCGGATCTTCCCGCCGAGATTGGCGGTCCAGCCGAGCATCGTCCCCGCCGCGATCAGCGCCGCCAGCAGGCTCCCACCGACCCACCGCGGGATTGGTTGCCGCCGCCGCCACACCAGCACCCCCAGCGCCGCCACCCCCACGACAAACAGGACCGTGAATGCTTTCTCGGCTGCTTCCTCGTGCGCCTTAACCGGCTCGGCGGTGATTCCCGGGATAGTGCGCACCAATTCTTCGGCCGGCTCGCCGGTGAAGTAGGCGGGAAAGCACAGCATGGTCACCAGCACGATGCCGCCCAAGGCCGTGCGCAGGAGTTCATCACTGCGCCGAAACAACGCCCAACCCAACAACAGCACGACGAAAAGACTGCCGACCACGGGCAGATGGTTCAGGGCCAGATGTAAATGTGCGGCGTTCATGACTTGAGCAACAAGGCGCGACAGCGTCATCCGAAGCGCGCCGGAGAAGAAGCAAATTCTCGCCTCCCGGCACCGCCGCCCGGTCTTTGCCCCCACGCGCACCGGCGGTTGCGCGAAAAGGCTTGTTCCTAACTGCCCACGTGGCGAATGTTTCATCCAAGAACCAGATTTTATTACCATGAAACATCTCACCCTCCTGCTTTCGGCGGTCACTGTCGTGGCCCTGACCGCTCCCGCAACCACCCACGGCCAAACGCTTCTGGACCTGCTCAAGACCATTCAACCGGGTCAGGCCGCCCCCGCCCAACCTGCGCCCCCGCCGACGGTCGTGACCAACACGCAGACCATCATCATTTACAGCAACACGCCGGTGCAGACCGCCCAAGCCGCGCCGATCACCCCGCCCGTCGTCTTCGACACCCGGCCCGCGTTCATGGCGATGGCCACCAACTACGTCACTGTCACCAACCCGGTCATCGTCACCAACTACGTTGTCAGCACCCGCGCGGTGGTCGTGACCAATTTTTACAACGCCCAGGGCCAATATCTCCAACCCGTCCAACCTGTGGCTCCGCCGCCCATCCCCGGCCTCATCCCCATCACGCCCGTCACGCCCGTCGCGCCCGTCGCCCCGAGACCGCCGTCCGGCCCCGACCCGAAGGTCGTCCTCGCCAATCAGCAACTCGCTGTAAAAGACTTGCTCACCCAGAGTGTCGTCACCGCCAGCAAAAAGCTCTCCGCCGCCGGCAGCTTCAACGATCCCGCGCACCAAATCCAAATTCCCGAGGGCATGACCGTCTTCGACCGCGCCAAAGCTAGCCGCCTGCTCACCGCGATGAATGCGACCGCCGAGAAGTCCATTTCCGAAACGACGCAGCTCATTCAAACCGCCATTACGCGCCTCATCATCACTGACCCCTCCTCGATTCTCAAAGGCAGCACCGACGCCGCAACCAAGCTGCTCCTCGCCACCGAAGGCCAGAACCTCTCCAACCAGACCCTCGCCATCGTCAAGCGCTCCGGCGTGGTCGCGGGCCTGCCTGACGCCTATCAAAATGCGATGCTCAAAGGCGGCGGACTCCTCGGCGGGTTGCTCGGTGCCGGCCCCACGGTGGACATCGACTCCCACGTCACGCGCGGTCTCCTCGCCGCCGTCATCAAGAACATCTCCGACCAGGAGCGCGTCATCCGCACCACGCCCTCCGCCCGCACCACGACCGTGCTGCAGAACGCGTTCAAATAGCGCCCGCGCCCGCGGCAGTTTTACGAAGGGTCTCCTCGCGAGACCCTTTTTGTTTCTCATCGCCGCGTCCTGCCCCGACCGCTTCATCTCGAATGCCGAAATCGCGGCAGGGATGAGCACGCAGGAACTCACCGCAGCCATGCCGCGACCGCAGGATCACTGACTTTGGAGTGCGCTGACTGGTCCTGCTCTTGATACGCCTTTGGTTTCATGAAATGCGGTGGCGGATCGCCAGTCGGCGGCGCGCCGGAGCCATCTGTCAGGGGCCGGCAGACCGGGTTGCGCGGGTTGGTGCCGGGCCATCTGGGAGATGGCGACGACCGGGCGGCCGGGGGGGAAATCAGTTGCGGGCAGCGCCGAGCGTGGGGGCGTGGGTGACTTTGCTGGGCCGCCCGGAGGGCGTAGCGGTCGGGCAGGGGTTCGGGCGTGAAGGCTTTGCCCACATCGCCGACCGGTTGGTTCATGGCCGAGGTCGGCGGTGGGACGGCGGATTGGTTCGGCGTCTGGAACCGCGTAGAACGGGCAGGATCAGCCACCGCACGCCAAGGGCTGCACCCCTCAGTTCGGCACCCAGCCGCGGCCGGGGATGAATTGGCGGCTGCCTTCCTTGGTTTTGCAGCCGACGCCGAGCAGGCAAACCGCGAGCACGAGCAGGAGGAAAAATTTCATGCCGTCATGTTAAACAGCGTTGTCAGATGGGCAAGCCTGTTGCACTTTTCCGCGGTCGAAGGACTGCCGACCAATTCCCGGAATGGCCCGCGGGTTTTTCCTGTCGGCCGAGTTTCGCCACCATGTCTGACGCGTTCAAATCACTGAAGGGGATGTTGCTGCTCGACGGCGGCAAGCTGGGCGGCTCGGTGTTTCACCGCAGCGTCGTGCTCATCTGCCAGCATGATGCGCAGGGTGCGTTCGGCCTCGTCCTGAACCGCCCGACGGACAAGAAAGTCGGCGACGTGTTGCTGGGCGATCCCCCCGCCTCACTGCGCGAGCGACTGCTCTACCTCGGCGGCCCCGTGCAGACGCCCGCGCTCAGCTTCCTGCACGCGGATGATTTTCTGCCGTTCGGCAACGTGATGGATAATCTCAACCTCGGTCACGCGCTCGACGACCTGCTCGAACTGGGCGCGTCCTTTTCCGGCACGCAGCAGCTCAAGGTGTTCGCCGGGTACGCCGGCTGGTCCGCCGGCCAGCTCGAGGACGAGATGAAACGTGCCGCGTGGGTCACGCATCCGGCCTCCCTCGACCTCGTGTTCCATCCCGACACCGCGACGCTTTGGTCCGCGATCCTGCGACAGAAGGGTTGGGAATTCCGCCTGCTCGCCGATTCGCCCGAGGATTTGGAGAACAACTGACGGGACGTCCCGCCGACATCCGCGCCAGTGTTCCCCCGCCGCCGAAGTGAGGAGAACCCGCGCGCCGAAACGTCTCAGCTTGGGGCCATCATACTCAGAAGGCCCAGCGGGGGAGATGACCCGTCTCTGCCCCTTTCCCCACGCCTGCGAATTTACCCATAGCCGTCCGGAAAACCCCGCCTGGACCACGACAAAACTTTGTCGCATATGCGACAAAGTTTTGTCAGGCCGCCTGCTGGCAGGGTGTAAAGCATTGGCATTTTTATGGCAAATAACGGCAATGGTATCCGCTGGCGGTGGGGGTGCGTTGGCAGGCCGCCGGCGACGCGCGCCCAGCTCCCGCCGCGCCATCGGGACGGCGGCGGCGGTTTTTGGACGCTCGTCTCACGCGAATTCCGAAGGGTCATCAGGCCCGTGAACCGTCGCGGATTTTCCGCAGATCTAAGGCGTATCTGTGCAGTGAAAACCGATGCGAGAACCGCAGAGACACAATGGACACAGCGCGGCAGAGCCGCAACCGACGGAGCGCGGCCGTCCCGGCCGCAGCGGCAACACCGGAGCCGGCGTGCGGAGAATTTCTGGCGTTGTCGCGGGTGCGGAGCCGCTGCGGGCGGGACGCCCGCGCGCCTCAATCCTCGGGGCGCGCGAGGGTTTTTCATGCCACGCCCGCCCTGTCCCCCAGTTCAGCACCTTCCCATTCCACTGCCCCAAATTCACCTGCCAAACTCGACTTTCCCCCCCCAAGACGGCGGCGCCCGCCGCACGAAAGCGGTCCGAATATTCCACGCCCTTCTCCCCCTCCCGCGCTGCGACCGGAGTCCGGTCGCGCTCCGCTTGGGGTGCGGCTGCGCCGCCCCGTGTTCATCCCGTCTCGGTGGTCAGAAATTTGGTGCGACTGGATGATTGCGGCCAAGGCGACCGCAGCGGGGAAATTTATCGATGGTCGGCTCGAATCTGCGGGAGTTTGGCGGAAGGCCCCCGTTTCCATTTCGCCGCCGCAGGGGCGTAGCGCACGTTTTCGTGCCGGGTCGGAGCGCGCGCATTGTGGCGGGGATGCGGCGGCGCGGAAATCCCCGGACATGGCACGGGGCACACGATTTACCAGCGGTTGCTGTTTCATGCGGACTTATCTGAGGGCCTGAACACCGCACCCGGCGGGCAGTGCGCGGCTACGTCCGTTGCGCCTCGTCGCCCGTGCCGTGCGCTTGACACTCGGAGAGCGTGCGCCGAATCATCCGCCACCGTTCAACCCATTAACCCGTCAACCGTTCACCAATTCAACCGTTCAACCCCTCCCTCCCCTCGTTATGAAACTGATCCCCTCTCTTCTCACCGGTGTCGTCGGCCTGCTGGCCGCGGCGATGACTGTCTCGGCGGTGGAAACCAAGAGCCTCGTGCCCGCGTTCGGCACAGCGGGCAAGGAGCACACGCTCAAGGCCAAGGACGGTCACAAGATTACCGGCTGGCTCCCGAATGACTGGGTGGACAACTCGGAGTGGGCCGCGGTCACGATCAATTACACCAAGCTCACGGACGCGCCGGCCGAGGGCGTGGGCGCGGTGCGCATCCAGGTGGTGAAGGCGGACGACGGCCAGATGCAACTGACGAGCTGGGCGGGCAAGCTGAAGTGCAAGGCGGGCGTGAAGTATGTCGTGGAGGGTTGGGTGCGCAGCAAGGACGCGGCGGGCCTGAAGGTCGGCATCCGGCAGCAGGGCGATCCGTATGAGTTCTACGCCGAGCAGGATTTGGACACGACCCCGCAGTGGAAGCGCTTCACGTTCAACTTCTCCTTCACCGATGAGAAGGAGGGCGTGGTGATGTTCACGAAGCCCGAGGTGGGCACGGTGGATCTGGCGGGCGTGGTGGTGACGGAGAAAGCGGCGGCGCAGCAGAAGTAGCGGGGCGTGGGGCAGGCATCCTTGCCTGCCGGTTCACGGGGCATCCCTGCCCCGTGTTCCCGGGTTGCGCCGCGCCGATGGTCCGCCGTGGAAACGGGCGGTACGGATGCCGCCCGAACTGTCAGGCTGGAAGCCTGACCCACAGGCAGGGCCGCCGCAGTCCGAAACGGAGCTTGGTTTCCGTCCGCGCGTACGCACACTCCCCGGCCATGAACCTCGTGGAAAAACCCTGCGCCTCGCACCGTCGCGTCGCCCAATCCTGTCTCCTCTCGATGACCACCCTGTTCACCGCATTCGCCGTCGGCGAGACCAACGCCGCCCACGCCGCCGAGCTTCGCAGCTTCCACGCGCAGCCGTGCTTCGTCGTCGCCTCCAAGCAGGTCGAGGTCGCGATCACACAGGCGGGCGGGCACTTGGCGCCGGTCACCTTCTTTCGCGACAGCGCCGCGCCGGTGCGCCCGTATTACGTCAGCCCGTGGCAGGACGAGCCGCCGACGAAAATGCCCGTGCCCGTGCTGGTTTCATTGCGCGGTGATTTTTTCTGCCTGCCGTTCGGCGGAAACTCGGAGGAAGTCGCGGGCGAGAAACATCCGCCGCACGGCGAGACCGCCGGTGAATCGTGGCGGCTCGTCGGCACCAAGATCGCCGCCGACGTGACGACGCTCACGCTCGGCCTCGAGACAAAGGTCCGCACCGGGCGCGTGACGAAGGAACTCTCCCTCGTCACGGGCCAGAACGTCGTTTACTCGCGCCACCTCATCGAGGGCTTCGCCGGGCGCGTGCCGCTCGGTCACCACGCAACACTCGCGATGCCGGAGAAGGATGGCGCGGTGCGGATCGCCACGAGTGCGTTTCGTTTTGGGATGACGTGTCCGTCGCTCTTCAGTGATCCGAAGCAGCGCGAATATCAGGCGCTGCTGCCCGGCGCGAAGTGGACCGACCTCGCGAAAGTTCCCGCCGCGTGGAAGGGCGCGCCCGACGCCGACCTCACGCGCCTGCCCGGCCGCTACGGCCATGCGGACCTCATCCAGCTCGCCAACGAATCGTGGGAGAAAACCGGCGGCCCCGCGTGGACGACGGCGACCTTTGCGGAAGCTGGCTACCTCTGGTTCGCGCTGAAAGATCCCGCTGTCCTCAACAGCACGGTCTTCTGGATGGAGAACCACGGCCGGCATGGGCATCCGTGGAATGGCCGCAACAACTGCCTCGGCCTCGAGGATGTCACCGCCTTTTTCGCCGACGGCCTCGCCGCCTCGACCCGCGAGAACCTGCTCACGAAAGAAGGCGTGGACACCGCCTTCACCCTGCGCGCCGACCAGCCGACTGCCGTGAACTACATCCAGGGCGTGGTGAAAATCCCCGCCGGCTTCGAGAATGTGCGCTCGCTCGAATTTGCGCCCGGCGCGGTGACTTTCATCTCGACCACCGGCCAGCGCGTCACCGCCCCCGTGCGGCATGAGTTTTTGAAAACCGGCAGGCTGTAGAACTACCGCCCGCGCCCGGCAGTTTTCTTAGCCTTGCGACGGCAATTGAGATGAACCACGAAAGACACGAAAGGCGCGAAAATACGGCGTGGAACCGGGGGTTGCGCGTCCCTGTGGACATCAGTCGTTGCGAAGGTTCGTGCCGTCCGCACCGGGGCTTTGGTCTCCCTCTCCTCCGTTCGGAACGGAGGAGAGGGATGGGGAGAGGAGGCGCTCCGCAATGTTGGATCGCCAGCAGTGGTAGAGTACCCCTCTCCCCGGCCCTCTCCCCGTTCGTGCCTCACGGGGAGAGGGAGACCGACGCGCTCCTCGTTTCGGCAGTTCTCGCACGAACTTTCGCAACGACTGATGCCGGCCCTCCCGGTGAACCGAACCCTCGCCGCCTCGGATTTGGCTTTCTTGTGGTTCGTGCCTTTCGTGGTTTCACCTGCTTTCTCTGCGCTCAACCCAAACCCGATCCATCTCTGATTCACCTCTTATGAAAACCTCCGCCCTCGCCCTCCTCGCCTGCTCGCTTGCGCTCCTGCTCGGTTGCGACAAGCCGGCTCCCGCGCCCACCACGCCGCCGCCGCCCCCGGCCGCCAAGGCCAAAGGCACCATCGGCGTCTCGCTGCTCACGCTCGACAACCCGTTCTTCAAGGTCATCGGCGACCACATCACCGCTGAGGGCAAGAAGCGGGGCTACGAAACCATCGTCGTGAGCGGCGACAAGGACGTGGCGAAGCAGAGCAATCAGATCAAGGACTTCATCGTGAAGAAGGTCAGCGCCATCGTGCTGAGTCCGTGCGATTCGAAGTCGATCATCCCGGTAATTCAGGAGGCGAATGCGGCGGGCATCCCGGTGTTCACCGTGGACATCCCGTGCAACGAACCCGGCGTGAAAATCGTGACGCAGATCGCGACGGACAATTTCGGCGGCGGCAAGGAGGCGGGCCGGGCAATGATCGAGGCGCTCGGCGAAGCGGGCGGCAAGGTGGCCGTGCTGCATTTCAAACAGGCCGAGTCGTGCCAGCTTCGCGTGAAGGGCTTTCGCGAAGTGATTGCCGCGCACAACGCCGGCGGCAAGGCGAAGATCGACATCGTCACCGAACTTGAGAGCGGTGGCGCGAAGGACGCGGGCTACAAGGCCGCCGAGGACGCGTTGCAGGCGCACGGGGATTTGCGCGGCATCTTCGCGATCAACGATCCCGCGGCGCTCGGTGCGCGCGCCGCGCTCGAAAAGGCCGGCAAGACGCAGGTGCTGATCGTCGGCTTCGATGGCCAGCCGGAGGGAAAGCAGGCAATCAAGGACGGAAAAATCTACGCTGACCCGATCCAGTTCCCGGACAAGATGGGCGTGCAGATCGTGGATGCGATTGTCCGCCACTCGAAAGGCGAGACGCTGCCGCCGCAGATGCTCATCCCCACCAGCCTCTACAAAAAAGCCGACGCGCTTAAAGACCCCGAACTGAAGTAGGCCGTGGGCGAAACGGGGGATTTTTTTAACCACGGATGGACACGGATGAACACGGATGGGGAGCGCACGCCGCCGGCGTGCTGTTTTCGGCGGCCCGCCGAAAACCTCGTTCCACAAACTTTCTCCGGCAGCGGCGATCGCAGACTGGGGAACGAAGGTTTGGGCGAGCCGCCCAAACCGGCACGCGGGCCGCGTGGGCTCCCCATCCGTGTTCATCCGTGTCCATCCGTGGTTAAAATTTTCCCCTCCCCAGAATTCCACCGCCATCACCACCACCCCTCCTGACCTATGAGCGAATCACAGAACTTCCTCCACCAACTCACCGGCTCGATGTCGCAAGGCGCGGCGGGCAATCCGACCGTCGCGATGATCGAGGCCGCCTTCGCACATCACGGCTTGCACTGGCGCTACATCAACATGGAGGTCACGCCTCCGGACCTCGGCGCGGCCGTGCGCGGGGCGAAGGCAATGGGCTTCCGCGGCTTCAATTGCAGCCTGCCGCACAAGGTCACGGTCATTCCGCATCTCGACGGCCTCGGCGAATCCGCCGCCGTGATGGGCGCGGTGAATTGCGTCGTGCGCCGCGGCGATCAGTTCATCGGCGAGAACACCGACGGGAAAGGTTTCCTGAAATCACTGGAGTCCGTGGTCGCGGCGAAAGAGAAGTCCGTCGTGCTCTTCGGCGCGGGCGGCGCGGCGCGCGCGATCGCGGTGGAACTCGGCCTCGCGGGCACCAAGCAAATCACCATCGTGAACCGCTCCGAACCGCGCGGCGCGGAACTCGTCGCCCTGCTGCGCGACAAGCTGAAGCTCGAAGCCGAACTCGTCGTGTGGCGCGGCGACTACGCGGTGCCCGCGGGCACGGACATTGTTATCAATGGCACCTCGATCGGACTCTACGCCCCGGAGGCGCGGCTGGCGCTGGACTTGGGTTCGCTCCAGCCGGGCATGGTCGTGGCTGACGTGGTCTTCAGCCCCGTTCGCACGCGTTTTCTCGACGATGCCGCCGCTCGCGGCTGCCGCGCGATCGACGGGCTGGGGATGCTCGTGAACCAAGGCATCGTCGGCGTGCAGTACTGGACCGGCCTCACCCCGGATGCGGACGTAATGCGCAAGGCGCTCGAAGCCGCGATGGGCTTATGACCACCACCCCGCCGCTCCTGGAGATGCGCGGGATCGTGAAGTCTTTCCCCGGCGTGCAGGCGTTGCGCGGCGTGGACCTCAGTCTCTGCGCGGGCGAGGTGCTCGCGTTGCTCGGGGAAAACGGCGCGGGCAAGAGCACGCTGATCAAAGTGCTCGGCGGCGCGCATCGCGCGGATGCGGGGGTGCTGGCGATTGACGGACGCGAGACGCCCTTCGACTCGCCGCAGGATTCGCGGCGCGCGGGCGTGGCGGTGATCTATCAGGAGTTCAACCTCGTCCCCGGTCTCACCGCGGTGGAAAATATTTTCCTCGGCCAGGAGGTGACGCGCGCCGGCTTCGTGGCGCGGCGACAGGAACGCGCGCGCGCCGCCGCCTTGTTCCAACGGCTCGGCGTCGAGATCGATCTCGACGCGCCCTGCCGGCGGCTCACCACCGCGCAGCAGCAACTGGTTGAAATCGCCAAGGCGCTCGCGTTCGAGGCGCGGATCATTGTCATGGATGAACCGAGCGCCGCGCTCACGGCGCACGAGGTCGCGCGCCTGTTCGAGATCATCCGCGAACTCAAGCGGCAGGGCATTGGCATCATTTACATCAGCCATCGCCTTGAGGAGGTCTTCGCCATCGCGGATCGCGTGACGGTGTTGCGTGACGGGCGCAATGTCGGCGAGCGGCCGATTCAGCGGATCACGCGCAACGAGATGATCGAGCTGATGGTCGGCCGCGAGTTGAAGGATGAATTCCCCGCGCGCTCCGTGACGCCCGGCGCGGTGCGGCTCGAAGTCCGCGGACTGCGGCGTGGCCGCGCGGTGCGCGATGTCTCGTTCACCGTGCGCCGTGGCGAAATCCTCGCGCTCACCGGCCTCGTCGGCGCGGGCCGCACGGAGACGGTCCGGCTCATCTTCGGAGCCGACGCGCGCGAGGCGGGCGACGTTCTCGTGGATGGCCGCGTCGTCGCCATCCGCTCGCCGCAGAACGCCATCGCGGCCGGGATCGGGCTGTTGACCGAGGACCGCAAATTGCAGGGACTTGTGCTCGGCCATTCGGTGCGCGAGAACTTCGGCCTGCCGAATCTCGATTGGCTTTCGCGGCGGGGCTTCGTGCAGCTCGGGACCGAGCGCGAGGAGTTTGGTCGTTACGTGGAGCGGTTGAAAATCAAGGTGCCGGACCAGGAGCAGCGCGCCGGCAATCTCTCGGGCGGCAATCAGCAGAAGGTGGTGTTGGCGAAATGGCTCGCGCGCAATTGCGATGTCCTGATTTTTGACGAGCCGACGCGCGGTATCGACGTCGGCGCGAAATACGAAATCTATCTGCTGCTGAACGAACTGGCCGCCGCGGGCAAAGCCGTCGTGATGATCAGTTCCGAACTGCCCGAGGTGCTCGGCATGGCCGACCGCATCCTCGTCCTGCACGAAGGCCGCGTGACCGGCGAGATCGCCGACGCGCGCCGGGCGACGCAGGAACAGATCATGCAGCTCGCGGTGGCGTGAAGTGATGCGACAGAAAACCAAAGATGGTGGCCGGTTGATGCCTGTAGCGCAGGCTTCCAAGCCTGCTGTGTCGCAGGTTTCCAAACCTGCAGCCGCTGGCGGCTTCGAGTGCGCTCGGACTCGCCGACGCCCCGCCGACTTGGAAGTCGGCGACACAGCAGGTTTGGAAACCTGCGCTACGGGCACAACCGCGCCCCTCGCAATCTCCCCCTTCCCATCCGTGTCCATCCGTGGTTAAAACAAATCGCCTGACATGAAGCCCTCCGTCACCCGCTGGCTCGCCGATTACGGCATGATCTTTGTGCTGCTGTTGCTGTGCGCGTTTTTCAGCGTGGTGACTTACAGCGAGCAGTCGCCGACCGGTGAGGCGGCCGCGAAGCAGGTCGGCGCAGCCATTGGCGAACAGTTTGGGAAGACCGCACGCGTGCTCATCGCGGCCAGCGATCAGCCCGACGACGCGGCCTTTGCTGCGAAACTCGAGCGCGACCTCGCCTCAGCCGGCGCAACCATCCACGCCGTCGTGAAGGGCCAGCCCAAGGACGCCCGCGAGGCGTTGCAGAAAATCGCTGCGTCCGGCGGCAAGCTCGACGCCATCGCCTGCACGCAGGTCACGGGCGCGTGGCTGGTGTTCTCCGACCTGAAGACGGACTTCCCCGCGCTGGGCGAACCGCGCGTCCTCACGCCGCGCAGCTACCGCTGGCCGAACTTTCTCAAGTCCGAGAATTTGCTGAACATCGCCAATCAAATCGCGGTGATCGCCATCGTCGCGATCGGCATGACGATGGTCATCATCACCGGCGGCATTGATCTCTCGGTCGGCAGCCTGCTCGCGCTCTCGGCGGTGCTGACGGCGAAGTTCATCCGCGATTTTGCGGGCGGCGCGGAGGCGTCGGCGTTCGGGATGTTCCTCGCGTGCGCCGCGGCCGTGGTGCTGTGCGGCTTCATCGGCGGGTTCTCGGGCGCGATGATCACGCGGTTCGGCATCCCGCCCTTCATCGTGACGCTGGCGATGATGCTCGTGGGCAGCGGCTGCGCGTACATCCTCGCGAAGGGACAGTCGATTTACCAAATCCCCGACTCGTTCGTGTGGCTGGGGCGCGGTGCCGACCTGCTGCGCATGCCCAACGCCGTGGTGCTCATGCTCGTGCTCTATGGGCTGGCGCATGTCCTCATGTCGCGCATGAAGCTGGGGCGTTATCTCTACGCCGTCGGCGGCAATCGTGAGGCGGCGCGGCTTTCCGGCGTGCCCGTGCAACGCGTGCTCCTGTTCGCCTACATCGCCAGCGCGCTGCTCGCGGGCCTCGGCGGCGTGATCATGGCCTCGCAACTCAAGAGCGGTTCGGCGACGTACGGGAATATGTACGAGCTATATGTCATCGCGGCGGTCGTGGTGGGTGGCACCAGTCTCAGCGGCGGCGAAGGCAAGATGTTCGGCACGCTCACTGGCGCCTTCACCATCGCCGTGATCCAAAACGGCATGAATCTGACCAACGTCGAGAGTTACACGCAGAAGGTCGTGCTCGGGTTGGTCATCCTTGGTGCGGTACTGCTCGACAAAATCCGGCAGCGGTAGGGAGACCTGGCACGGCGGATACACAAAATAGCCCGGAAAAGATAAAAACCACTAACCGGCACTAACTGGCACTAATAAAACCAATTCAAGCGGCATCAGGCTCGTAATCTCGCACAGGTTTTCCTATTAGTGCCGGTTAGTGCCGGTTAGTGGTTTTGAACAGTTTCAGTCTAGTTCCGGCAGGGCTAATCCTTGCCTCCTGTTCCCCGCTTTGCGTCTCTTTGCGCTCTTTTGCGGCCATTCCATTGCGGCTTTAGTGGTTAATCCGACTCACGCGGGGTGAGGGCGAGGGGGAGTCGGTCGAAGCCGGGGGTGGTGCCGGCGCTGGCGGAGCGGGGGAGGAGCCAGCGCTCGGCGCGGGTGACGGCGAGGATTTCGCCGAACTGGATGGCGGGGTCTGTCACCGGCTCGAATTGGTGAAGCTTCAGGACTTTCTCAGGAAGCTCCACGGTGATGCCGGTAAGGGTGAGCGGGTAGTGGACGAGGCCGTCCTTGTCGAACTTCCATTGACTGTTCCCCGGCCAGACGGTGCGGTCGCCGGGGACAGTTCCGGGCAGGGCAAAGTCGAGATACTTCCAGCCATCGAAATTAATCCGGGCCTTGCCCCAGACATCGTCGGTGTTCCAGTCGGCTTGTTTCTTGAGGGACGGGTTGTTGGTGTTCTGTTGCTGCATTTCCTTGGGCATCCAATCGAGGAGCCACGGGGAGAGTTCGCCGCGCTGCGGTGCGCCAATGGAGCGCCAGACTTGTCCGGTGGCGTCGCGCAGCTCGAAGAGGATGCGGCCCCAGCCAGAGTTACCTTTGATCAGGATACCGAGGCTGGTGGGTTGTCCGGTGAGAGTTACTGGCTGTCGCAGGGTGAAGGTCGAGTACATCGGCATGGTCGCTTTGCCGGTGGTTAGGGGCAGGGGAGTTACTTTCACGACGGAGACTGGCGTGACAGGCGGAGGGATGAGGCCTTCGGTGGGAACGGTCTCGACGCGGTAGTCGCCTTTGCGGCGGGGGTTCATGAAATTGTAGGCCTCGAGTTCCGGATCGCGGGCGGTGACCAGGTTCCAGGTAGTCTGCCAGCTATCCGAGTTACCCGTAGGATTGGGGACCAGCACTTGAATCTGACCCTCGGGTCGGGTCAGCGGCGCAATGGGTGCGAGAGTTTGGATGGTCTTGATTCGGGAGTGAGCTACCAGGAAGCACGGACGCTCGCCGGCGGTGAGCGTCAGTTTGCCGCCCGGTTCGCGGCGGAGACTGGCGGGCGGATTGCCTTGGGCGTCGATGACTTCGGTGGCCGGGTCGCCGGCAAACGAAAAGACAGTCTCGCGAGTGCCGTTCACATTCCAGACACAGGTGACATAGGTGTCGGGTTCGGTGCGCTCGAACTCGACGGCATAGACACTGGTGGAGCCGGTCTCGAGCAGGCGTGGTTTACTGGCACCATCCAACATGCGGGTCAGGGTGGCGTAGGCGACATAGGAGGGTTTGGCGTTCAGTTCGGGCATTTTATAGAGAATGCCGGAGGCGCCCCAGTTGCTGAAACGATAGCTGTTGCCGACATCGGAGATGCAGCCCATGCGGATTTCGGGCACACCCCAGATGAGTGAGTGCATGGCGTGACGGATGAAGTAATTGGCCTGAGTCTCCGGGGTGAGATTGCCGGGGTTGGTGTTGGGATAGCAGATTTCGTAGCACTGGGTGACGGGCTTGTCTTTGTAACCGTAGTGATCGAGGAGCTGGCGGTCCATCCAGAGGCTGGAGCCGAAGCCGACGTAGTCGGGCGGCTGGGTCTCGGGCATGCGGCCATAGGTGCCGGACTCATTGCCGAGGGAGTCGAAGAGTTCGGCGGGGAATTTGGCGCGCAGGAATTCTTCCTTGGTGGGGAGCGGTCCGTTGCCGAGGCGCAGGTGGATACCGGGATATTTCGCCTTCACCGCTTTGGCACCGTCGAGGCATTTTGCCAGAAGGTTGTTGAAGCGCTTCTGCTCGTCTAGTGCCGGATTTTCGTGGGTCTGGAGTTTGTAGGGCGGCCGGTCGTGGAAGATGTCGGGCACCCGCTGGACATGGTTTCCCGAGATGGAGTCCTCATGGAGGATCAGCGCGACCTTCTTCAGAGTGTCGGTGTTGCGCTCGAAGTATTTGTCGATGCCCGAGGTGTAAGTCTTGTCCTTTTCGCTGTAGATGATCTTGGGTTCGTTGCCGCAGAGCACGCCGTATTTCGCGCGGTCCTCGGGCTTGAAACTGAACATGCCGTAGCGGATGCCGGCCTTTTTGTAGAGCGGGCCGACTTGATCGGGATCGGCGCTGCTGTAGTGACCGCCGGTGAAGTCCCACACGCCAAAGGGGGAGGTCGCGCGATGTTTGCGGGTGTCGGGCGGGAGGACGCAGTAGGTGGTGCGCCGGGTGAGAGTACGGTCATTACCCGGTGTCACTCCAGGCATCTGGACATCCACAGCGAGATCGTAGTAGCCGAGTTTGGTGAAGCCGGGGGGAAATGGAATGGTTCGGGTCTGGCCCGGTGCGACGGTGCCTTTGAGGGCGGGGAGTTTGTCGGCCGTGAGAGTCGAGTTATCACCGTCGAGATGACGGGTGCGGATGGTGAGGTGGTAGGATTGGGGCGAGGCAGTGATGTTTTGCAGGGCGAGGGAGAAACCCGGTTGCTCGGGGAGTTCAAAGACATGGCCGGGGACGCCGCTGGTGAGTTTGAGTTGCAACGGGGATTTCTCAAGGGTGATGGCGGCAATGCGGACGCCGGAGGGCAATCCCTGGGGCCGGTAGCGGAAGCGGTTGGGATCGGGGCTGCGGCGTTGGAGCCGGACTTCCTTGGTGATTTCGATTTCCATGGTGGGTCGGGCGGCAAGGTCTTGAGCAAAGGCGGCGGAAAATGGGATGACCGTGTGCGCGAGTTTGCCCAGCGGGGTGTCAACGAGGCGCGCGCTGGGATTTGATAGGTCGGCGGTGGTAGGAATTACGGCGGCGAAGTCATGCTGCAAGGTCTGGCCGCGGACATCGTAGGATCCGGCGCGGAAGGTAACGACGGGGGTAGTCTGTGGGTCGGTGACAGCATAGGCGAGCACATGGGCGGCGGTGTAATCGGCGACGGGCACGCGGAGCATGGGCTGGCGGGCGTCGTGCATGAAGGGCGCTCCGTTGTCGTATTCCTCATAGTAGCTGCTGGGATTGAGCGCGGCATCGATCCAGCGGGCGTCCTTGAGATTGAGCATGTTTTTTGCGCCGGGACTGAGGCGGAAAGGGATGCCGGCTGACTCGGTGACTTGGGCGGCGGGGAGCGCTGAGTTACTGAAACGGTCATTGGCCAGCGGATCGAGGGTAACTTGGAGAAATGGACTGGTGGTCGGTGTGGCGGTGACTTTAAGCGCAGAGAATTGGGTGCTTTGGTAGGGATAGATACCCGCCGGGCCGGAGAAGTCAGAGCCAGGCACGACGATGGCGAGAGTGCCGTCCACATAGACAGTCAGTGAGTCGGGATGGTACTCGACGCGCACGGGGAGCGGCCGGTTGAAGAGGCTGATCGGGGCGATTTTTTCGGCGGTGAGTTTTTGCTGCGCCTTTTCGAGGGCAGGCCAGTAGGTCAGGACATCGCGGCGCTTATCGAAGGCCCAGCGGGGTTTGCCATCCACCGTGGTGAGGACGCCGCCGTTGATGGCGAGGGACCAGCCGGTTTTGTCGCAGGTGATACCGATGGAGTAACGGGCGGTGTCCTGATTGTAATTGCCCGTAGGTGCGCCGTTGACGCCGGGGCGGAAGTGGAGCGTGCCGCCGGCGGCGAAGGTGACATTGAACTCGACGGCCTGGCCGGGACCGAGCGGTTGGTTGAGGAGGAGTGCGCCGTAGCCTTTCTTGGCGAGTGAGTAGGTGTCCTGGGTCGCGTCGAGGACTCCGAGGCCGAGGAAGGTAGGTTGGGAAAATGACTTGGCGTTGGCGGGGAGGGTGAGCGGGCTGGGTTTCGGGGCGGCGATCCCGCTGCCCAGCAGGGCGGCGGTGAGGATGAGAGCGATGGTGAGCGGGGAGCGGGAGGCGCGGGTGCGGGCGGATGGGGCGGGCATGGAGAAGTTGGATTGGGCGTGTGATGAGGCGGTTGGTCGATTTGGTCGGGGTCAGACAATGCGAGGGTGCCGAATGTTCACCGCGCAGCGGCAGATCGGGCCGCGAGGTGTGGATTGCGGAGACGACCGGATTGCGCCGGTGTTACTTTTCTTGGGGCGCTCCGGCCTTCGGGAAGGATGGAGACTTCGGGCGACTCATCTTCATGGAAAGGATGCTGGTCGCCGGCGCGGGTACGACTGGAAGCGGTGCGGCCGGAACCGCGACGGGCTCCACCGTTTCGTCGGCGGCGGGCAGCGCTGCCGCGCGATAGTTTACCTGAGCCCAGTGAAAACATGCGGTCAGCAGCAGGAACTCCGAGAGCGTGGTCGGCTCAAAAAAGTAGTCCTCGACGGCATACAGGGCGCAACAGCGGCAGCCGACGACGAAGAAGGCCAGCAGGAACGGCTGCGCGAAGAAACTCTTCCGCGCCACCATCACCAGCAAAGCTGCCACGCCGGCATTGAAGGTGAGCATCCCGATCACGCCGAGGTTGTTGGCCAGATGCCCCCAGCCGGCGATGATGTTCGAGGCCTCGTACCAGCGTACATATTGCAAACGTGGAAATTTTTCGGCGGTGTTGTACCGCAGGCCCATCGGCTCGACGATGATCGCCGGCAGTATCTTGAGGATGCCGTCGATGTCGAACCGGAAGGGGTCGTATTGGATGGTCAGCAGCGCGTTGGCGACCGGCGTGGCCAGGTAGGCTACCGGTCCCCAGACGATGGGATCAATGCGCGACCAGGTTTCCGACAGCCCGACATCGTAGGTGGCCTCGGTCAGGTCCTGGGACGTGCGGGTCGAGTTGACGAAGATGAACAGGAGCATCAGCAACGCGCCAACGATGGCCAGGGGCACCACCCGGAGCTTCCGCCGCGTCAACCGGAACAACAGCGCGGCATACAGAAAGCCGAACAGAAACGGCAGCTTGATCTGGATCAGCGTGCTCATGATCACGCTCCAGCCGACCATCACCACCGCCAGCCACCGGGACTGGACGAAGAAGGCCATCGGGATCAGGACGGTGAACAGCGACCAGACCAGAAAGCTGAGCTTGAACTGGTGGTGATAGTAGAACCCGTACTGTTTCTCGAGGCTCTCGCCTTGGAGAATCTTTTGCAGCAGCAGTGGCGCGCCGATCTGGGAAATGTTGTACGCCACCAGGACGACCGAGCTCCCAAGAAAGATCAGGGCCAGCCGGTTGGAAATCGTGATGTCCACCACCGGATCGACTTTTCCGAGGCTGAACAGCGGCAGCAGCAGCGCCAGGCACAGGACGACGAACAGGTAATCGGTGAGGCTGAACTCACAGTCCATCACATGCGCGACCATCGTCGCCAGGGACAGGACAAAGCCCGCGACCAGCAGTTTGCGCGGGTCCACCAGAAAATCCGCAAAGAAGGACTTGATCATTAACAAGGTCGGCGGCCGCACTCGCTGGCGGCTTAATTGGTCATCGGTTGTCTGCGGGCGCTGCCTGTGCCGAACTTCTCATTCTGCACCTGCCCGATTTTGGATTGTGCGAGGGGGCACCCACCACCAAAAAAAACCGGCCGTCACTGTTGCACTGGTCGGGGGGGTATTTCAACCGGAACTCCGCGGCGAAGGGCGATGTTTCACGCGGGGCGCTAAGGTTGCATCCGTTTGGATCCATCTGAGAGCCGGTTTGAAAACTCCGGTTCGGAGTTCCGGGTTGACGCGGTCGGGGCGGTGGGCAACCCGCGGGCCGCGTAAACGTGCGCAGATCGGTGGTGGGAGCGCGCCTACGACTTGGGTTTCTCGGCGGGTTTCTCCGGCGCTTTGGGTGTGAGTTTGGTGAGGCGGAGTTTGCGGTCGTAGTGGGCGGTGGCGAGGCGGAGGCCGTCGGGATGGAGGTCCATTCCGCGAGCGAGGGCGGTGAGGTTGAACTGGTGCGCGGGCTTGTCATCGGCCGGTCCCCAGAACAGGAGGAAGCCGCCGGTGGTGCCGCCGCAGCAGGCGATGAGATGGCCTTCGGGATGAAACACGACATTCCAGACGCCGCCGCCCTTGATGTCGTTGCTGAGGTGGCTTTTCAGAATTTTCTGCGTTTCCCAGTCGAAGCGCACGACGAGGGGTTCGTGGACGCTGCCGAGCGGGTTGGTGGCTTTGTGCAGGCCGCCGCACGCGAGGTGTTTGCCGTCGGGGCTGAGGGCGAGTGAGCGCACGCCGCCGAAATGTACCTGCTGGCCGCCGTCGTAGTGGTGCAGGTCTTTGGATTCAAAGGTTCGCGCGAGTTTGCCGGTGGCGAGATCCCATTGGTTGATCTTGCCCATGAGGTCGCCGGTGAGGAGGAATTTCCCGGTCGGGTGGAAGAGGGCGCTGTAGATGTCGAGTTCGTGACCGGGCAGTTCGCGGACGGGTGTGCCGTCGGCGAGGGACCAGAGTTTCACGATGCGGTCGTTGCCGCCGCTGGCGAGGAGCTTGCCGTCGGGGCTGACGGCGAGGGCGCGAATCCAGCCGTTGTGGGCTTTGACCTTGCGGATCGGTTCGGGTTTTTCCGCGGCGACGGGCCACCAGATGAGGGTGTCATCGTAGCCGCCGCTGACGAGGGTCGCGCCGTCGGGCGAGAAGGCGAGCGCGCCGACCCAGGAGTCGTGGGCCTTGAGCACGGTCTTTTTGCCGGTGGCCAGTTCCCAGCGGAGCACGCTGCGATCCTCGGCGGTGGCGAAGATGTAGAGGCCCTTGGGATCGAAGCGGCAGGTGATGAGCGGGGCGTCGTGGGCGAAGGTCTCGGCGAGGTGGGCGGCTTTGGGGTCGGGTTTCATGCGGCGGGTGGTGGACGGGGAGGGCGGAGGAAGCGTTCAGCCGGAGTGGGGAAGGAGGAATGGCCGCAAAGAACGCAAAGAGACGCAAAAAGGGGGAGGGCAGGCGGACAAATTGCGCGAGGCGGGCGGTTCCTGGTCCCGGAGGGACGCCGCAGGAAATTAGCCTGGGGCAAGGCCGCGCGAGCGGACGCGGCCCCCGGTGGACGCGGGAAGTGGGGCCGTTGCCCCGGCGGGGCATCGAAGAATTTTTCCGAGAGACTTGGGGCGAGCGTTTCATTCGCCGTAACGGGCGGGCGGTAGATGAACAGACTGAGAGCTGATGCGCTGGACAATGAGGTCCGGGGTCCGCTTCTTCGATGCCCCGCTGGGGCAGGGAGTTTTTTTGGTGCACGATCCGGGGGCGGCGTCCGCAGGGGCGGACTTGCCCCCGGCTAATTTCCTGCGGTGTCCCTCCGGGACGAGGGGTGGGCGGGCTTTCCTCCCGGATCAGGCGGGCGAGCGATTGCTCCAGTTCGCCGCGCGAGTAATCGGTGTGCGGGCTGCGAACGGCTTTAAGAAGTTCGGACTCCAGTTCGGGCGAATCCTCGTCAGGCTGCGGTGTCATGACTCAGAGACTAAACTCAAAACCAAACTTATGGAAAAAGCGGACGAGTTTGGCATAAACCTCGGTGACGCTCCGGCCTTTGATGGTGTGAGTTTCTGGCACCTCGACACAAAACGGGTATGGCGGCACAAATTTTAACGTCAAGGTCACTGGCGTCGCACCAGAGCTTCGCACGCAAAGCAACCCCCGATATTCTATCCGCTCCTTGGCGCGTGGGAAAACCGCCTCAATCTGTTCGGTTGACTCGTAGAGAATGTTCATAAATTGGAAAGGGTGAGTTGTGGGCTAATACGTCTTCATCGGCACCAGCGCTGAGAAGTTCGCGAACATGGGAGTGCGGTTCCGTCGGTTCCGCCGCACCTCAGGCCAGCAATTCCTTGATCGGGACGCACGCGGGGGCGGCCATGAGGACCTGGAGGACGGCGATGGCGAAGGCGATTTTGGAGTCGATGCCGAGGGCGTGGTGGCGACCAACTCGGAGAGATGGGGACCGGCTTCGGCAAGCGAGAGTGTTTTCATGGGCGGGAATTAGGATCGGAGCTGCGCCCGATTCCAATTTTGGTTGTTTAGTCCACGTCATTTCTACCTCACTCCTCGTATGCCATCCGGAAACCTTGCCGCAAGTTTCGGAAGCAACAACTTCGCATCCTCGTCGCTCGTATTTACCAACTCCTCATTCTTCAGGGCCGGATGTTCGCCCGGCGGAAACAACGACTCAAACCTTTCACATGCGGCGAAATCATCCGGGTCTCCAGCCGCTCGCTTGCAGAACGCTCGCTGCGCCACTGAACTCAGGTTGAACAAAATTGGGTAGCCGTAATCACCGTCGGCGATCTCTAAGTCGGCCATCGAGTCCGGGTCAGCGAGTGCTGACTCGAAAGCGTCGCGACCTTGGGCGACCAGCCAGCAACGAAAGTCGGAGAACTTGTCATCGCCACAGCCCCCAAAAATCACCACTGCGCCAAGCCAAAGATTCGCGTCATACGCCCGGTGGAGGCAGTCGCGGAAGTGAGTAGCATAGTCGATAATCTCGCGTTCTTCTGTTTGGCTGAGGACGTCAAGAAGGTGCGACGGAATATCAACCAGCTTCCTAGTTCCTTGGCGCGCATCAGAGATCGTTGTCCAAAAGCCGTCGAGTGTCATGACGCGTAGTGGTCTAACGACCCAAGCTTAGCGATCCGGCTCTCGCGCCGTGTGGATTGCAACCACGGTGCTCGCGCCGGGATCGCAGCAGCGCATAGTTAGGCTAATGGATTTTCGGGAATGTAAAAAACATCTGCATACTGTGTCTCGATGAATAGCTCGTGCCCAACAATCTCGGGATACTTCTGCGACTGTAAAATCTCTCCGCGATAATAGCGATAATCGATTAGAGCATGATCGTCCCAGTCAAAGTAATCGCTGAATACAATCTCGGCGTCGCCTGGAGCAAGCCGCTCGATCGGGTGATCCCAAGAACCGGCGTTCGCACGCTCCCGCGAAATCATGACCGGCACTCCATGAACTGAATTCGGCACTAACCTAAGAAACTCTGGCATCCGCGCTTCGCACAATCGCTCAGACCTACCGTCCTCCAGCCTGAAGAGAACTAAACGATCAAACAGTACATGAGCAAAGGCGTCAAAGTCCTCAATAACTTCCCAGTCTTTCGACTCCACGGTAGAAAAAAACGTATTACGCAAATGGCGAGCACACTCGCGGTATCTCTCAAAAATGCTGGTGACATTGCGCATGGCGTATGAAGCAGCCTAACAGATACTGAGCGGTGCCAAGGTTTTGAAGTTCGCGGTCATCGCGGGCGTGATCCCATCCGATACCCGCAGCTACCCCAGCAACTCCTTGATCGGCCCACATGCCGGATCGGCCATTAACACCTGACGTCCGGCGATGTCGAAGGCGCCTTTGGAGCCGACGCCGAGGGCGCGGAGGTAGGTGTGGAAGAGGTGGCCGGCATCGACTTCGCGCTCGGTGACTTCGGTGCCTTTGGGGCCGGTCTTGCCGATGACGGCGCCGCGCGCGATGCCCGCGCCGCCGAGGCAGACGCTCCACGCTTTGCCCCAGTGATCGCGACCGTAGTACTGGTTGATGTTCGGGGTGCGTCCGAATTCGGAGAGGACGACGATGAGGGTGCTGTCGAGCAGGCCGCGTTCGGCGAGGTCGGTGACGAGGGTGGCGAAGGGTTTGTCGAACTCGCCGAGCTGCTCGAAGTGGAAGTTAAAATTTTCGTTGTGGGTGTCGTAGTTCGAGTGGGCGACCTGCACGAAGGTGACGCCTTTTTCGATCAGGCGGCGCGCGAGGAGGCAGTGGCGGCCGAAGTCGTGTTTGCCGTAGCGGTCGTGGTCTTTCTGCGGCTCCTTGGTGAGGTCGAAGACTTCGCGTTGTTTCATCAGTTCGAGGGCCTGTTCGTAGCTCTGGACGTAGGCGTCGGTCATCGCGGTACGGCGGCGGGAGAGGAAGTGGGTGTTGGCGAGGCGGCGGAATTCGTTCTGCTGCGCGAGGGCCAGTTCGCTGAGGCTCTCGGGGCGCGCGGTGTGTTGCGGCGGGTTGCCGTTGCCGAGGGAGATGCTGGCGTATTTCGGGCCGAGGTAGGCGGAGTCGCTGCCGCGTCCGCCGCCGCCGCCCGCAGTGACGCGGATGTGGCCGGGCAGGGAGCGTTCGTCGGAGTCGAGGCATTTGGCGACGACCGCGCCGATCTCGGGATAGGTCTGGCCGGGCATCTGGCGGCGGCCGGTGAGCATCATGTAGGCGCCTTTGCCGTGGTCGTCGGTCTTGGTGTTGATGCCGCGCACGAGCGCCAGGTGGTGCATCACCTTGGCGGTGTGGGGGAGGAGTTCGGAGATGTGGATGCCGGGGACGGAAGTGGGGATGGCGCGGAAGGGGCCGCCGGTGTCGGTGCCGGGCTTGGGGTCCCAGCTTTCGAGCTGGCTGAGGCCGCCGGCCATGTTGATGACGATCATGCGTTTCTGGTCCTTGGCGAGCGCGCCGGCGATGGCGGGTTGCGCGAACCAGCCGAGGCCGCCGACCACCGCGCCGGTGCTGGCGGCAAGGGACCCGAGGAAGCTGCGGCGGGCGATCTGGTGCTCGGGGGAGGCGCAGGCGTAGTGGCAGTTTTTCATAAGGGGGTGTTCGGGTTCGGGTTGCTATTCGTTTCGTTATGTCGCGGGCGCGTCGGGTTGCTTCGGGTCGGGTGGTGGTGGATTTAGTTGCGCATTCTATTCCATCTAATCGGCGGGGCTTCAATGTCTAAGTGCCGGTTTCCGTTCCCAGTGCTCCGTGAGCGGGCGGGACCCCCACGCTCCGGTCATTGAATAGTGACGGCTGAGTGATTGCCAAATCGGTGCGGATCAGCAAACCGGCGGCGACGAGGACTGGGTAGGCTGCTTACTGATCAAGAATTACTAGTCCGTGATCATCCAGTCGAACCGAACTGTTCGACCACGGAGACGCGCTGAACACAGGGCGGCGGCGCCGCAGCGCAAGCGGAGCGCGGCCGTCCTGGCCGCAGCGGCAACAGCGGAGTCGGGGCGCTGAGAATTTCTGGCGTTGTCGCAGGTGCGGAGCCGCTGCGAGCGGCAGCGTCGCAACCGAAGGAGCGCGACCGGTCCACGG
This sequence comes from Akkermansia muciniphila, assembly GCA_945861535.1. Taxonomy (GTDB): domain Bacteria; phylum Verrucomicrobiota; class Verrucomicrobiia; order Limisphaerales; family BJHT01; genus BJHT01. The sequence continues at coordinate 16,147 of CAMAUZ010000033.1, read as the reverse complement.
TCGCAGCGCGGGAAGCGGGAGAGGGGCGCGGAATTTTCGGACCGCTTTTGTGCGGCGGGCGCCTCCGTCTTCGGGGGGCACAGGCGAGTTTGGCAGGGGAATTTGGGGCAGGGGAATGGGAAAGTGACGGAGTAACGACGGGGCGGGCGTGGCATGAAAAATCCTCGCGGCACGTAAAGAATTTGCAGGGTTGTAGTACACGGCGGAGCAGCCGCAAACCCAGCGGAGCGCGGCGTTCACGCCGCTTCAACGTTCGAACGTCGTCACGGGTCCGACCATGCCTGCGCCTCTCATGCTGAAGCGGCATAAATGCCGCGCTCCGAATTCCTCGCGCCACGCGAGGATTTCTCCCGGAGCGCGGCTGTGTGCGCGGAGCACCAGCCGCAGCCGGTTGGCCGCACGGGAAACGTCTGATTTCAACGGGCGCCCACGACGTTTCGGGGCTGCTGCGGTTGGTCCTCGGCGGACACCGCCGCGCTCCGTGGGTTGCGGCTGCGCCGCGCCGTGGACATCGTGTCTCGGTGGTCAAAAACCTCGGCCCGACTGCGTATCAGTCTTTGCGAAAGTTCGTTCCGTCCGCACCGTGGCCTCAGTCTCCCTCTCCTCCGTTCGTGCCTTACGGGGCGAGGGAGCCGGACGCGCTGCTTGTTACTGCGATCCCGGCACGAACTTTCGCAACGATTGATAGCTACCGCTTATTACTTCCCCTTCGCCCCGACTTCCTTCTCCGGCGGCAAGGCCAGGGCGCGGCGGATGTCGGCGAGGTTTTCCTCGAAGAGTTTGGTTTCGGCATGCTGGGCGCCGAGGGTCGTGCGCGCGCCTTCGGCGGCGCGGAGGGCGAGAGTTTCGGCCTCGGCGAGGTCGCCTTTGTCCTGCAAGAGGCGGGCGAGATTGTTGAGGGTGCCGAGGGTGTTGGGATGGTCGGGGCCGAGGGCGCGCTCGCGGCCGGCGAGGGCGCGGCGCAGCAGGGCTTCGGCGCCGGCGAGGTCGCCCTTGGCATCGAGCAGGCCGGCCAGATTGTGGAGGCTGCCGAGGGTGTCGGGATGGTCTTTGCCGAGCACGCGTTCGCAGCCGGCGAGGGCGCGGCGATAGAGGGGTTCGGCGCCGCCGAGGTCGCCTTTGGTGCGGAGCAGGAAGGCGAGATTGTTCAGGGTCGTGAGGGTGTCGGGGTGTTCGAGGCCGAGCACGCGTTCCTGGCCGGCCAAGGCGCGGCGTAGCAGGGGTTCGGCTCCCTTCAGGTCGCCTTTCGCATTCAGGAGGTACACCAGATTGCTCACGCTGTTGAGGGTGTCCGGGTGGTCGGGGCCGAGCACGCGCTCGAAGCCCGCGAGCGCGCGGCGCAGCAGCGGTTCGGCCTCCGACATTTCTCCATGAGAGTAGAGCCAGCCGGCCAGATTGTTCACGCTGGTCAGCGTGTCCGGGTGGTCGGGACCGCGGCGGGCTTCGCACTCGGCGAGGGCCTGGCGCAGGACGGGGCCGGCCTTTTCGCGCAGCCCCTGATTCAACAGCGCCGAGCCGAGGTGGTTTAGCGCGGTGGGCAGGAGCGGGCGGTCGGCCTCGGGCAGGGAATTCTGGATGCCGATGATGCGTTCGGCGACGGCCTCCAGTTCCAGCCATTTGCGCCGGGTGTAAAACCAGCGCGCGCGCAGGGCCAGCGCGGTCGCCATCTGCGGGCTGGCCGGGCCGGCGTGCTGCTCCTGCAGGGCCATGATGGTGCGGATGTACGGCTCGGCTTCCTGGGCCTTGCCGAACGAGAGCAGGAGGTCGGCGAGAGTCGAGTAATAGTCCGCCCAGAACTGCGGTTCCCGCGCCAGCGAGATGAGGCGGCAGCCGCGCAACACGGCCTCCTGGGCGGCCACGGCCTGATGCGCGGCGCGGGCGGCGTCGGCGCAGAGGAGGTAGGCGTTGAGGGCCTGCTGGCGGTGTTCGATCGCTTTTGCGGGCTCGTCTTTCATCGCCTGCTCGGCGAGTTCCGCGGCCTCGACGCAGGTTTGCATGGCGTCCTCGAATTCCCCGGCGGCGAGCTGGGCCAGGGCGAGGTCGCACAACGTGGTGACGGTGGATTCGCCCTGCACGGCGGCCTGCATTTTCGTCACCTGCTGATCGAGCAGCAGCAGCAGTTTTTGCAGGGTGAGGCGGCGGTCCGTCCCGACCGCCCGGAGCGCGCGCAGAAAGCGTTCGGTGCCGCTCTCGCCGCCGCCGTTTTTCAGGGTGTCGGCGACCGCCTTGGCGACGGCGGCCGGGTCTTGCGGCAGGGGCGTGCGGACGCCCGGTCCCTTGACGCCGATCAGGCCGAGGACCGCCTGCAAGGCCGCCGTGGGCGAGCGGCCATCGCGGCGGGCGGGGACTTCGGTGGCCAGCGGCACGAGGCCGTGGCGCAGGAGCGCGCCGAGCACTTTGCGGCAGAGGCTGTCATGGCCGAGGAAGGTGTCCCACGGTTTGCCGAGCATGGCGATGAGCCGCCGGTGGCCGGCCTGGGAAAAAACCTGCTCCTCCATTTGCTGATGAAACGGCGAGCGTAGCGATTCCGGCTCCGGCACCAGGATCAGCAACTGGGACTGATGCTCGATCGCCAGGTAGCATTCCCACTGGGTGTAGCTGATCGGCGCGGGGTCCTCGAGGCGGGCGGCCAGCGCGCGCTGATCCGCGAAGAGCGCGGCGTGGCGGAGGCGCAGGCGCCCGACCTCTTCGGTGCCGGCGTTCTCGCCGGTCATGTCGCCGATGAGATGCACGACCAACTGGGCGTTGGACACGGCCTCGTCGAGCGTTTGCAGGCGGTCGCCCGTGGTGGGGACGAGGTCCTCCTTGACGATCACTCGGGCGCGGGTGTCGCGCAGTTCGCGCGCGAGGTATTCGCGGTAGGATTCGAAGGCCAGGCGGTTGTTCGGATCGGTCCGCACAAATTCATCGGCGACGCACGAGAGGAAGATGCGGATTTCGGCGGGCGATTCCATTACGCGATGGTGGCTTGGGCGGCGTTCAGTGCCCGGAGGTTAAGCGGGGCACTCCGTGAAAAGCAAGTGAGCGGGCGACCGGCACCCCGGATGCGACCGGCCCCGGGCGGGCATCCGGCACAAGGGCGGGGGCGCGGATTAACGGGGCGGATTTGCCGGCGGTGGGGCGGGTTGGCGGCGGTAAATCACCCAATAGACGAGGCCCACGAGGCCCGCGCCGCCGACGAGGTTACCGAGGGTGACGGGGAGGAGGTTGTGAAGGAGTCCGGCCCAGTTGGGCGCGGGAGCGTTGGCGGGCGAGAGGAAGATGCCGAGCGGGATGAAGTAGAGGTTGGCGACGCTGTGTTCGAAGCCGGCGGCGACGAAGGCGGAGATGGGGAAGATGATGGCGAGGATTTTGTCGGTGACGGTGCGGCCGGCCAGCGCGAGCCAGACGGCGAGGCAGACGAGGAGGTTGCACAGGATCCCTTTGCAAAAGGCTTCGCCGAAGGGCAGCGCGCATTTGGTGGTGGCAATGGCGATGGCCGTGCGGCCGATCGCGCCGCCGTTCAGACTGGCGTGGCCGGAGAGGGACACGAGCCAAGCGAGGCCGGCGGCACCGATGAAGTTGGCGAGGAGCACGACGACGAGGTTTTCGACGAGTTTGGCGGTGGAGATGCGGCGGGAGACCCAGGCCATGACGAGCAGGTTGTTGCCGGTGAAGAGTTCGGCCCCGGCGATCACGACGAGGATGAGGCCGAGGGAAAAGACAAGTCCACCGAGCAAGCGGGTGACGGCGAAGGGCAGCGTGGGATCGCTGGCGACGATGGTGAAGTAGAGGGCGCCAAGCCCAATGAAGCCGCCGGCCAGTACGCCGAGCGCGGCCATGGAGAGCAGGGGGAGGTTGGCCTTGGTGACGCCGACGTTTTCGACGCGCTCGGCGATTTCCTTGGGTGAGTAGCAATCAAAGCCGAAGACTTCGGGCATAGGGCAGGGTGATTAAAGACAGGGACTTGGGGACAGGAAGGTGGCCGAGGTCAGGTTTTTCCGAGGGCGCGTTCTTTTTCCAAAATGGCGAGCGTGGTTTTGAGGACGGTGTCGGGGTTGAGGGAGATGCTGTGGATGCCCTGCTCGACGAGGAATTGCGCGAAGTCGGGGTAGTCGCTGGGGGCCTGGCCGCAGATGCCGATCTTGCGTCCGCGGGCGCGGCAGGTGGCGATGACCTGGGCGATCATTTTTTTCACGGCGGCGTTCCGCTCGTCGAAGATGGGGGCGACGATGGCGCTGTCGCGGTCCACGCCGAGGATGAGCTGGGTGAGGTCGTTGGAGCCGATGCTGAAGCCGTCGAAGATCTCGGCGAATTCGTCGGCGAGGATGACGTTGCTGGGGATTTCGCACATGACGTAAATCTCGAGGCCGCGTTCGCCGCGCTTGAGGCCGTGCTTTTCCATCTCGGCCTGGACGCGCCGGCCTTCGGCTACGGTGCGGCAGAAGGGGATCATGAGCTTGAGGTTGGTGAGGCCCATGTCGGCGCGCACTTTTTTCACGGCGCGACATTCGAGGGCGAAGCCGGCCTGGTAGCGCGGGTGGTAGTAGCGGCTGGCGCCGCGGAAACCGATCATCGGATTTTCCTCGGTCGGCTCGTACGCGCGGCCGCCGATGAGGTTGGCGTATTCGTTGGATTTGAAGTCGCTGAGGCGGAGGATGACGTCTTTCGGATAGAAGGCGGCGGCGATCATGGCGACGCCTTGCGCGAGTTTATCGACGAAGAACTGGGGCTTGTCGGGGTAGCCGGTGGTGAGGGCGTCGAGTTGGGCTTTGAGGGCGGCGGCGGCGGCCGGGGTGAGGGCGGTAGCTGGACTGTCGGACGGCCCCCTCACCCCGGCCCTCTCCCCTGCGGCAGGGGCGAGGGAGGAGGGCGTGAGTTTGTCGTAATCGAGCAGCGCGAGGGGATGGGCTTTGATGTAGGTGGTGATGATGAATTCCATGCGGGCGAGGCCGACGCCGTCGTTGGGGATGAAGGAGAGGGAGAAGGCTTCCTCGGGATTGCCGACGTTCATCATCACTTTGGTCTTGGGCTGGCCGAGGTTTTTGAGGTCGGTCTTTTGCACGGTGAAAGGGAGTTTGCCTTCGTACACAAAACCGGTGTCGCCCTCGGCGCAGGAGACGGTGACGAGCTGGCCGTCGCGGAGGAGTTCGGTGCCGTGTTCGGTGCCGACGATGGCGGGGACGCCGAGTTCGCGGCTGACGATGGCGGCGTGGCAGGTGCGGCCGCCGCGGTTGGTGATGATGGCGGCGGCCTGTTTCATGATCGGCTCCCAGTCGGGGTCGGTCTTGTCGGTGACAAGGATTTCGCCGGGGCGGAACTGGCTGATGAACTGGACGCTCGGGATCACGTGCACGGGACCGGTGGCGATGCGTTCGCCGACGCTGCGGCCGGTGACCAGCACGCGGCCGCGTTGTTTGATCTGATAGGTCTCGATGGTGTCGAGCTGCTTGCGGGACTGCACGGTCTCGGGGCGGGCCTGGACGATGAAGAGTTCGCCGGTCTGGCCATCCTTGGCCCACTCAATATCCATGGGGCTGGCGTGCCCTTTTTTGGCGGAGTAGTGGTCCTCGATGATGCAGGCCCAGCGGGCGAGTTGGAGGATTTCGTCGTCGGTGATCGCGAACTTGGCGCGGTCGCCGGGCGGCACGGGGACGTTCTTCACCATTTTGCCGCCGCCGATGTCGTAGATGAGTTTGAATTCTTTGGTGCCGACGATTTTTTGCAGGATGGGGCGGAAGCCGGTTTTGAGCGTGGGTTTGAAGACGTAGAATTCGTCGGGATTGACGGAGCCTTGCACGACATTTTCGCCGAGACCGTAGGCGGCGTTGATGAGGACGGCGTCGCGGAAGCCAGTCTCGGTGTCGATGGTGAACATGACGCCGCTCGACGCGAGGTCGGCGCGGACCATGCGCTGGACGCCGATGGACAGGGCGATTTTGAAATGATCGAAACCCTTGTCCACGCGGTAGGAAATGGCGCGGTCGGTGAAGAGCGAGGCGAAGCAGCGGCGGCAGGTGTCGAGGAGTCCGAGGTGGCCCTGGACGTTGAGATAAGTTTCCTGCTGGCCGGCGAAACTCGCGTCGGGAAGATCCTCGGCGGTGGCGCTGCTGCGGACGGCGACATCAAGGGCGAGGCCGGCGCTGGCGCTGAGGTGATCGTAGGCGGCGCGGATTTCCTGTTCGAGATCGGCGGGGAGCGGAGCGGCGACGATGGCCTGGCGGACGTTGTGGCCGCGGGTGCGGAGGTTGTCGAGGTTGTCGGTGTCGAGGCCGGCGAGGAGGTCGCGGATGCGCGCGGTGAGGCCGGTTTCATTGAGGAAATGGCGGTAACCCTCGGCGGTGACGGCGAAGCCATCGGGGATTTTCACGCCCTGCGGGGCGAGTTCGCGGAACATCTCGCCGAGCGAGGCGTTCTTGCCGCCGACGAGCGGGATATCCTCGATGGCGATGTCGGCGAACCATTTGATCCAGCGGGCGGGGGGTGGGGTTTTCATTGGTTACGGGATGTTTTTTGAAAGAAACGATCAGGAGGAACGCGGTGAACGGGATGGGAAACTTCAGGTGGTCTTGGCGCGCACGACGAGGACGGGGCAGGCGGCGTGGCGGACGACGCGTTCGGTGGTGCCGCCGAGGAACATCTGCGTGAGGGCGCTGTGGCCGTGGGTGGCCAGGATGATGAGGTCGGGGTGGAGTTCCTCGGTGACGTGAGCGATTTGCGTGTCGGCGTCGCCGGTCGTGATGCGGGCGGGGTTCAGCCGGCAGCCCTGGCGCTGAAGGTCGGCGACGAGGGTGTCGAGTTTCTTTCGGGCTTCCAGTTTCAGCGCTTCGTCACGGCGGGTGAGGTGGGCGTAGCCCCATTCGGGATAGGGCGGCGGTTCGATGACATGGAGCAGGGTGATCTGACTGCCGAACGTGCTGGCGAAACGCACGGCGTGGCGGAGGGCCTCGTCGTTGGCGGGCGAGAAATCGACGGGGACGAGGAGGTGCTGAAACGCGGGCGCGGGCGGGACGGACGGCGTGGCTGGCGTGGCCGCCGTGGGCGCGTCGGCGCTGATGTGCCAGGTGAGGACAGGGCAGGGGGCATGGCGGACGACGCGTTCGGCGGTGCTGCCGAGGACGAGAAGTTTCACGCCGGAAAGGCCGCGAGTGCCGATGACGATGAGGTCAGTGCCGAGGGCGCGGGCCGTGGCATTGATCTCGTGATACGGGCCGCCCTCGGCGACTCGGATGTCCACGGGGATTTCGGCGGGGATGGCCGCGTGCGCGAAGGTGGTGAGTTGTTCGCGGGCGTTGGCGAGGAGCTTGCCGTTGTCGAGGACGACGCTGACGTGGCCGATGTTGGCGGGCAGCGTGACGGGCAGCACGTAGAGCAGGGTGAGGCGGGCGCGGGCCGGGCGCGCGAGGGCGACGGCGGCGGCAACGGTCTGGCGCGCTCCGTCCGAGAAGTCGAAGGGCACGAGCAGATGGCGCAGCGGCAGCGCGGCCGGCGTCGTGGGCGCCGCGGGTTCGGTGGTGCCGGCGGGGGCTGCGGGAGATTGGGGGCGGGGCGGGTTGGTGTTCATAGATTGTGAGGTTAGTTGCGGCGGTGGAAATCTCTCCACGGGCATTGGCTGAGGTTGACCCTTTTTTGATGTTTCGTCGCGCACGGTTTCGGGGTGCCGAAAGAAAAAACCCCGCGCGCAGGCGGGGTTGGAGCGGGCGGGTTGGCGGTGGGGATGAGTTCAGGTCGCGAGGAATTCGTGTTCGCGTTCGCGCACGGTGAGTACGGGGCAGGGGGCGTGGCGCACGACGTTCTCGCTGACACTGCCGAGGAGCAGGTGCTTGAGGCCGGTGTGGCCGTGAGTGGAGATGATGATGAGGTCCACGTTTTTCTCTTTCGCGACATCGGTGATTTCCATGACGGGGCGACCGGTGCGGACGAGGGTTTCGACCGGCACATGATCGCCGACGATGGTCTGGGCGAGTTCGGCGAGGAGCTTCTGGCCGCTCTCCCGCGATTCCTTCTCGAGCAGCACGTAATCCAGGCCGCCGTATTCCGTGCCGGCGTAGTTGGCCTCGACGACGTAGAGGAGGACGAGCGAGGCGTTGAATTGTTTGGCGAAGGCGAGGGCGTATTGCAGCGCCTTTTTCGAGCAGTCCGAGAAGTCGATGGGGACGAGGATCTGCTTGAGGCGGAACTGGCCGGGCGAGCCTTGGGCCAGCAGTACGGTGTCCTTGGTGGCGACTTCGACGACGACGTTTCCGGGGGTGGTGGAGGGTTTTACTTTCATAAATATGAGGTTGGGTGCGGTCAAAGGTTGGCAGGAAATATTTGCGTTAGTCGATGCCTAAATCGGTTTTCATTTGCTGGCAAAATCATGCGGGAACAGGGCGGCGGAGGCTATCCGTTCCTTGGCGGAGGCTGGACATTTTTTGATCGGCGGAACAGGCGACAGGGAGGCCCGTGCGCTCGTGGCTGGAGGGAAGGTAGGGGGTTGGCGTCGAGAAGTTTTTGCCACGGGAACTTGAGGACCGGGAATGAGGGAATCTCCGTGGCCTGCACCTTTTGGACTGGGCGCACGAACTCGTGCCACCAATTGCGGATTTGGAAGTCTCCGATACGGCCGGCGGGGTCAACTGTGCTACCTGCGCCAGCGGGAACCCCGCTGCGGAGTTCCCGACCCGGCGACTTCAACCTCTTGTCGCCGCACTCCGGGCCATCACGCGGCGGACGGCGGCGGGGTGGGTGACGCTGAGTTAGGTGAAGCTGATGAGATATACCGCGCGCTCGCCGCCGGCGGACAGCGGGCCGATGACATCTTATTGCGGGGAGGCTCGCCGGTTCGTGAGGCGGACGCCAAAACCGCGATGCCGCCAATGAGGGAGGTGCCCGCGCGGGCCAACAGTTCAGCAGGAGAACTGGTCCTGCAGACCGTCACGATATGGCCAGGCCCTGAGCCGTAACCATTCAGCCGAACCGAATTGTTTCACCGAAGAGACGCGATGAAGAAAGGGCGGCGGCGCCGCAACCACGGCGGAGCGCGGCGTTCACGCCGCTTCAGGCTGCACATTGCAGGGAGCGTTGGCACTTACGACACCGTCCGCCAGTAAGACCTCGAAGCGGCCTGAAGGCGGCGCTCCTGTGCCCCAATAAGGCTCGCCTGATCTCAAAACATGGACCACCCAATCCTTCCGCATCCCTGCTGAAGGAGCCACCGCCGCCACCCGCGCAAGCTACCCCGCCGCCGATGTGCGCAAGCTCCAGATTGAGTCGGTCTCGGCCGATGGCCAGCCGGTGCCCCGCTTCTTTCGACTGATGACGCAGTAGGTTTGGTCGTAGGCATTCCGTTGGGGCGCTGGCGTCCCGTCCGTTTTCCTGGTCCGCCGATTGTCACGTCCGGGCGGATTGGTGCGCGAGCTGGTTGCTGAACCCGGCAAATGGGGGTTGGGCGGAATCGCGAAAAGACCGAACGCGACGAGAGGAACGGGCCGAGATGAGGTTGGCGACCGTCGGCACCGTCACCGGCCCGATGACTGCTCCTGATGCCGCAGGCACTCTTGCTTTCGTGCGGTTCATGACTCCCGTAGTGCCAGATGCTCTTCCAACTTGATTGGCGCAATGAAGGGAGATGAACCGGCTGCGCGGCGGAGGAATCGTTCCGCCCCGGGGTCGTCGTCGCCGGCTACTTCAGCGACTTTTTGGCGAGGTAGGGATTCGCGGGGTTGATGATGAGTTCCTGGTTCTTCGGATTGATGAGCACGTCCATGTCCTCCATCGGGATGGTGCCGAGCAATGGTTCGGAAGTGCCGGGAAGAATGACGGCGCGGCAGGAGGTCTGGCGGTTGCCGAAATGGAGATCCACCGGGCCGGCGATCGGCATGGTGATGACCGTGCCATCGGCGAGCTCCCCCTCCATGGAGTCGATGATGTCCAATCCGAGTTGTGCGCGGAGATGCTCGTTGAGGCAGAGCATGTACGCACCGCTGTCCACCAACATGCGGACTTGGGCGCGGCGGATGTCAGCTTCGGGCATGAGCTTCCGGCGGGCGACGACGACGTCGCCGGCATTGATGACTTCAAGCGTTGCGTAGGTGCGTCCCATGCCCTGAGCCTACGCATTTGGGCTGCTGGGTCAAAGGCAGTGACGGCGGAGGGGACTTCGGGCGGCCGTGTGGTTTGGAAAAAATGGCGGCCGCGCAACCGCGCACGCCTGCCACATCTCCTCGCTTCCGGGGAAACTTCTCGAATTCCCGCGGGTGCATCCCTAGCTTCGCCGCGATGCCGAAGTATTCGGGCGTTTTTCTCAATTCCATTGGTTATGAACTGGCCCCCGTCGTGGTGTCCTCCGCTGAACTGGAGGAACGCCTCGCGCCCCTGTACACGCGGCTCCGCGTGCAACCCGGCCAGCTCGAGGCCCTCACCGGCATCACTGAACGCCGCTGGTGGGAACCCGGCACGCCGCTCTCTCGCGGCGCCACCGTCGCCGCCCGCCGCGCGCTGGCGGCCTCGGGCGTGCCGGTTGCTGAAATCGGCGCACTGATTTATGCGGGCGTCTGCCGTGAGCAATTTGAACCCGCCACCGCCTGTCGCGTCGCCGACGGCATAGGCGTCTCGGGCCGCACGGCCGTGTATGATTTGAGCAATGCCTGTCTCGCGGTGATGAACGGCATCCTCGACATCGCCAACCGCATCCAGCTCGGCCAAATCCGCGCGGGCATGGTCGTCTCGTGCGAATCCGCGCGCGAGATCAACGACGTGATGATCCAGCGGATGCTCGCCACGGCGACGATGGAAAATTTCACGCTGAGCCTCGCCACGCTCACCGGCGGATCGGGCGCGATCGCGCTGGTGCTCACCGACGGCTCCTTCGCCTGCCCGCGCGGACATCGGCTCGTCGGCGGCGTCACCTGCACCGCGCCGCAACACCACGCGCTCTGCCGCTGGGGGCTGGCTCCGCTCGATCCGCACGGAAGCGCGAGCGAACCCACCCCGCGCGGCGTCGAGCAGTTCATGTCCACCGATTCCGTCGCCGTGATGAAACACGGCGTCGATCTCGGCCGCAAAACCTGGGCGGCCTTCCTCGCCGAACTCGGCTGGACCACCGACCAGGTGGACCGAGTGTGCTGCCATCAGGTCGGCTCCGCGCATCAGCGCCAGATTCTCGACGTGCTCGGCATTTCGGCCGCGAAAGATTTCTCGACCTATCCCCACCTCGGCAACATCGGCACGGTCTCGCTCCCGCTCACCGCCGCCATCGCCGACGAGCGGGGCTTCCTTCAACCCGGCCAGCGCGTTGCCTTTCTCGGCATCGGCAGCGGCCTCAACTGCCTCATGCTCGGATGGGAATGGTGAATTTTCGCCGCCAGCTTTACCCCTTCGTCGGTTCCTACCTGAACCTCGACGGCAACTCGCTCCACTACCTCGACGAGGGCGCGGGCGACCCCGTCGTGATGATCCACGGCAACCCGACGTGGTCCTTTTACTACCGCTCCCTCATCCCCGCGCTGCGTGACCGCTGCCGCCTGATCGTGCCCGATCACATGGGCTGCGGCCTCTCCGACAAGCCCGACGACACGCGCTATTCCTACACGCTCGCGCAGCGCGTCGCCGACCTTGAAGCGCTGCTGAAACACCTCGGCCTCAACAAAAATCTCACGCTCGTACTGCACGACTGGGGCGGCATGATCGGCATGGCCTTCGCCGCGAAACATCCCGAGCAAATCCGCCGGCTCGTGCTGCTTAACACCGGCGCGTTTCATCTGCCGAAAAATAAACCGCTCCCGCCGACCATCGGCTTCTGCCGCGACTCCAGCCTCGGCGCGCTCCTCGTGCGCGGCGCGAACATTTTCAGCCGCGCCGCCGCCCGCTGGTGCTGCACGCGTCGGCCCATGCCGCGCAACGTCCGCGAGGCCTACCTGCGGCCCTACAACTCGTGGCGCAACCGCGTCGCCGTCCTGCGCTTCGTGCAGGACATCCCGCTCAAGCCCGGCGACCCCAGCTACGACCTCGTCTCCGCCACCGAACGCGCGCTGCCGCAGTTTCAGAAAACCCCGACGCTCATCTGCTGGGGCGACCGCGACTTTGTCTTCGACCACCATTTCCTCGCCGAATGGCAGCGCCACCTGCCGCAGGCCGAGGTGCATCGCTTTCCCGACGCCGGGCATTACGTGCTCGAGGACGCCTCGGCCGAGATCATTCCGCTCGTGCAGGATTTCCTCGCCCGCCATCCGCTCCCGGCCTGACCGGCTCCCGGCATGGACGCCGCCAACATCGCTTCGCACCTGCCCGCGATGGCGCGACGGCAACCGCACACCGCCGCCGTTGTCTTCCCCGCGGGCCGCGACCGCGCGGGCCGCGTCGCCTACACCCACTACACCTTTCGCCAGCTCGACACCGAGAGCGACGTCCTCGCGCGCGGACTCCTCAGCACCGGCATCGGCCCCGGCGTGCGCACGGTGCTGATGGTGAAGCCCAGCCTCGATTTCTTCGCCCTCACCTTCGCGCTCTTCAAGGCCCGCGCCGTCCCCGTGCTCATCGACCCCGGCATCGGCGTGAAGAATTTTGGGAACTGCGTGAACGAAGCCGAACCCGGCGCGTTCATCGGCATCCCGCTCGCGCACGTCGCGCGCCTCGCGCTCGGCTGGGGACGCCGCACCCTGCAAACGCTCGTCACCGTCGGCCCCAAATGCTGGGGCGGCCTCACGCTCGCCGACCTTCGCCAGCGCGGACTCGCCGCCGGCAACCTCGCGCTCCCCGGCACCACGCCCGCCGATCTCGCCGCGATCCTCTTCACGAGCGGCAGCACCGGCCCGCCGAAAGGCGTCGTGTACACGCACGGCATCTTCACCGATCAGGTTGAGAAACTCCGCCAGCTCTACGGCATCCAGCCCGGCGAGATTGATCTCCCCACCTTCCCGCTGTTCGCGCTGTTCGCCCCCGCGCTCGGCATGACCGCCATCATTCCCGACATGGATTTCACGCGGCCTGCCGACGTGGACCCGGTGAAAATTTTGGAAGCCGTCGAGAACTTCGGCGTGACCAACATGTTCGGCTCGCCCGCGCTCATCAACCGCCTCGGCCGCCACGGCGAAACGCACGGCAGCAAACTCCCCTCGCTCCGCCGCGTCATCTCCGCCGGTGCGCCCGTCGCCGCCAGCGTGCTTGAACGCTTCACGCGGATGCTCCCCGCCGACGCGCAGGTCTTCACGCCCTACGGCGCGACCGAATCCCTGCCCGTCACCTCCATCGGCAGCGCGGAAATCCTCGCCGAAACCCGCCACCGCACCGCCCAGGGCGCGGGCGTCTGCGTCGGCCAACCCGTCCCCGGAATCACCCTCCGCATCATCCGCATCACCGACGAACCCATCGCCACCTGGAGCGACTCGCTCGTCTTGCCCGTCGGCGAGATCGGCGAGATCGCGGTGCGCGGCGACAACGTGACGCGCGACTATTTTCAGCGCCCCGACCACACCGCGCGCGCCAAGATTCCCGACCCCGCGAGCGGTGGCTTCTTCCATCGCATGGGCGACGTCGGCTACCTCGACCCGACCGGCCGCGTGTGGTTCTGCGGACGCAAAGCCCACCGCGTCATCACCCCGCGCGGCACCCTCTTCACCATCCCGTGCGAGGCGATCTTCAACACTCACCCCGCCGTCTTCCGCACCGCCCTCGTCGGCGTGGAAAGGGCAGGGGAGATGCAGCCCGTCCTCTGCGTCGAGTTGGAATCCGCCGCCCCCGGTGCTCCCGCCGCCAACCACGCCCAACTCCGCCAGGAACTCCTCGCGCTCGGTGCCGCCCACGCGCTCACCCGCGACATCCGCACCCTCCTCTTCCATCCCGCCTTCCCCGTGGACATCCGCCACAACGCCAAAATCTTCCGCGAAAAACTCGCCGTGTGGGCTGCGGGGCAAATGCGCTGAACCTCGTAGCCGCCGACGTGAGGAGGCGGACGGCCGTTCGCCCGGCAGCGGAGCCATCCGGGCGGCCGCAGGGCGGTGCCTATAGTTATCAATTGTTGTGAAAGTTCGTGCTGGGACTGCGGTAACCAGTAGCGCGTCCGTCTCCCTCGCCCCGTGAGGCACGAACGGGGAGAGGGGCGGGGAGAGGGGTGCTTCACCATGGCGAGTGGCCCAACATTACGGAGCGCCTCCTCTCCCCGACCCTCTCCTCCGTTCCGAACGGAGGAGAGGGAGCCGGAGGCCGCGGTGCGGACGGCGCGAACTTTCGCAAAGACTTATACGGATCAAACCAGCGTCACCGTTTGCACCGCCCCGTACGTCGTGCCTGAACTGTTGGTGGTGCGGATACGGAAGCGCACCGTGGCACCGGCGACGGCGGCGACCGTGATCGTCTGCCCGGCGGGATTAAGCGTGGTGTCATGGCCAAAGTCGGCGTCCACGTCCACGATCTGCCATTGCACCATCGTCGTGGTCGAGTGTGCGCCGCCGCCGGGGGCGTAGGCGAGGGCGACGCGGCTTGGCGATTGCGGCGTGGCCGTGGCGATTTCCACCGGGGTCGGTTCCGGGGTGGTCGGGCTGGTGGGGATGGTCGAGCGGATCAGGTCGCCGATGGCCGTGCCTTCCTTGAAAAGCGTCGTGGCCGCCTCATACCACGCCACGCAGTCATCCCAGAGCACATCGGCATCCGCCTGGAGCTCCTCGACCCCTTTGCGCCAGAGCGTGTGCGCATTCCCATAGGCTTTCTCCTGCGTCGTGGTGCTCGCGATCAGGATACGGAAGTCGGCGATATTGTTGGTCGCGCTGGGTTCCCAAGCATCATCAAAACTCTGCCACACGCTCTCCCACGCCTGCGCCTCGCGTTCCACCGTCTCGCGTCCGCCGCCCGCCGCGCTGAGATTGGAGAGAATCGCCTTCTTCGCGGCGTCCTTCCGCCACTTCACGCGCGCCATGCCGAGACCCTCGACGGTGCGATCATGGAGCGTGGCGATGGTGGTTTGGAAGTCCGCGCGCGCCAGCAGTTGCGCCCCCTCCAAATCCGACACGGCGATTTTCTTGACGTCAATGGCCGTGAGGCTGGCGACCCATTGGATCACGGTTTTTTCATCCCAAACCCAAGTGCCGGCAATGGCGGACTGGGTGTCACTGGTGGCTTGCGCGCGGAGGATAACAGCTTCGGTGGAGGGCATGATTAGTTAGGGGTTAAGTTTTACATGATGTTTTACGGATGCGGGAACGGTGGAAGAGTGCATTACCCGAACTATTCTGTCAAGCAGGTGGGCTTACTTTTTTTCCTGCCGTCCACCAACGCTGCCTTCCAGACCATCCGGCATGGCATCCAAACCATCCTGCCCAATACCTGGACCAAAAAATCAACCAGCCGAACCATAAGCTGTACGACCTAAACCACCCAATTAAGAAGCTAGACGGCAAAATCAACAGGCTAGACCACAAAATGGCCGTGCTGGACGGCAAAACGAACGTGCTAGACGGTAAAATGGAGGTGCTAGACGGCAAAATGAACGAGCTAGACCACAAAATGGGAGTGCTAGACGGCAAAATGAATGAGCTAGACGGCAAAATGGATGACCTCGACGCCGTCGAGGTGATCCATTTTATGGTCTAGCTCATTCATTTTGCCGTCCAGATGCCGTCCCGGCCAGAAAATCGACTGAACAGGGTTGGATATGCGCCAAACTGGCACATCGGACCCATGCACTCGCCCCACAGCCTCCCGGTTCGACCCGACGTTCGACATTCTCCGGCGGGAGCGAACGCAGTCATCCATCCCTCGGAGGACGCGAGCCGTGGTGAGCTTGAGGGCGTTAAGGTAGGGCGCGTCTGTCCCCAGCGCGCCGCCGACCGTGCGAACACCCCGGCGCCGCGCTGCGGACAGGCGCGGCCTACCCAGCGGTCCGGCGTGCCGGGTGCTCTGGGCCGCATGGAGGGTCCGGGCATCTACCTCCAGAATTGCACCGGGCGCATAGATTACTTCTTTCACCCTGCTATGATTCCGTCGGGTGAAACCGAACACCGCGCCATTGAAATCGCAAAAAATGCCCGGAGGAGATGCACGAAGGCATCAAATCCAACAGCTTCGTAGCGGCTCTCTTTCTCGTACCGCGCTGTTCTTGTGTTTTGGCCGCTCGGCCGTTTAACTGCCTGCAAGAAATGAAATTCACGGCAATCGAACTCTGCGCTGGCGGTGGTGGGCAGGCTCTCGGCTTGGA
>CAMAUZ010000032.1 GCA_945861535.1 Akkermansia muciniphila | reverse complement strand
ACAGCATTCTGGCAAGCAAAAACTGAAAGCAAAGACGCAGAAAAACTGGCGAAAAGTTCAAATCGCTCACACCCTGATGTCAACGCACTCCGCTGCGGACCAATGCGTTACGACAGGCACCTATCACAACATCCGGATGCTACTGATTGTATAGATACCGAAAACGTACCTCTTGACGGTGGAACTGCGGAGCTTCGCGATATTATACTTTGGGATATGGCGGGCCAACCCGGCTATCGTCTGATTAACCAACTGCATTTGAACGAGGTGTCTATCGCTCTGATTGTTTTCGACGCTAAGAGTGACATCGACCCATTCGCCGGAGTCAGATATTGGGAGCGAGCGCTACGCCAAGCGCAACAAATGACAAATCGGGCAGTTCCACTCGTTAAATATCTGGTCGCGGCTCGTGTGGACAGAAGCGGAATTAATGTAGGTGCCGGTCGCATTACAAGACTGATGCAAAAACTCCAATTTGATGGCTATTTCGAAACGAGCGCAAGGGAAGGCCTCGGAATCGATGAATTATCAAACGCAATAAGGCGAGCAATTAATTGGCAAGCCCTTCCTAAAATAAGCTCTGAAACGTTCTTCCATAAAGTTCAAGAATTTATTATTAAGATGCGCACAGAAGGCCGCCTCTTATTGACAGAAGATGACATCTTCGGACTTTTCCAACTCGGAAATTTGGGGCTGGAAGCAAACCCAGAGGAGTTCAAAAATAAGTTTACCGTCTCGATGCAGTTAATGGAAGGTCGTGGATTGGTTCGGCGCCTTAGCTTTGAGAAATTAATATTGTTTCGACCAGAGTTACTAGATTCATATGGATCGGCAATCGTTAATACAGCGAAGGATGAGCCGGATGGCATGGGATCCATTCTCGAAGAACATGCGCGCAGTGGTAGATTTTCAATGTCAAAGGACGAACGAGTAAAAAATAGAGACCTCGAAAAGTCCCTTTTAATAGCAACAGTTGAAGAGTTGATTCATCACGAAGTGGCGCTCCGAGAGCAAACCGAAGATGGTCCAGTCCTCGTGTTTCCATCTCAGTTTTCTCGAGAGCGTGTCGATTTGCCAGAACCGGATGGTAAAGATGTAGTTTTTACATTTGAAGGAGCGTTACTGAATGTCTATGCTACTTTGGCAGTCAGACTTTCATGTAGTGGAACCTTTAGTAGGAAGAGCATGTGGAAAAGTGCTTCAACCTATCTTGCGCGGGCCGGTGGGCTTTGTGGCGTGTTTTTTCGAGAGATCAAAGAAGGCAAAGGCGAACTAGGATTGTTTTATGATGCGGGAGTTAGCGTGGAAACCCGCTATCATTTTGAGGAATTTGTACATGCTCACATTCGACGTAAAGCACTGCCGGAGAGCATAAAAAAAAGGAGTGTTGTCCGTTGCAGCCGGGTGGGTTGTGGATTTACCGTAACCGACCAACAGATTGGTTTATTCAAAAGCCTTGGACTCCAGAAAATTGATTGCCCGGCCTGTAAGAACCTAATATGTCTGGGTGAACGTGAGTCTGACGGATACCAATTTCCAGTAAATGAATTGGACATGGAGAGCACCGCTGATGAGGCACGTGAGTTTTCCATGTGGGTTGTTTCCGCAACAGCAGAGACCAGGGCAACTCAATTCGCGCATTGGGCCCGTACCCGGGAATTGAACCTCGCGATAGTATTTACTGATGTAGTGGGATCAACAGCGAGTAACTATCAAAAGGGTAGTGAAGCGTGGAATCAAATTCGGCGCTCACATTTTGAACAAATTCAACACTTGGTTGAGAAATATGATGGATGTCCAATTAAGCCTATTGAAGACTCAACGGCGGTAGGATTTCGCACCGCCTCCGCGGCATTGAGGTTTGCGCTTGAACTGAACAATGATCCGGGTAATACCACCTTGCAAGTCAGGTCAGGGATTCATTTTGGAAGAGTATCTACCGAGCGCGGTGAGACATTTGGGGAGATGGTCAATTTTGCTGCCGCGATGGTAGGATTGGCTACGGGGGCTCAGATTTGGCTAAGCGAGGAGGCATATGACGATTTGAACACAAGCGGTTGGGACAACTCAGATGCTTCGAGGATTAACTGCGAGGTTCACCCATGCTGTAAACTGAATGGTTTTCCGCGAGTGTATAATTTATGGGCTGTCGAACATCAGCGGGGAATTACTGGGGCGCTTAACTCTGGCGGACCAGAGAAATCGAACTCTTTGCTTCAGAAAATTAGCCGGGGAGATTTTGACGTATTTCTTTGTTATAATACCGGAGACCGAAGTGCGGTAAGACGAATCGGTGAAGCATTAAAGCGAGAGGGCATTTTGCCATGGTTCGACGAGTGGGAGCTTCGACCAGGATTACCATGGCAGTTTTCATTGGAACGGCAAATACCAAAAATTAGATCGGCGGCGGTGTTTGTTGGCCAAAGTGGCATCGGTCCCTATCAAGGCCAAGAGGCGTATGCGTTCCTCCGAGAATTCGTTAGGCGGCAGTGTCCAGTGATACCAGTGCTTCTGCCCGAGGCGCCAAGCGCGCCCCCTCTCCCAATCATGCTTGAAGGTATGCATTGGGTGGATTATCGCAAAAATGATCCGGAGCCGTTTCGACAGTTAGTCTGGGGTATCACCGGAGTTAGATGATTCCGAACCAATGGAATTTTTCGAGACGTCGTTGCGTATGGGTTGCTCCCGATGTTTTGCATCAGTTGCGTTATTCGATCCAAACGGTTGCACGGTCTAATCTCACGTTGGAGTCTCTCCATCAATAATGAATTGGCAAGAGAAGATGCTGCCCCCGGGTAAGGGGCTGCGAAATGCGATTCCGATCAAAGAATCCGATGATGGGGCACGATCCCATATCCCAGATAACCGGGTGTGAGAGAATCGAATTACCCCTCGTAGCGAGGTCCCCACATGTTTCGATCACGACCGGCATTGAACGGCGGACGCCGCAATTTCACCAATGGAACATCTGCCCGTTGGATGCCCTGCATCTAGCGTCGGCAGAAGCGGCGCACGCGGATTATTTTCTGACGACCGATGATTACCTTCTGCGCCGCGCGCAACGCCATGCGAGCGAACTCAAGGTATAGGTTGAAAACCCAGCCAGATGGCTTATCCAAATATCCCCCGATGAAAGCTGACACGCTAAATCCAGCCGAACTGCGAGCTGCCGGTTACAAAGCGCTCGCCGCCGCGCTTGGCCCGCTGGGCATGGCGCGCTTCCTCCTGCAATTCGAGCGCGGTCACGGTGATTACACCCGCCAACGCCACGAATGGCTGCGCGACACCTCGGTTTCCACGGCCACCGCCCGCATCCGCGCCCGCAAAAAAAATCGCGCTTGACGTAGCCCTGCTGGTCAAAACCACTGACCCGCACTAACTGTCACTAATAAGAGGCACAGTCCGAATTCAGCTCCGCAGTGTGGTTGGATTGGTTTTCATTAGTGCGGTTAGTGCGGGTCAGTGGTTTCCGTTCCTGCGTTTTGGGCAATCGCCGTTTTCAGGTTCAGTCCAAGCTGCGGTCTTCGCGGTGCCACCGTGGGGCGAAACCTTCTCCACGTCACACAATCCCGCCGCCGGGCGCGTCAGTTTTGCGCGGGCGGACGGGGCCGAGCTTGATGACGTTTTCGGGATCGAAGTCGGTGAGCTTCAGCCAGTCTTCGGTGACGTCGGTGGGGGGGAAGAGATCGTTCTCGTCGTGCTCGCGCTGGAGGGCTTGCAGCAGGTCGTCGCGCGTGAGCTTGGTCTCCAGACCGGAGGCGATGGAGCGTTTGATGGCGAAACTCTTCGCGCGCTCGACCACCGCCGCGATGATCGCGCCGCTGGCCAAATCGCCGCGGTAGAGGAAATCTTTCTTGCCGCTGCGATAGATGATTTCGAGAAACTGGTTTTCACTGCTGCGCGCGAAATGCGCTTCGGTCACAGCTTTCGCGAGGGCCGCGCGCGGCTCGGCGAGCGGCAGCGATTCCTTCAAATAGATTTCGTAGATGCCCTGCGCGCCGGCTTTGTCGGGCCGTTTCACGCGGATTTTGCGGTCGATGCGGCCGGGGCGCAGGATCGCGGGATCAATGAGGTCGGCGCGGTTGGAGGCGAGGATCACGACGACATTTTGCAGCGGTTCGAGGCCGTCCATCTCGGTGCAGAACATCGGCACGAGCGTGCTGAGAATGCTGTTGAAACGCCCCGAGCGGCGCGTGCCCAAGATCGACTCGGCTTCGTCGATGAACAGGAACGCGAGCGCCCCCTCGCCAGCGCGCTCGCGGCATTGGGCGAAGAGATCGCGCACCTGCCGCTCCGATTCGCCGACCCACATGTTGAGAATCTCGGGGCCTTTGACGTGCAGGAAAAACTCGGGGTGATCGACGCCCGAGCGGGTCTTGATTTGCTGGCGCAGATTGTAGGCGGTCGCCTTGCCGAGCAGCGTTTTGCCGCAGCCAGGCGGGCCGTGGAGCAGGAAACCCTTGGGCACGGTGTGCTCGAAACGCTTGAACAAATCGCGATGCAGGAAGGGCATCTCGATGGTGTCGCGAATGGCCTGCACCGCCTCGTCTTGACCGCCGATGGATGCCCACGGCAGGTCGGTGACGTGTTCGAGCAGGCGCTCGGTGCGGCGGCCCATGCCGAGTACTTCGAGGGCGACGCGCTGGTTCAGGTCGAGACGGATTTCCATGCCGGACTTGAGCTTCTCCTTGGCCAGCAGCGCCGAGCGTTGCACCACGAGCGCGGAGAGGCCGGACTCCTGGCCGATGCGCAGGCGGCCGTCCGAGAGCAGTTCATCAATGCGGACAATCGGCCCGTTGCGATCAAAGCCGAGGCCCTGCACAACGGCGAAGGCTTCGTTGCACAGCACGCGCTGGCCGGACTGGAGGCTCGCGAGCGGAATCTGCGGGTCCACGCGGCAAACGTAATCCGTGCCGCCGACGCAGACGTGCGCCTTGTCCGGCTCGACCGCCGCGAGATAGGTGCCGATGCGGAACGCCGGCGAGCGCAGCTTCTCGACAATGGCGTCGAGTTTCTCGACCACCTGCCGCGCCTGGTCGGTCATCTCCTCGAGCGCCACGATGCGGTCGCGCAGGTAAATGAGATCGAACAGCGAGGTGTGCCGCGGCGGCAGTTTGCTGGCGATGAGGTCGATGATCTGCAACGTCGAGAGCGACTCGAGTTCCTCTTTGGGGAGCAACTGGTCGAGCGGGGGAATTCCTTGAGCCTCATCCTCGGGCTTCGAGGAACCGGCGGACTTTTTCTTGGGTTCAGCCATGCGGCCAGCTTAGACCGGGGCCGCGCACTTGCAACTGCGCGGACAAAACGCCCCCTCGGATGGGTGTGCCTGAACTGGGTGGAGGCAAGTGAGGTGGTAGGGCGCGTCTGTCCTCAGCGCGCCGCGGAACCGTGTGTACGCGCGAGCGGCGCGCTGAGGACAGGCGCGCCCTACCTGCCGGCGAGCCGCCACGAATCTCCCGCAGATTCAGGGCGACCGCAGATGGAGAAATTAATCCGGGGTCGCCCTGAATCTACGGGAGATTCGGCGGGCTCTCCGCGGCTGTCCCGTTCACAGTCCGCCGAACAAGCGCAGGAAATTCTCCTCCACCCGCTCCGCCAGCACCGCCACCGGCTCGTCCACCAGACCCGCGACGCAACGATACACCGCCGCCAGATTCGCCGGATGATTCAGCGGCTGGCCGGTTTTCGCATCGATCAGTGGATGCTCATTCAGCGCCTCAGGGAGCGGTTGATCCGGGGCATCCGTTTCGATCAGCAAGCGCTCGGGCGGCACATGCCGGAACGTCTCCTGTTGCCGCGCCTTGCGCTCGTGCGCGAAGTAGCCAGGAAAACTGAAATACGCTCCCAGCTTCGCCAGCGGCGCGACCAACTCCAGCGACCCGCCGTAGCTGTGCAGCAGGAATCCCCGTGCCGGCCGCGGCCCCGCCCGCAGCAGTTCCACCAACCGCCCCCACGCCTGCAAACAATGAATGCTCACCGGCAAATTCGTCTCCGCCGCCAGCCGCAACTGCGCCACAAAAACCTCCTCCTGCCCGGCGTAGTCCAACCCCGGCTTCCACCGATCCAATCCGATTTCCCCCACGGCCGCCGGCCCTTCCGCGAGCTGCCGCCGGAGATTCTCCAGCCAGCAAGCCGTCCGCTCGCCCACATACCACGGATGAATTCCGAAGCTCGGCAACACCTCCCGATGCGCCAGCGCCAGCGCGCGCACCGCCGGCCAGTCGTCCTCGCACGATCCGTTAACCACCATGCGCGCCACCCCCGCGCGCCCGCTCGCCGCGAGCAGTTCCGCCGCCGCGCCGCCGAAGCGTTCGTCCTGCAAATGATTGTGCGCGTCGTAGAGCCGCATGGGCGAAACCCAACCAGAAAAATATCGCCCCCGCGAGCACGACGGCGCGCTGCGCCGGAGCGCGGCTGTGTCCCGCGCCGAGCGGGATCAGCCGCAGCGGACGCGACAGGAGAGACGCGCACGGAAAAATCAAAGCCTTCGCGCGGTAGGTGCGTGCTGCGGCTGGTCGCTGCGACACAGCCGCGCTCCGGGGCGACGCCGACCTTGCCGCCGACTGTGCCTTGCGACAGCATCCGCCGCCTTGAACGACACGAAACTTTCCGCCGCCCAGCCCACCTCCGGCCACCCCGACGCGCTTGGTCCCGTCACCGCCGGGATTCCCGCGTCCCTCCGCACGCCCCGCGCAGTGAAGCCGAAACCCACCCCGCCCGCCAAATCCGCCGCGCTCTCCAAACCCGGCGTCGCCGAGTCCGCCGCGCCGCCGAAACCCGAGTTCAGTTTCAATCTCAAGCCCGCCGACATCGCGCGGTATCTGAACCGCTTCGTCATCGGCCAGAGCGAGGCGAAGAAGGTGTTGAGCGTGGCGCTGTGCGATCATTTCCAGCATGTGCGGCTCACGCTCGAGGGCCACGCCGCGCCGTTTTATCAGAAGCAAAATGTCCTGCTCCTCGGCCCCACGGGCGTCGGCAAAACCCATCTCATCCGTTCGGCGGCGGAACTGATCGGCGTGCCGTTCGTGAAGGCCGACGCGACCAAATTCAGCGAGACCGGCTATGTCGGCGGCGATGTCGATGACCTGGTGCGTGACCTCGTGCGGCGCGCGGGCGGCGACGTAAAAAGAGCCGAACACGGCATCATCTACCTCGACGAGGTGGACAAACTCGCCACCCGCGGCGAGAGCGGCGGACGCGACGTCTCCGGGCGCGGCGTCCAGACCAATCTCCTCAAACTGATGGAAGACGGCGACGTGCCGCTCGTCTCGCCCAACGACGTCAACGCCCAGCTCCAGAGCGCGATGAGCGCCATGCGCGGCGGCGGCGCGGCCCAACCCGAGACCATCAACACCCGCCACATTCTTTTCATCGTGAGCGGCGCTTTCTCCGGCATCGATCAACTCATTCGCCGCCGCCTGGACACTGCCGACCGGAGCCGTCCGAGTGCTGTCGCGCGTGGTTCCGCGAGACCCGCCGCCAGCGTGGACGAACTCTTTCAACACGTCGCCACCGCCGACCTCATCGCCTTCGGACTCGAACCCGAATTCATCGGCCGTCTCCCCGTGCGCGTCGCCTGCCACGGCCTCGACACCGACGATCTCTTCAACGTGCTGCACAAGAGCGAGAGCAGCCTGCTCCGACAATACGAGCGCGCCTTCGCCGCCTACGGCATCACCTGCGAATTCACCGACCCCGGCCTGCGCCGCCTGGCGGAACTGGCCGGCACCGAAAACACCGGCGCCCGCGGCCTCATGACCATCTGCGAACGCGTGTTCCGCGATTTCAAATTCAAGCTCCCCTCCACCCGCGTGCGCCGACTCGTGGTCACCGAAGCGCTGGTCGATGATCCGCGCCGCGCCCTCCAGCAACTCCTCGGCAAGGGGAACGCGGCCGAGAAGTAGGGCGACTCCGGGCGCGGGAATGCCCGCGTCCCAGCCAAACCCGGCACACGCCCACAGCGAGAGCGCCGCGCGCAAGCCCGCGGCAGCGTGGGATGAGCACTCGGTTGCGGCGGCGGCGAAGGGGGCGTTTGGGGAGGGGGCAAGCAATCAGCGATTAGTAATGTGGGGGGCGCGGGCAGGTTCGGGCGCAGCAGAGATTTGCACTCGCAGATTGTCCCGCCCATGATCCGAGGACACGAAACAACCCGCGCATGAAACTCACCAATCCCGCCACCGAGGAAGTCTTCACCGAAGTCGCCGCCGTCTCGCCGGCGGACATCCACGCCGCCGTCGAGGCCGCCCAACACGCGTGGGAATCCGGCTGGCGCAATCTCGCGCCCGGCAAGCGCGCGGAGATTCTCTTCAACATTGCCCGCGTTCTCCGCGAGCATCGCGAAGAACTCGCGCAGCTCGAATGCGCCAACATCGGCAAACCCATCGGCGACGCGCGTGATGAAATCGGCCTCGGCGCGCGGGTCTTCGAGTATTACGCGGGGGCCATCGGCCAATTTTGCGGACAGACCATCCCGGTCGCGCGCGGCGGATTCGACTTCACGCTGCGCGAACCGCTCGGGGTCGTCGCCGCCATCGTGCCGTGGAATTTCCCCTTCCCCATCGCCTGCTGGAAGGCCGCGCCCGCGCTGGCCGCCGGCAACTGTGTCGTGCTCAAGCCCGCGTCGCTCTCGCCCCTCACCGCGCTCCGGCTCGGCGAACTCGCCAGCGCCGCCGGCCTGCCGCCCGGCGTCCTGCAAGTGCTGCCCGGCCCCGGTGCGGCCCTTGGCGACGCGCTCGTCACGCATCCGCTCGTGCGCAAAATTTCCTTCACCGGCTCGACCGACGTGGGCCGGCGCATCATGGAACTGGCCGCGCGCGACCTGAAGCGCGTCTCGCTCGAACTCGGCGGCAAGTCGCCGAACATCGTCTTCGCCGACGCCGACTGGCAGCGCGCCGCCGACACCTCGCCGATGAACGTCTTCGCCAACACCGGGCAGGACTGCTGCGCCCGCAGCCGCGTTTTCGTCGAGCGCGCCGTCTTCGAGCCGTTTGTCGAACGCTTCGTGGCCGCGACCAAGCAACTCATCGTTGGCGACCCGACGCTGGACGCGACGCAACTCGGCCCGCTTGTTTCGGCCAGCCAACGCGCGAGCGTGGAGGACTTCCTGGAGGATGCGCGGAGTTGCGGGACGAAGTTCGCGTGCGGCGGCTCTAGGTTTGGAGTCCCGCCTTCAAGCGGTAGGGGCGTTCTACCGCCTAAAGGCGGAACTCCAAACCGGGGCTTCTACCTCGAACCCACCGTCCTCCTCGACGTGGACAAAACCACCCGCTGCTGGCGCGAGGAGATCTTCGGCCCCGTCGTGTGCGTCGTCCCCTTCGACGACGAGGCGCAAATGCTCCGCGACGTGAACGCCTCGCCCTACGGACTGAGCGGTTCGATCTGGACCAACAATCTCTCCCGTGCCCTCCGCGTCAGCCGCGCCGTGCAGAGCGGCGTGCTCAGTGTGAACTCCCACAGCAGCGTCCATGTTGAGGCGCCCTTCGGCGGCTACAAGCAGAGCGGCCTCGGCCGCGACCTCGGCATGGCGGCGATGGAAGGCTACACGGAGTTGAAGAATGTCTATGTGGCGGAGTGAGGGGTGGACGCACGAGGCGTCAGTGCTCAGGAAATGGGTGCGAGATTTGACCTCACTCCGCTCCAAAGGCATAAAGCCCGCATGAAATCCGCGAAGCCCCCGCTGGAGAAAAAAACCACCGGCACGCTGACAGTCGAGAAACACCGTCCCGCGATGAACAGGCTCTCGGATGGCCAGCGCCGACGCCTCCGCCAGCGCGCCGCCGAGTTGCTCTACGGCCATGAAAACGTTGTGCCTGGCCGCTGACACGAAGTTGTTGGCATCGACACGGTCGCAACTAACACGACGGCCATGACGCGCTCTGCTTGACTGCTGACACGAATGTTCTGCTCGACTGGGCGGACGGGACAGCGGACGTGCTCGACGCGCTGACCACGATTGCTGAGCGCCTGCCGGGGACGGACAAACTCGTGCCACCCAGCGCCCTCGACGAACTGGCCTTCCTCTGCGATTCGGGCGACACCGAAGACGTTCGCCAATCCGCCCGCCGGGCCATCCGATTGCTCCGTGATCAAAGTCCCTTCCGTCCCCTTCTCGAGCTTCCCTTTCCGGAAACGGCCGTCGAAACCGTGGCCCGGGAACTACGTCGGCGTGGGCTGCTGCCAGACGAGGAAGTGCATGACTCCTTCATCCTCGCGGAAGCCGCCTAGCTCGGCTCCACACTTCTGCTCACGAGCGACACCCATCTCCGCGGCATTGACCACGAGGCGTTGACTTTGGTGCTGCGTCCTTTCGATCTGTCGGCTCCCGTCATTGCCACGCCCCGCGAAATCGTCCGCAAATTCTTCCGGTAGGTTTCCCTTCCTCGCTGATCATCCAGCCCATGGTGATACCGGTCGCAAAGCCGCGCGCCGGTGGCGACATCCTGTGGCGCTCCCGGCGGGCCAAGAAAAAGGGCCGCCGCAGATGCGACGGCCCCGTGTTCCAACCAAGGAGTTGTCCGCGTTACGGGAGCGACTCCTGCGCCTTCTTCCAGGCCTTTTCGTATTCGCCCAACGCCTTGCTGGCACTCTTCTTCCCGTCGGAGGTCGCCAGGGCTTCGCCGGCTTGATAGGCCTGCACGCCTCGGCTGAGTTTTTCGACATTTCCACCCGCCAAGGCTGCGGCGTCCAACGCCGTCTTGGCCAGCGTGCTGGCGGCGCCGAGCAGTGTGAGCACGGAGTCTTCGACGGAGGCCACGAAGGCGGCATCGTCCACGAGCTCCGGCTTGTTGGTGATCGCCTTGGTCAGGCTGTCGATGGCCTTCTCGAGGGCCTTAAAGGTCTTCTGGCCTTTGGCCGCCGTGAGGGTTTCATTGTCGAGCCATTGGTCGGCGGCGAGCGAATCCAAGATTGCTTCCAAGGCTTTTTCCAGTTCCTTGCGATCTTCCTTGGGCAGCGCCGGATCAATGGGAGCGGCCAGCAAATCGCTCACGTCGGTCGCCACGCCGGAGATGGTCTCCCGCGTCGGGAGCACCACCAGCGCGGTCCCGAAGAAACTGCTCGCGCGCACTTCTCGGACGTTGGTGAGGCCCACGATGTTGTTCCCGGCGAGGGTTCCGAAGCGCGACACCGTCCCGTCATTGCGACGGCCAAATACGTAGTCTAAGGTCCCCGACACCGCCGTGACATCGCAGGTGACGGGTGCGAACAGTCCGACAAACCGCAGGGAAACATCGCAACCGCGGTCATTCGCCACCAGCAGGCTCAGCAGACCCGGCCCGCTCGCATCCACCGCGAGCACGCCCGTCACATTGTCAACGAATGGCTTGGACCCGGCGGGCAGAAATCCCAAGGTGGCCAACGTTTGGTCGGCGCAGAGGAACACGTCGTAAACCCCATTGATGGTGACCGACACCGGAGCGCGCGGCTGGATGTCATTGGCCAGCGCCAGATTGTGAGCTTCGTTGGACCCGAACACCAGCGCCCGTCCCCAGCCGAACACCGTGCCATCCTCCTTGATCGCCACCACGCGGCCCGCGCTGGTGGACAGCGTGCGTACGCCGGAAGACGCCGCCGGCGGAATATCCAGTTGCCCGTACGTGTTGTCGCCCCAGCCCACCACGCGGCCGTCAGACTTGATGACGAAGGCGTTGTTATTGCCCGCGAAGACCGCCTTCACATCGGTCAACGCGTCCGCGCCGGGCGGGACCACGCCGGTCAGGGTCAGGCCCCAATACGCCACCGTGCCGTCCGTCCGCAGCGCCAGCCGGTAGGCAAACCCGGCGGCGATGGCCTTGACATTGCGCTGCGACCCGGCCGGCAGATCGGTGCGGATCACCCCCGAGTGCTGCCACTCGACGACGCGCCCACCAACCTCCAATGCGTGTGCGGAGAAGCTGAAACCGACCGCCAGGACGCCGCCAAACAAACCGGCGAACCAGCGGGATTGAATGAGTTTTGCGAGAGGAGTTTTCACGATTTGAGTTTTTTTGGTTGCACGAAAGTGCGGCCGAAGACGACACGCTTCGCCCGGAGTCCTTTCATTGAGGGCGGGAGGATAGAACGGCTCGGGGAGCAACTCCAATTTTTTTGTTCGCCCCGCGAAAAAAGCCGTGTGGCGGGCGGCATTCCCCGGCCCGTCACCCGCCCGCCCGCCGTCGCCGGATCCGCTCCGGCCCACCACCGCCGCGGCCGTTGCCACCGGTTCCCTGCCCGGTCTGCCGCGCCAGCTCCTCATCCCGCGAGGTGTCGCCCCCGCGTTTGCGCGCCGCGTCTTTCATCAGGCGGATGACGAGGGCCGTCCACCCGGTCTGATGCGACGCGCCCAGGCCCTTGCCATTCTCGCCGTGGAAATACTCGTGAAAGAGCACCAGTTCGCGCCACTGCGGATCCGTGGCGAAACGCGGATCGTCGCCATGACAAGGTCGCCGACCTTGCGCGTCGGGGAGGAAAAGTGAGGCCAGCCGCCGCTCAATTTCGCCGCCGATGTCGCGCAGATTCAGCATCCGCCCCGAGCCGGTCGGGAACTCGACCTGCACGTCGTCCCCGTAGAAGTGGTGGAAACGCTCCAGGGCCTCGACGAGCAGATAGTTCACCGGAAACCACACGGGGCCGCGCCAGTTGGAGTTGCCGCCGAACAGGCCCGAGGTCGATTCCCCCGGCACGTAATCCACGCGATGCTCCTCGCCGCCCGCCTTGAAAATGTACGGCTGCCCTTCGTGAAACTTCGATAGCGACCGAATGCCGAACGGCGACAGGAACTCCGCCTCGTCCAGCAGATACCGCAGCACGCGCAAGAGGCGCGACTTGGAGGGAATCGCCAGCAGCCGACGGTGATGGCCGTTCTCGCAGAAGGTCACATGCTGCGCCAGTTCGGGCCGATTCTTCACAAACCATTGGAGCCGCTTGTAAAAACCGGGCAGCCGCTGGAGCCGGTCTTCTTCGAGCACCTCCACGGCAATCAACGGCAGCAGGCCGACCATCGAGCGCGTCTTCAGCGGGATCACCTCCTGGCCGGTGAGCACCTGATCGTAGTAAAACCCGTCGTCCTCGTGCCACAAGCCCGTCCCGCCGACCGTGTTCATCGCGTCGGCGATTTGGATGAAGTGCTCGAAAAACTTCGACGCCATGTCCTCGTAGGCGCGATGGACCTTGGTGCCGTCGTGCGCGAGTTCCAGCGAGATCGCCAGCATCGTCAGGCTGTAAAACGCCATCCACGCCGTGCCGTCCGCCTGCTGCAGCGAGCCGCCGGTCGGCAGCGGTTTCGAGCGGTCGAACACACCCACGTTGTCCAACCCGAGAAAGCCGCCGGAGAAAAGATTCTCACCGTTGGCATCCTTGCGGTTCACCCACCACGTAAAATTGAGCAGCAGCTTGTGGAACACGCTTTCGAGAAAATCGCGATCCCGCTCGCCCGCCCGCGCTGAGATTTTGTACACGCGCCACGCCGCCCACGCATGGACCGGCGGGTTCACATCGCCGAACGCAAACTCATACGCGGGCATCTGCCCGTTCGGGTGCATGTACCACTCGCGCAGCAGCAGGCTGAGCTGGCCCTTCGCAAACTCGCCGTCGATCCGCGCAAACGGGATCATGTGAAACGCCAGATCCCACGCCGCAAACCACGGATATTCCCACGCGTCGGGCATCGAGAAAATGTCGCGGCTGAACAGATGCCTCCACTCACGGTTGCGCCCCATGTCGCGCCCTTCCGGCGGCGCGGGCATGCCCGGATCGCCCTTGAGCCAGTCCGCTACGACGTAGTGATAAAACTGTTTGCTCCACAGCAACCCCGCGTAGCCCTGCCGGATCACCTGCGTCTCGGCGCGCGTGAGATTCGGCGGCGACACCGATTCGTAAAACTCGTCCGCCTCGCGAATCCGCTGCGCCAGCACCGCCTCGAAGCCCGCGCCAAACGCTGTCTTTGGCGCCTCCTCCTCCGCATACAGCCGCAACCGCACCACGTGCGCTTCGCCCGCCGCTAGGTCGAGCACGAACCACGGCGCGGCCTTCGTCCCGTAGCCCTTCGCATTCACCGCGTCCGTGTGCCCGCCGATCACGCACTCGTGGAACGCATCCTTCACGAAGCGCCCGCTGTTCTCGGTGCCATGCAGCCGCGCGTGATTCGTCTCGTTGTCCGTGAACAACACCCGCGGGGCGCGCCCGTCCGTCCCGTCCTCGAACTCCAAGTAAAACCGCCCCAGCGTCTCGTGCGTGCAGGCCAGCCGCCGCGCGCCGTCCGTCGCGATGCGCGGCTTCAGCGTGCAGCCCTCGTGCGTGCAGCCCCAGCTCCAGGTGTTGCGAAACCACACGCTCGGCAGCAGATGCAGCGTCGCGCGCTCCGGCCCGCGATTGGTGATCGTGATGCGAATGAGCAGATCGTTCGGCGAATTTTTCGCATACTCGACGCCCACATCGAAGTAACGGCTCTCGGCGAAGACTCCCGTGTCCACCAGTTCGTACTCGGGATCGAGCCGCGTCCGCCGCGCGTTCTCCGCGACGAGCTGGCCGTAGGGAAACTCGCGCTGCGGATATTTGTAGAGCGCCTTCAGGTAGGAATGCGTCGGCGTGGAATCAAGGAAGAAATAATCCTCCTTCACATCCTCGCCGTGATTCCCCTCGTTGGCCGTGAGACCGAACAGGCGCTCCTTGAGAATCGGATCCTTCCCATTCCACAGCGCGAGGCCGAAGCACAACCGGCACTCGCGATCCGTGATCCCTAACAGTCCGTCCTCGCCCCAGCGATACGCCCGGCTCCGCGCGTGATCGTGCGGGAAATAATCCCAGCACGTCCCGTATTCGGAATAATCCTCCCGCACCGTGGACCACTGCCGCTCGGAGAGATACGGCCCCCAGCGCTTCCAATTGCGCGTGCGGGCCGTGTCCTCCGCCAACCGCCGGGCTTCCGAAGTGAGTTCAGACATGGGAGATTGCGTGGGGCGTTGAGATGAACCGGCGCAGATGCAGCCGCGCAGCCGAGACGATTCCGATGGACCACCGAGACACGATTAACACTGGGAAGAAAAAGAATTGTGCAACCGATTGAGGTTCATTGAACGGTGAGTTCCGGGAGCAGACGCCAACCAACGTTCTTCTCTGTACTACAGCGCTTCAAAATCCGCGCGCCCCGCGAGGATTTTGCCGTTGCACTGGCAGCGCCTTGGCAACCGGAAAATTGTCGCTGACGCCTGGTCCTTGGCCCCGGAGGGACGCCGCAGGAAATTAGCCGGGGGCAAGCCCGTGCCAGCGGGCGCGGCCCCCGGTTCCCAGGCCGAACGGGCCATGCCCCAGCGGGGCATCGGAGAAGTTTTTGGCGTCGCCCGTCCCGCAGCATCACCGTCACCACTCGTCGCCCCGGACAGAGCGGGCCGCCAGGGATCAGCCAACATCTCGCGCCATTTCTTCGATGCCCCGCTGGGGCACGGAGACCCTCGGCACGGGTTCCGGGGGCGGCGTCCGCGGGCGCGGACTTGCCCCCGGCTAATCTCCTCTGGAGTCCCTCCGGGACAGAAACCAGACGGCCACACACTGACCAATGGACCCCCCCGGCACCGGAACGGTGTTCCCAAGTCGTTCGGTTGCGGCTTTGCCGCTTTGTGTTCATCGCGTCTCGGTGGTCTCCTTGGCGTTTGCGACTGCATCCAAGCGCCTCACGCCTTGTCCCGGATATGCAGCCACGCATGCACATGCGGCGCGCCGCGGAAATACGACACCATCGTCGGCCCCTCGATCTGCCAGTTGTCCCACACGCCGTCGTTGCCGATGTCCTCGTCCTTAAAAAACGCCATGTGCATCTGGTCGAACCCGTTCGCCTCGATCAGCTTCATCGCCTCGTCCGCGTCCACCTTGCGGAACGGCGCGAGCAAATCCGCGATCACCTTGCGCACCTGATCCTTTTGATCGCGCGCGAGTTCGGTCAGCGGAATCCCTGGCAGCCCCGTCTTCTTGCCCGTGAGTTTCACCGTGTCCGTCCCCTTCTCGTCCCGCGATTCCTTGAGCAACGCCTTCTCCCGCTGCTTGCCGTCGAGCATTTTGAAAACCTCATTCGCCCGCACCGCTTGATACCAATACGCATTCCCCTTGTGATCCGCCTTCTCATTGAAGCCCGACGCCGCGTGTCCGTAGAAGATCGGCCCGCCGAACGCCGCGCCCTCGACCGAGTCCCCGTCGCACCGCCGCGTGCAATGCCGGCCGGTCAGCACGAACTCGAACTTCCCCGTCCCCGGCTCGCCAAACATCGCAATCGAACTGCTCCCGAACCCCTCCTTGCCGCTGTCATGCGTCACCTGCGCCATGACCTTCTCGGCATACTCGGGGCTGTGCAGCCCGAGGAAAATCTCGCGCACCATCGCCTGCTGCTCCTTCGTGTAGCCATCCTTCAACGTCGCCTTCGTGATGTGCCAGTTGTTGTCCACCTTCGACCGCAGCGGATGATCGAAGGGGAAGCACATCGTCTTCCGCTGCGCCTCACTCAACGTCTTGAACAGCGACGCCACGAGCGTCTCCGGTTGCGCCTTGGGCGCCTCGGCGCGCACCGGCAACGCCAGCCCGCCCGCCGCGACCGCGGCCACGCCGCCGAGGGAAGTTTTGATAAAATTGCGGCGGCTGAAGGCAGATGAGCAATCGCAGTCAGCCGCAGTGAGGGGAGAACCAGAAGTGGATTTCATGCGCGGACCGTAGCAGCCACGCCGTGGCACACAAACGCAATCTGCACCTGGAGCGATTGTGCCGGTACATCCCGACGGATTCGGTTCCGGCTTCGCACCAGAAGACCGCGATCCGCACCGCCCCACCGGTGTGTGCCCGCCCTCGCTGCGTTTTATGCGAAATATCGCACGCCGCCTTTCCGGCGACGGCGGGCGAATGGGGCGTCGCGCTGCGTTTGCCGTCGCCGTCCCGTGTGCCCCCTACCCTCTCGGCGTTGCTTCCCATCTCTGCGGTGCTCCGAGTGGCCGGCCCGCCACCCCTTCGACCGCCGCGGGGCGGAGGCGGAGCAGAACACCAGAGAGATGGGAGGCAACGGCGAGGGGTAAGGTAGGAGCACCAACCGAGGGCGGATTTGGACCCTCGAGGCCGATCCGGCTCGCTGCAGAGGTCGTCGGGGCCAGCCGACGCCACCGGGCTCCGTATGAAAAACAGAGTCCCCGAGAGCAGCGAGCGGGTGCGGGGGCAGTGCGACGCTGGTAAACTACCAAAACCCCGGCGCGGGTGGACGTTGCTACGGCCGGGGAGCGCCGCACTCCGGCGCAGCACCGCGCCCGGGTTGGCGCTGGACGGGCACCGGGGTGGTGGCTAATTTCGCCCCATCAATCGCCAGTCTTCGCCGCGACGGAACGAGCGGGCGGCACGCGTCGGAACGGCCGGAAGCGGCCGGACGGATGCCGGTGGCGGGGACGGGATTGAGCCAACAAACGCATGAAATTGCGGCACATTTCAATCTGGCTGGCGGCGGTGGCCGTGTGGCTCACGGGCGGGCTGGCGGCGCGCGCCGAGCAGATCGTGATCAGTGAGATCATGTATCATCCGCGGGGCGAACTCCCCGAGTTCGTCGAACTCTACAACAACACCGCCAATCCGTTCGACATCGCCGGGTGGAAGCTGACCGGGCAAATCGAGTACACCTTCCCCAATTTCTCGGCGACCGATCCGCGAATGACGCTGCTCCGGCCCTTTGAGCGCATCGTGGTTTCCCAGAGCGACGACAAAACCATCCGCGCGGCGTACAGGATTCCCAACACGGTGCGCGTTTACGGACCGTGGGTCGGGCGGCTGGGCAAGACCGGGGACCGCATCCGGCTGCGGGATAAGAACGGGTTGATCGTGTGTCAGGTGCGCTACAGCGATCGGGGCAAGTGGTCGCCGGCGGCGAACGGGGCCGGGCATTCGCTGGTGTTGATCAGCCCGGACAAATCGGTGGACGACTGGCGCAACTGGACGGTCAGTTCGCGGCCGGGCGGCACGCCGGGCACGGACCCAACGCGCGAACTGGAGATTCCGGTGGCCAGCCCCGAGGTGATTTCCCGCGAGGGTCTGGTGCTGTTCGATTACGGCGATCCGTGGCGTTATTTCGCGCGACCGGGCGCGCCCGATCCGAAGTGGCGGGATGCGAAGTTCGACGACCGCTCGTGGCCGGTGGGCGCGGGGATGTTCGGATTTTGCCCGACACCACTTCCGGCGCCGGGGATTCGCACGCCGCGACCGGCGGGGGTGTGGACGATCTATCTGCGGAAAGAGTTTGTGTTCAATGGCTCGAACCAAGGGCTGAAGCTGACGCTGGATACCATCGTGGACGACGGCGCGGTGTATTACCTGAACGGGCAGGAAATCGGGCGCGTGGGCATGCCCGCCGGGAATGTCGTCTATAGCACGCCGGCGGCGCGGAACATCGGCGAGCCGCGGGAAGAACAAAATGTCCTTCCAAGCATCAATGCGGGCTTGATCGTGAAGGGGACGAACGTGCTGGCGGTGGAGGTGCATCAGGTGGCGCTGGCGAGTCCGGACCTGGTATTCGGGGCGCGACTAAAAGGGGCGGGGCCGGCGCTGGGACCGGCGTCGGGGCAGACCGAGGTGGTCTTCAACGAGATCCGACCGGGCACGGCGGGCAAGGGTTTTGTCGAATTTTACAACACCGGCACGCAGCCCATCAGCCTGAAGGATCACTACCTCAGCAGCTACAAGAGCAACCTCACGCGGTTCAAGTTCACGGGCAACATGGTCATCCGGCCGCGGGGCTTTGTAGCGGTGGATTATGAGACCACGAAACTGCCGCTCGCGGCGACGGAGTTCTTCCTGACGGATCGGGATGGCAAGACGGTGTTGAGCGCGTTGCGGCACAGCGCGCCGATCACGGACAAGTCACTCGCCCGCAAGCCGGACGGGGCGAACAGTTGGTTCCTGATGAGCGATCCGACCAAGGAGGCTCCCAACGTGAGCGGGACGGGATTGATCAGTTCGGTGCGGCTGAACGAGGTGGAATTCGCCGGCAGTCTCTTCAGCAAGCAGAAACACATCGAGTGGGTGGAACTCTTCAACGCCGGCTATACCCCGCAGAGTCTGGCGGGCTATTTCCTGACCTCGCAGCGGGATTTTTCCGAGAAAGTGTCGCTGCGGGACGTGACGCTGCCGGCGCGCGGGGTGAAGGCGTTCAG
Organism: Akkermansia muciniphila; assembly: GCA_945861535.1. Classification (GTDB taxonomy): domain Bacteria; phylum Verrucomicrobiota; class Verrucomicrobiia; order Limisphaerales; family BJHT01; genus BJHT01. The sequence continues at coordinate 55,422 of CAMAUZ010000032.1, read as the reverse complement.
CGTGCAATTCCCGGTGGTGCAGGACGAAGTGGTGGTCTATCTCGTCGATGGCGAGAATTCCGTGAAGGACGCCTGGATATTTAACCCGCCCAAGCACGGCGACTATCTCCAGGCGTTTCCCGATGGCAGCCGCGAATGGTATGCGACGACAAAGGATACCAAGAACAAGCCCAACAATCCCGAGCGCAATCAAGACATCGTCATCAACGAGATCATGTTCGCGCCGCCCTATACGCAGAAGAAGAGCGAGTTCATTGAGCTGTTCAACCGCGGCCGGAGTGCGGTGTCGTTGACGGGATGGCATTTCACCGATGGCACGGAGTTTACCTTCCCCAAAGGCAGCAAGATTCCCGCAGGCGGCTACCTGGTGGTGGCGGGCGACGAGTCCTTCCTGCGCGGGATGCACGGGAACATCAATGTCATCGGGGATTTTGAAGGAAAACTGAATAACAAGGGGGATCTGGTGCGGTTGGTGGATCAGCATGGGAACCTGGCGAGTCAGGTGGATTACCGGTTCGGCGGCGACTGGCCGTTCATTGCCCACAACAGCGGCAGCAGCCTGGAACTCCGGCATCCTTTGATGGATAACAGCCTCTCCTCGGCCTGGGCGGATAGCGATGAGAGCAGCAAATCCAAGTTCAAGACCTACTCGTTCACAGGCACCTACCAGGAATGGTTGCGGGACGGGCAGCCGAGTGACTTTCAGGAGTTACATTTTTATCTCATCAGCAAGGGGCACGTTGTGTTGAAGAACATTGAGTTCCGGCTCGATGGGCAGGGAACCAACTTCATCGCCAATCCGACCGTCATGTCTCCCAATGGCAGCAGCAGCAATGGCTGGGTCTGTCAGGGCACACATTGGGCGAGCTATATGACCAATGGTGAGTTGCATCTTATTTCCGATGGCCGGGGTGACAACCGTGCCAACCGCGCCGAGATCGACATCGTCGGGATCGCCAAGGGGCAGAAGTATGAGTTGCGTTTTGACGCCCGGTGGCTGTCCGGCACGCCACGGTTGATCGCGCACACCTGGGATTACAGCATCAATCCTTCCTTCCTGCTGGCCGTGCCGCCCAATGTGGGCACACCCGGCCGCGCGAATTCCCGGCTGCAGGCCGCCCCGCCGCCACAGGTCGAGCAACTGGCGCACAGTCCGGCCGTGCCGCGGACGACCGATACCGTCAAAATCACCGCCAACGTCCCGGCCAGTGTGCGGGTGGCCAGCGTGCAGCTCTTTTACCGCGCCGACAGCAATACGGACAAAACCCCGTGGCTGAGCAAACCGATGGTCGATGACGGCAAAAACGGCGGTGACATGATCGCCGGAGATACCATCTATACGGCGGAAATAGCGGACCTTCGGAGCCAGGGGCAGATCGTGCAGTTCTATGTGCTGGCGCGCGGGCCGGGCGGGCAGATTACGATGCTACCGCGGGGCGGACCGGAGAAGCCGGCGCTCTACATCGTGGACAACCAACCGGTGCCCCGCGACCTGGCGCTGAAGCGGTTCGTCGTCTCCGCCTATGACATGGAGAAAATCGCGGGGGGTAATACAAACAAGTATGGGTTCAAATTCCCCCGGCTCTCCAATCACTATCATAACTCGACCTTCATCGCGAACGAGACGGACATCTATTACAACGCGGAGATCCATAACAGCGGCAGCGGTTACACCCGCTCCACGGACATGAGCCGGGGTAAGTGGAAACTGCCCGGCGACCGGCTCTTCCGCTCCCATACGAAGTTCACCTATGACAACGATCCCGACGGCGAGGCCCGGCTGCACAACCGCGTGGTGCGTTTCTGGATGTACCAGCTCGGGCATCCGGTCGCGCAGGCGGAGTTTGTCCGGGTGATCATCAACAACACCGCCCCGCTGGTCCGCGAAGAGACCGAGCCGGTGGCCAACGATTTTCTCAACCGGGTTTTCAAAGACGGGAGCAAGGGGGAACTCTATCGGCCCGAGATGACCTGGTGGTTGCGGGATGACTGGGGCGGCGGATCCCCGCTGCAGCCGGACTGGATTTACAAAGGCGAAGACGCCGGCCGCTACCGCCCCATCTGGATGAAGCGGACCAGCGAGGTCGAGGACGATTTCGGCGGGTTGATCTCGTTTGTCAAAACCATCACCGACAACACCTATTCGCAGGCGGAAATCGAGAAGCACATCGACCCGTATAACACCCTGCGCCACGCCGTGGTCCGCGGCTACAGCGGCGACTGGGACACCTTCACGCTCGGCAACGCCCACAACGCCCTGTTCTACCGCCGGCCGCACGACGGCCTCTGGCAGTTCTTCCAATGGGACAGCGACCAGGGCTTCAGCGGCAACAACGTCGTCGGCGCGTTCTACGGCGATCGCGTGCGGTCGTGGATCGAGAAACCCTACAACCGACGGCTCTTCAACTATTACCTCGTCGAGCTGATGGAAAACTACACCAAGGACTCGCCCCGGTTCTTCGCCTACCTCAAGGCCGAGGAGGAGGCCACCACCGCGGTGCCCATCAACGCCACCATGTATCGCAACTGGTGTGTCGCCCGCGATGCCGCGGCGCAGCGGATGTTGGGCCCCAACTACAAACTCGGTTTCAAGATCACCACCAATGGCGGCAACCCGATCACCACGGCAGCCGACTCGGTGACGCTCGAAGGCAACGCGCCCTACGGCATCTTCACCCTTGGCGTCGAAGGTCAGCCCGGCGTGAAGCCCGAGTGGAAGACCGAGGTCACCTGGTCCCTCGCGAACATCGGCCTGGCTGACGGTCCCAACCAGATCGTCGTCAAAGGCGTCGATCAATGGGGCAAAGTTTTGCAGGAGGATAAGATCGTCGTGACCAAGGCCCCCGCCGCCCCCGTCGTCGCGCCCCCCCCGGCCGCCGCGAACTGACCTTTTTGAAAACGAGGCTTTACTTCACCCCCGTTCCTTGCGAATTAAACCGCGCTTCCTGCCGGCGATGTCCGCGGGGAAATTCCATGCCGGTCTCCGTGTGAAATGAGCCAGACCCATCAGTTGCAACTCCAGCGGTTCGAGTTGAAATACGTCGTCCCCGAAACGACGGCGCTCAAGGTCCGGGATTTCGTTCGCTCCTATCTCGTCATCGACGAATATGGCGAAGGCCAGCCTGACTTTTCCTATCCCGTTCACAGCCTCTATCTCGACTCCGACCTCCTCACGATTTACTGGGGCACCATCAACGGCAACAAGAACCGTTTCAAACTCCGCCTCCGCTTCTACGAGGACGCGCCCCGCGCCCCGGTCTTCTTCGAGATCAAACGCCGGATGAACGACGCCATCCTGAAACAGCGCGGCGGCGTCAAGCGCGAGGCGGTCGATTGGATTCTCTCCGGCCACCTTCCCAAACTCGAACACGTCGCCACCAAGAACCCGAAGGACCTCGTCGCCCTCCAGCGCTTCAGTTCGCTGATGAAGGAATACCACGCGATTCCCAAGGCCCACATCGCCTACATGCGCGAGGCCTGGGTCAGCCCGCACGACAATTCCCTCCGCGTCACCATCGACCGTCACGTCCGCTGCTGTCCCGAGCCGACGGCGTCCCTGCGCACCGAGATGCACAAGGAAGCCGTCGTCTTCGGCAAACAGGCCGTGGTCGAGTTGAAATTCACCGGCCGCTTCCCCAACTGGCTGCGTGAACTCGTCCGCGTCTGCGGTCTCACCCAAGGCTCGGCCGCCAAATACGCCGATGGCATCGCGCTCATGGGTGAGTATCTCTTCGAGGGTCGCCGCGCCCGCCGCGAAACCCTCGGCACCCACCCCGACCGCTTCGCCAACAAGGCGGTGCTCCTGCAACAATCTTGACCTAATCCCGATCTAATCCTGATCTACTTATGAATGAATGGCTGTTTTTCCAAGGTGACACCTCGCTGGCACCGCCCAACATCCCCGCCCTCATCCTCGGCATCCTGCTCTCGTTCCTGCTGGGGCAGACCATCGGCTGGGTGTACATGCTCACTCATGTCGGGCTGTCCTACTCGCGTTCGTTCGTCAACGCGCTCGTTGTCACCCCCGTCATCGTGTCGCTCGTCATGGTGGTCTTGAGCAACAACATCGTCACCGCCTTCGGGCTGATGGCCGTCTTCGCCATCGTGCGCTTCCGTAACATTCTGCGCGACACGCTCGACACGTCGTTCATTCTCACCTCGATCTTCGTCGGCATGGCCTGCGGCACGCAGAAATTCTCCAGCGCCCTCGTCGGCGGCATCCTCACCTGCGCTCTCATCACCTATCTCTGGTACACCAACTTCGGCAGCCGCCATCGTTACGATGTTGTCTTGAACCTCCACTGGGCGCGGCCGGTCATCGATCTGCCGGAACTGAGCTTCCTCCTCGACCGCCACAGCCGCCGCATCCAACTCGCCAGCCAGCGCACCCACGAAGGCTACGAAGGCGTGGACATCTCCTTCCGCCTCCTGCTCCGCGACCCCGCGCGCGTGGACGACCTCGTCTCCGAACTCAAAGCCCTCGAAGGCGCCACCCAGATCACGACCCTCAAGGCCGAGGACGAATCGGAGCTGTGAGTTGTCGGGGCCGCCCGGCGTGGCAAAAATCGGGACTGGGAAAATAGCTCAAAGCTCAAAGCTCAAGGGAAGCACCAAGCTGCCAAGCTCCACCAACGGCCGGCGACCCTGCGAGAGCCGAATCGAGTTGGCCCCATGCCCCTCGCCAGCCCGAGGGAGAAAGACAACAGCCCGGCACTTCACGTCCCCGTCAATCGTTGCCAGAAAGTTGGGAGCAACCGCCCGCTCAAAACTTTGAACCTTGAACTTTGAACTTTAAACCTTTCCTTGAGCTTTGAGCTTTAAGCTTTGAGCTTTCCCTGCCGCACATCGTATGAAGCTCCACCACGGCCTGCACCTGGCCTACTGCACCAACATCCATCGCGGCGAGGACTGGGCGCAAACCCTCGACTCACTCAACCGCTTCACCCTCGCCGTCAAGCAACGCGTCTGCCCGACCGCACCCTTCGCCATTGGCCTGCGCCTCAGCGACCAGGCCTCGCGCGAACTCAGCGATCCCGCCACCCTCACCGCCTTCCGCCACTGGCTCGACGAACGCGGCTGCTACGTTTTCACCATCAACGGATTTCCCTACGGCCGCTTCCACGGCGGCCGCGTGAAGGAACAAGTGTACGCCCCCGACTGGACCACCCGCGAGCGCCTCGACTACACCAACCGCCTCTTCGATCTCCTCGCCCAACTCGTCCCCGACGGCATCGAAGGCAGCGTCAGCACCCTCCCCGGCTCGTTCAAGGAATTCATCCGCGGTGAGGAACAGCTCGCCGAAATCCGCCACAACCTCTGCCGCTGCGTCGATCACATCGCGCGCCTCTCCGAGCGCACCGGCCGCATCCTCCACCTCGGTCTCGAACCCGAGCCGCTCGGCCTCTTCGAGACCACCCAGGAAACCGTCGCCTTCTTCGACCGCATCGTCGCCCAACGCCCCGGCGACCAGCGCGTCCTCCATCACCTCGGCGTCAACTACGACACCTGCCATCTCGCCGTGGAATACGAGCAGCCCCGCGAGGCCATTCGCCGCCTGCAACGCCACGGCATCCGCATCAGCAAGCTCCACCTCAGTTCCGCGCTCAAAGTCAGTCCCACCCCCGAAGTCCGCCGCGCCCTCGCCGCCTTCGCCGACGATGTTTATCTCCATCAAGTCATCGCCCGCACCGGCACCACCCTCACCCGCTACCGCGACCTCGACCTCGCGCTGGCCAACGCCCCCGCCGACGACGAGGAATGGCGCATCCACTTCCACATTCCCCTGCACTGCCCCACCAGCGCGCTCTTCGGCGACACCTCCGACCATCTCCTCGGCGTCCTCGAATTGCTGCGCGAAGACCCGACACTCTGCTCCCACCTCGAGATGGAGACCTACACTTGGGAAGTCATGCCCGCGGAAATGAAGAACCGCTCCGTCGTCGATCAGCTCGTCGGCGAATACGACTGGTGCCTCGCCCGCTGCCGCGAACACCGGCTGACCGAATAGCCGGGAAAACACTGTTTAACCACGGGTCAACCCGGATGCACACGGATAACATAAGCTCACCGGTCGAATCGCCCGCTCGGAAAATGGCGACGCGACCCGGCACGCGTTTTATCCCTGTAAATCCGCGTCCATCCGCGGATCTCCCATTCCCCCTTCCTTTCTCCACACCACTCGCATCGCCCCGCACCCACCCTTGAGCCAGCCCGCCTCCATTCCATCCGCCGCGCCTGCGCCCCCGACGCGCGCCCCGCTCTGGCGCACGCTGCTCGTCCTCGGCCGCGTGTCGAATCTTCCCACCGTCTGGTCCAACTGCATGGCCGCATGGATCCTCGGCGGCGGCGGCAACAACAACCTCCTCCGCCTCTGCCTCGGTGCCTCGCTCCTCTACATCGGCGGCATGTTCCTCAACGACGCCTGCGATGTCTGGTTCGACGTCCGCCACCGCCGCGAGCGCCCCATCCCCGCCGGTCACATCGACGTCCGCACCGTCTGGGCGCTGGGCATTGCTCTGCTAGGCGGCGGCTTCGTCCTGCTCGCCACGATGAACCGCACCACCGCCGTCCTCGCCCTCCTGCTCGTCACCTGCATCGTCCTCTACGACTACCTCCACAAAGAAATGGAACACGCGCCCGTCCTCATGGCCGGCTGCCGCTTCTTCCTCTTCCTCGCCGCCGCCTCCGCCGGCGGTGAAGGCGTCACCGGCCTCGCCGTCTGGAGCGCCGTCGCCCTCTTCTGCTACATCGTCGGCCTCAGCTACATCGCACGAAAGGAAAGCGTCCCCGGCCTCATCCGCTACTGGCCGTGCCTGCTGCTGCTGATCCCCGTGGCGCTCGCCTTCCTCGTAAACGCCGGCGAATCCCGCCCCGGCGCGCTCATCCTCATGGCCATCCTCGCCCTGTGGATTCTCCGCTCCATCCGCACCACCTTCTGGTCCACCCCGCGTAATATCGGCCGCACCGTCTCCAGCCTCCTCGCCGGCATCGTCCTCGTGGACCTCCTCGCCGTCGCCCACGTCCCCCGCGAGACCGGCCTGATTTTCATCGCCTGTTTTGTAACCGCCCTCATCGCCCAACGCTTCATCCCCGCCACCTGAGCGCGGGCATGGCAAAGAAATGAGCGCCGCAATGAGCACGATCAAACCCAACGCCGACAGCGCCCCGGCAAAGCGCGCGCCGGTCGCAGGTGCAAAGCTTTCCGCGCCCGCGCCCGATTGGACCTTCTGACCCTTGGTTCTTCCCTTGAGCTTTGAGCTTTAGCCTTGGAACTTTTCCCACCCGTCCCCTCTCGCAACCGTCGAAAGTCCGAAACATGAAACCCACCCTCCTCACCCTCTGCGCCGCCGCGCTCCTCGCCCCCGCGCCCGCCTTCACCCAAACGACCGCCGCGCCGCCCGCCCCCGCCCGCGCCACCAGCGCCGCAGCCACCGCGACCGTCACCGCGACCGCCAGCCCGCTCGCCGCGCCTACGCTCGCGCGCAGCGCCACCGGCCTCGTCACCCTCACCTGCGCCACGCCCGGCGCGGTCATCCGCTATACCCTCGACGGCTCCGACCCCAACCAGCGCTCCGGCCCGTACCTCGCGCCCATCGCGCTCGCCCATGGCGGCCTCGTCAAAGCCCGCGCCTTCAGCCCCGACCGCAAACAAAAGAGCGAACCCGCCGAAGCCCGTTTCGACGTCCAGCCCGGCGTCGTCCCGCCGCCCACGACTCTCGTCCCGCTCACGCAGGACCGCGACTGGCCCACCTACGACTGGGCCGAGCGCCACGCCGCCGTCACCGCCCTCGTCCGCGAACGGAAACCCGAGCTGGTCTTCATCGGCGACTCGATCACCCAAATGTACGGCGGCGAACCCCATGACCGCAGCCAGCCCGGCCGCGACGTGTGGGAAAAATTTTACGGCAAACGCAAAGTCGCCAACCTCGGTTTCGGATACGATTACGTCGAAAACACCCTCTGGCGCATTCAGCACGGCGAACTCGACGGCGCCGCCGCCCGCGCCATCGTCGTCCTCATCGGCACCAACAACCTCGGCAAAAACAAACCCGAAGAAATCGCCGCCGGCGTCCGCGCCCTCTGCGATGAAATCCACCGCCGCCAGCCCAACGCCACCATCGTGCTCCTCGGCATCCTCCCGCGCGGCCCCAAGCCCGACGCGATGCGTACCAAGCTCGCCGAAGTCAACGCCCTCTACGCCAAGCTCGATGGCCGCAACAACATCACCTTCCTCGACCCCGGCCCGAAACTCCTCGCCCCCGACGGCACCCTCGCCCGCGACCTCGCCGGCGACTACCTCCATCCCACCGGCAAGGGCTACACCATCCTCGCCGAAGCCCTCGACCCGCTCCTCCGCAAACTACTCCGCGAAGAGGCTCCGTAACGCCCCGGCCCGCGGGCGGTCCCACCCGCAGCCGCACCAAACCGCCTGTAAACGCTGGAGATTTTTCAGCGCTCACGGTTCAGCTTGGAAACGCCAGTCGGGTTGAACCACGAAAGACACGAAAGGCACGAAAAGCCGGAAAACAAGGAGCGGAAGCGTGGTGGCTCGACCTCCGGATAACTCACCCGCCAGACGCCGCCCCCCGGCTTCCGCGCGCCCTTTTCCTTTCGTGCCTTTCGAGTCTTTCGTGGTTCCGACTGCTCGTCCCGACCGCATCAGCGAATGCCGCAGACACCAGAAAAGCGCCGAGCGTGCCCATCGCAAACCGTGACACCACCGCGCCCGCTAGCTACCTTCCCCCCATTATGTCCGACCACCCATCCACCGCCCCGGCCCCGCAGAAAGCCGACCCCGGCCCCATCGCCGCCACTGCGGAGAAATCCGCCGCCGTCGCCAGTCCCTCCCCGGTCGCAGTAGAAAATCTCACTCCCGAGGAGCAAATGGCCCTCTTCGAAAAATCCCTCAAGGAAGAAGACTGGGGCCACCAGCCGTGCTGACACCCGCTCGCGGATTCTGACCGCCGATCCGCGACCCGGATTTGGCAAAGGAATGGAGGCAAAGGAATGGGGATGGGGAAACTTCTCGTCTTCATTACTTTGCCTCCATTCCTTTGCCCAAAAGTCCCCTGCCCCACTCCGCCTCCAACCCCCATTCCCCTTGTTGGGCAAATATCCGCAATCAGCAACATCCTGACACCACGGCGCTTGGCAAAACTCTGTCGCATATACGACAAAGTTTTGTTGTCGTCGCTGCGCTGGTATTCCACGCGGCTCAGGCCCCACTCCGCGGGGATCGGATAACATCACAGACGGCCAAGCGCTCCCGCTTCGCCTGCTGAGCACATTCGTCCGATGCTGCGCCGTCTCGGCGCTGGAGATCTTTTTTACGTCTGCCCTGAAAGCCAGACTTGCGCATGAACCGCCGGCGCTCCCGCCCCTTGTAGGAGTCGAGGTAACGAGGCGCCAACCCCCTTCAACGCGCGGCCCGTCCCACAGCACCCCAAGCCGCCTCGTGAAACCAAGCTCCGATCCCTCACGCCCCGCCCATACCAGCCCACGAAAGTCAGTCCGCTTCTCGCGCAGAAAAAGTTAGAGTCTCGTTACCTCGACTCCTACAAGGATCAACGCTCCGCCAGCCACCCCTCACCCCAGGTCAAACAACAGCGCCTCGGCGTCCTCGCTCGCACGGATTTCAAACCGGCCTGCCTCCTCGCTGCTCGCGCCATCGCCCGCGCCGAGCGGCGTGGCGTTGAGCGACACGGCGCCGCGCATGATCTGCAGCCAGAGACCACGGCCCGCGCGCAATTCGTGCGTCACGCATTGGTCACGCGCAAGGCGGACGCGATAGATGTCCGCATCCTGATGAATCGTCGCCGACGCGTCGCGGCCAGCGGGCGAGATCACGAGCACCTTCGCCGCGCGATCACTCTCGGGCTTGGGATGCCACTCCGTGTAGCTGGGCGTGAGACCCTTCGCGTTGGGCAGGATCCAAATCTGCAACAGGTGAGCGCGTTCGGTGTTGCTCGGATTGAACTCGCTGTGCGTGACCCCGCGCCCCGCGCTCATGAGCTGAATCTGGCCGGGGCGCAGGATGCGCCCATTTCCCATGCTGTCCTCGTGCTCCAGCGCGCCCTCGAGGAGGTAGCTGAAAATTTCCATGTCCCGGTGCGGATGCGTGCCGAACCCCTGCCCCGCCGCGATGAAATCCTCGTTGATCACCCGCAGTGAACGAAAGTTCATGTGCGCGCGGTCGTGGTAATCCGCGAACGAAAACGTGTGCCACGAATCGAGCCAGCCGTGGTCGGCGTGCCCGCGGGCGTGGGAGGGTCGGACGGTGATGGCGGGCGTCGAAAGGTTTTTGGGGGTCATTGGGGTTTCGGGGGGAAGTTCAAAGCTCAAAGCCTAAAGCTCAAAAAAGGGCCAAGCACCAAGCTCCCTCCGCGGCACACGCGGGATCGCTCCTCCATGACAAGGGCCGCTTGGATGCTTGAGCCTTGGCTCTTCCCTTGAGCTTTGAACTTTGAGCATTGAGCTTTTCTGCGCATCCCCGGTTTCACTCACGGTTTCGCCGCCGGCTTCGGCGCGCTGATTTCGAGCAGCAAACTCAGGGCTTCGCGGAAACGCGGGGCTTCTTCGGCGGCCTGGAGCGCGTGCTGGCGGGCGGTGGGATCGCCGTTTTTGTGCAGCAGGCGCGCGAGGCGGTAGTGGGCATCGGCGGCGTCGGGCGGGTCGAGTTCGAGGACGGTTTTGTAGGCCTCGATGGCCTCGGCGGTCTGGCCGAGTTCTTCGCTGGCGCGCGCGAGATGGCGGTGGGCGGGCGCGAGGAGCGGGTTCACGGCGAGAAAACGCGCGGCGTTGGTACTCACCGCGCGCCAGTCGTTGGTCGAGGCCCCGAGTTCCATGAGGCGCTGGTAGGCGTCGATGGCGTCGGCGCTGATCGCGGCGAGGCGGGCGAGGGTCTCGCGTTCCAGCGCGGTTTCGTTGAGGCGCTGATAGGCGAGGGCGAGGAGCTGATAGGCGTTGCCTGGGCTGGTTTGGGTCGGATGCAGGGTGACGAGTTTTTTCAACGGCTCGGTGGCTTCGCGCCATTTTTTCTTCGCGAGCAGTTCCTTCGCCTCGCGCGTGAGCACGTAGAAATTCGTCGAGTTGGGGATCGCGACGGGCAGCAGCAGCAGGGGCGCGACAACGAGCGGCGCGGCTGGCGGTGCGACCGGACTTTTCGGCGGCGCGTTGGTCGGTGCGAGCGGAGCGATGACGACGTTGGTGGCGTTGGTGCCGTTGGCACCGCCAACGCTGATCGGCTTGGGCGACGGACGGCGCAGCCGCGGCATTCCCGGCGCGGCGGCGAGATCGAGTTCAGTGGCGGGTTTGGTCCAGTCGAGGCCGGGCGCGAGATCCTTCGCGCGTTTGCGGGCGAAGGCCTCGAACTCCGGTTCGAGTTTGTCGAGCGGCGCAGTGTGGGCGGCGATGGCAGCATTGATTTCGATACCCTTGGCAAGATCGGCGAGGATGCGCTTGAGGGAATCGAGGCCGAATTTTCCCACCAGAAACTCGACCACGAGCGAGGATTGGTAATACGCGAAGTCGAGGTGCAGCGGCGTCCGCGGCGCCATGAAGGCGGAACTGAGTTCGCCGATGGGCGTGATTTCGTCGTCCTCGAGAATCATCGCGCGGTAGCGGGCGTTCATGGTCTGGCCCCAGGTGGGATTGGCCAGTCGTTCTTCAAAGACGGAGATGCCTTCGCTAAGCCAGCGCGGCATTTTGTTTTTGGTGAGCTGGAGGGTGACGACGTGACAGAACTCGTGCCAGAGAACGGCCTGCCAGTTGGCCGGATGCGCCGCCTGCGAGGCGGGGCTGTTTGCGGTAATGACGCACCCGAAGCAGACGCCGAGATAGCCGGGATTGCCGGGCATGCCGAACGTGCGGACGGCGAAATCTTTTTGATCGGGGAAGATTTCCACGGTCACGGGCTTGTCGAGTTTCAGTCCGTATTTCGTGCAGAGCGTGGCGTGCGCGCGCTCGAGCAACGCGAGCGCGGCGCGGCCGTAGATGCGCGCCTCGCGTTCGCCCATGCGGAGGATGAAGTGCTGGTTGGTGAGGGTCTGGAATTTGCCCATCGCCTCCTTGAGCGTGACGAGGTTGAACGCCGACACGTCGTAGCCATCCTTCTGATACACCTCGTCGGCGAGCTGCCAGCCTTCGGTTTCCTCGCCGAGCCGAAGCAGGTCCTGCGCGAGCTGGATTTTGGCGGGGAGATAATCGGGATCGAATTTGAGCGCCTGCCGCTGGGCGGCGGCCCCTTCGGCGAAACGGTATTTCAGCGAGAGCTTCTGGCCGATGAGATGCGCGACGCGCGGGTTGGTGGGCCACGGCTTCAGCGCATTCTGGCGGGCCTTGGTTTCCGCGGCGGCATCGGCGCGAAGATGCGCGATGATGGCGCGATACGACCACGCTTCGGGATGGTTTGGATTCACCTGCTGGACCAGGTCGAGAAGCCCCTCGGCTTCCGCATATTCCTCGGCGTCGATGAGATGATCGGCGAGCAGGAGGCGGCTGGGAATATGGTTGGTGTTGAGCTTCAGGGCGGCCTGCAGCGCGAGAACCATCGGGCCGCGTTCGCCGGGCGCGAAGGCGCGGGCGAGTCCGAAGTGAAACTCGGGGTCTTTGGGAAAACGCTTGAGGCCGTCGCGGAAGGACTTGGCGGCGAGTTCGTAATCGTGTTTGCCGAGGGCGAGTTCGCCGCTCGCGAGATAGGTGTCGCGCAGCGCGGGATCGGCGGTCTTCGCCTTGTCGAAAAGTTTTTCCAGCACCTGCTTGGGATCGACGCCGAGCAGCAGCGCCGTGCGGCCGAGCACGACCATGTTGGGCGGATCGCGATAAGCCCAGCCGCGGTAGGTGACGAGCTCGTTGATCTCGCGGAGCATTTCCTTGGCGCGCTCGGGCTGGTTGTTGAGCTGGTAAACCTCGCGCCCCAACAGGCGGATGCGAATGCTCGAACCGTGGCGCGTGAGGGCATTGGTGAGCGCGCCGAGCGAATCGGCGTAACGGCCGAGCGTGAGCAGCGCATTGATTTTCAGTTCGCGCCATTCCTCGGGGTATTCGTTGTCCGCGATGGCTTGGTCGGCGAGGGCGTTGCATTCGGTGTACTTGCCGGTGAGGAAAAGTTCGCGGCACGCCTCCAGATCAGCCGCGGCAAAGGTGAGGCCCGGCAGCGCGAAAAGAGCGAGCAGCACGGCGAGAGCGGCCGCGGCGCGGGGAAAGTGCCGACGGCGGAGAAAGTGAGTGAAGCGAGTGCGCATGATGCGGTGAGCGTTGGGCCACGGACGCGCGGCGCAGACCGAACAGGACGACGACGCGTGCGTGGCTGACGCAGGACGATGCCCGTCGAGTGAAGGCGGCTCAAGCATGGTTTGCGCGGGCGCGCGCGCCGCCACTCCGGAGTGCGGCGTCCCCGGCCGCAGCGGGGTGGAGCGCAGAGTGACGCGGAATGATCCCGACACCTCCGCGCGGGCGGACGTTCGCAGCGACCGAGGACGGTCGCACTCCGGGACACGATCAGAATGGGGCTTTCTCGGGGCAACGATGCCCCGCGAACCGTCCGGCAGGAATGCCTGCTCCACGGAGCCTCAGCCCAAGAACGCTCCGTGAACGGCGCGCATGGCGGCTTCGCCTTTGGCAAGGTCGATGACCACGCTGATCTTGATCTCGCTGGTCGAGATCATGTCGATGTTCACGCCTTCTTTCGCGAGGGTTTCGAACATCTTGGCGGCCACGCCGGAGTGGCTGCGCATGCCGACGCCGACGATGGAGAGCTTGCCGATTTTCTCGGAGGAGATCACGTCGCGGATGCCGACCTCACCCTTGAGCGCGCCGATGACCTTCTGCGCCTTGAGCAAGTCGGGCTTGTCGAGGGTGAAGGAGATGTCGGTCGTGGGTGCGCCGCCGCCATGGCTGACGTTTTGCACGATCATGTCAATGTTGACGGTGGCGTCGGCCAGCGCCTTGAAGATGCGGGCGGCCACGCCGGGTCTGTCGGGGACGCCGACGAGCGTGACTTTGGCCTGGTTCTTGTCGAGGGCGACGCCGCGGACGACGACGCCTTCCATGGTTTTGGTTTCCTCTTTCACAATGGTTCCGGGATTGTCGTTAAGGCTGGAGCGGACTTCAAAAATGACACCGAATTTTTTGGCAAATTCCACCGAGCGGGACTGCATGACCTTGGCCCCTTGCGCGGCCAGTTCGAGCATCTCGTCGTAGGAAATCTCGGCCAGCTTGCGGGCCGTGGGCACGATGCGCGGATCGGCGGTGTACACGCCATCCACATCCGTATAAATCTGGCAGAGGTCGGCCTTCAACGCGGCCGCAAGCGCGATGGCCGTGAGGTCCGAACCGCCGCGCCCGAGCGTGGTGATCTGGCCCTCGGCGGTCTCGCCTTGGAAGCCGGCGACGATTACGACGTTGCCGGCGTCGAGGAGGGCGTGAACTTTTTTGGGCGTGATGTGATTGATCTTCGCCTTGGTGTGGACGCCGTCGGTGACGATGCCCGCCTGCGCGCCGGTGAGTGACTCGGCGCTCAGCCCGAGCGTGTGCAGCGCGATGGCGGTGAGGGCGATGGTCTGCTGTTCGCCGGTGGCCAGGAGCATGTCCATCTCGCGCTCGCTGGGCAGCGGCGTGATTTCTTTGGCCAGCTTGATGAGGCCGTCGGTGACGCCGCTCATGGCCGAGACGACCACGACGAGCTGGTGGCCCTGCTGTTTATATTCCGCCACGCGCCGCGCGACGTTCTTGATGCGCTCGGGGTTGCCCACCGAGGTGCCGCCGTATTTTTGAACGATGAGGGACATTTAAAATTTTAAGAGCGCCGAAGTTAGCAACCGCCCGCGCAAATGCAATCGGTCAACGTGCGCCTTGGCAAATCTTGAATGAACACCGGCGAGGTTCAGTGCCGGAGATTCGCCCACCTTCCGCACTTTTCGCCCCAACCTTGCCATTTTTCGCGCCCGACCCGGCGAAAACCCCCTGTTTTCCGGGGCATGGCGGGGCCGAAACCCGTGTAGGCCAACCGCCCCCTTGGCGGCGACACCGAGCGGCGGGTCTGCTCATGGGCCCGTTACCCAGACACCGCGTCCGCCACAAGGATGGCAAAACCCACCTCTGCGCTCACTGTGCGAGAGCCTGCGCGTTCACCGCAGTCGCACCGTGCTCGAACTGCTCTTGGTCAACCGCCTGCTGGATCCGCGCAGCGAACTGTTTGTCCATGAAAAGTGGTTCCCGTAGCCGGCGATGGACGGGTTCCCGTAGCCGGCGATGGATGTGCTCCTGGAATGCGATTGCCCCATCGCGCGCAACGATCTGAGTATCGCTGCCTGGATCGCCTCGTCGCGCACAAAGCGGCGTTGGAAAAACTCTGGCGGCCAAGTGGCGCGATCTCTTCGGGGCCACCTTCGACATCATCCACTCTAATCTGGCGAGCACGTATTTCGAGGGCGAGGCGTCGGCCCTCGGACAGGCCAAGCCTGGCGACTCGTGTGATCACCGGCTCATGTGGCGCTTGCTGAGGCACTGTCGCTACGACGCCGCCCGCCAGCGCGTGGAATGGGAATGGAACCGCGAGAAATGACGGGCCGTCGTCCAGCGTGACGGGGCCTATCTGTTGCACGCCCACTGGCAGGGCGAGCATCTGGCCAGCGACCTGCGGGCCGCCTCCGTGCAACTCACCGAGGCGGAAGCCGCGTTCCGCACGCTGAAAAGCGAACTCAAGGTGCGGCCCCGCTGACACCAGTTCGGGCACCGGGTTGAGGCGCACGTCATGGTGGCATTCCTCACTACGCCCTGCACGTCTGCCTGAAGAATCTGGCGGCGCGGAAAGCCCCGAGCCTGACTTCCTGGCAGGTGCTCCAGCACTTGCGCAAAATCGTGCTAGTGGACGTGGAGTTCGACATGACCGACGGTCCCAGCACCCGCCGGCCGCGCCTCACCATCCCGGAAAATGAACAAGCCGTCTTGTTGTCCCAACTGGGCTCGACGTTCCCCGCGTAACCGCCGCCTCGCGTCAGCCGCCAGCAAGTGGCGCTGCGGGAGTGACGCCATCTTTTCTGTGGCCGACCTCGCCCCGGTCGCGAGCGTTGTTCCCCGCAAAACGAGCTTCGCAGCCGCCTACTGCCAAACTTGGATTAATAAGGGGCACCGACCGTATCCATCGCCACAATCCGGCTGGGCTTGGGTTTCATTAGTGATGGTTAGTGCCGGTCAGTGATTTCCACTCAACCGCCATGAGGGATTTCTCCGTATCCCGGTTCAATCCAGGCCCCGGTCTTCAAGGTCGAGTTCGTCAAGGCCGAGGTAGTGGCCCAGTTCGTGGAGGAGGGTGATGCGGATTTCTTCGCGGTAGATAGCTTCGTCGCAGTCGGAGAAGTCCCAAAGGTTTTCGAGGAAAAGGATGATCTGCGGTGGAATGGGGAAACCTTCGCCGTCGGGGAAAGCCTCGCCGACGAAGAGGCCGAGGGTGTCGGGTTCGACGTGGTCGGCGAGGAGGTCGTCGTTGGGGACAGGTTCGAGAGTGATGGGCAGGCGGTCGGCGCGGGCTTGGAGGTGCGAAGGGAGGGCGCGGAGGGTGGCGTTGATTTCCGCTTCGGCGACGCGTTTGAGATTAACCCAGTTCACAGTAACGAAGGAGCGGCTTCACACGCCGGGCGGAACGGAGACGGGCGGAAGGGGCAAAGGCTGGCGCGATTTCTGGAAGGAGCGGAGGGTCGCGGGGCGGTCGCTGAAAAAACGAGTGAGGTCGGAGAGACAGGCGAGGGTCGCGGGGCTGAGATGATGCTCGATGCCCTCGATGTCGAGGCGTTGCACGTCGGGGGCGAGGCCGAGAAGGGAGAAGAAGCGTTCGAGGGTGGCATGGCGGGCCTGGATGCGGCAGGCGACTTCGCGGCCTTTGTCAGTGAGGATCAGACCGCGGTATTTGACGTAGTTGAGGTAGCCGAGTTCCCCGAGTTTCTGAACCATGCTGGTGACGGAGGCCTGCTTGACGTGGAGGGACGAGGCGATGTCCACGACCCGGGCATAGCCTTTTTCCTCGATGAGTTCGTGGATGCGCTCGAGATAATCTTCCGCGCTCTGGCTGGGCGTGGGTGGCATGGCTTTTTGGTTTCGCGGGATAAAACACGAAGCGCGGAACCAACGCAAGCGTGACGCCGAAAACCGGCGCAACCTGCCGGGACATCCGACTTTTCGTCAATGCCAGCGCCAGTTTTATCGTTTGGAAATTTTTTTTAGAAAAACCCTTGTGAAGAGTTTCACAATTCGCCAACGTCTGCGCCCTCTTGAACAGAAGATCGGCTCTCCACACTTGGGGATCGTGGTCGCAATGCAATTTTACGTGATGTTTTGGGTGCGAAAAATATTGGCGGCACTGCTCCTTGCCGGAGTTCTCCAAGCCGGGGTCGCGGCCGGGGCGGTCGGCGGGCATGGCGAGAAGGCCGGGGCGGTGCCCACCGAAAAAGGCGGCCATAACCAAGGCGAGGCACATGGAGGAATAACGCCGGATGCCCCGCGCTTTCACCTTGGGCCGCTGGTGGTCACTAACTCGATGATCCTAACGTGGGGTGTGGCGCTGGGGTTGATCGCGTTCGCTCGCATGGCGACGGCGAATCTCAAGACGGTTCCCGAAGGGGCGCAAAATTTCTGGGAGTGGCTGGTGGAGAGTCTGTATGGATTTCTGGAGGGCATCATCGGTCACGAGTTGGTCAAGAAGACCTTCTGGTTTTTCGCCACCATCTTCATCTTCATTCTGTTTACCAACTGGTTCAGCTTGATTCCGGGAGTGGGCACGGTCGGCTGGGGCACCCCGGATGCGTCCGGACATTTGCATCACATCACCAATCCACTGCTGCGCGGGGTCAATGCCGACCTGAACATGACGCTGGCGATGGCGATGGTCTTTTTTGTGTGTTGGACTTACTGGGCGCTGCAGGCAAACGGCCCGGGGGGATTCATACTGCACCTCTTCGGCCCGAAGGGTGACACGACCGGTGCGTTGAAGGTGCTGATGATTCTGGTATTCGTGGCGGTGGGTGTGTTGGAGGTGGTCTCGATCCTGTTCCGCCCGGTGTCGCTGAGTTTCCGGTTGTTCGGCAATATTTTCGCCGGTGAAAACATGCTGGAGACGATGGCCTTGATGGGCGGGCAATACTTTGGGTGGCTGCTGCCCCTGCCGTTTTACGCGATGGAATTGCTGGTCGGCCTGGTGCAGGCGCTCGTATTCATGCTGCTGACGGCGGTGTTTACCCTCCTGATCTGCACCCATGACGAGGCGGAACACGACCACGGCAAAGAGCACCACTGATAAATTTTGGCGATCTGACCGTGGCATGACTGCGGGGGTCGTCGAGTAACACACAGAAAGGTAAGAAATATGTTGATGCCCATGTTGGCTGAAATGAGTGGTAATCTCCACGTCGCTGCGGCTGCTGCTGGCGCTGCGATCGGCGTAGGGATGATTGGTATGAAGGCTTCGGAAGCGGTCGGGCGCAATCCCGGCGCCGCCACGAAGATTCTGGTCCAGGCGATCCTGAGCACCGCCTTCGCTGAAGGCATCGTGTTTTTCGCCATCTTCCTGGCGAAGTAACCGTTCATCTGGATGCGGGGTTTCGGCCCCGCATCCGCTCAATTTTTCGGAATTCGGAATATGAACCAGCATCTTTTCTTCGCGGCGGGCGGGGGCGGCTTGGCGGACATCGCCCGGAGCACCGGCGAAACGTTCGGGTTCAACAGCCAGTTGTTCGTTTCGCAGGTCATCAGCTTTTGCATCGTCGCGTTCCTCCTGAAGAAGTTCGCCTACGATCCCATTCTGCAGGTGCTCGAAGAGCGCCGCACCAAGATCGCCGAAGGCTTGGCCAACGCTGAGAAGATCAAGGCGGAACTCGCCAACGCCCAGGTCAAGGCGCAGGAAATCATCAGTCAGGCCAGTTTGCAGGCGAACAAGATCATCGAGGAATCCCGCGCCGCCGCCGCCAAAGTTGGCGAGATCGAACGCCAGAAGGCGATCGCCGATGCCTCAAACATCATCGCCAAAGCACGCGAGGCCGGTGACGCGGAGTTGGTGCGCTTGAAGGGTGAGTTGCGCAAGGAATTCGGCCGATTGGTGGTCGCGGCCAGCCGAAATGCGACCGGCAACATCCTCACCCTCGACCAGCACAACAAGCTGGCAGAAGACACCAGCAAGCAACTTGCCGCCTGAGCGAAGCTACTTAGTCACCTCCCGCATCCCGCATGAAGATTGGCAAACAAGCCCGCCGTGACGGCAAAGCGCTGTTCCAGAGCTGTGTCAACAATAGTGCGCTCGACGAAGCCCGCGTGCGGCAGACTGTCACTCAGGTTATCGCCCTGAAGCCCCGCGGCTACGTCGCCATTCTCCAGCATTTTCAGCGGCTCGTGCGGCTCGAAGTCGCGCGGCGCTCTGCGACCGTCGAGAGTGCGGTGTCCTTGGTTCCTTCCGTGCAGGCCGGCGTGGTCGCCAATCTTACCCAGCGTTACGGCGCCGGATTGAACATTCAGTTTTTGCAGAACCCCGCCCTCGTCGGCGGGCTGCGCGTCAAGGTGGGCAGTGACGTGTATGATGGCAGTGTGGCCGCCCGCCTCACCGCTCTGGCGGAGAGTTTGTAACCAGCGCCTTTTAACCAGTCTCTTTCTTAACCCAGCGTTTTTCAGACATGAGCTCCATCCTTCAGGAAATCGAAGCCCAGATTGCCGGCGTCAAGACGTCGGTGCAGAAGCAAAACGTCGGCATCGTTCGCGAGTGCTCCGACGGCGTCGCCAAGATCGAAGGTCTCTCCGACGCCATGGCGAACGAGATGCTCGACTTCGGCAACGGCGTCATCGGCCTCGCACTGAACCTCGAAGAAACCGAGGTCGGTGCCATCATCCTGGGTGACTATCTCGGCGTGCGCGAGGGCACCGAGGTGCGCACCACTGGTAAGCTGCTCTCCGTGCCCGTGGGCAAGGGCCTGCTCGGCCGCGTGGTCGATGTGCTCGGCCGCCCGCTTGACGGCAAGGGGCCGGTCAAGTCGGACGTGTTTTATCCGGTGGAAAAAATCGCGCCCGGCATCGTGAAGCGCAAATCGGTGAGCCAGCCGCTGCAGACCGGCATCATGGCCATCGACGCGATGATCCCCGTCGGCCGCGGCCAACGTGAACTAATCATTGGTGACCGTTCGACGGGCAAGACCACCATCGGCGTGGACACCATGATCAATCAGGCGCGCATGAACAAAGTCGGCCGCGCCTCGGGCGATAAGAAATTCCGCCCGGTCTATAACATCTACGTCGCCGTCGGTCAGAAGCAGTCGAACATCGCGCGTGTAATCGCCGAACTCGACAAGGCGGGCGCGTTGGAAGACACCATCGTCGTCGCGGCAGGCGCGTCGGATTCCGCCGCCAATCAGTATCTCTCCCCCTTCTCCGGTGCGGCGATGGGCGAGTGGTTCATGGATAACGGCATGGATGCGCTGATTATTTTTGACGATCTCTCCAAGCAGGCTGTCGCCTACCGGCAGGTCTCCTTGGTGCTGAAACGTCCGTCGGGGCGCGAAGCGTATCCCGGTGACGTGTTCTATCTCCACAGCCGTCTGCTCGAACGCAGCGCTCGGGTGAACGAGACCAGCGGTAATGGTTCCCTCACTGCACTGCCGATCATCGAAACTCAGGCGGGCGACGTTTCGGCCTACATTCCTACCAACGTCATCTCGATTACGGACGGACAGATCTATCTGGAAACCGACCTCTTCTATCAGGGCATCCGACCCGCCATCTCAGTCGGTCTCTCGGTGTCACGCGTCGGTTCCGCCGCGCAGATCAAGGCGATGAAACAAGTCGCTGGTAAGATCAAACTTGAACTGGCGCAATATCGTGAACTGGCGGCGTTCGCCCAGTTCGGTTCCGATCTCGATGCCAAGACCCAGGCCACGCTCGAACGTGGCAAGCGGATCGTCGAACTCTTCAAGCAGACTCAGTTCAATCCCTTGCCCGTCGAAACCCAGGCTACCGTCCTCTGGGCGATGCAGAACAACCTCCTCGACGACGTCGCGGTGGATAAGATCAAGGACTGGCAGATCAAGTTCTCTGACTTCCTGAGCACCCGCAAAGCCGCCGTGCTCGACAAGGTCCGCGTCGAAGGGGCCATTAATGACGCCCTGGCGGCGGAGCTGAAGGCGGCGACGGCGGAATTCAAGCAAAGCTACCGGTAAGCAGCTTGGAAGTCACCAGCAGTGACCTCAAGACTCTAAGTCACAATGCCCAGCACACGCGACATCCGCCGACGCATCAAGTCGGTCAAGAACACCGCCCAGATCACCAAGGCGATGCAGATGGTGGCGTCGGCCAAGATGCGCAAGGCGCAGTTGGCGGCGTTGGCCGGGCGTCCTTATGCGTCCTTGATGAACGAGGTTCTGGCCGCCGCGACCGCAGGGGCCGGTGAGTTCAGTCATCCCTTGATGGAACAGCGCCCGGTCAAACGTCGCGCGATCATCATTATTTCGTCGGACAAAGGTCTGTGCGGGGCGCTGAACACCAACTTACTCCGGGAGGCTGCTCGCTTCGATAAAGACACCTGCGTCTTCATCTGCGCCGGCAAGAAGGGCGCGCAATGGGTGGCCCGCACCAAGCGCGATCTCGGCGCCGAGTTCAGCTACAAAGACACGCCGCAGTTCGCGGAAGCGCGGGCGATCTCCAAGTTTGCGCAGCAGTTATTTCTAGACGGCAAGGTGGACCGCGTGGATGTGGTTTACACCAACTTCATCTCTACTCTCGTGCAGAAGCCGGAAGTCCGGCAATTTCTGCCACTGGGTGAAATTACCGCTTTGGAAGCAGGCTTGGATGGTGAGGGCGCCGGCAAAAAGCTGGACGAGTCCACGCACGAATATCTCTTCGAGCCAGGGGCGGCCACGGTGCTGGGTAATTTGCTCCCACACTATCTGAATTATCAGGTCTTCCAGTTTCTCCAGGAAGCAAAGGCCTCCGAGCAGTCGGCGCGGATGGTCGCGATGAAAAACGCGACGGACAACGCCAAGCAGATCATCAAGGACCTGACGCTGGAGTATAACAAGCTGCGGCAGGCGAACATCACGAAGGAACTTTTGGAAATCACCACCGCCGCGATGGCGTTGGGTTAACTAGTTTTGCACATGAACAAAGGTAAAGTCGTTCAAATCATCGGTCCCGTGGTGGACATCGAGTTCCCCGGCGAGCTCCCCGCCATCTACAACGCGCTGACCATCCAATTCACCCCGCCTGGCTCGGCGACCACCAAACTGACCCTCGAGACGCAGCAGCATCTCGGCGGCAACTGGATTCGCGCCGTCGCCATGAGCGCCACCGAAGGCCTCAAGCGCGGCACCGAGGTGCTCGACCTCGGCAAGCCGATCTCGATGCCCGTCGGCGAGGGCGTCATGGGCCGCGTCTTCAATGTCACCGGTGACGCCGTGGACGAACAAGGACCGGTCAAGGCGGATAAGTACAATCCCATTCACCGCAGCGCCCCGCCGCTCGTGGATCAGTCCGCCAGCCAGCAGATTCTCACCACCGGCATCAAGGTCATTGATCTTATCTGTCCCTTCTTGAAGGGCGGCAAGGTCGGCGCGTTCGGCGGTGCCGGCGTCGGCAAGACCGTCGTCATCATGGAACTGATCAATAACATCGCGAAGCTGCACGGCGGCATCTCGATGTTCGCGGGCGTCGGCGAGCGCACCCGTGAAGGCAACGATCTCTACAACGAAATGATCGAGGCCAATGTCATCAAGGTGGAGTTGGATGAGAAAGGTCATCCGAAGAAGGGCGCCAATGGTCTTCCGATCATCAAACCCGGCTCCCGCATCGGACTGGTCTATGGTCAGATGAACGAACCGCCGGGCGCGCGTCTCCGTGTCGCGCTCTCCGCGCTGGCAGTGACCGAGTACTTCCGCGACGAGAAAAACCAGGACGTGCTCCTCTTCGTGGACAACATCTTCCGCTTCAGTCAGGCCGGCTCGGAAGTCTCCGCGCTCCTCGGCCGCACGCCGAGCGCCGTCGGTTATCAACCGACCCTTGCCGCTGAGATGGGTAACCTCCAGGAACGCATCACTTCGACGAAGAAAGGTTCCATCACTTCCTTCCAGGCGGTTTACGTGCCTGCGGACGACCTCACCGACCCCGCGCCGGCCACCACGTTCGCACACTTGGATGCGACCATCGTGCTCGAGCGTTCCATCGCTGAGTTGGGCATCTTCCCCGCCGTCGATCCGCTCGCCTCAAACTCCCGCGCCCTCACGCCTGACATCGTCGGTCAGGAACACTACAACGTCGCCCGCGGCGTGCAGAAGGTGCTCCAGCGCTACAAGGATTTGCAGGACATCATCGCGATTCTCGGCATGGACGAGCTATCCGCCGAGGACAAGACGGCCGTGTTCCGGGCGCGAAAAATTCAGAAGTTCCTGAGCCAGCCGTTCACCGTGGCCGAACAGTTCACCGGCCGCCCCGGCAAGCAGGTGCCCGTCGCCGAGACCGTCCGCGGCTTCAAGGAAATCCTCGAAGGCAAGCACGACGAAGTTTCCGAGAACAACTTCTATCTCAAGGGCGGCATCGACGAGATCAAGGAATAGTCTTTGTCCATCCGGCGTGCGCGACTTAGGCTCCACTCATGAAATTGAAAGCCGTCATTCACGAAGCGGAAGAGGGTGGCTACTGGGCCGAGATTCCGGGCATACCCGGTTGTGCCACCCAGGGCGATACGTTTGAAGAGTTGTTGAAGAACATCTACGAAGCCGTGGAAGGCTGCCTGTCCGTGGACATGGAAACGATTGTGCAGTCGCCGCAGACCCGCATCATGGAAATTGCGGTGTGAAACAAGTCTCTGGCAAAGAGTTCATCCGGCTGCTGGAGCGGCGTGGCTGGGAACTCAGACGAATTAACGGCAGCCATCATATATTCGTCAAAGCCGGACGAATTGAGCGGATCTCGGTTCCTGTCCACGGGAACAAACCTTTGAAGCTCGGCTTGCTGAAGTACCAAATGAAAGTCGCTGGACTGACCGAACAAGACCTTTAGACCATGGCAACTTTGAAACTCGAAATCGTCACCCCGGAGGCGAAAATATACTCCGAGGACGTGGACATGGTGACTATCCCCGGCAGCGAAGGCGAGATGGGCATCTATCCGATGCACATCCCGCTGATGACCCAGATAGTGTCCGGTGAGCTGGTTGTCCGCAAGGGTGGGCAGGACCATTTCCTCGCCATTGGCGAAGGGTTTGTCGAGATCACCGGTGATCGCGTCGCGGTCATGACCGACATGGCGATGAAGGCCGATGACATCGACGAAGCCCGCGCGGAGGAAGCCCGCAAACGCGCCGAAGCCCGCCTCTCCGAGAAGCTCAGCGACGAAGAGACCGCTTCCGTAACCGCCGCCCTCTCACATTCGCTGGCGCAACTTAACGTCAAGCGCCGAAAGAACCGCTAACGGCAGTTCGCTCATTTTCAACACGGCAGTTCCGCTAGGAACTGCCGTTTTTGTTTGGATGGAAGCCCGCCATCCGGGTGGCCGCAGGCTTTGTTTGACACCGGGACCAACTCCGTCAAACGTCTTGCCCGCGCTGCCAGTTGTACGGCTTGCCCGGCGGCGTCTTGAAACTCTGAACTCCGACTCACTCCGAAATTGACCTTAGCATGACACCCATTGCCCAACTCCTCGGCGACCAAGCCGACTATCTTCTCAACTACCACACACCCAAGATTTCCAAGAGCCGGCTTCACGTCCCCGGTCCCGACGCGGTGGATCGTCTCTTCGTCCCCTCCGACCGCAACAACCGCGTGCTTGGCAACCTACAGCGACTCTTGAGTCATGGTCGTCTGGCGGGCACTGGCTATCTCTCGATTCTCCCGGTGGACCAGGGCATCGAACACTCCGGCGGCGCGAGCTTTGCCAAAAATCCAGACTACTTTGATCCCGAGAACATCGTGCGTCTGGCCATCGAGGGCGGCTGCAACGCCGTCGCCTCGACCTACGGCGTACTCGGAGCGGTCGCCCGCAAGTATGCGCACCGCATTCCCTTCCTGGTGAAAATCAATCACAACGAACTGCTGACCTATCCAAACAAGGCCGACCAGATCATGTTCGGCACCATCAAACAGGCCGTGGACATGGGCGCGACCGCGGTGGGTGCGACGGTCTATTTCGGCTCCGACCACAGCACCCGCCAGATTGTCGAGGTAGCCGAAGCTTTCGCGCTCGCGCACGAACACGGACTGGCCACGGTACTCTGGTGTTACCTGCGCAACAGCGCCTTCAAGTCCGACAAGGACTATCATGTCTCCGCCGATCTCACCGGCCAGGCCAACCATCTCGGCGTCACCATTCAGGCGGACATCATCAAACAGAAGCTCCCCGAGAATAACGGTGGCTTCAAAGCCCTGAACACGGGCAGTTCGAGCTACGGCAAACTCGACGAACGCATCTATACCGAACTGACCAGCGATCATCCGATTGACCTCTGCCGGTATCAGGTTGCCAACTGCTACATGGGGCGCGCCGGCCTGATCAACAGCGGTGGCGAATCCAAAGGTGCCGGTGACCTGGCTCAGGCCGTCGCCACCGCCGTCATCAACAAACGTGCCGGCGGCATGGGATTGATCTCCGGCCGCAAGGCCTTCCAGCGACCGCTAAAGGAAGGCATCGCCTTGCTCAACGCGATCCAAGATGTCTATCTGAGCCAGGAAGTCACCGTAGCCTAGAACGCCGCATCCTATGGGTAGCGAGTGTGGCGAGACTACCTCCTAATCCAGCTAGCTATCGACCAACTCCGCCACCCCGAGCGGCGCACAGCGCAAGGCGCCTGGCACCATTTAATCACCCACCGCGGGAACGCCCGGCGGGCGCTGCTTCCGGCAGCTGCGCTCGGCATTCCAAGCCCGCCGAAATGAGGGGGACCGTTTCTGGGCAAACGCGAACTTTTCCCCCGCTCGGGGCTGGCTGGACAAAAGGAAGTTAAAGCCTCCAAACGTCGTCTCCTACCAAGACTCGCGGCGACGCCCGCTCGAAGCCGCGCGCAAACGGGTAATAAGTTGAACCCACTCACCGCAACCGCTTAACCTGACCGCCATGAAACTCGAAGCCCTGCACGTCGGCATGAATGTCCGCCATCCGCAATACGGACTCGGCACCGTCAAAACCATCTCCGAGCTCACCGCGGAAATCCGCTTCAACGACGCCGTGCGCGTCATCGAACCCGTCGTCAGCGGCCTCGTCCCCGCCGAAGCCCAGGCGGCCCTCACCGGCCTCGAGATTCCCCTCGCCCGCCTCATCGACCAGACCGTGGCCGCCACCATCGCCGTGCTCGACCTGGCCCTGCCCGACGACCTCAGCACGCCCCTCGCCCCGCGCTATCATGGCGGGCGACTTGTGCTGCACCCGGCCGATCCCACGCTCGCGACCAAAGAGGTACCCATTGAGGTTTTCTTCCACAAGATCGTGATGATGCGCAACAACCTCCGCGTGCTGGAACAGAAGATTAACGGCCACGAGAAACTCTCCGACGCCGAGAAAATTGAGATGCAGCAATACATCTCCCGCTGCTACGGCACGATGACCACCTTCAACATCCTGTTCAAAGACAAGGCCGATCAGTTCGCCAGCAAGGGCGAATGAACATGCCGCCCGCTCACTCGGTCCTACAGCGCGATCGACTCATGTGAGTCGGAAGCAAACTGAGAAAACACAACGCAAACACCGAAAAATCAGCCCATGAAAATGAAGCTTCTCTCCCTCACGACCGCTCTCGTCTGGGCGCTCACCAGCAGCGCTTCCGCCGAGGTCACCACCAAACTCAGCAACGTCCACCTCTGCTGCGGCAGTTGCGTCAAGGGCGTCGCGGCCGCCGCCGGCAAAGTCGCCGGGGCCAAGCTCGCCTGTGACAAGGATGCCGGCACCGTCGCCATCACCGCCGCCGACAACGCTACCGTCCAGAAGGCCGTCGATGCCCTCGTTGGGGCCGGCTACTTCGGCACCAGCTCGAATCCTGACATCAAAGTCGCCTCCAACACCGGTGCTGCCGACGGTGCGGTGAAAACCCTCAAAGTCACCGGCGTGCACCTGTGCTGCGGCAAGTGCGTCACGGCCGTCAGCAACGCGCTCAAGTCCGTCAAGGGCGTGACCGGCAACAACGCCGAAAAAGGCTCCGAAACCTTCACGGTCACCGGAGACGACTTCAGCCCGAAGGCCGTCTTCGCCGCTCTCGAGAAGGCCGGCCTGACCGGCAAGGCCGGCAAGTAATCTTCCGGGAAACCCATCCCGAACCCACAGCCCGCAGGCTCGCCCCTGCGGGCTTTTTCTTTGCTACCAAAAAAGGCTGACGGAATTGTTCAACCACGGATGGACACGGATGGACACGGATAAAAACCGACTGTTGCTCCTCCACTCACCGGGCGAACCACGGCTTGGTAAATTCCCCGTTCCCATCCGTGTCAATCCGTGGTTAAAAAAATTCAGTTTTCGCTTTCCTCCCGTCCCCGGCTACCGCACCGCCCCTACACCGACCCGCCCGCAAGGATGGTCTGGAAAAACGGCTCCTGTTCCTCCCGCGCCACCACGCAAATCTCGATCTTCTTGAACCCCGCCTCCTCCAGCCATCGGTGCAGATCACTCTCCGCAAAACCGAGCCACCGATCCCCATATAGCTCGCGCGCCTTCTCGAAGCCGTGCTTCTGCAAATCCAGAATCATGATCTGTCCGCCGGGGCGAATCAGCTTCCGTGCCGACGCAATTGCCCGCGCCGGATTCTCCGCGTGATGCAACGCCTGACTGAGCACCACCAGATCGACACTGTGCGGCTCAATTGGGGGCGACTCCAGATCGCCGAGGCGAAACTCCAGATTCTTCAGGCCGTTCTTCTTCGCCTTGTTCGCCCCGAAGGCGACCATCTTTTCCGAGTTATCGACCGCAATCACTTTCTTGCAACGCCGCGCCAGCAACTCACTCAGCAACCCTTCGCCCGACCCCAGGTCCGCCACGACTATCGGCGGCAGCAACCGCAGCAACAACTGTCCGAAGGCCGGCCACGAACGCCCCGGTCCATAGCTGCGATCAAAGCGCCCCGCCACCTGGTTGAAATAGACCTGCGCCTGCTCACGCCGACGCGCCAGCACGCGACGCAAATTCACCTGGTCGTCCGCGTGTTCCGGCAATTCCTTCGCGCCGCGCACCGCCAACGCCACCGACTCGCGCGACGACGCGTCCGTCCCGGAACTAAGTTTGTAGAAAGCCCGCTTGCCGTCGCGCCGCGACTGCACCAACCCGGCGTCCTGCAACAAGCCCAGGTGCGTCGAGATACGCGACTGCCCCATGCTCGCGATTTCCTGCAGTTCGTTGACCGACAACTCATCGCGTTCCAACAGCGCCAGAATGCGCAGTCGCGTCGGGTCCGCCATCGCGCGGAGTAGTTTCAAAGTGGCAGACATGTGTAGCTATGATTCGCAGTGTGTAAGTCAACCAACGGATGGTTCGGAACTAATCGGGCGCATCCCCGCCCAGCCCCGGAGCGCGGCTGTGTCGCAGACCAGCCGCAGCAGCCGCAATCTCCCGACGTGCTGCGATCAATCCGACGCCGTCCGGTTTTCGGAGCGCTGCGGCTGGTGCTCCGCACACAGCCGCGCTCCGGCGATGGCGCGCCGCCGCCGTGCCGCGCTTCATCCTCCGCCCGCTCCTGATTTTCCCCAAAATACCTGTTGACCCTCGGGAGAAGCTATATATCTTCGCATCGTGATACGTCAATATGACAGTTTTGAGACTGTCCGATCACACGCCAACTCATGAGCAAAAACTTCATCTTCTCCTCCGAGTCCGTCGGCGAAGGCCACCCGGACAAAGTCGCCGACACCATTTCCGACGCCGTTTTGGACGCCTGCCTCGCGCAGGACAAAACCAGCCGTGTCGCCTGCGAATGCTATGTGAAATCCAACATCGCCATCGTCGGCGGTGAGATCACCACGCGCGCCAAGCTCGACTTCGTGAAGATCGCCCGCGACGCCATCCGCGAGATCGGCTATGTCAACGACGACGATGTCTTCCACGCCGACAAGGTGTTCGTGAACACCATCATCACCCAGCAATCCCCCGACATCGCGCAAGGCGTCGATGCCAAGGGGGCCAAGGGCAAGAAGAAGGCCGAGCAAGGTGCCGGCGACCAGGGTCTCATGTTCGGCTACGCTAGCGATGAGACTCCTGAGTTGATGCCCGCGCCGATCATGTTCGCCCATCGCCTCGGTAGCCGGCTGACCCAGGTCCGCAAGAGCGGCAAAGTCCACTGGCTCCGCCCCGACGCGAAATCGCAGGTGTCCGTGGTCTATGAGAACGACCAACCTGTCGCCATCTCCAACGTAGTCATCTCCACCCAGCACACCGCCGACGTGGAACACCGGCAGATCGAGGAATTCTGCATCGAAGAGATTGTCAAAAAAGTCCTCCCGAAAGACCTCCTCACGCCCGACACCCTGTTTCTGATCAATCCCACCGGCCGCTTCGTCACCGGCGGTCCGCAGGGCGACACCGGCCTCACCGGCCGCAAGATCATCGTCGATAGCTACGGCGGCTACGGCCGTCACGGCGGCGGCGCCTTCTCCGGCAAGGATCCCTCGAAGGTCGATCGCAGCGCCGCCTACATGGGCCGCTATGTCGCCAAAAACATCGTCGCCGCCGGGCTTGCCAAACGCGCCGAGATTCAGTTCGCCTACGCCATCGGCTATCCCGACCCCGTTAGTGTGTACGTCAACACCTTCGATACCGCCACGGAAGGACTCACCGACGAAGCTATCACCGACGCCGTCTGCGAAGTCTTCAGCTTCAAGCCCGCCGACATCATCAAGCAGCTCAACCTCCTCCGCCCGATCTACAGCAAGACCACCAACTACGGTCACTTCGGAAAAGCCGACAAGGACCTCACCTGGGAGAAGACGGACAAGGTTGCGGCGCTCAAAAAGGCGGTTAAGTAGTCTCCATGAAGCGGCTCGTTTCCATCCAACCGCTGGAAGGCCATCGCCTCCATCTCCGTTTCGATGACGGGGTGGAAGGCGTGGTCGATCTCTCGGCATTGGTTGGAAAAGGCGTCTTTGCCGCTTGGAATGATCCCGCCCATTTCGCCCGCGTCCGGGTCAGCAGCCTGGGCGCGGCGGAATGGGCTGACGAAATTGATCTCTGCCCGGACCAACTCTACTTGCAACTCACGGGCAAGAGTGTCGAGGAGTTATTCCCCAACTGGCAACTCGAGGTCGCCCATGCCTGAAGTAAGCCGCTTCTTCGGCATCTCGATCATTTTCTATTACAACGACCATGCTCCACACCATTTCCATGCGTCCTACGAGGGAGACAAGGCCGTCTTTGACATTCGCACCCTGCAAATGACCGAAGGCTGGATTTCCAACCGCGCCCAAGGCCTTGTGATCGAATGGCCCTCGCAGCATCGCGAGGAACTGATGACCGCCTGGGATAGTGCCCGCCGCGCTGTTCCCCCCGGAAAAATCGCCCCGCTCCGCTAATTTCAAAACCCGAACTAACAACCTAACCAACCGAAAATCCCACTTACTGATTATGGCCAAGACTAAAGCTAAGTCCTCCCCTGCCGCGGCGCTCGCCGAGGTAGCCGCCGCCCTTCCTAACCTCGCCACCTTCGCGTCCGCCACCCCTTCCGGCTCGGACTACATCGTCCGCGACATCTCCCTCGCCGAATGGGGACGCAAAGAAATCGCCATCGCCGAGCACGAAATGCCCGGCCTCATGTCGGTCCGGCAGAAATACGCGAAGTCCAAGCCCCTCAAAGGCGTGCGCGTCACCGGTTCGCTGCACATGACCATCCAGACCGCAGTGCTCATTGAGACGCTGGTCGCGCTGGGCGCGTCCGTGCGCTGGGCCTCGTGCAACATCTTCTCGACTCAGGACCACGCCGCCTCGGCCATCGCCGCCACCGGCACGCCGGTTTTCGCCTGGAAAGGTGAAACCTTGGAAGAGTACTGGGAACTTACCCTCAAGGCCATTCTCTTCGCCGGCGACTTAGGTCCGCAACTCGTCGTGGACGACGGCGGCGATGTCACGCTCCTCCTCCACAAAGGCTACGAACTCGAACACGGTTCCAAGTGGGCCTTCGAGAACAAGGGCGACAGCCATGAAGTCACCGTCGTCAAATCTCTTCTCCGCCGCCTGGCGAAAGAGAAGCCCGGTCTCTGGACCAAGATTGTGAAAGACTGGCGCGGCGTCTCCGAAGAGACCACCACCGGAGTCCACCGGCTCTATCAGATGAAGGAAGCCGGCACCCTTCTCGTTCCCGCCATCAACGTGAATGACTCGGTGACCAAGTCCAAGTTCGACAATCTCTACGGCTGCCGCGAATCCCTCGCCGACGGCCTCAAGCGCGCCACCGATGTCATGCTCGCCGGCAAGGTCGCCGTCGTCTGCGGTTACGGCGATGTCGGCAAAGGCTGCGCCCATTCCCTCCGAGCTTATGGCTCCCGCGTGGTGGTTACTGAGATTGATCCTATCAACGCCCTCCAGGCCGCGATGGAAGGCTTCGAGGTTAATACCATCGAGAGCACCCTCGGCACCGGCGACATCTATGTCACCACCACCGGCAACTGTGACATCATCACCGTCGAACACATCCTCGCGATGAAGGACCAAGCCATCGTTTGTAATATTGGTCACTTCGACAACGAGATCCAAGTGGACAAGCTCAAGGCGGCCAAGGGCGTGACCATTGAAAACATCAAGCCGCAATACGACCGCTATCATCTGCCCGGCAACAAGAGCATCTATCTCCTCGCCGAAGGCCGGCTCGTGAACCTCGGCTGCGCCACCGGCCATCCATCGTTCGTCATGTCCAACTCCTTCACCAACCAGACCCTCGCGCAGCTCGATCTCTGGACGAACAAAGACAAATACGACAAGACCGTCTATCGCCTGCCCAAGAAGCTCGACGAGGAAGTCGCCCGTCTGCACCTCGAAAAAATCGGCGTGAAACTCACCAAACTGACCAAAGCTCAGGCCGACTATCTCGGCGTATCGCCCGACGGCCCCTACAAGCCCGAGCACTACCGCTACTGAGCGACTGCAAATCTCAAGACACACGAGGCGAACGGGCAACCGTTCGCCTTTTGTTTTCTTCGCCGACGGTTGTCCGGGCGTCATCGCGCAAAATTTCAGGGCCGTCCAGCCTGGGGCCTGGAGTCTGGACATTTTCCCAAAACCTCTGGGTGACCTCAGGAATTCATAGGTTTGAGTAGGGCCGGCAAATTGCAAATGGAGCGGCCATCCTATGCTGTAACTATGCCAGCGAGCCCGGTCGGATCGACCACGGAAACACGGTGAACACAGGGCGGCGGAGCCGCAACCAAACGAGTTGGAAACGCTATTCCCGCTCCGGTGGTTTCCATTGGCAGTGCGTGGCCGCGCGGTTCCCGTCCCGGAGGGACGCCGGAGGAGATTAGCTGGGGGGGCAAGTCCGCCCCTGCGGACGCCGCCCCCCGGAAACGGTGCCGAATGGCTCCGTGCCCCAGCGGGGCATCGAAGAAATGGCCCGGGACGCTGGCCAATCTTTGACTGCCTGACCTGCCCGAGGCGACGAGCGATGGCGGCGATGCTGCGGGGTGTGAGACAGCAAAAACTTCTCCGATGCCCCTCCGGGGCATGGCCCGTTCGGCGTGACAACCGGGGGCCGCGTCCGCTGGCGCGGGCTTGCCCCCGGCTAATTTCCTGCGGCGTCCCTCCGGGACCAAAAGGCACGCGTCGGCGGCACTTCTCCGGTGATCTGATGGTTGCCAGCGGCACGGCCATATCCTCGCGGCGGGCGAGGAGTTCGCAGCGTTGCAGTACAGTGGGGAGGAGTCGCCCCCCCCCCGCGGAGCGCAGCTGTGTACGCCGAGGACCAGCCGCAGCGGCCCCGAGAACTCGGAGGCACCCTTTGAATTCCGAGGCGTCCCGCGCGGCCAAGCTGCTGCGGCTGGTGCTCGGCGCACACAGCCGCGCTCCTGGAGAGATCCTCGCGGCATTCTCGTCCCGCTCTCAGCCGGCCTGATTGCGCCCTATTTCTTCAGCCCCTTGCCGGCGCGACCTTTGAAGGTGAGTTCAGCGATTCCAGATTTGTCGAGGCCGCCGAGGCCCATCTTGGTGAGCTTGGTGTATTGCTTGTAGGTCGCGGTGGCGAGCGGGAGGTTCAGCTTTTTCGTTTTCGCGACGCCGAGAGCGATTCCGGAATCCTTGGCGGCGTGGGCGGCGGAAAAGAAACAGGAGTGGTCGCGGTTGACCATGTCTTCGCCATCCGTGACGAGAACGCGGGAGTTGGCCCCGGTCTGCGAGAAAATTTCCATGAGCATCTTGAGGTCGAGACCAAGCGCCGCGCCGAGGCCGAGGCCTTCGGCGAGGCCGGCGGTATTGATGTTCATGACCATGTTGACGAGGGCCTTGACCTGGGCGGCCTTGCCCGCGCCGCCGATGTAGCGCATCAGCTTGCCTTCGTCGCTGAGCTTGGTGAGGACGGGTTTGACCTGGTTGAAGACGGCTTCGTCGCCGGCGCACATGAGATAGAGGGTGCCCTGGCGCGCCTGATTGATGCTCGAGGCCATGCAACCTTCGAGGCTGGCGGCGCCGGCTTTCTTGCAGAGCTTCTCGACATCGGTGTGTGTCTTAGGTGAGACGGTGGCGCAGTTGACGAAGACCCTGCCCTTGGCGGCCTTGAGAAGGCTGTCCTTCTTGTCCCCGAAGATTTTCAGCATCGCCTTGTCGTCGGTGACGACGGTGATGATGACGTCGGCCAATTCGGTGACGCGGGCGAGTTTGGCACAGGCCTCGGCGCCGAGTTCGTTGGCGACCTCGGCGGCTGATTCAGGGCGGGCATCATAGACCGCGGTGATGGTGTAGCCGACATCCTTGAGGCGACGGGCCATGTTCGCGCCCATGCGACCGACTCCGACGAAGCCAATTTTTTCTGCCATAATGCTAGTGTTTTCTTGCGGTTGGATTTGGTTGCAACCGGACGCTGCGTGCAACGGCCTGAGACCGGTCCGGTTCGTGTGGGGCGGACTGTAGGGAAACGACTTTGGGGCGCGAGAAATTTTTTGAAAATGGGAGCGCGCGCAGCCGGACACGGCCCCGATGGCGCAGACGTCGGCGCCTGCGAGTACGGGCGGCGGCTCGCAGCCCGTGGGTACTCGGGGCGAGACGCCGCCCGAACTCGCAGGCGAGACGCCTGCGGTACCCGGCCCCCGTAGCCGCCGACGGGAGGAGGCGGACGGCCCCGCACGTAGTCCGATCCGCCTCCTCACGTCGGCGGCTACCTCGTTTTCCCCAAGTTGCCGCTTGGCTTTTGGCGCGGGGCGTCCTTACGGTGCGCGGCTGGAATTGCGGCTGGATTTGGCGATGGCGAAGGAATTCATCAAGATCGGCGGGGCACGCGAGCACAACTTGAAAAACCTCACGTTGTCGATCCCGCGCGACAAGCTCGTGGTGGTGACGGGGCTGAGCGGCTCGGGGAAATCCTCGCTGGCGTTCGACACGATCTTCGCCGAGGGGCAGCGCAAATATGTCGAGTCGCTGTCCACGTACGCGCGGCAGTTTCTGGATCAATTGCAGAAGCCGGAGGTGGATTATATTGAGGGGTTGTCGCCAACGATTGCCATCGAGCAGCGCGGCGCGGGATCAAATGCGCGGTCGATCATCGCGACGACCACGGAGATTTACGATTATCTGCGGCTGCTGTTTGCGCATCTCGGGCTGCCGCATTGTCCGGTCAGCGGGCAGCCGATCACGCAGCAGACCACGAGCGACATCGTGGACAAGATTCTCGCGCTGCCCGCGCGGTCGCGCGTGATGCTGCTCGCGCCGGTGGTCGAGGATCAGAAGGGCGAGTTTCGCGACGTGCTCGAGCGGCTGGCGCGCGAGGGTTTTGTGCGGGCGCGGATCGACGGCGAACTGGTCGAACTGGGCGGGACGACGCGGGTGAAGCTGGACGCGAAGGAGAAGCATCGCGTCGAGGTCGTCGTGGACCGGCTGGTGATCGATGACAAGGTGCGCGTGCGGCTCGGGGACTCGGTGGAGACGGCCTTGAAATGGGGCGCGGGCCGGCTGCTGGTGCTGCATCAACTGCCCGACGCGGACGCGGCCAGGGACAAAGAAAAGGCGGCGCAATGGATCGAGCGGTTGCACTCGAACCGCATGTATTCCGTGGCGACGGGGCAGAGCTTCGACACGCTGACGCCGAAACATTTTTCGTTCAATTCCCCGGCGGGCGCGTGTCCGGTGTGTCACGGGCTGGGGCAGAAGCTGGTGCTCGACGAGGGCCTGGTGGTGCCGGACGCGGAGAAGAGTTTGGAGGACGGCGCGATCCTGCCGTGGCGGCGCGGGGGCAAACGGATGATCGTTTACTACAAGGCCGTGCTGCGCGGGCTGGCCAAGCAGTACGAGCAGAGCATGGAGGTGCCGTTCAAGGATCTGCCCGAGAGTTTTCGCAAGGTGCTGCTGCACGGCTCGGGCGGGACGGAGATTGATTTCCATTTCTCGCGCGCGGGCAAGGTGAGCAAGACG
Source organism: Akkermansia muciniphila (assembly GCA_945861535.1). Classification (GTDB taxonomy): domain Bacteria; phylum Verrucomicrobiota; class Verrucomicrobiia; order Limisphaerales; family BJHT01; genus BJHT01. Next base: position 19,896 of record CAMAUZ010000032.1, on the reverse strand, counting down.
ACGCGTGTGTTCGAGGGCGTGCTGGCGAATCTGCACCGGCTGTATGTCGAGACGGACAGCGAGTTCACGAAGAACCGGATCAAGACGTTCATGAGTCCGCAGCCGTGCGACGCGTGCGACGGGCGGCGGCTCAAGCCGGAGATTCTGGCGGTGACGCTCGGCGGCGCGGAGTTCGCGACGACGGTGCCAGGCACGGGGATCAAGGTGGCGGGCCGCTCGATCATGGATGTGTGCGGGCTGTCGGTGGACGGGGCGCTGGAGTTTTTCGCGGGGCTGAAGCTGACGGAGTTCGAGCGGAAGATCGCGGACGACGTGGTGCGCGAGATTTCGGCGCGGCTGAATTTTCTGAAAAATGTCGGGCTGGGCTATCTCACGCTGGATCGCGAGAGCGGGACGTTGAGCGGCGGCGAGGCGCAGCGCATCCGACTGGCGACGCAGATCGGCGCGGGGCTGGTGGGCGTGATCTACATTCTCGACGAGCCGAGCATCGGGCTGCATCAGCGGGACAACGAGCGGCTGCTGAAAACGCTCGAGGGGCTGCGCGATCTGGGCAACTCGGTGCTGGTGGTCGAGCACGACGAGGACACGATCCTGCGGGCGGATTACGTGCTCGATCTCGGGCCGGGCGCGGGCGTGCATGGCGGCGAGATCGTGGCGGCGGGGACGGTCGCGGAGGTGCTGGCGAATCCGCAGTCGCTGACGGGAAAATACCTGACGGGCGAGCTAACCATTCCGCTCCCGAAAGAACGGATTCGCCCGCACGCGCAGAGTTCATGGCTCGAGATCATCGGGGCGCGGGAGAACAATTTGCAGAACCTCGACGTGCGCATTCCGCTCGGGACGCTGACGTGCGTGACGGGCGTGAGCGGCTCGGGGAAGAGCACGTTGGTGGATGATATTTTGCGGCGCGCGTTGTTCCGGCAGTTGCATGGCTCGAAGGAGCGGCCGGGTTTGCACACGGCCATCCATGGCGTGAAGCAGATCGACAAGGTCATCGTGATCGACCAGACGCCGATCGGGCGCACGCCGCGGAGCAACCCGGCGACCTACACGGGAATGTTCAATGAAATCAGGGATCTCTTCGCGCGGCTGCCGGCGGCCAAGGTGCGCGGCTACGAGGCGGGACGGTTCAGTTTCAATGTGAAGGGCGGGCGCTGCGAGAAGTGCCAGGGCGACGGGTTGATCAAGATCGAGATGCACTTCCTGCCGCCGGTGTATGTGACGTGCGAGGCGTGCAACGGGCGGCGTTACAACCGCGAGACGCTGGAGATCGCCTACAAGGGCATGAACATCGCGGACGTGCTCGCGATGACGGTGGACGAGGCGGTGACGTTTTTCCGCGCGGTGCCGAAGCTGCACGACATCGCGGTGACGCTGGCCGAGGTGGGGCTGGGTTATCTGCGGCTGGGGCAGCAGGCGACGACGTTGAGCGGCGGCGAGGCGCAGCGCATCAAGATCGCGACCGAACTGAGTCGCCGGCAGACGGGGCAGACGCTCTACATTCTCGACGAGCCGACGACGGGGCTGCATTTCCACGACGTGGCGAAGCTGCTCGAGGTGATCTACCGGCTGCGCGCGCCGGGCAACACGTTGCTGGTGATCGAGCACAACCTGGACGTGATCAAGTGCGCGGATTGGATCATCGACCTCGGTCCCGAGGGCGGCACCGGCGGCGGACGCATCGTGGCGGAAGGCCCACCGGAAGCGGTCGCGGCGAACGCAGCGAGCCACACGGGGAGATTTTTGCATCGAATTCTGAGCCGTGCGCGGGCATAGATGAGGGCTGTGAAAACAACGATTGAACCCGATTGCGGCAGTCGGTGGCGGGCGACGCCCGACGGTTCGGGGAGCGCACGCCGCTGGCGTGCCGTTTTCGGCGGCCCGCCGAAAACCTCGTCCCACAAACTATTTTCCCCCGAAGAAAAGGCAGACCGGGGAACGACGGTTTGGGCGGGCCGCCCAAACCGGCACGCGGGCCGCGTGCGCTCCCCTTCCGGTGTCCGGGTTGAGATCTGCGGTTTAAGTTTTGCAGCGGAGCGGCGCAGATTTTGGGCATGAAAGCTCTGGTGTCATTCCTCCTTCTCTCCGCGCTCCTGTTCTGCGCCGTGCTCCCCGCCTCGGTGCGCGCCGCCACGCCAGCCGAGGAGAACGCCTTCCAAGCAGCCGCTGGCGTTTTCCAAGACGAGAACTGGGCGACCGCGGAGAAGTGGTTCGGCGAATTCGTGCAGCAATATCCGCAGTCGCAGTATCGCGCGGAGGCGGTGCTGTTTCTGGCGCTGTCGCGGTTGAAACAAAAAAATCACGACGGCGCGGTGGCGATGCTGACGGTGGAGGAAAAGCAGGCGGGCGTGTTCGCGGACCGCTACCAGTTCTGGATGGCGGAGGCGCTGTTGCAGGGCGGCAAGGTGCGGCCGGCGGCGGAGGCGTATCACCGCGTGACCACGCAATTCACCAACTCGCTCCACGCGCTTGAGGCAGCCTACGGCGAGGCGTACGCGCATTCGCGGCTCGGCGAGTGGGCGCGGGTGGTCGAGTTGTTGCAGGACCCCAACGGCGCATTTCGCCGCGCGGCGAAGTCGCGGCTCAGGGACGAACCGTTCGCGCGCGGGCTGCTGCTGCTGGGCGAGGCGGCGCTGGAGCAGAAGGCGTTTCGCGTGGGCGAGGAGGCGTTGAAACAATTGGCGGCGGCCAAGCTCGCGCCGGAGATCGACTGGCAGCGGCAGTTTTTGCTCTGCCGCATTCTGACGGCGGATGGAAGGCTGGCGGACGCGTTGCGCGGCACGACCAATCTGCAGGCGCTCTCGGTGACACTCGGCGGCGGGCGGCCGCTGGCGGAGGCGATCCGGTTTCAAGCGGCGACCTTCGAGGGCTTGAACCGCTACGCCGACGCGGCCGCCGCCTACGAGCGCAACCTCGCTACGAACGTGCCGCCGGAGTTCCGCCGCGCCGCGCTGCTCAAGAGCATCGAGCTGACGCTCAAGCAGGAGAAGCTCACCGAGACCACGCAAAAGCTGGAGGCGTTCGTCGCGCAAAATCCGCAGGACCCGGCGATCGACGTGGCGGTGTTCACGCTCGGAGAACTGCGGTTGAAGGAATATTATCAGGTGCAGCAGGCGCGACTAACCAACAGCTCGCCGGGACTGCTCGCAGCGGCGACCAACCTGCTCGCGCGCGCGCAGGTGGGCTTCGAGCAGGTCATCAAAGATTTTCCGAAAGGGCCGCTGGCGGGGAAATCGTTCCTGAATCTCGGCTGGTGTTTCTGGAATCAGGACAAGCTCGTCGAGGCGCAGGTGGCGTTTCGCGAGGCGACGCAGCGGCTGCCGTTCACCGAGGACCAGGCGGTGGCGCGTTTCAAACTGGCGGAGACGCAGTTTCAGCAGCGTGATTTTACCAACGCCGTGCAGAATTTCAGCCGCGTGGTGAGCGATTACTCCGGCTCGGCGGCGGTGAAGGCGCGGCTGTTCGAGCAGGCGCTCTACAAGATTCTCCGCGCGGGCATCGAAATGGGCGACCTCGGCGTGGCGACCGATGCGCTGGGCAAGCTGCTCGCGTGGTATCCCGAGAGCAGCTACGGCGACCGCAGCCTCCTGCTGCTCGGGCAGGCGCTGAACCGGCAGGGCAAACCGACCAATGCCCGCGCGGTCTTCCTCGATTTTCTGAAACAGTTCCCCGGCTCGCCGCTCGTGGGCGAGGTGCATCTGGCCATCGCGCGCACGTACGTCGAGGAAAAGGACTGGGCCGCGGCGGTGGGGAAATACGACGACTGGTTCGCGAAGTTTCCGACCAATCAAAGCCGGCCGCAGGCGGAGTTCGACCGCGCGTGGGTGAACTTCCTCGCCGGCCGCGAGACCAACGCGATGGCGATGTTCACCAACGTCGTCGCGCGTTATCCGGGCCACATCAACGCGCCGCAGGCGCAGCTCTGGGTGGCGGATTATTTCTTCAATCACGAAGGCTACGTGGATGCCGAGAAGCACTACCAAATGCTCTACCAGAACTCGAACTGCCCGCCCGCGCTGCATTTTCAGGCGCGCATGATGGCCGGCCGCAGCGCGGTGGCGCGGCAGAGTTTCCCCGATGCGCGCGCGTATTTCACGGCGCTCATCAAGGATCCCAAATGCCCGCCCGAGCAGATGGCCGAGGCGCTTTTTGCCATCGGTGACACGACCATTCTCGAGCACGCCGGCGACGCCGAGAAACCGCTGGGCAAGTACGAGGAGGCCATCAACGCGTTCAACAAGATCGTCCAGTTGTTCCCAACCAACGCCATCGTCGCCAAGGCCCTCGGGCGCATCGGCGACTGCCATCTCCAGCTCGGCGCGCAGGATGCCAAGCGCTACGACGGCGCGCAGGCGGCCTATCAGGCGGTGATCGCCATGCCGTCGCCCATCGCGGATGTCTCCTCGCGCAGCCAGGCCGAGATCGGCCTCGGCACCGTCACCGAACGGCTCGCCGAGAAAAAAGCCGTGCCCGAACAAACGCCGCTGCTGAACGCGGCTCTCGAGCGCTATCTCAATGTCGTGTACGGAAAAAATCTCCGCGACGGCGAGAGGCCCGATCCCTTCTGGATCAAGGAAGCCGGTCTCGCCGCCGCGCGCGTCCTCGAGACGCGCGGCCAGTGGAACGAATCCATCAACCTCTATCGCCGCCTGCAAGACCTCGTCCCCTCGCTGCGCCCGATGCTCGAGAAAAAAATCGAAAGCGCCCGCCGCAGCCAAGCCGCGATCAAGCCCGCGCCGGGTGCGTGAGCGAGCGCGAGCCGCCTCGTAGCGCAGGTTTCCAAACCTGCTGTGTCGCGGGTTTCCAAACCTGCAGACCGTCCCGACAGGATAACTCGCTCCCATTTTCCACGCCCTGCCGATTTGGAAATCGGCGACACAGCAGGCTTGGAAGCCTGCGCTACAGCCGAGAAAGCGCCCGCCGCAGCCAGGCCGCGACGAAGCCCGCGCCCGGCGCGTGAGCGACCGCGAGCCGCCTCGTAGCGCAGGTTTCCAAACCTGCTGTGTCGCGGGTTTCCAAACCTGCAGACCGTCCCGACAGGATAACTCGCTCCCATTTTCCACGCCCTGCCGATTTGGAAATCGGCGACACAGCAGGTTTAGAAACCTGCGCTACAGCCGAGGAACCTGGCGCCTTTTTTGTCGCTCCATCGCCGTTCGCCCACACCGCACGTTTGACGCCACCCCGCCCCGCTGCTAGCCTGCCTCCGTAGTGAATATGATAGCCCCAGCCCCCACACCCACCACCGCCGAAACCATCGTCGCCCTCACGCCCAGCGCCGCCGCGCAGGTGCGCGAGATGCTCACCAACGATCCCGCCAACGCCGGCAAAACCCTGCGCGTGTACGTCGAGGGCGGCGGCTGCTCCGGCCTGCAATACGGCATGGTCTTCGATGAAAAGCGCGACAACGACCACGCCGCCGAATGCTTTGGCGTCGCCGTCCTGGTCGATCCGTTCAGCGCCGATTACCTGCGCGGCACCACGATTGATTTCTCAGACAGCCTGACCGGCGGTGGTTTCAAAATTCTCAATCCCAACGCCAAGGAAAGCTGCGGCTGCGGGAAATCCTTTACGGCCTGATCCGCCCAGGTGGCGGCTCTCGGGCTAGAAGAACGCCGTTCCGTGTGATTGCGGAACGGCTTTTTCTTTTTCCCCGCGTTGGCTTGCTGCAAATGCCTGTCCCCTTCCCACGGCCTCCGCTACGGTTTGGCCCCATGATTCTCCGTCGCCTGATCCCATGCCTGTTGTTGCTGGCGTCGGCCCCGCGGCTCGGCGCGGCGGACGCCTCGCTCGATCTGCCCGGACTGTTGCAGGCCGCCGAACAATGGGCGTACGGCAATCTCGACCCGCGCGTGCTGAAGGTGCTGCAACAGGTCGATCAACAGCGCGTGCGGCAGCTCTTCGCCGAATTGCAGCAACGCTTCCACGGCAACTATGTCCTTGATCTCGCAAAGCTGAAGCAGACCGCCAACACGCTCCAACCGCTGCTCGAATTGCATCCCGAGACTCGGCCCTACGCGGTCTGGCTCAAGACGCGCCTGGATTATTTCGAGATCGCCGACCAACTCCGCGTCAGCATTCCGCCGGTCAAACCACCGCCCGCCCCGCCGCCCCCGCCGCGCCCACCGGGCCAAACCACGCGACCGCCCGCTCCCGCTCCCGTGCCCACGCCGCCGCCCGCACCGCCGTTGAATCCCGCGCCCGAAGTCGAGCGGCGCGTCTGGCGGCAGGCGCTGGAGAATCGCCCGGCGCCCCGGGGTGCGGCCGCGCTGGTGCCGCGGTTGAAGGCGGCATTCGTGGCGGAACGCGTGCCGCCGGAGTTGGTGTGGCTCGCGGAGGTCGAGTCGTCCTTCGATCCCACGGCGCGCAGTCCGGCGGGCGCGGCGGGGTTGTTTCAAATCATGCCCGCCACCGCGCACGACCTCGGCCTGAAACTGCTCCCCTTCGACCAGCGCCTCGACCCGGATAAAAGCGCCCGCGCCTCTGCGCGGTATCTGCGCTACCTCTACGCCAAATTCCGCAACTGGCATCTCGTCGTCGCCGCCTACAATTGCGGCGAAGGCACCATCCAACGGTCCCTTGCCCGGCATCACGCCAAAGCCTTCGACCGCATCTCCCCGCACCTCCCCGCCGAGACGCAGCTCTACGTGCCGAAAGTCGAGGCCACGATCTTGCGGCGCGAGGGCATCAACCTCTCCCAGTTGCGCCTGCCGAAGCGGTGAGGGCGCGCGGCATTTTTGCCGCTGCAACGTGGAACGTCGGCGCAGGTCCGAACGCGCCGCGACATGCGGACGCTGAAACGGCGCAAACGCCGCGCTCCCCGCACCACTCTCCGCACGAATTGCCCCGCGCACCCCGCCGTCGAACGCGCCCTAATTCGTGAACGAAACCATGAAACTCTCCCCTGCCCTCCTCGCGTTGCTGTTCTCGCTCACCACCCACGCCCACGCCACCCCGGCCAACAAAAGTTCCCTCGCGAAACATTTCGACACCTTCCTCCCCGCGTCGCTCAACACCTGCACCACCTGCCATCTGCCCAGCAGCAAAAAATCGCCCGAGTCCCTGAAGGAGTTTCCGCACAATCCCTTCGGCAACCGCCTCCGCGAACTCGGCGAGGGACTCCGTGCCGACGGCAAAAAATCCGACCTCGCCACCCGCCTCGCACTCGTCGGCCACGACGACAGCGATGGCGACGGCGTGGACAATCTCACCGAACTTCTCCTCGGCCATAATCCCGGCGACGCCCGCGCCAAACCCACACCCGCCGAACTCGCCAACGCCTCCCAGCGCCGCGCCGCCTTCGACAAATTCCTCACCTCCTATCGCTGGAAACCCTTCGACCTCGTGCAGCGCCCTGCCCCGCCCATCATTCGCGATTCGCCATTCCCCATTCGCAATTCCATCGATTCCTTCCTTGCCGCCGAGCACCAGGCACGCGGCCTCACCCCGCGTCCTCCCGCCGAGCCGGAGGTGCTCCTGCGCCGCGTTTATCTCGATCTGATCGGGCTTTCGCCCACCCCTGCCGAGGCGGATGCCTTTCTCGCCGACCCGTCGCCGCAGGCGTACGAGCGCGTCGTGGACCGCCTGCTGAACGACCCGCGCCACGGCGAGCGTTGGGCGCGGCACTGGATGGATGTCTGGCGCTACAGCGACTGGGCGGGCTGGACGGGCGGCAACCAAATCCGCGACAGCCAGCCGCACATCTGGCGCTGGCGCGACTGGATCGTCGAGTCGCTCAACGCCGACAAGCCCTACGACCGCATGGTGGTCGAGATGCTCGCCGCCGACGAACTCGCGCCCGAGGACCCCGCCGCCCTGCGCGCCACCGGCTTCCTCGTTCGCAACTACAAGATGCTCTCCCGCGAGACCTGGCTCGAAGACACCATGAACCACACCACGCGCGCGTTTCTCGGCGTCACGGTCGGCTGCGCGAAATGCCACAACCACATGTTCGACCCCATTTCGCAGCGCGAATATTACCAGATGCGCGCCATCTTCGAGCCACACCAGGTCCGCATCGACCGTGTGCCCGGTGAGGTGGACTCCAAGAAAGACGGCCTCGTCCGCGCCTACGACGCCGCGACCAACACGCCGACCTATTTCTTCCATCGCGGCGACGAGCGCACGCCCGACAAGGATCACCCGATGTCGCCCGGCGTGCTTGCCGCGCTGGGCGGCAAATTCGCCGTGCAACCCGTCGCGCTCCCGAAACTCGCGTGGCAGCCGGACCAGCGCGAATTCGTCCTCCGGGAAACCATCGCCGCCCTGGACAAAGCCGTCACCGACGCGCAAACCGCGCTCACGAAACTCGCCGCCACCAACACCGCCGCCGCGAAAGCCGAGGCCGCGCTGGTGCATGATCTCGCCAAACTCAAGCGCGACGTGCTCGCCGGCCAGTTGCGCGCCGAACAACTCGAACCGACCACGAAGAAAGACAGCGACGAATGGCAAAAGTTCGCCACCGGTCTCGCCACCCAACAACGCCAGGTCGCCGTGCTCGAAGCCAGGCTCGCGTTGAGCAAAGAGCAGCAAGCCACGGCCGAAGCGGAGGCGAAATCCGATGCCGCCGCCAAAGCCACCGACCAGACCGCCAAGGACAAAACCGCCCGCGATCTGATGGCCGCGAAGAAGAAACTCACCAAAGCGGAAACGACGCTCGCCGCCGCCGAAAAGGAATTCGCCGCCGCACCTTCCACCGCCTTCAAGCCGCGCCCGGTCACGAACTATCCGCCGGTGAGCAGCGGCCGCCGGCTCGCCTTTGCCCGCTGGGTCGCGTCGCCCGAGAACCCGCTCACCGCACGCGTCGCGGCCAATCACATCTGGCGACAGCACTTCGGCAGCGCGCTGGTCCCGAGCACCGACGACTTCGGCGCGAACGGCCGCGCGCCCACGCACCCGCAGTTGCTCGACTGGCTCGCGTCCGAGTTGATGGCACGCGGATGGAAGATGAAGGAACTGCACCGCCTCATTGTGACGAGCAGCGCGTATCGCCTGTCCGCCACGCCCGACCCGGCAAATGCAAAAATCGACCCCGACAACCGCTACCTCTGGCGCATGAACTCGCGCCGCGTCGAAGCCGAAGCCATCCGCGACAACCTGCTGTGGACCGCTGGCCAGCTCGACCCCGCGATGGGCGGCCCCGAGATCGACCACAACTCCGGCCTGACCTCCAAACGCCGCAGCCTCTACCTCCGCACCGCCGCCGAGAAAGAAGTCGAGTTCCTGAAAATCTTCGACAACGCCAGCGTGACCGAATGTTACGAACGCAAACAAACCGTCGTCCCGCAGCAGGCCCTCGCCCTCGCCAACAGCGAACTCACGCTCGACCTCGCCAAGCGCCTCGCCACCGACCTCGGCACGCGCGCGTCCGGCACCGACGCATTCATCACGCAAGCCTACCGCCGCATCCTCGCCCGCGCGCCCAAGCCGCCGGAACTGGCCCAATGCCGCGACTTCCTCACCCGCGGCGACGCCGCCCGCGCCCGCGAAAACCTCGTGCTCGTGCTCTTCAACCACAGTGATTTTGTCACCGTGCGCTGACAGCGCGTGTCAGCCGTCGCTCCGGAGCGAACGAAATCATCGGTGGGAAGCTCAAAGCCCAAAGTTCAAAGCTCAAGGGAAGGTCCAAGCCGCAAGCTCCAGCGGCGCTGGCGTGACACCGGGTACCGCAGGCGAGACGCCTGCGCTACCACAGCCTCCGCCCGCCGCGCCCACGCAGGTGCGAGGGCCCCATGCTGCGCCGTTTCAGTGCTCAGGTTCTCCTCCCGTACCCGCCGTTTGGAACTTGCCCCTTTGAGCTTCCCTTGAACTTTGAACTTTAAGCTTTGAGCTTCCCCCCCCCCCCGCGCCGTCACTTCGCCGCAATCGCCACCTCGCAAAACGTCAGCGCCGCGATCCCGTTTGTCCCGAGGAGCAGCGTGTCCTGATTCCACGCGATCTCCTTGAGATAGGTGATCTTCGTCGCGGCGGATGCTTCCTTCAGCTTCAGCGTGAGCACATTGCCTGCAACACTGCCCGAGGCGATTTGGTCCTTCGCGCCATCGAGATAGAACTGCCCCGCCAGCGTCTCCGTCCACACCACGGGTTGGTCGAATTCCAGCGTGATCGTGTCCTTCGCAGCGCCGGCGTAGGCGGCACGCCGAAGATTTGGCGGAGTGATCGAGACCGTGGGCACCTTGCCGTAGTGATCGCGCTCGATCAGCGGCTGAATGAGTCGCGCGAATTCCGCCCAGCCCACCAGCGGAAAATGGCACCCACCGGGCGGTCGCACGCCGAGCGTGGACATCATGCTCAGGTTGGAAAACAAATGCGGCAGCGTGCGCTGCTTCTCGCGCAAGCGGTCGCCCGCGCCGTCGCGCCCGCCCATCGAGCACGAGTTCGGCCAGATCTGAAAAACGTAGTACTGCTGCACGTTCGGGAAGTCCTGTTTCCACGCCGCAGCCATCTCGACGAAGAACGGCTGGTAGGTCTCCCAGCCGAAGCCGCCCGTCGGTCCATCCGAGCCTTGGTCGTTCTCGCCCTGATGCCAGAGGATGCCGCGAATGCCGTGTGTCAGCTTCGCCTGCTGCACGCGCCAGAGCATCCGGCCGTAGATCGTCGTGAGATCGGTGGCGTTGGTGGCGCTGCGCTGGTGCTGGTCGATGCGCGTGCCGCCGACGGCCGCGTTGATGAAGAAAACGGGCATCTTCTGGCTCGCAAGCAGCCGCTTGGCCAGCTCCATGCCCCACCAGCCCAACTCGGCCTTCTCGCCTTTCTGCGCTTTCCAGACGGGCAGCACCCAGCCGTTGCCGGTGTTGTCTTTCGGGTTCTGCGAAGGGCGCGCGTAGCTGCGAATCCACTCATTGGTCTCGGGCGGGGATTTCTCGCCGGTGTCCGTCGCCAGGGCGTTGGATTGGCCATCAATGATGAAGGCGTCGCCGCAGACAAGATTGGTCGCGGTGTGGAGCACGGACTCTTTCCCTCCGACCTTCGTGCCGAACTCGACACGGTATTTGATGAGGCCCGGCTTGAGCTTCGCCGAGAGCGCATAGGTCTTGTCGGCACCGGGTTTCGCCGTCTCGGTCTTCACCAGTTTGTCGTCGGCGAAGAGCTTGAGGAACACAGAGTCTGCCGCTTCGGCCAGCGTGCCGTTGTAATGGAGCGTGCCTTCGTTCTGGTCGTCGCGCGCGTAGAACTGGCCGTCCTCCGGTTGCTCGTCCTTCGCGGGCACGCGCGCCACCCACGCGTCGCGCTTCGGCTCGGTCACGGCGATGGTCACGGACTGCGTGGTGGGCTGGCCGCCGTTGCTCACGGTGGCGGTGACAGTGAGCGGGCCGCTGTTCTGCGCACGCAGCAGCCGGAGCTTGCCCGGCGCGATTTCCTTGATGACCGCGAACGGAGCCGCGCTCCACTCAAACTTCAAGTCGCCCGCGCCGCGCGCCCCCATTGCCGCGAGGTTCGCCACCTGCGGCACGACCTCGATAGTCGCGCGACCGTCCCACGTCGCCGGAGCCTTGAGCGTAAAGACTGGCTCGGGGATGGCTTCCTTGACCGCGATGGCGATGTCCTTGGTCTTCACACCGTCCGCGAAAACCGCCTTGAACTGAAGCGTCGCCGTCGTGTCGCCCGCCACGCGACCAGCGGCGAAGTTGAAGGCGAAGCGGTCCGTCGCCACGACCTCCTCGCGACCGTCGCGCTTGAGCAGCCAGAAAATTTTCTGTACCCCGCCCGCCTGCGCCGAGAACCCGACGCTCTTGCCCTCCTCCACGACCGCCTGCTCCGGTGCCACCGCGAACGTGTTGCCCGCCGGCACGAGCGGCCCGACGAGCGTCTGCTGCGGCTTCTGATTCTCGAACTGCAACCGCACCCAGTCCGCCGAGCGCGCGACCTTTGAGATGCGGACTTCGTCGAGGTCGCCGACAAAGGTGTAGTTGTTATACCAACCGCCAATCCAGAGGCGCGCGGGCGTCCGGATGTTCAGCGGCGAGCCCTTGCTGGCGTTGGTGCCGTCGGGCTGGCCGTTCACATAAATGACCGACTCGCCCTGGCGGTAGGTGTGGACGACATGGGTCCATTCGCCGACCGGGAGGCGGCTGCCGCTGGCGACGTTGCCGCTGGAGAAGTAGCAATCCATGTTGATGTGCGGCGGGCTGCGGAACTGCATCACGACCTTGCCCTGCCCCTGCTCGTTGCCCCAGGCGACGAGCGTGGAGTTCGGCGTGCGGCTGCGGAACCACACCTCGGAGCTGTGCGGGCTGGCCCCGACCGGGTAGTTGGGAATCTTGTCGCCGCCGAAGATGCCGGCCTTGCCGGGGAAATGCCGCGCCTTGCCGACGATGCCATTCGTCACCGACGTGCCCGTGTCCTTCGACTCCAACGTGCCGACTTCATCCAGCACCGTGTCGCCGAGATGCCAGACGCTGAGGTAGCCGTTGGACTCGTTGAAGACCGCCTTGCCGTTCGACTCACTCGCCGCGTCGGCCTTGCCCCAATGCATGCGGACCGCCTGCCGCGCGTTGCCCTCGATCCGCGGCACGCGGACCCAAACGCTCGCCGTCCCGCCCGCCGCATCCCATTCCTCGACCTGATACGCGAGCGCCTTGCCCGCGTGGTCGGCGAAGCGCAGGTCCGCGCCGTCGGCCTTCGCCTGCTTGAAATCGAACCAGTCCTTGTGCAACCGCACGAGCAGCGGGAAGCCCTCGACGGCCGCACCCCCGGGCAAGTTCGCGCCGGCGGGCGTGGTGAGAATCGTCAGAGCGCCGGAGTGCTGCCAGCCCTGGTATTGCGCGAAGACGTTGCCAGCACCAAATGTGAGCGCTGCGAACAGGCCGAGGAGAGATTTCATTTTCATGACTTTTGCTGACTTGTACTTGCGATGCGCGTTGGTTCAAGGCACTCGCAAGCTCCGGAGAATGCCGTCACCAATTAGATTCGCGAGCAATTCATTGCCCCGCCCGGTCGGGTGAACGCCATCGTAGGTGAGCACGCCGGCGGGCACGAAGTAGAGCGTGCCGTCCACGCGCAACTCGGCGTTGTGATTCCGCAGGTAGGCCAGGTAAGCGCGGCGCAGGTCCACCAAAGTCGCCCCGGTCGCGGCGGCAACTTTCCTCGTGATCTCAGCGAACTGCTCGATCTTCGCGTCGTCGCTGTTCTTGCCATCAGGCAGCTCGCCGCGAACGGTCAGGGTCGCGAACACGAGCCGCGTGCGATTCGCCCTGGCTGCCGTATGGAGTTCGTGCAGCGCCTTCGCAAAAACCTCCGGCTCCGTCTTGCGCCACCAGACGTCGTTGATGCCGATGAAGACCACCGCGGCGTCCGCCTTCTCCGCCGCAATGACCGTCGCGAAGGATTTCTGCGCGCTGCTGCCGGGATACGCGCTGTTGGTCGAGCCATCGCGAAGCTGCAACACGCCGCCGCCATTGATGCCGCGATTCACCAGCTTCACGGGCCGGCCCTTCGCGCCCTCGCCCGCTTTCAGTGCCTTGTCGATCAGCCCTACAAAACCGTTCTGCCAGGTGATGGAGTCTCCAAAGAAGACCACCGTCATCCCATCCTTGAGCGGGCTGTTGGCGGCGGACAGGGCGGTGAGTCCGGGAACGTCATAGAGCTTCTTCCGCGCCGCCACGGCGTCCGCTGAAACATCGAACGGCGGCTGCGCGGCCTTCACCACGGTGCCGGGTGCCAGTTGCCCGTCCGCACCCATGGTCGCCGTGTAAAGCCCCTCCGGCAGACCGGCCGGCGACGCGAACCCCACGCGGGCAAGCTGCGCCGCGCTCAGTCCATTCGCATCTTTGCCAAAAACGACCTTGTCCCGGCCGGGCTTGAACCCACGAATCGTCAGCGTCTTGGCGAGGTTCCACGGACGACCGCTGCTGTCCCCGATGAGCAACGAGGCCGGATTGGTGCCCAACGAAATCACCCCGTGAGTCGCCAGCGTCAGCGATGCAAATTTCTCGTCATGGCCTTGCAGGTCCAAGCTGCTGACGCCCGCCCCGCCCAAGGTGACCTGTGCCGCGTCATTGATTTGATGCGCGCGGTTGAGCTTCACCATCGCGTCGCCCTTCACGCCGATGAGCAAGTCACCGGAAATGGCATCGACGCCAGCGGGCTTGTCCAAATCGAGCACGCCGTTGACCAGTGTGAAGCGGCCCGTAAACGCGTTGGGCGCGGTGCCGGTCAGGACCGACGGCGAAACTTGTGGCACGCGGCCGCCGCGCCACTCCACTGAACCCGCCCCGGAAATCGCGCCGCTGAAAATCGTCCGGTTGCCGCCGCCGGTCTCGATGATCAAAGCATGACCGTTGAGGTTGATGTCACCGCCTTGCGCGCCGGTCAGCCAGCCGAACGTCGCATCGCCGGTGAGCCGGTAGTTCACGTCCTTGCCGAATTGTTTGGTGGGATTGAGCACCTCGCCCGTGACCTCGGCGGCAGGGAGCGCGACGCGCGACGCGAGCAGCAGGGCAATGGCGAGGAAGAGCTGTGTTTTCATGGCGAGAGTTTTACCAGACGGTCGCCGTGAATGACAGCACCGTTGCTGGAGTGGTTACTTTGTCGCCGTCACCGCACCGACCTGCCGGGCGAGTTTGTGGACGGGCGCCGCGATGTGATCCGCGATGTCGCCGACCCAACGGAAGGCGGGGCGGCCATACTCGAAGAGGAACGTGCCGCCTTTGTAGCCGCCCTCTTCCCACACGCGGCGCGAGAGGATGTAGGCAATCATGTCATCCGCGTAACCCATGTCCCTTGTGCCGACGCCGGGGTTCCGCAGGCGTCCTCGCCTGCGAGTTCGGGCGGCGTCTCGCCGCCCGTTTCGACTCGGGGCGAGACGCCCCGCGAACTCGCAGGCGAGACGCCTGCGGTACCGGACTTTGGCAGGCGGATTCAGTGGGGTGCCGCAGGCTCCGCCTCCTCACGTCGGCCGCTACGAGTGGTGTCGGGGCCTTGGGAGATTCACCTGGCTTCCTTGGATTTGGGTTGGCTGATGATTCGCAGCCAAGCCTCGGCGAAGCGTTCGCCGATGGCGAGCTTGGCGGGCTTGTTGAAATGGAGTCGGTCAGGCATCTGGTCGCGCAGGTCGGTGCTGCTGAAGAAGCTGAACTGCGCCGCGTCCGTCACCGCCACCGCCGCGTGCTTCGCCCGCACGGTGTCGCGCGTGGCCCCGGTGGCGGCGATGCCGGCGATGACCGTGTGCATCGCCTTCGCGTTGGGCAGGGCGCGCCGGAGGTTGTCCGCCAGTTCGCGGATGCGCGTGTCCGCCACGTCCGCCGCGGCCGGCGAGTCGCTCTCGCCTTGGAGATAAAGCAGTCCGACGATTTCAAACGTGTGCCCGCCCTTGGCGAGGTCTGCCGTCGCGACCGTGACCGTCTTCACGACATGGTCATACATGTGATGGTCGGCGGCGGCCTTGGACCAGAAGGAGTTTCCACCACCACCCCGGCTGGCCTTGATGATGCCGAAGTCCCGCACGCCCGCGCGATGCAGCCGCCGCCCGAAGCCAATCTCCGGTCCCCAGTGCGTCGCACTGCCCTTGTAGAACCCACCCTGCTGCTCGCGCAGCGTGGTGAACGCGCCGCCCGAGTCGCCAAGCGATTTGGCGACGTTGGCGAGATTGTGCCAGAAGAAGCGCACCTCCTTGTCGGCCGCGTCAGCGCCGGGCGAAGGCTCGGCTCCGTCACCGTCCGTCGTGCCGAGCGAGTTGGACTGGCCGGTGAGCACGAAGAGCTTCACATGAGCCGCACGGGCGGATGCCGTCACCAGCAGCAGAGCGGCAAGGAGGAGGACAAACTTCATGCGAAACAGGGCGACGAGAAGTGTTTTCATGGTTCGGACCTTAACTGTCAGGAATCTGCTTTCTGGACGCCACGCGGTTTAGGGAGAATTGCTTTTGCGTCGGTCTCATTAGTGCCGCGCTCCGTTTACGGCGTGTGCTTCGTTACGGGCTGGCCGCGATGGAAGACAATGCGCTCGCCGTTCCAGCTCGCGAGGAGCGTGCTGGCGTTGGTCTGCGCGAGGTAGTGGTAGGTGAGGCCGGTGCCGGAGAAAGCGTCGGGGGACGCGCCGCTGTTCGTGACGGTGCGTGACATGAAGAGTTCGCTGATGCGACCTTGGAAATCATCGAGCGTCACGGCCTCGCCGGCGCGCATGGCGGCGGCAACAAGCGGAGTGGGCGGACGCGTGGGGGCGAGAGGCTTGAAGAGTTGCCAGATTTGCGCGCCGGGCTGCGAGCGGAGGACGAGCAGGCTGGTCTGGCCCGAGTCGTCGGTGACTTGATACTGGTGGCTGTTCCACCGCGCGTTGACCTTGGTGCATTCCACGACGCGGTGCCCGACGACGCGAAACGCCTTGCCGTCGAGGGTGACATTGGCGCCAACGGTCAGCGGCGGCGGCGGCGCGGGCTCGGGCTGGACGACCGGCGACGACGGCGCGGGAGTGTGCGTGGTTGTGTAACGCGGGCCCGAGCTGCACGAACGAAAGATGAAGAACCCGCCCACCGCAAACGTGAGCAGCGCGCTGATGACGCCACAGTTCAACCCGCCGCCAATGCTGCTGGAACTGACCAAGTTGCTTCCCGAAACCTTCTTGAACGAGGCCGGCGGCAGCCGCAGCGCCTGCGCGACGGCCTCGGGGGGCAGTTGCATTCCGCGGTAGTATTCCACCTCGTCGCCGCTCCAGCTCACCACCCACAACTTCCCGCCGGCCTCGGCGTTGAAATACTGCGCCTCGTCGCCCTCGGACACCCAGTCCGGGGCATTGCCTTCGATTTCATACACGCGCGTCTCGTCCACAACGGTGACTTCGGTGGACAGGCCATCGAGATTCACGCGGTCGCCAACCTTCTTCAGTCCCGCCTCACGCGCGGTCAGCGGCTGTTGCGGCGTGAACTCGGTGAAGAGCCGCCATTGCTGCGCGCCAAAGATCTCTTCGCACACCAGCATCGCGATGCGGTCCGAGCCGTCGCTGAGGTAGAACTCGTTCCAGTAGTAAGTCTCGCCCTCCGCCTCCATGCCCATCACGACGCGCGCGATGATGGTGTAGGGCTTCCCGGCGAAGGTGCCGGTCATGCCGACGCGGACGGGCGTGGGGTTGGCGTGGCTCATGGGGAGGTGAGGCGTGAGGCGTGATCCGTGATGCGTGAAAAAGTTCGAGCAAGCCTGGATGGAGTCACGCAGCAAGTAATCACCCAGCACGACATCCGCCTGCGCGCTGCGGCAACTGCGTTCCGTCTGGGTGCGTCGGCTAGTCATGTTCAGTTAAAGAAGTGCGGCACGAAGCGGCTCAGGTTGCCCGTGATGCGGCGCGTGTCCTCGCGGATGCCCAAGCCCGCCGCCGCGTGGTCCACGACCCACACACCGAAGATGGGATGGTTGCCCGCGAACTCCGGCAGCGGTCCGACTGCCTGATAGATGAAGCCCTCGTGGCCGTAGTCGCCGCCGACTTCCTCGGCGACGCGGCCCGCCTGCACGAGCGAGACGTTCGCGCCTTCGCGACTGAGCTTGGGCTTCTTGACGAAGTTCTGGCCGAGCGGTTCGGGCGCTTCGTAAGCTGGCAGGAGATTCGGGTGTCCGGGGAAAAGTTCCCAGAGGATGGGCAGCAGGCCTTTGTTGCTCAGGAGCATTCTCCAAGTCGGCTCGATGAAGCGCGTGCGCTCCAGCGTGAGGTGCTGGCCGAACTCCTCGTGCCAGAGCCATTCCCACGGGTAGAGCTTGAAGCACTGCGCGATGGGCTTGTCCGCGAGGTCCACGAAGTCCGCGCCGTTCCAGCCGATGTCCTCGACGTAAACGAACCGCGTCGCCACGCCCGCCTGCTCGGCGGTGTCGCGCAGATAGAGCACGGTCTGCTCGTCCTCGGGGTGGTCTTTGATGGCGCTGAAGTGAAGCGCCTTGCCGCCCCAGCGCTGCCACGCGGCGATGAGGCGCTCGTGGATGGAGTTGAACTGGTCGCTGGCCGGGCGCGTGTCTTGGAGCCAGAACCACTGGACCACGGCGGCTTCGAGGAGCGCGGTCGGCGTGTCGGCATTGTATTCGAGCAGCTTGGGCGGCGATGCGCTGTCGAAGGCGAAATCGAAGCGGCCATAGACGCTGAAGTCGTCGCGCTCCCAGCTCGCAAGAATCACCGGCACGGCGACGGCGGGAATGCCGAGGCGGTCCCACCAGCCGTGTTGAATCACCGCTTCCGCCGCCTGGATGCAGAGGGGATGCAGCGTGTTCGCGGCGGACTCCAAGGCGGCGACTTCCTCGGCGCTCAACTCGTAGCAGGCCGACTCGTCCCAGTAAGGGCCGTGCGCGTGCGAATGGTAGGTGAGGCCGACTTGCTCGACCTTCGCCGGCCAGTCTGCGCGCGGAGCAAGGGAGTGGCGGGTCATCGTTGTGCCGGCGACTTGCCGTCGCCGTCTGTTGCAGCCGCCCAACGCGACCGATGGCGACTGCAAGTCGCCGGCACGGACCGCGGTGAAATCGTCGCGTTCATCACGAGCCGATGCCTCCCCACGACGAGCGCGACGTGCTGCCGAAGCCGCTGCGGTGCGTCGTGCTGCTGTGGACCGGTGGCTTGGGCTGCGCGGCGATGGCGGCGTTCACCGCCTGCGGCAGCGGGGTGGAGATGTTCGTGAAACTCTGGTGCGGTTGTTCGCTCCACTGGCCGCCGTGGAAATACTTTTGCTGCTGCGGGTCGAAGTGATTGTAGCGATGCGGAAACCAAGCGCGGTAGGGCGCGTGGTAGTAGCCGGCGTAGGAGAGGTAGTGGTCGTTGGTGAAGGCGTTGCCTTGCAGCGCGTAGGCGCGTGTGGGCGGGGACTGCGCCGGCGCGTCGTTCGCGCCGCCCGCCAAAGCTGCCGTGGACAAACCGCCCACCAGCACCAACCGGATGTGTTGGCTCCGTTTCATTTTGCGAGTGACATGACGCGTTTAGCCCATGATGGCCGCCGCGACGATGATGCAGACGCCGAGGATGACCGCCGCCGCGATGATGGCGACGGCGACGTTCTTGTTCTCCAGGATTTCCTTGTGCAGGTCGCCGGGCGTGAACTTGTCGAACAGCCGGTAGCCCGCAATGGCCACCACGATGCCAACGAGCGCGAACGCGACCATGAGGCCGAGCGCCTGCGGAACGGAGTTGGAGTGGAGGTGGGTGGAGGTTTCCGGCTCCGCAGCGAAAGTCGCCACGGGCAAGACGATGGGGAGCAGCAAGGCGCAAGCGCGCAAAAGGAGGTTGTTCATAGGCGGTGAGGAACTTCCCAGTCAGCGTGGAGAGGCGGGAGTACTTCGTCAATCACGCGCGCAGTTTTCCACCAGTAGCTGGGCGGTGAAAACTACAAGGTTCGGAGAACTTCGTAGCCACCGAGGTGAGGAGATGGACTCAGGGCTCGCGGAGGAATCAGCCTCCTGACCTCGGCGGCTACTGCCGCCACTTCGGGGGACAAATCCGTCACGCTCAACCGTAGGGAGTTGGGCCGTTTGAGGAGTTCGGTGACCTGTTCGACGGTCAGCGTTTTGGCCCCCGCTGGATCGACTTTCTAAGCCGTTTCCATTCGGTTGAAACCGGAATTGAAACCACAGAGACACGATGAACACAGAGAAAAACAAGGGGGGACGGCGACGCCGGGAAGCAACTATTCAGTGACTCACTGTCAGCCGGAGAATTCTTTGTCTTCTCTGTGTTCATCGTGTCTCTGTGGTTCACCAATAGCGGCTCGACTGAATGGTTACGGCTAAGCATGGACTTGCCCCTTCACAAGTACGCTGGGAAGCGTCACGAGTGCAATGGTGGTGAGGCCCAAATCGCCGCGTAAGGATTTGCAAAGGCGATCTGGACCTTTGTTTACAATGGTTTCATGCACTTCGGTGTTCAATATCGGTGGTCTGCAACATTGAAGAGCGCCCCAGCCCTGTGTTTATTGATCGGAACTGCATTTCGCAGTTC